>NZ_CAKLBV010000049.1 GCF_920984675.1 Methylobacterium sp. Leaf118
CGCCGCCAGGACGGCACGGTCCCGGGCGGGCTTGCCCGCGACGAAGGCCGCCTCCGTGGCATCCGCCGCGGCGACGCCGGCCGCGAGGGAGCGGGCGAGCCGGGCCTGGTAGTCCGCGAAGGCGCGGGCGAGGCCACCGTCCTGGGCGAGGCGCGCACTGCCGCGCCCGACGATCTGCGCCCCGTGCTCCGAGATGATCCCGCCGGTGGCGGCCACGACCGGCACCGGCAGATCGCCGGCCTGGGCCGGGCCGGAGCCCGGCAGGGCGGTCGTGAGGGCGCCCTCGGTCACGGACACCCAGACGAGGCCCTCGGCGGGCCGCAGCACGAAGCCCGAATCGATCGGCCCGGCGCCCTCACCGAGGAACCCGGGATGGCCTTCGAGCGGCGTGCCGCAGGCCCGGACGGTCCGCTCGATCCACCGCTCCGCCGCCGCGATCGCGCCGGTCTCCGCCGCGTCGAGCGCAGTCCGGAACGCCGCGGGCTCCAGGCTCGAGAGCCGGGCCTCGGGGCCCGGGAAGACGAGGAGGCGCAGGCCGAGGGAATCCGCTCCCAGCGGGACGGCGATGTCGCCGGGGTGCAGGCGCGCCAGCCGCCGCCGGCTGCCGGCACGGCCGGGCCGGTCGAGGTAGAGATCGGCCGATCCCGCCTCCACCCGGATCAGGCACGCCTCGACGGCGAAGCCCGGGCTGCCGGAGGCGTCGGCCGGGGTGCCGGTGAAGTGGTGGCTCGGCTCATGCAGCACGGATCAGCTCCGCGTAGGTTCCGCGCGCGTCCATCATGGCGTCGTGGCGGCCGCGCTCGACGATGCGTCCGCGCTCCAGGACGAGGATCTCGTCGCAGTCGCGGATCGCACTGAGGCGATGGGTAACGAGGATGACGGTGCAGCCGCGGCGGCGCAGGTTGTCGAGGATCGTCCGCTCCGTCACGGCATCGAGCGCCGAGGTCGCCTCGTCGAGGATGAGGATGCTCGGTTCGAGCGCCAGGGCGCGGGCGATCTCGAGCCGCTGGGCCTGCCCGCCCGACCAGTTGCTGCCCCCTTCGCTGACCAGCGCGTCGTAGCCGCCGGGCCGGGCCGCGATGGTCTCGTGCAGACCCGCGTCCCGGGCCGCCTCCACGAGGCTGCGCTCGCTCACGCGCTCGTCCCACAGGGTCAGGTTCTGGCGGACGCTTCCCTCCATCAGCACGATGGTCTGGTCGACATAGGCCAGGGAGGCGCAGGCCACCCCCGGCGGCACCCGGTCCGCCGGAACGCCATCGAAGCGGATGCGGCCCGCCCACGGATCGGCCAGGCCCACGAGGAGCCGCGCGATCGTGGATTTGCCGCTGCCCGAGGGGCCGACGAGGGCGATCCGCGCCCCCGGCGCGACCGCGAGCGAGAATCCCTCGACCAGCGGGGGTTCGAGCGGGTTGTAGCCGTAGGCGAGATCCTCGATGTCGATCGCGCCGCTCAGGCGCCGGGCCGGCACCGTCGCGTTGTCGTTGTCGGAGCTCGCCGGGTCCCTGGCCACGGTCAGGGCGCGGCGGTCGAGGGGGGAGCGCAGCACGTCGTCGACCCGCTCCATGGCCACGCGCAGCTCGCGCATCCCCGAGGCGATCCCGACGAGACCGTTCACCTGGGCGAGGAAGCTCGACAGGACGGTCTGGAAGGCCGCGAGCGTCCCCACCGTGATGAGGCCCTCCATGGCGCGCAGGCCGCCGAGCCCCAGGATGGCGGCCATGGTCAGGGCGCCGAGCGCCTTCGGGATCAGGCTGAGCCATTGCAGCGGCACCTGCATCCGATGCACGGCGTTCATGGTGCGGGCCTGGGCATTGGCCCAGCGCGCCATGAAGTCGTCCTCGGAGGCGGTCGCCTTGAGCGTCTCGATCGCCTGCACGCCGTTGATCGAGAGGCTGCCGAGCACCGCCTGCTCGCGCATGACCGTGCGGGCGGCGTTCTCCTGGCGCCGGGCGACGAGGCGGGTGAAGACGACGTTGACGAGCGCCAGGGCGAAGCCGATCCCGGCGAGCACCGGATCGTAGACCGCCATCAGGGCGCCGTAGAACAGGGCCGCCAGCCCGGTGACGAGCAGCGCGGACACTTGGCTGCCGATCAGGTCGCAGGCGCGCTCCGTGGCGGCGAGCCGGCTCGCGACGTCGCCCGCATAGCGCTGGGCGAAGAAGCTCGGCGAGAGCCGCATCAGGTGCCAAGTCAGGCGCAGGCCGAGGGAGAGGCCGAGCTTCCATTGCAGGCGCGCGAGAAAGTAGCCCTGCAGCGCGCTCAGCACGCCGCTCAAGAGGGCGGCGAAGGCGAGCCCGGTCAGGAGCGGCCGGATCCAGTCGGTCAGGTGGCGGACCAGGATGTCGTCGACGAAGATCTTGGTGGCGGCCGGCACGAACACGCCCGGCACCAGGGCCGCGGCGCCGGCGAGAACCAGGAAAACCACCGCGCCGCGCGAGGGCGCGAGCTGCTGGGCGATCGCCCGCCAGACGTTCGGCCGCCGCCCGGAAGGCTCGAAGGCCGCGTTCGGGCTCATGGTGAGCATGACGCCCGTGAAGGCGCGGTTGAATTCCTCGTGGGAGACGGTGCGGGGGCCCGTCGCCGGATCGTTCAGGTAGACGACGTCGCGCCCGATGCCCTCGAGAACGACGAAGTGATTGAATTCCCAGAACAGGATCGCCGGCAGGGTCTTGGTCGCGAGCTTGGCCGGATCGGTGCGCCAGCCCTCGGCGTCGAGCCCGTAGCGGCGGGCCGCCCGGACCATGTTCTTGGCCTTGCTTCCGTCGCGCGAGACGCCGCAGGCGACCCGCAGCTCCTCCAGGGGCACCCACTTGCCGTGATGGGCCAGCACCATCGCGAGGCAGGCGGCGCCGCACTCGACGGCCTCCATCTGCAGGAGGGTGGGGACCCGCGCCCGCCGCGTGCGCGGGAAGCGCAGCCTCGTCTCGCTCATAGCCCGAAGAACCGGCGCAGGGCGGGGATGAACAGGCCGATCGGCCGCCCCGCGCGCACGGTGACCTGACCATCCACGAGGGTCGTCGAGGACAGGCTGACCTCCGCACCCCGCAGGCTGGTCCAGGCATAGCTGTCGAGACCCTCGTTGCCGGGCTCCAGCCGGACGACGAGCTGCAGCGGCGGGCCGGCCCGCGTGAAGACGCGGGCGAGATCGGCATTGCCGAGGCGGAAGGCGAGCGCGCTCTCGCTCTCGGGGCTGTCGTCGACCTGGATCACGGTGCCGATCAGCGTGCCGTACTCCTCCTTCTTGGCGACCGAGGGCGACAGGCGCACCTCCATGCCGAGGCGGACCTCCTTGCCGCTGTCGGGGGGGACGTAGAGCAGGGCGTCGAGGCGCGGCCCGCCCTGCTCGACCACCATCAGCTTCTGCCCCGCCCCGACCAGGGCGTGGTCGCTGACTTCGTTCGTGGTGATGATCCCGTCCACGGGCGCCACGACCGAGGTGGCGAGCTGCTTGCTCAGCGTGTTCTGGTCGCGCTGGCCCTCCGCGTCGCGCAACTGCCGGTCGAGGGTCGCCAGTTCCTGATCCGACTGGTGGCGCAGGGAGAGCAGCGAGGCGTCGAGGGAAAGAAGGTCGGTCCGCGCCCGCGAGATCGATTCCTGGGCGGCGAAGACGCGCTCGCGGGCCTCGATGACCCGCTCGGCGGTGGTCAGGCCCTTCGCCTGGAGGAACTCGCGCTGGCGCAGCAATTCGTTGAGCTCGCGCACGCGGGATTCGCCGAGGTCGATCGTCTCCTCCAGGGCCTCGCGCTTGCGCCGGGCGGCGATGGTCTCCTTGGTAAAATGGTCCTCGAGCTGCGTGACGAGGGCGGCGCGCTGCGCCTTGAGCTGGGAAACCCGGCCATCGACGTCGCTCAACCGCAGCACGTCCTCGGGCGCGCTCAGGCGGGCGATGAGGTCGCCCTTGCGCACGCGGTCGCCGCGCTGGCGGAAGCTCTCGATCCAGCCGGCCTTCGGGGCGTAGACGCTGACGAAGGCGCCCCCGGCCGGAACCAGCAAGCCCTGGCCGGTGACCGTCGTGCGGTAGCTGCCGAACATCGACCAGCCGAGACAGCCGCCGACGATGACGACGGCGACGCCGAGCGCGGCCCAACCGAGCGGCGAGGTGACCTTCACCATCTCGTCGAGCTGATCGGGCCCGGCCAGGCCGTCCAGCGCTTCCTTGCGGTAGAGAGCGGTCGTCATCCGGGAGGCCTGAACTTGAGGGGCCGTCTCGCCGATCCGCCGCCAGGACGAGAACCTCGCCCGGACGATCCGATCCACGATCATCCACCAGGCCCTCGTACCGCGTCGGCCGGATCCGAGAGTTGGCGTCCTAGTCTTGAGCGGATCTTGGATCCGCAAGCACACGATCGGGCTTGTTTCCATCTCACGGCGCTGTGCGGAGACCACACCGTGGGAGTCGGACGATCCGGCGTCGGATCGACTGCCACAAAGACAACAGATTGATTAAAATTCACCTGACGGATCGTCCTGCCTCCGGTCTTTGCCGGGGCGAAGCGGCATCCCCTCGGACGCGACGGCGCCCGGGCCGGCGCGGGCCGGCTCGGGCGTCCCCCGTCACCGACGGTCGTTCAGAGGCTTTGATCGACGAGGTGGCCGCCGGCCGCACCGAGTCCGCCGACGAAGGCGCCCGTCACCAGGGAACCCGCCACGACGGTGCCGGCCGCACCGGCGCTCAAGCTTCCGAGGGCGGCGACGGCGCCGGCAAGGCTCACGCCCCCGGTGGCCGGGGCGGCGATGATGCAACCGACGGCCAAGGCGACCGCGGCGGCCGCGCCGAGCCCGCCGAGGATGCCGCCGGCGGCGGCCCAGCTGAAGCCACCGTTGACGGCTTCGAGCTGATCGTCGCTGATCGGACCCTGGTCGGAATAGGCGTTCACGAGCGCGCCGGCCTCGGCGATGAGGCGTTCCGCCTCGGCTGCGGGCAGATCATAGCCCTGGGCGGCGGCGAAGGCCTTGAGGCTTGGGCCGTCGTTCACGGTCGCGACGAAGTGCTTCAGCTGGGTCTCGTCCCGGAGTACGACCGCCATGTGCTGAGCGAAGTCGTGCGGGGTCTGCTGGGTTGGGCTCGTCATGAACTCTCGATCCTCTCGATGGTGTGCGCGACCGATGAGGGGCCAGTCCGTGGGACTTTGCCCCGTCGCCGGGACCTCAGCTCGTGATCGCGTCGTGGGCCGCCTGCGCGCCGCCGCCGACCATCGCGCCGAACACGGCACCCGAGAAGGCGCCGCTGCCGCCGCCGACGACGGCGGTGCCGACGAGGGCGGCGAGGCCTGCGGCGGTCCCGAGGGGGATGGAGATGGGCGCCGTGGCGATCGCGATGGCGATGCCGCCGACCGCGCCGACGATGCCGCAGGCGAGGCCGCCGACGGCCGCCCAGCTCAGGCCGCCATTCACCGCCTCGAGATCGGTGTCGCTCAGGCGCTGCCCCTCGCCGCCCGCCCCCTGGGCCTCGGCGAAGCGGCTGACGGCCTCGAAGATGCCCTGCGCCTCGGGCTCACTGAGGGTCACGCCGTGGGCAGCGGAGTAATCGACAAGGGCGCGCGCCGTGGTGACTTCGGCATTGAAGCGGGCGGAGGCCTCGGCATCGCCCTGCACGGCGATCATCATCGCCTGGAAGTGCTGGAACCGGGGATTG
This sequence comes from Methylobacterium sp. Leaf118, assembly GCF_920984675.1. GTDB lineage: Bacteria > Pseudomonadota > Alphaproteobacteria > Rhizobiales > Beijerinckiaceae > Methylobacterium. The sequence continues at coordinate 5,636 of NZ_CAKLBV010000049.1, forward strand.
TTCGGGTCTTGGAAAGTCATGGGTCAGGGGACCTTGGACAGACGTGAGAGGGGGAAACGTCGTCCCGTCGCGACGCCCGGCGTCGCTGCGGAGACGTCCCAGCCTGGATTCCGAGGGCGACGAGATCGGGCTCGGCCTTCGGCCGGCGGCGCGTCGGGGCCGGCGGGAGCGCTCTGCGACGCGGCGGTGTCTCGCCCGTCGCGGGGCGCTCCGGACCATGCGGGTCACGCAGCGATCGGGGCGCGCCTCACCGGGAGGCTCGGCGGATCACCCCGTGGCTGTGCCGGTCACCGGGCGGCTTTGCGGGTCACCTGCACTTCGTGGCCGACGGAGTTGTCCCAGCGGAACATGTTGCCCTGGCTGTCGTGCCGGAAGGTGCTCGCGTCGCTCGAAACGTGTCCCGGCTCGATGGTCTGGGTCACCCAGAGCATATGCCCGTCGACATTCTGCCATCCCGAAGACGTTCCTGCCCCCTGAACGCTGTCGAGCACCGCGTCGTCGAGCTTGTGGTCAACGTCTCCGATCGGCTGGATCATGGAATTTGCCATCTTGCCTGCACTCCACAAAGCGAGATCAGCGCACTGATCACGAATTTGTGAGTAGACCACAAAAGTTTATCAAAAATTACATCTCGCATATGCCCCGGGAAAAGCATCGGGACATGGAGGCTTTGATCAACAGATGCTTTACGAGCATTTGCCCAATCGAAGCATCCGCCGCGGCCCGACCCGTACGGGCCTCCGCGAACCGCCGCGCGGGCGCCCGCGCCGGGCCCGGCGCCGCGCCTCAGTGCTGGGCCTGCCCGACCGCGAGGATCGTCACGCCGAGGGCGACGACGGCAATACCGACGAGCAGCGTCGTGTTGACCGGCTCCCCGTAGAGCCAGGCACCGCCGAGCGCCGCGCCGACCATGCCGACCCCGGCCCAGATCGCGTAGACGACGCCGATCGGCAGCATGTCCATGCTCGTCGACATCAGCCACAGGGCCGTGCCGTAGCCGAGGACCACGATCACGGTCGGGCCCGGGCGGGTGAGGCCGTCGGCGGCCTTGAGGGCGAGCGTGGCCGTCACCTCCGCGCAGATCGCGAAACCGAGAATCAGGAACGGGTGCATGGCCACCAGTGACATCCTTACCGGAGGGGAATCGTTCCGACCGAAGGGCCGGCCGGTGGAGATCTGCCGGGAAAAGTCTTGAAGCTTTGCCCCGCCCCCGGCGCGACGCGACCCGTCGCCCGCGCAATCCCCGAATGCGGCCGGCATCAAGGGAATCTTCAAGCTCCTCTGGGACACCACACCACCATGTCCCGGGCGTCCACGCTTCCCGAACCGTCGATCCGCACGACGCCCGCCCGCCGATGGATCGCGACCGGCGCGATCGGGGCCGCGCTCGTCGCGGGCGGCACCTGGACCACCACCGCCCTGCTCGGCCTTCCCAATCCCGTCACCCTCGCGGCCCTGGCCGTCCTCGAGCCGTCGGCGGTCGGTCCCTGGTTTGCGGGCCGCACCGTCCCGGCGCCCGCACAGGCCCGCGCCCTGCCCGCGAAGCCGCGCCGGATCCTCGAGCAGGTGCCCTGGAAGGGGCAGTCGGTCTCGCTCGCCACGATGCTGGCGGCGACGCACACCAACGCCTTCCTCGTGGTCCAGAACGATGGTCTGGCCCATGAATGGTACCGGCCCGGAACCGGACCGGCGACGCTGTTCCCGTCCTGGTCGGTGGCGAAGTCGATCGTCTCGCTGCTGGTCGGATCAGCCATCGCGCGGGGCCGGCTCGCCGAGACCGACCGCGTCTCGGATCTTCTGCCCGAATTGCGGAACGCGGCGGTCTTCGGACAGATCAGCGTCCGCAATCTCCTCGACATGACGAGCGGGCTCGCCGTGCCGGAGAACTACGACCCGCGCCGCCCCCTCACCGGGACGGCCGGGATGTACCTGACGCGCGACATCACGGCCTTCGTTCGGGACCATGCGCAGCTCGCCTTCAAGCCGGGCAGCGAGGGCCAGTACCGCAGCATCGACACCGAGGTGCTCGGTCTGATCCTGGCCCGGGTCGAGGGCAAGCCCCTGGCGGACCTCCTGTCGGAGCGGATCTGGAAGCCGATGGGCGCGCAGGCCGCCGCGACCTGGAACCTCGACCGGTCGGGGGGCGTCGAGAAGGCGTTCTGCTGCCTCAACGCGACGGCCCGGGATTTCGCCCGCTTCGGCCTCCTGGTGGCCGATCAGGGACGCGCGGGCCAGGCCCGCATCATCCCGACGCGCTGGATCGAGCGGATCGCGACCCCGGCCCGCCGCGTGGTCGACGGCTGGCAATACTCCGCCCAGTGGTGGCATGCCCCCGGCGGGGACGATGGCGACATCTCGGCGATCGGCGTCTACGGCCAGTACGTCTACGTGAACCGCGAGACGGGCACGGTCATCGTGAAGCTCAGCGATCACGGGGCCGAGCAGGACGAGGCCGAGACCCTCGCGGTCATGCAGGCGATCGCCGTCGATCTCAGGTCCCGGGCGCCCTGACGGCGCCGCGGGACCGGCCCCCTCACGCCTCCGACGGCTCGACGCCGGGCGCCCGACGCCGCCGCACGATCCGCGACAGCCCGGCCCAGGAGCCGCCCGGCCCGTTGCGGACGCGCCGCCCTGCGCCCCCCGTCCAGGAGAAGCCCGGCACGGGGGCGGCGGGATCGAGCAGCGCGCCGAGGGCGCGGCTGTAGTCCAGCACCAGGCCCGGCGTCCACGTCGCGCTGGCCGCCCGGTTCCGCAGGAGCGCCGCAGCCCAGAACTCGGGGGTCGTCAGGGCCTTGGCGAGGCGCCGCCAGGGCCGACCGGCGCGGGCGAAGGCCCCGTCCACCGCCGCGTCGAGGGCGCGGGCCACGGTGGTCGAGCAGTTGCGGCCGGTGAAGTTGTAGGTGGGGTCGCGGCGATAGGCGTCGCAGAACGTCCGGAGTTGGGTGGCGTCGATGCCGGTGATCGTGACGGCGACGGTCGCCTCGCACCAATCGTCCGCCTCGAAGGCGTAGGAGGGGAGGAAGCGGCCGGGCACGTCGTTCTCCGGACCGGCCCGCAGGGTGGCGCGCAGGTTGCCGGCGGATCGATCGATCTCCACCGCCGGATAATGGCTGAGATAGAGATCGTCGCCCTGCGCCAAGGCGGCGTGCCCCGTGGAGAACAGGCCGCGCGCGTTCACCGAGGCGACGTAGCGGCGGACGAGCCGCTGCCGGGCCGGCGTCGTGGCGTGCCCGGTGGGGGTCCAGACATAGACCGTCAGGCTGTCGGAGGCCGGCGCGGCGGCGGGCGATGAGACCGTGCTGGATCTCGCAGCCCCGCGCCGGACCAGCAGGCCGGCCAGCGCGAACCGCGCGCCGTTGAGGATCAGGAACATCCCCAGGCAGTAGCCCACGGTTCCGGCGTACCAGGTCGGCCAGGGCTGCAGATGGAACAGGCCGAACGCGACGCCCAGAGCCCCCAGGGCGACCGACATCCGCCAGCCGGAGAACTTCAGCAGGTTCGCGATCACGATCCGGACCGCCCCGTCGACGAGGAAGACGGTGCCGAAGATCAGGGCGAGCAGGAAGGTGCTATGCCGCGTCGACGCCACGATCAGGACGGCCAGCAGCAAGAGGAGCCCTCCCTTGAGCAGGCGCAGCCGGCGGGCTGCGCCCGTGGCGGCGGTTCCGGCGACCAGCGAGGCCACGCCCTCGATCAGGAGCAGGAGGCCGAACCAGCGATCCGGCACGTGGAGCGCCCCGTCGAGGGAGTCGATCACCGTCAGGATGCCGAGGCTCGCACAGAGGACGCCCGCCGCGAGAAGCAGGTGCCAGTGCCGCCGCACCTCCGCGCGCCCCACGAGCAGCAGCCAGAGGGGGGCGGGCCGCGCCTCTCCGAAGCTCCTCGCGCGACGGCCGGCGACGACCGGTCCGGAAAGCGGCGCGTCCAGTGTGGCGAGGGAGAGTTTGGACATGACCGGGCGTTTCCGAAAGACGACGCGGAGGGCCGAACCATTCCGCACGGGCATGATGATTGACTTAACGGGGAACCACGGCCGTCCCCTGCATCGGAACAGGGGGCGAATGCGACAAACCGTGGATTGTGGGGAGCACGGCGTGGAATCGCACCGGCGCCGCGGGATCGGGACAATTTGAGCGAACCGGTACAGGCGTCGTTTCGGCGGCGATCGCAGGCTCGTGGACGTGACCAACGAGGCCGATCTGCTCATGACCACGACGTCCGCTGCCATGCATTGTGTCCACGCCCGTGACGGCGCCGGGATGGGATCCCGGTCCGGCGGGGACAGCGCCGCGCCCGTCGCGCGCTCGGAAAGCGACCGTCTCGCCGGCATCGTTCGGCTCGGCTTGATCGCCGGCTGCACGCTCGCGCTCACGGCCTGCGTCACCCCGCAGGAGCGGCGGGCGATGGATCAGCGGCAATGCGCCGAGTTCGGGTTCGGGGCGGGCACCGACGGCCTTGCCGAATGCATGATGGGCCTCAGCCAGCAGCGCACCCAGATCGAGGCCGAGCGCAGCCTGCAGCTTCAGGCCCAGCTTGCCGAACAGAACCGCCGACGCGAGGCGCAGCACGATCTCTTCAAGGTGCTCAGCCTCCAGCGCAGCGGCGACAGGGCGTTTCCCGTCTGCGGGGCCTCCTCAGACGGTGGCATGGATCGCAGGACCATGACCTGGTACGGCCCGAATTGCCGGAGCCGCTGATCGGGGGGGCTCGGCGATGTCCGACCCAATCGGTCCCGGTCCGCGGCATCCGAGCCGCCTCGTCTTCGTCGCCACCGCGGCCATCGCGGCCACGGTCGGGCTCGTCACAGGCGATATCCGCGTCTTCATCCTGGCGGGTCTCGGCGCCGTGGTCCTGCTCTGCGCGGTCTACGCGCTCCTCAGGCGCCGTTTCGGGTGGCGACCGCTCCGCGTCGACGAACTCGTCAACCTCGTCGGCATCCTGCATCCGTGACGCGATCGGATGCTGGATCCGATCCGGCGCCGCGCGGGGTCGGGGCGGCTCGCCGCCCGAGATCGCCGCGCCCTCAGGTCACGAACGGCCCGCCCGCACCGCGCGGGCCGTGCTCGCGCGCCGAGAGCAACGATCCCGCCAGGGCACCGGCCGGCAGGGTCGACCGCAGCGGTGCTCATGCAGAAGTGCTCATGCAGACAAGTACAGGGAGTGGCCGTTCGGGCTGTTAAGCCACCATTAACCAAACCAAGCCATTTAAGACAACGTAAGGTGTTTTGGGGGCTTCGGTGAGAACGCCAGCTGTCGCGCTTGCGACTTTGTTAACCTTTTCTTCTTGCGCGATCGCGGCCGACCTGCCGTTCCGCGGGGACGTTCTTCGGCCCTCGCTTCCCGCCGTCGATCCGGTCGTGCCCGAATGGACGGGCGCCTATTTCGGCGTCAATGTCGGGGCCGCCGCGGGCGGCGCGTTCCATGCCACGACCGCCGTGCCCAAGAGCGGCATCGACGCCGAGGCGAGCCTGGGCGGTTTCACCGTCGGCGGCACGATCGGTTACAATCACCAGTTCGCGCCCGGCGGTGGCGTGGTGATCGGCTTCGAGGCGGACGGAGGCTACGCGTCCTTCGTGGCGCAAGCGGGCGCGTCGGCTCCCGGCCTCGGGTTCGACGCGAAGGGGGGCCTCAACAGCGAGCCCTATGTCACAACCGTGCGCGGCCGCGTCGGCTACGCCTTCGGACCGATCCTGGTCTATGCCACCGGCGGCTGGGGCGCCTCGTCGATCGGGGCCAGCGGCAGCGCCACCGTGCCCGGCATCAGCCTGCCCAAGGAGGCGCAGAACCTCCCCGACTCGGTCAAGCGGCACTTCCCCTTCGGCGGGTATTCCGGTTCGTCCAGCAGTTCCGTCCCGATCGACGGCTACGTCGTCGGCGGAGGCGTCGAGTACGCGATCAATCCGAGCTGGTCGGTCAAGTCCGAATACCTCTATGCCGATCTGAGCCGGACCGGTACCGTGCGGATCGGCGGCGTCACGCAGAAGGTCGAGGTCGGCTACGACGTGCATCAGGTCAGGGTCGGCCTCAATCATCGCCTGACCTGGTTCTGATCCGTCTCGGGGGGCGGGCCGATCCCGCCTCCCGCTCGGACGGCCTCGGCAGGCGATCCAGCGCGCGCGTTTGACAAGGCGGCCCGCCCCCGCCCATCCCCCGGGCATGACCGCTCCCGGCCCGCACCCTCTCTGGCGTCCCTACACCCAGATGAAGAGCGCCGCCCCGCCGCTCGAGGCGGTGGCGACGCAGGGCGCGCGCATCACCCTCGCCGACGGGCGCACGCTGATCGACGGCATCGCCTCGTGGTGGACGGCGGTGCACGGCTACAACCATCCCCACATCGCCGAGGCCGTCGCGGCGCAACTCGCGCGCATGCCGCATGTGATGTTCGGCGGGCTCACCCACGCCCCGGCCGAGCGCCTGGGCGCGCGGCTCGCCGCCCTGCTGCCGGGCACGCTGAACCACGTCTTCTTCACCGATTCCGGCTCGGTCGCCGTCGAGGTGGCGCTGAAGATGGCGGTGCAGATGTGGCTCAACCGCGGGGAGACCGGCCGCACCCGCATCCTCGCCTTCCGCGGCGGCTACCATGGCGACACCCTGGGCGCGATGTCGGCCTGCGATCCCGAGGAGGGGATGCACCGCCGCTTCGGCGCCTACCTGCCGGCCCAGCTCTTCTCGGACTTGCCGCGCACGCCCGCGCAGGCGGCGGCCCTCGACGCGGCCCTCGCCCGACACCGGCACGAACTCGCCGCGGTGATCGTCGAGCCCCTGGTGCAGGGGGCGGGCGGCATGCTCACCCATCCGCCGGAAGTGCTCGCCACCGTGGCGCGGCTCGCCCGCCGTCACGGCCTGCCGCTCATCGCCGACGAGATCTTCACGGGGTTCGGCCGCACGGGCACGATGTTCGCCTGCGCGCAGGCCGGGATCGTGCCCGACATCCTCTGCCTGTCGAAGGCGTTGACCGGCGGCACGATGGCGCTCGCCGCGACCGTCGCGACCACGGAGGTGTTCTCCGCCTTCTGGTCCGACGATCCGGCCGCCGCCCTGATGCACGGGCCGACCTTCATGGCCAACCCGCTCGCCTGCGCGGCGGCCAATGCGAGCCTCGACCTGTTCGAGATCGAACCGCGGCTGGCGCAGGCCCGGGCGATCGCCGGGCGGCTCGAGGCCGGCCTGCGCCCGCTGGCCCGTCTGCCGGGCGTGGCCGCGGTGCGCGTGCTCGGCGCCATCGGCGCGGTGCAGTTCGCGAGCCCCCCCGATCTCGCCGGGCTGAAGAGCCGGCTGCTCGCCCGGGGCGTCTGGGTGCGCCCGTTCGGCGCCATCGTCTACCTGACGCCCGCCCTGACGATTTCCGAGGACGAGCTCGACCGGCTCCTCGACGCGGTCGCCGCGACGGTGGCCGAAACCGCCAAGGGTTGACCCCGCACGGCCTGCGAGAGGACCCTGCAACCCGCGGCAGGGTTTCTCGTTGGATCAACGCGGCGGCGCGAGGGTTGCTTCGTTGGAACCGGGCAAGTCCGCGAACAACTTGACGCGAAAATCTTGGGTCGTTCGAGGCAAGCGGGGAGAACCGAGGTGGCGAGCCAGACCGAGACGACGAATCCGCAAGCGACTGCGCAGGACAACCGCCCCGTCATCCTCATCGTCGAGGACGAGGCGCTGACCATCATGGATCTCGGCGACGTGCTGGAGGATGGCGGCTACGAAACCGTCCAGTGCGCCTCCGCCGAGCGCGCGCTCTCCATTCTCCAGGCCCGTCCCGACATTTGCGGCCTCGTGACCGATGTCGAGCTGTCGGGCCGCGTCAACGGCTTCGAGCTGGCGAATTCCGTGGCGCAGGCCCGGCCCGAACTGCCGATCCTGATCGTCTCCGGCCGCGCCGCCCCCGATCCCGAGCGGATGCCGGCGGGCGCCCAGTTCATCGCCCGCCCCTGCGCGGGCGAGGACATCCTGGCCCGGCTCAAGGGAATCATGCCGCATTGCTGACGCTCCGGCGCGCCGCCGGCTCGGTGGCGCGCCGAACCTCCGTGCCAAGCATCGGACGGCCGCCAGATCTCCCGCATCGGCGCGGATCGCGGCGGTGGCCGTCCGCGGACCGACGGCGCCGAGCGCGCGAGGGTCGAGGCCGCGGGGCGCGCGACGCCCCCCCTCCCCCGACGCGTTTCCGATCGAACTCCCTGCTCAGCGTCCGGAAACCCTCCCATGGGGGCCGTGCCTTTCCCCTCGGAAGCTAGGAGGCAATCCCGCCGGACCGCGCGACTGTCATCGAAGTTTCATGGTGAGACTGCAGATGCTGCCGCGGGCCGGCACGGCGCGGTGTTCCGGCTCACGCTGCCTCCGCGAGGGAATCCAGATCATGTCGGCGACGGCAACCGAGGCTCTCGCCGCGGCCGAACCCCTCCGCAAAGCCGGCGGCGCGGACAAGGCCGCCGAGAAGAACGGCAAAGGCGGCGGCAAGGCCGCCGAGAAGGCCGCCGAGAAATCCGCGAAGCGCCTGCGTCCCCCGGCGGCCAAGAGCGTGGGCTGGGCCCTCGTCCAGGCGGCGCGACTGCATCGCGCCCGGGTCGGTGACCGGCTGGCCGCCCTCGATCTGTTCGCGGGCCAGGAGCAGGTGGTGCAGGCGCTGGCCGCCGCGGGCAGCATGACCATGGGCGACCTCGCCGCGACCCTGCGGGTGCGGCCTCCCACCGCCTCCAAGACGATCTCGCGGCTCGCCGCCCTCGGCTTCGTCGAGCGCCGCGCCGAGGCCGGCGACGGGCGCATCGTGCGGGTGCGCCTCACCGAAGCCGGTCTCGCCAAGGCGGCCGGGATCGAGCGGATCTGGGACGAGGTCGAGGCCGAGTTGCTCGAAGGCTTCGACAACAAGGAGCGGCGGCGTCTGCGCAAGCTCCTGCGCCGGGTCGCCCGCAATCTCGCCGAGGCCGCGGGCGTTTCGGGCCACGAGGCCGATCACGAGATGGATGGCGACGAGGACGAGGCCGACCTCCTCTCCGACGCGCCCGGCCCCGACGTCCCGCTTTCCTGACGCTCAAGCGTCCGGAGGGTCACGCCTCCCGACGCTGAGGTTGCGTGACGCCGGTGCCGTAGCCAGCGGGCGGACGCGCTCACGCGAGCGTCCGCCCCCCGCGATCAGTCCTCGTCGTCGTCCTCGATTTCCTCGTAGACCCGACGATAGGACCGGCGCTCGATCACCCGCACCGGGCGCTCCTCGATCTCCTCGACGCGCCGGTATTGCCGCACCGGGCGATCGCCGTCGTCGAGGACGCGCGCGCATCCGTAGCCGACACAGCTGCCCCCGCCCCACTCATGGGCCTGGGCGGGCGCGGCCAGGACGACGGCGGCGGCGGCCCCCGCCAGCATCGCGGCAAGCTTGCTCATGGCATGGTCTCCCTGCTTCGCTGGGCCCGAAAACGGCCCGCCGCGGCAAACCGTTCCCGCGGGCCCAGCCGACGGGGGCGCCGGGTCAGGCCGGGGCCTTGCGCAGGATCAGGCTGAGATTGTTGGCCGGCATCGCGATCGCCCGGTCGAGGCGCAGGCCATGGATCGCGGCCGCCGCCAGCACCGCCTCGACATCGCGCACCCCCCAATCCGGATTCCGCTCCCGCAGGTCCTCGTCGAAGCCGGCATTGCTCGGGGCCGTATGGGCGCCGTCGATCCGGAAGGGGCCGTAGAGATAGAGCGGGCCGCCCTCCGGCAGCAGGCGGCCGGCCCCGGCCATCAGGCCCTCGGTCGCGGCCCAGGGCGCGATGTGGATCATGTTGATGCTCACGATGGCGTCCGCCCGTGCGACCGGCCAGCTCCGCGCGCAGGCGTCGAGGGCGACCGGCGGCAGGAGGTTCGGCAGGGCGGCCATCCGGGCATGGGCCGCGATGCTTGCGAGCGCGGCGGGCTCTGGGTCGCTCGGCTGCCAGCGCAGGTCCGGCCTGGCGGCCGCGAAGCGCACCGCGTGCTCGCCCGACCCGCTCGCGACCTCCAAAACCAGGCGGCCGCGCGCCAGGACCTCGCGCAGGACGGAAAGGATCGCGCCCCCGTTGCGCGCCGCCGCCGGCGCGATCAAGGCATCGTTTGGTGCCGGTTCCGCCCCCCTGTCTCCCGTCACGGATCGACCTCCTCCGGCGTGTCGTGGGACCCGTCATGGCCCCGGTCCCCACAGCCTTGCGTGCAAAAATCGTCGGCCCCGACTTGCACGGGCTTGCGAGATAATTCAAAATTCATTTTGTGGTCAGCCCGGTCTGGGCTACCTCACTCCCGGGTCGTCGACGGTCGGTGCGAATCGCGTTGTCGAGCCGAAACCAATAAAGTTCGCGTGCCGAAAAGAGCACCACGAGGAAACGCCATGAAAGTTGCCGTGCAGGCCGCGATCGCGTCCCTGTTGCTGCCTGTCGCCGCGGCGCAGGCCTGGGAGCCGACGAAGCCGATCGAGATCATCGTTCCCTTCCCGCCCGGCGGTTCGTCCGACCAGATGGCGCGCACGATCCAGGGAGCGATACAGAAGAACAACCTCGTCAAGCAGCCGGTGATCATCGTCAACAAGCCGGCGGCGGCGGGCGGCGAGGCGATGCTCGACATCCAGAAGTCGGCCGGCGATCCCCACAAGCTCATCACCACCTCGAGCGGCATCTACATGACGCCGCTCTCCACCAAGCTGCCGGTGAGTTGGAAGGATTTCACGCCGATCGCGATGATGGCGCAGGACGCCTTCGTGCTCTGGGTGAACAGCGCCAAGCCCTACAAGAATGCGGGCGACTTCATCGCCGCGGCCAAGACGGCGAGTCCGCCGCTCAAGACCGGCGGCAACGGCTCGAAGCGCGAGGATCACCTGATCTCCGTGACGATGGAGCAGGCCACCGGCACGAAGATCACCTACGTCCCCTACCAGGGCGGCGGACCGGCCTCGGTGCAGCTCGCGGGCGGGCATATCGACGCCAACATGAACAATCCGGCCGAGGAGATCGCCAATTGGCGTTCGGGCGCGGTGAAGCCGCTCTGCGCCTTCTCCGACAAGCCGATCGAGTACACGCAGAAGATCACCGCCGACATGGCCTGGTCCGACATCCCGACCTGCCAGTCGCAGGGCGTGAACGTCACCTACCAGATGCTGCGTGGCATGTTCATGCCCGGCAAGGTCACGCCGGAGCAGCAGGCCTTCTACGTCGATCTGTTCAAGAAGGTCACCGAGACCCCGGACTGGAAGGCCTATCTCGAGCGCAATGCGCTGGTGCCTGATTTCCGTTCGGGCCAAAGCTTCGTCGACTTCCTCACGCAGGACGAGCAGAAGCACAAGGACCTGATGACCAAGGCCGGGTTCATCGCGACGAACTGAGCCCGTTTCCGGCCGCCCTGCCGCGGCGCGACGCGCTCCCGACGCCGAGCCGCCCTCCGCCCCCGGCGGGGGGCGCGGCTGCGGCCGGAGCGAACACCTGTCCTGGAAGAGCCCCTCATGACCGACGCCTCTCCCCCGCTTCCCGAGCGCGGCCTGTCGCGCCGCGCCGTCGAGATCGTCGTCGCGCTCCTGCTGCTGGGGCTCGCCGGTCTGGCGCTGTGGGATTCCTACGGGCGCGGCGCGGGCTGGGACAACGGGCCGGAGAACGGCTTCTTCCCCGCCCGCGTCGCCGCCATCCTGGCGATCGCGGCGGTCGCCGCCCTGGTCAGCGCCCTGCGCCGGGAAGACAGCGTCTTCGTCACCTACGGCCAGCTCCGGCTCGTCGCCCAGGTGTTCGTGCCGCTGTTCCTCTACGTGCTGGGGATCGCCTTCCTCGGCATCTACGTCGCCTCGGCGCTGTTCATGGCCCTGTTCATGATCACGCTCGGCGATTTCCGCTGGTGGCAGACCGCGCTGGCGGTCGCACTCGTGCCGCTCGTCTCCTTCTGGGTGTTCGAGCTGCAGTTCCGGGTCCCCCTGCCCAAGGGACCGCTCGAAGCCTTCCTCGGCTACTGACCTGACCGGCCCGCGGCGGAGACACTGTCATGGACGACCTCAACCAGCTCCTGCTCGGCTTCCAGGTCGCGCTCACGTGGCACAACGTGCTGTTCATGGTGGTGGGCGTGCTGCTCGGCATCGTGGTGGGCGTGCTGCCGGGCCTCGGCGGACCGAACGGCGTCGCGATCCTGCTGCCGCTGACCTTCGGCATGGACCCGACCTCGGCGATCATCCTGCTGTCGTCGATCTATTGGGGCGCGCTGTTCGGCGGCGCGATCACCTCGATCCTGTTCAACATTCCCGGCGAGGCGTGGTCGGTGGCCACCACCTTCGACGGCTACCCGCTGGCGCAGCAGGGGCGGGCCGGCGAGGCCCTGACGGCGGCCTTCACGGCCTCCTTCATCGGCGCGCTCTCGGGCGTCGTGCTCATCACCTTCGTGGCGCCGCTCGTGGCGAAGTTCGCCCTGCGCTTCGGCCCGGCGGAGTTCTTCGGCGTCTTCTTCCTGACTTTCTGCTCGTTCGTCGGCATGGGCCGGGAGAACAAGGCCAAGATCGTCGTCTCCCTGGCGCTGGGCTTCCTGCTCGCGGCGGTGGGGCTCGACACGATCTCGGGTGACCTGCGCCTGACCTTCGGCGCGCCGGAGCTGATGAAGGGCTTCGACTTCCTCGTCGTGGTGATCGGCCTGTTCGGCGTCTCGGAGATCCTGCTCACCATTGAGGAGGGCCTGCATTTCAAGGGCAAGCGGGCCGCCATGGATCTCGGCGTGGTCCTGCGCACCTGGGCCTCGCTGCCGCGCTACTGGGCGACGCTGATCCGCTCCTCCATCGTCGGCATGTGGATGGGCGTCACCCCGGGCGGGGCGATCGCGGCCTCGTTCATGGGCTATGGCCTCGCCAAGCGCTTCTCCCGTCAGCCGGACCAGTTCGGCCGCGGCGACATCGAGGGCGTGCTGGCGCCCGAGACCGCGGCGCACGCCGCCGGCACCTCGGCGCTGCTGCCGATGCTGGCACTCGGCATTCCCGGCTCGGCCACCGCGGCGGTGCTGCTCGGCGGCCTGATGATCTGGGGCCTTCAGCCCGGTCCGCTGCTCTTCGTGGAGAACAAGGAATTCGTCTGGGGCCTGATCGCCTCGATGTATCTCGGCAACCTCGCCGGGCTCCTCATCGTGCTGGCGACGGTGCCGGTCTTCGCCGCGATCATGCGCATCCCCTTCGCGCTGGTCGCGCCGATTATCCTCGTCGTCTGCGCCATCGGCGCCTTCACGGTCGAGTCGTCGCGCTTCGACATCTGGCTGATGCTGGTCTTCGGCGTCGTCGGCTACGTGTTCAAGAAGCTCGACTACCCGCTGGCGCCCCTGGTCCTCGCCCTCGTTCTCGGCGACCGGGCCGAGGACGCCTTCCGGCAGGCCCTGCTCGGTTCGGGCGGCGACCTGTCCGTCTTCTTCTCGAACGGCCTCGTCTCCTCCCTCATGATCATCGGCATCCTGCTTCTGTTCTGGGGACCGCTGAGCGACCTGCGCAAGCGCCTGATGGGCAAGACCGACCCGTCGCGGGCCTCGACCCTCACGCCGTGAGGCCAGCCGGGTTCGGCGGCGCGCCCCAAAAAGGCGCGCCGCTCAGGACGCGAAGAACGGACGCCATCGGAGCCGCGCCCGTCATCGAAACGTCACAAGTAAAAGTCGCACTATAAAGTATAGCTGATCGCCTAGACTGTCCTCTCCACTTGCCATGTCCGCCCCTCTCGGGGCACGAAGGACGGCAGGGGGAGGATCCGGGAGGCGACATGGTCGGACGGATCGAGGCGGGCACGACGCTGCCGTCGCCGAACGTGCTGCCGGATGAGCGGGGCCCCGCGCCCGATGCCGATCTCGTGCGGCGCATCCGCGCCGAGATCCGGCTCGACGACCGCGCCTTCCTGACGCGCTACGGCGAGAGCGCGCAGCGCGGCGTGGCGGAATTCGCCGACACGGTCCTGCAGGCGACCCTCAACAAGGATTCGGGCGCCGTCGGCGACCTCCTCACCGACCTGATCGGCACCGTGCAGCGGCTCGACCCCGCCACCCTCGCGAAGGCGGGTCTGTTCGACCGGCTCTGGGGAGGCGCAAAAGCCCGCCTCCTGCGCTTCAAGGAGCAGTTCGCCGCGCTCGGTGCCCAGGTCGAGCGCATCGCCCTGGAGCTGGAGCGCCGCAGCGACGCGCTCCAGCGCGACATCGCGATGCTCGACGCTCTGTTCGCCCGCAACCTCGCGCAGATGCGGGAACTTGAGGCCTATATTACCGCGGGCGAGCAGGTGATCGAGGACGCGCGCACGACCCGGCTGCCGGCCCTAGAGGCCCGAGCCCGCGCGGCCGACGGGGCGACGCGCGAGGGCCCGCTTCTCGCCCAGCAGGCCGCCGACCTCGCCCAGAGCGTCGAGCGCCTGGAGCGCAGGATCCACGACCTCACGCTCAGCCGCACCATCGCGCTCCAGGCGATGCCGCAGATCCGCCTCGTGCAGAACGGCGACGCGGCCCTGGTCGAGAAACTCCAGGCCTCGCTGGTGACCACCATCCCGACCTGGAAGAACGGCATGACCATCGCCCTCGCCCTGCATCGACAGGACGAGGCGTTGCGCCTGCAGAGGGCGGTCTCCGACACCACCAACGCGCTCCTGCGGGCCAATGCCGAGCGGCTCAAGGCGGGCCGGGCCGGGATCGAGCGCGAGGTGCAGCGGGGCGTGGTCGAGGTCGAGACGCTGAGCGCGGTCAACCGCGACTTCATCGAGACGATCGACGCCGTGCGGGCGATCCAGCGCGAGGGCCGCGACCGGCGCCGGGCGGCGGAGGCCGCGTTGAAGCGGATCGAGGCCGAGCTGACCCGCACGCTCGTGGCGCCCGCATGAGGCGCCGGCTCAGTCTCGCGGCCGTGCTGGCGGCCGGGATGCTCGTCGGCTGCGCCGGCCCGCCCGTCGCCGTGACGATTGCCTCCGGTTCGGAGAACCGCACCCTGGAACCGATCGTTCAGGACTTCTGCCGCGCTCGCGGAGCGACTTGCCGGTTCACGTATCAGGGCTCGCTCGATATCGGCCTGTCCCTCGCCGACGAGGCGCCGCCGGCCTTCGACATCGTCTGGCCGGCCAACGCCATCTGGATCGACCTGTTCGACCGGAAGAAACAGGTGCGCGACCTGACGCCGGTCGCCCGCTCGCCGGTCATCCTCGGCCTGCGCCGCTCCAAGGCCGAGGCCCTCGGCTGGATCGGCCGGCCCGTCTCCACCGGCGACATCATCGCGGCGGTGCGGGGGAAGCGCCTCACCTATCTGGCAAGCTCGGCCACGCAGTCGCATTCGGGGGCCGGCGCCTACATCGCCATGCTGTCGGCAGCCCTCGGCCATCCCGACGCGATCACCCGCGCCGATCTCGACCGGCCGGGCGTGCAGGACACGGTCCGCACGCTGCTCGCCGGCACGGTCCGGACCGCAGGCTCCAGCGCGTGGCTCGCCGACCTCTACCTCAAGGGGGTGGAGGGCGGGAGCGCCTATGACGGGATGTGGAACTACGAGGCGGTGCTGGCCGAGACCCATGCCGAACTCGCCCGCCGCGGCGCCGAGCCGCTCTACGCGATCTACCCGAGCGACGGCGTCGCGGCCGCCAACTCTCCCCTCGGCTTCGTCGAGCGCGGCCAGGGCGAGGCGCCCCGCGCCCTGTTCGTGGCGCTCCAGGCCCATCTCCTCTCGCCCGCGGTGCAGGCACGCATCGAGGCCCTTCACCGCCGCCCGGCCATCGGCGAGGCGAAAGGCGGCGCCGACCCGCGCTGGAACTACGATCCGGGCCGGCTCGTGCCGCTGATCCGCATGCCCGAGCCCGACGTGGTGCGCGCCGCGCTCGACCTGTACCAGGGTGCGCTGCGGCGGCCCTCGCTCACGGCCTACTGCCTCGACTTCTCCGGCAGCATGGGGGGCGCGGGCGAGGCGGCCCTGAAAGCGGCGATGCGCTTCATCCTCTCGCACGACGCGGCGGCCCGGGTCCTCGTGCAGCACGGCCGGGACGACCGCATCGTCCTGCTGCCGTTCGACGGGCGGGTGCGCGGCGTGACCCGCGCCAGCGGCGCCCCCGAGGACGCCCCCGCCCTCATCGCGGCGGTGGACGCCAACATTGCGGGCGGTGGCACCAACATCTACGCCTGCGCCGAGGCGGCGCTCAGGGAGATCCGCGCGACGCCGGAGCACGAGCGCTACCTGCCCGCCATCGTCCTGATGACGGACGGGCGCAGCGAGAATGACGCGCGGGTCTTCCTCGACGCCTGGAAGGCGGCAGGGGGCGACGTGCCGGTCTTCGGCGTAACCTTCGGCGATGCCGATAGAGGCCAGCTCGACGCGCTGGCCGAGGCGACCCGGGCGCGGGTCTTCGACGGCCGCTCCTCGCTCACCGAGGCGTTCCGCACCGTGCGGGGCTACAATTGAGCGGGCGGCCGCGCCTCCCCGCCGATCCCGCCGGCGGCGCGAACCTGTGGGCGGGTTTCGCCGGCGGCCTGTTCGCGCCGGTGGCGACCTTCGGCCTCGGCCTGCCCCTCTGGGCCTCGCTGCCCGGCGCCGCCCTGGTCTTCCTCGGCGCCCGCCTCGCGCTGAGCCCCCGCCCCCTGTTCGCGGATCTCGATCCCGGCTCGGTCGATGCCGCGACCGCGGCGCTCGCCCGCGAGGTGATCGTGGCCGCCCGCGCCGACCTCGACCGGCTGCACGCCGCCGCGCGCCGGGTGCGGACCGGGGAGGCGGTGCGCCATCTCGACCATCTTCACGACATCGTCGAGCAGGTCCTGGCCCGTGTCGAGGGCGATCCCCGCCGGATGCCGCGGGTGCGCCGGCTCCTGACCTACTACCTGCCGGCGGCGTTGCGCCTCGGCGAAGGCCTGCGCGTGCTGGAGGCGGCGCACCGCCCGGACGCCGCGCGGATCGCCGCCGTGGGCGCGATGATCGCCCGGCTCGACACGGTCTTCGCCCGCCACGCCGACCGGATCGACGGCGTCGCGGTGGAGGGTCTCGACGTCGAGCTGACCCTGCTCGCCGACGCCCTACGGGCCGAGGAGGGCCCCGCCCAGGCGGCGGTGGAGAGCCGGGAGGCCGCGCCATGGCGCTGACCCGTCGCGGCCTTGGCCTCGGCCTCCTCGCCACTGGGATCGGCGGCACCGCGGGGGTCGCCCTGCTCGGGCCGGAGCGCATCGAACGCGCGGTGACCGGTGCCGGTCCCGATCCGAGCACCCTGTGGGGCTTCATCGGCGGCGAGAAGGTCGATTTCGTGCGCAATCCGAAGGTGCGCGCGCTCCTCTCCCGCCGCTACGGCCTCGCCCTCGACGCCCGCCGGGCAGGCTCGATCGAGATGGTGGGTGATCCGGCGCTCACCCGGCAGCAGCCGCCCTGGCTCTGGCCGGCCCATTCCGTGATGACCCAGATGGCCCGCAGCAACGGCCTGCCGGTGCGGCGCGACGAGGTCGTCTTCACCTCGCCCCTCGTCCTCTATTCCTGGACGCCGGTGGTCGCCGCCTTGGAGACGGCCGGCTTTGTCGAGCGGCAGGGCGGCATCCACACCGTCCGGATGGCGCCCCTGATGGAGGCGATCGAGCGCGGCCTGGCGTGGCGCGACCTCGGGGTGCCCGAACTCTACGGTCGGGCCGTCGTCACCACGACCGATCCGACCCGTTCCAATTCCGGCTTCAGCTTCGCCGCTCTGCTCGCCAACCTGTTCGCCGGGGAGGTCGCCAGCCCCGAGTCCCTCGCCCGCGACGGGGCGCGCCTGCGCAGCGTGTTCGCCCGCATGGGCTACAAGGAAGCGTCCAGCGGCACGCACTGGAACAGCTACCTGACCGAAGGGATGGGCGGCAAACCGCTGATCGCCGCCTACGAGAGCCAGTTGGTCGAGTTCATCCTCGCCAACCCGGCGCGTTGGGCCTCGCTGCAATCGGCCGCCGTCCGGCCGGTGATGCTCTATCCGACGCCCACCGTCACCTCGGTCCATCCGATCATCAGCCTGACGGCGCAGGCCGACCGCCTCGTCGAAGCGCTGACCGATCCGGAGCTGCAGGATCTCGCCTGGAGCGAGCACGGCTTCCGCGGGCGTCTCGGCGCGGTCGGCCGCGGGGGCCCGGCATTCGAGGGGCTCAGCCCGAGCCCCGCCCCTCTCATGCCGATGCCGGACGCGCCGACGATGCTCACCGTCGTCGATCGCCTGCGGACGCCGACCTGACCGCGCGCGCCGGCCTCTCGGCCGCATCGCGCCGGCCCGTGCCGGAACGGGCGCGGCCCCTATCGGGACCCGAGGCGCTCGCTGTCGACGAACCAGGTCTTGCCCCGGTAGCGGATCTCCGCCGCGCCTTCCCAGGCCTCGTCGTCGACGAGGCGGACCCGCGTGCCGGGCGCCAGACGCAGCGGGCAGGCTTTGCTCATCCGCGCCCCACGGGCTGTGAGCGAGGCCAGTCCATATTCGTGCCACGCCGCCCAGCTGTCGCACAGGTAGGCGTCGCGCCGGACGGTCACCGTCCGGTCCGCCGCCGCGAGCCGCCCGCCCGATGCCAGAACGACCAGCGTCGCGGCCAGGATGGGGTGGAAGGCCCGCACAGGCTCGATCCTCCTCCGTCGGCGCGCCGCCAGGGGCGACACGCCAGCGCCCGCCGAGCATGGGCGGAACCGAGCATAGCGCGCGGCGAACGCCTTCGCCAAACAATCGACCGCCGTCCCGCCGGGGCCGGGGTCGGCACCCGCCAGCGCGGGTCGCCATTGCAGGGGCCGGGTGCGGCGCCTTACACGGAGTTGACGTGAGGATCGACACCGCGACGCGGGCGGGCCGACGGGATGGCGGGAACAGGCAGCATGTCCGAACGGGCGGGCCGGCGGTGGATCTGCGCTTTGCCGGTGCTCCTCTCTCTCCCGACGATCTCGGTCGCCGAGCCGGCGGACGGCTTCGAGACGGTCGCCTGCGATCGGCCGATCGTCCCGGCGCTGGTGGGCGCCAAGACGGGGGCCGCCGGCCCGGTGGTTCGCATCGAGGCGCGGCGGAGCGCCCTCGGCCTGAAGCATCTCGGGGCCGAGGTGATCGAGCCCGGCATCAACACGGTCAATTGGCGCCTCTGCGGCCGGACCTTCGTCGTGCTCGACATGCGCGACGTCGCGCGCGACGCGATCGAGCTGCCCGCTCCGACCCGCGAAACGCCCGCCTTCTCGACCGCCTCGTGCCTCGCGAACGGGCGGCTCCTCGAAGGGGCCTTCGTCGGTGTCTTCGCCAAGGCCGCGAAGGAGGCGGGCCCGCAACGACCGGTGATCGCGGCCTGGCGCATCGACCCGCGCCAAGGCCGGTTCGTCCCGCTCCGAGCCGGCGCGACCTGCATGACGGACGGCATCGTCGCGTCGGAGTAACGCGACCACCGTTGGTCACCCTCGGCGCGCTACCGGCCGGCCCGATTCCTGGCGAGCCGGCCGCCCCCACGGCGTGATCGCATCGTCCTCCAGAAGCGGACGGAGCGCTCGTGCGGGCTCCCCCGCCTCGCCGGGCGGCGGCAGCCCGGCCGGGCCGGACGGCTCACCTCAGGGCGTCCCGCTCACTGGGCCTGGGCCAGCAGCGGCTCGAAGCGCTTCTGCGCCAGCTTGCCATGCGTGACGCCCTTGGCGGCCTCCAGGTTGTCGCGCTTGTCTCCGACGACGACCACCGCGACCATGCCCATCAGGTAATGCGGCGAGCATTTGAGGCCGTAGACGCCCTCCTTGTCGAAGGTCACGACCGCGTCCTGGCCAACGGCGGTCTTCACGTAGTCGGCGCCCTCGGGCGCCATGCCCTTCACCGTCTCGACATTGTGGCCCTTGTCGGTCGGCACGAACTTGATGCGATCCCCGGGCTTCAACCGCACGAAAGCGGGATCGAACACCATCGCTCCGCCGGGCCCACTATTGAGCATCCTGACCGTCACCTCGTCGGCCGAGGCGGGAAACGCCGCGACGGCGAGAGCGGCCCCGAGACAAATCGTTCTGAACAGCATCGGCATGATCCTCGGAATTGTTCTTAAATTGACGTCCCATCCGCGCCAATTGTCGTTCGATATCGCGTTTCTATTGCGGTAAAAACGACTATCTTCTTGAACAATTCTTCTTACAAGCGTCCCGCCCTGCGGCAGGCAGGCGAACCGGGCGCGGCCCTTTCAAAGCCAGGCGGCAGCGTGTAAACGCGGGGCTTGACGATCATCCAAGCCGCCCGCACCCCTCGGGCGCCGCCCGAGCCGAGGCGGCGTGCGGGGGCGAACGCGCGCGGCCGAATCAAGACCCAAGGCGCGCAATGCCGAAACGCACCGACATCTCCTCCATCCTCATCATCGGTGCGGGGCCCATCATCATCGGGCAGGCCTGCGAGTTCGATTACTCCGGCACCCAGGCCTGCAAGGCCCTGCGGGAGGAGGGCTATCGGATCGTCCTGGTGAACTCGAACCCGGCGACGATCATGACCGACCCGGACATGGCCGACGCCACTTACGTCGAGCCGATCACCCCGGAGATCGTCGCCAAGATCATCGAGAAGGAGCGGCCCGACGCCCTCCTGCCGACCATGGGGGGCCAGACCGCGCTGAACTGCGCCCTCTCGCTCAAGCGGATGGGCGTGCTCGAAAAGTTCGGCGTGCAGATGATCGGCGCCACCGCGGAGGCCATCGACAAGGCCGAGGATCGCAACCTCTTCCGCGACGCCATGACCAAGATCGGCCTGGAGACGCCGAAATCGGCGCTCGCCAACGCCTCCGCCGCCAAGAAGGCCGACCGCGACCGCTCCCTCGCCGAGAAGGCCCGCATCGAGGCGGCCAACGCCGATCCGGCCGCCCGCCAGACGGCGCTCGCCGAGTTCGAGCGGCAATGGAGCGGCGGCGAAGGCGAGCGCCGTCGCCGCTACATCGAGCACGCCCTCGGTCAGGCCCTGATCGCGCTGGCCGAGGTCGGCCTGCCGGCGATCATCCGGCCCTCCTTCACCATGGGCGGTACGGGTGGCGGCATCGCCTACAACCGGGAGGAATTCCTCGACATCGTCGAGCGGGGCATCGATGCCTCGCCGACCAACGAGGTGCTGATCGAGGAGAGCGTGCTCGGCTGGAAGGAATACGAGATGGAGGTCGTCCGCGATCGCGCGGACAATTGCATCATCGTCTGTTCCATCGAGAACATCGATCCGATGGGCGTCCATACGGGCGATTCCATCACCGTCGCCCCGGCCCTGACGCTCACCGACAAGGAATATCAGGTGATGCGCGACGCGTCGCTCGCGGTGCTGCGCGAGATCGGCGTCGAGACCGGCGGCTCGAACGTCCAGTTCGCGATCGACCCGGCCACCGGCCGCATGATCGTCATCGAGATGAACCCGCGCGTCTCGCGCTCCTCCGCGCTCGCCTCGAAGGCGACCGGCTTCCCGATCGCCAAGGTCGCGGCCAAGCTCGCCGTCGGCTACACCCTCGACGAGATCGCCAACGACATCACCGGCGGCGCCACCCCGGCCTCGTTCGAGCCGACGATCGACTACGTCGTCACCAAGATTCCGCGCTTCGCCTTCGAGAAGTTCCCGGGCGCCGAGCCGACGCTGACCACGGCCATGAAGTCGGTGGGCGAGGCCATGGCGATCGGCCGCTGCTTCGCGGAATCGCTGCAGAAGGCCCTCCGCTCCCTCGAGACCGGCCTCACTGGCCTCGATGAGATCGAGATCGAGGGCCTCGGCAACGGCGACGATCACAACGCCATCAAGGCGGCGCTCGGCACGCCGACGCCGGACCGCCTGCTCAAGGTCGCCCAGGCCATGCGCCTCGGCATCAGCCACGAGGAGATCCACGCCTCCTGCAAGATCGATCCGTGGTTCCTGGAGCAGCTCCAGGCCATCGTCGATCTGGAGAACCGGGTGAAGGTCCACGGCCTGCCGGGGACTCCGGGCGCCTTCCGCCAGCTCAAGGCGGCCGGTTTCTCCGACGCGCGCCTCGCCGTGCTGACCGACACCGACGAGGACGCGGTGCGCGCCGCCCGGCGCGGCCTCGGGGTGCGCCCGGTCTTCAAGCGGATCGACACCTGCGCCGCCGAGTTCAAGGCGCCGACCGCCTACATGTACTCGACCTACGTCGCGCCCTTCGCCGGCCAGACCGCCGACGAGGCGTATCCGACCGACCGGAAGAAGGTCATCATCCTCGGCGGCGGCCCGAACCGGATCGGCCAGGGGATCGAGTTCGACTATTGCTGCTGCCACGCCTGCTTCGCGCTGACGGAGGCCGGCTACGAGACCATCATGGTCAACTGCAACCCGGAGACGGTCTCGACCGACTACGACACCTCCGACCGGCTCTATTTCGAGCCGCTGACGGCGGAGGACGTGCTGGAGATCATCGAGACCGAGCGGCAGGCGGGCCAGCTTCACGGCGTGATCGTGCAGTTCGGCGGCCAGACCCCGCTCAAGCTCGCCCGGGCGCTCGAAGCGGCCGGCGTACCGATCCTCGGCACCTCGCCCGACGCCATCGACCTCGCCGAGGACCGCGACCAGTTCAAGCGCCTCCTCGACAAGCTCGGCCTCAAGCAGCCCAAGAACGGCATCGCCTACTCAGTGGAGCAGAGCCGGCTGGTGGCGGCCGAGCTCGGCCTGCCCTTCGTGGTGCGGCCCTCCTACGTGCTCGGGGGACGGGCCATGGCGATCATCCGCGACGAGACGCAGTTCGCCGAGTACCTGCTCGGCACCCTGCCGAGCCTGATCCCGTCCGACATCAAGGCGCGCTACCCCAACGACAAGACGGGGCAGATCAACACGGTGCTGGGCAAGAACCCGCTCCTGTTCGACCGCTACCTCTCCGACGCGACCGAGGTCGATGTCGACGCGGTCTGCGACGGCGAGGGCGTGTTCATCGCCGGCATCATGGAACACATCGAGGAGGCCGGCATCCATTCGGGGGATTCGGCCTGCTCGCTGCCGCCGCGCACGCTCTCCCCCGCGATCCTGGCCGAGCTGGAGCGCCAGACCAAGGCGATGGCGCTGGCCCTCAAGGTCGGCGGCCTGATGAACGTGCAATACGCGATCAAGGACGGCGCGATCTACGTGCTGGAGGTGAACCCGCGCGCCTCGCGAACGGTCCCCTTCGTCGCGAAGGTGATCGGCGAGCCCATCGCCAAGATCGCCGCCCGCATCATGGCCGGCGAGCGGCTCGACACCTTCGGGCTGAAGCCGAAGCGGCTCGACCACATCGCGGTCAAGGAGGCGGTCTTCCCCTTCGCCCGCTTCCCCGGCGTCGACGTGCTGCTCGGGCCCGAGATGCGCTCGACCGGCGAGGTGATCGGCCTCGATGCCGGCTTCGGCGTGGCTTTCGCCAAGAGTCAGCTCGGCTCCGGCACGGCGGTGCCGCGCACCGGCACGGTGTTCGTCTCCGTGCGGGACGACGACAAGCCGCGCCTGCTGCCGACCATCCGCCAGCTCCACGCCCTCGGCTTCACCATCCTGGCGACGGGGGGCACGCAACGCTACCTCGCCGAGGAAGGCATCCCGACGGGCCGCATCAACAAGGTGCTGGAGGGCCGGCCGCATATCGTGGACGCGATCAAGAACGGCGAGATCGCGCTCGTCATCAACACCACCGAGGGGGCGGGCGCGCTGTCCGACTCCCGCTCCCTGCGCCGGGCGGCCCTCTTGCATAAAGTGCCGTACTACACCACTCTGGCCGGCGCGATGGCAGCGGCCGAGGGGATCCAGGCCTATCTCGAAGGCGATCTTCAGGTGCGTGCCTTGCAGGAATACTTCGCGGCCTAAATCCCTTCGGAGCGCGTGGCGGCCCTGATCCCTCAGGGCACGGCGCGCCCCGAACACCAGAGCCGTTTTCCGGCCCGGAAGGAGTTCGCTCCGGCCGGGCTTCTTCATTGTGGCGCGAGACCATGAGCATCGACAAGGTTCCGATCACGGCCCGCGGCTTCGCAGCCCTCGAGGCGGAGCTGAAGCAGCGCCAGCAGGTGGACCGTCCCCGGATCATCCAGGCGATCTCCGAGGCCCGCGCGCTCGGCGACCTGTCCGAGAACGCGGAGTACCATGCCGCCAAGGAGGCCCAGTCCCACAACGAGGGGCGGGTGCTGGAGCTGGAGAGCATGATCGCCCGCGCCGAGATCATCGACACCTCGAAGCTGTCGGGCGCCAAGATCAAGTTCGGCGCCCGGGTGAAGCTCGTGGACGAGGACACCGAGGAGGAGAAGACCTACCAACTCGTCGGCGAGCCGGAGGCGGACGTGCATGAGGGCCGGGTCTCGATCACCTCGCCCATCGCCCGGGCCCTGATCGGCAAGGCCGTCGGCGACACTGTCGAGGTGACGACGCCGGGCGGCGGCAAGTCCTACGAGGTCGTCGCCATCGAGTGGGGGGCCTGAGGCCCGTGCGGGCGCCGGGTCGCTTCGCGGGCCGTCTGGCGGGCCTTCTGGCCCTCTGGCTCGCCGGCCCGGCCGTTGCGCAGGATTTCGGCCGCTTCGGCGGCGTCGCAGTGGATGTCCGCCCGCTCGCGGCCTATGGCCGGGGGCCCCAGGCGGACGCCCTGCGCGCCGACCTGACCGCCGCCCTGCAGCGCCATTTCGGCGACCGGATCGTGCGCGGCGGCCCGACCCTGGTGGTGCGGGTGAGCGGCCTGTCGCTCACCCCCTATGCCGGCGGACAGGGCAGCCGGAGCGGCGGCTTCGGCGGCGGCGGCGAGACCGACTATCTCGAGGGAGAGGCCCTTCTGGTCGGACCGAACGGGGCGATCCTGGCGCGCCATCCGCAGCTCTCGGCCCTGCCGTCGAGTTCGGGCGGGGCGTGGTACGATCCGGCCTCCGAACGGCGGCGGGTCGCGGCTCTCGCCGAGCACTACGCGGCGTGGCTGCGGCGCAGGCTTCCGGCCCAGTAAGGCCGGGGCGCGGACCATCGACGAGGGCGGGGCGGCGTGAGCGGGAACGGGGCGTTGACGGGGGACGGCAGCCTGCCGGCCGAACTCGCGCGGGCCCGCGCCTGGATCGTGACCGACGGCAAGGCCGGCGACGAGAACCAGTGCCTCGGCCTGGCCCAGGCCCTCGGCCTCGACGCCGAGATCCGCCGGATCCCCCGCGGCCGTCCCCTGCTCTGGACGGCGCCCTGGGGACCGGTCGATCCCCGCGACGCGCCGGGACGGGCGGGCGGCCTGCTGGAAGGCCCCCTGCCCGACATCCTCATCGCCTCCGGGCGCCGGGCGGTGCCCTACCTGCGCGCTGTGCGCCGCGCCGCGAACGGGCACACCTTCACGGCCTTCCTCAAGGACCCGCGCACCGGCCACGACACCGCGGATTTCATCTGGGTGCCGGATTACGACGACCTGCGCGGACCCAACGTCTTCACGACGCTGACGCCGCCGCACACCGTCTCGCGCACCCGGCTCGACGCCGCCCGGGCCAACCCGGACCCGCGGCTGGTCGCCGTGCCCTGGCCACGCATCGCCGTTCTGATCGGCGGCGACAGCCGGCACCTGCGCTACCGCCCCGCCGACATGCGCCGGCTGGTGCGCGACCTCACCAAGCTCGCCGATGGCGGCTGCGCCCTGATGATGACGGTCTCGCGCCGCACCCCGCCGGACCTTCGCGCGGCCCTGGACGACCTCGTGAGCCGCAAGGGCGGCTTCCTGTGGGACGGAACCGGCGAGAATCCCTATGTCGGGATGCTCGCCATCGCCAACCACATCGTCGTCACCTCGGATTCCGCCAACATGGTCGGGGAGGCGGCGAGCACGGGCGTGCCGATCCTCCTGTTCGACCTGCCGCGTACCTATATCCGGCATCGGCGGATGTTCGCGGGGCTCGCCATGGCGGGCGTGCTCAAGCCGTTCATCGGCCGGCTCGAAGCCCTGCGCTACGCGCCGATCGACGCGACGCCGGAGATCGCGGCGGCCTTGGCGGAGGCCTACGAGGAGCATCGGAAGCGCCGCGCGGCGGGTCGCCCCGCCGCGGAATCGGTGGCGCCGCCGCAACCGGCCGCCGATGCGGCCCGGGGAAGATTTTAGGGTCTCGGCCCGAGAGATGGTGGCCCTCGCCGAGGGCGGTGGCGACGCGGGAGCCGCGCCCCAAGGGGTGTTCCAGCGCACGCCCCCGCAAAAATTCGACGCGGGTGCGGTGTCGAACGGCGCGCCCGGGCAGACAAGACGAGACGACCGCCAGTCCCGCGGGAGGCGGGCTCGGCAGACAGGAGACGGCGCAACATGGCCCATACCCACGCGAGGCTCGTGATCATCGGCTCGGGCCCAGCCGGCTACACAGCTGCGATCTATGCCGCCCGCGCCCTGGTCGAGCCGCTGCTGATCTCCGGCTTCCAGCCCGGCGGCCAGCTCATGATCACGACCGATGTCGAGAACTACCCGGGCTTCGCCGAGGCGATCCAGGGTCCCTGGCTGATGGAGCAGATGCGCCTTCAGGCCGAGCATGTCGGCACGACGATCGTCTCGGAATACATCACCAAGGTCGATCTGAAGGTGCGCCCGTTCCGGCTCGAGGCCGATTCCGGCGAGACCTACAGCTGCGACGCGCTGATCATCGCCACCGGCGCCCAGGCGAAATGGCTCGGCCTGCCGTCGGAGGCGGCGTTCCAGGGCTTCGGCGTCTCGGCCTGCGCGACCTGCGACGGCTTCTTCTTCCGCGGCAAGGACGTGACCGTCGTGGGCGGCGGCAACACCGCCGTCGAGGAGGCCCTCTATCTCGCCAACCTCGCCAAATCCGTCACGGTGATCCATCGCCGGGGCGAGTTCCGGGCCGAGCGCATCCTGCAGGAGCGCCTGTTCAAGCACGCCAACGTCACGGTGAAGTGGCACCACGCCGTGGAGGAGATCTGCGGATCGACCAAGCCGGTCTCGGTCACGCATCTGCGCCTCAAGGATCTGCGCTCCGGCGAGATCGTCGAGCACCCCACCCACGGCCTGTTCGTGGCGATCGGCCATCAGCCCGCCACGGCGATCTTCGAGGGGCAGCTGCCGATGCGCCAGGGCGGCTATCTCACCGTCGCGCCGGGCACGACCGCGACCGAGGTGCCCGGCGTGTTCGCGGCGGGCGACGTCACCGACGACGTCTACCGGCAGGCGATCACCGCCGCCGGAATGGGCTGCATGGCCGCCCTGGAGGCGGAGAAGTATCTCGCGGCCCTCGATGTGGGCGACAGCCCGGCCAAAGCCGCGGCGGAGTGAGGCCAGGCGGACCGCAGACGCGACCCGCTGCGCCGATTCCGACATCCTTCGGGATCGGCGCCGCGTGACATACGCGGGGCCGCACGCAACGCCGGGTCACGGCGGCGTCTGCCCAGCAACGGGGTGACGGCGGAAGTTCTGGGGGCGGCGGGGCAGGATTTTCCCGCGCGTTTCCCTGTTGACGGTCGCTGCGACGCAACCAAATCGCAAGCTTGACGTCCTATCCTGAACGATGCGGACTGCGGCAGGTTTCGCGGACGGGTCCTTTGTCCAACATGGCGGGGGACAGACAGACTTGTGTCGTGCAGTGCCCGAAGGTCGCGGCCTCCCGTGACGGGCAGACCTCGACGGGCGGGAGTGACGACCTTGGATTGGGACAAGATCCGGATTTTCCTCAATGTCGCGGAAGCCGGGAGCTTCACGCGGGCGGGCGACGACATCGGCTTGAGCCAGTCCGCGGTGAGCCGGCAAATCAGTGCCCTCGAGCGCGAATTGAAGGCGCCGCTCTTCCACCGGCACGCCCGCGGCCTGATCCTGACCGAGCAGGGCGACCTCCTGTTCCGTGCTGCGCGGGACATGAAGCTGCGGCTCGAGAACACCCGCGCCCGCCTCGTCGAGACGAGCGAGCGCCCCTCCGGCGATCTGCGGGTGACGACGACGGTCGGCCTCGGCTCGTCCTGGCTCGCGGGCCGCGTCTCGGAATTCCTCGATCTCTACCCGGATGTGCGGGTCGAGTTGGTGCTCACCAACGAGGAGCTCGACCTGGCCATGCGCGAGGCCGACATCGCCATCCGGATGCGCCGGCCGGCCCAGCCCGACCTGATCCAGCGGCGGCTGTTCACGGTGCATTACCACGCCTTCGCCAGCGGCGATTACGTGAAGCGCTTCGGCGAGCCCAAGACCGTGGCCGACCTCGACGAGCACCGCCTCGTCTCGTTCGGCGGCAACGAGCCGTCCTACCTGCTGGCCACGCATTACCTCGCCAGCATCGGCCGCGAGGGCGACGATCGCCGGCCGATCCACTTCACCGTCAACAACGTCACCGCGCTCCACAAGGCGATGGAGGCGGGCATCGGCGTCGGCATCCTGCCGGATTACGCGGTCGAGGGGCAGGAGACCCTGGTCCAGGTCCTGCGCGAGGTCGAGATGCCGACCATGGAAAGCTATCTCGTCTACGCCGAGGAGATGCGCACGGTCGCCCGCGTCCAGGCGTTCCGCGACTTCCTCGTGAACAAGGCCCAGCGCTGGACCTATTGAGGCCCGGCCCGACGCTCCAGGCCCACGAGGGCTCCGGAGCCCCGCTACGGGTGGCCCGAGGTAGGCCGCGCCGGAGATCGCGCATGGCCCGCTCTTGTCGCGGCGGGACGCTCTCGTCTAAGACCGGCGCTCCCGCCGGGCGCTTCGCGAAGCCTCCGGCCGACGATCTCCGGCTGGCATGACCGCGATTCACTGCCTCAACGGGCCGAACCTCAATCTCCTGGGCACCCGCGAACCGGGCATCTACGGCGCCGCCACGCTCGCCGACATCGAGCGAACCCTGCAGGCGCAGGCGGCCCGCCTCGATATCGCCCTGACCTTCCGTCAGACGAATCACGAGGGCGAACTGGTGACGTTCGTGCAGGAGGCAGGCGCCGCCGGAGCCGGAGTGCTCCTCAACGCCGCCGCCTACACGCACACATCGATCGCGCTGCGGGACGCCATCGCGGGGACTGGCGTGATCGCGGTCGAGATCCATCTCTCGAACGTGCATGCCCGCGAGGAATTCCGCCACGTCTCGCGGATCGCCCCCGTCTGCGCCGGGGTGATCTCGGGGCTGGGTCCCTACAGCTACGTTGCGGGGCTCGACGCCCTCGCCCATCTCCTGCGCGAACGGCGCCCGTCCGCGTCCTGACCTCAAGAACCAAGAGCCGATGGCCAAGAACGAACCCTTCGATCCCGAACTCGTGCGGGAACTCGCCCGGATGGTCGCCGAGACCGATCTGAGCGAGATCGAGGTCGAGAAGGGCGACCTGCGCATCCGCGTGGTCCGCAAGATCGAAATGGTCTCCGTCCAGGTCGCGCCGCCGGCTCCGGTCGCGGCGGCGCCCGCCGCGGCGCCACCG
>NZ_CAKLBV010000050.1 GCF_920984675.1 Methylobacterium sp. Leaf118
CCAGGGGATGCCGGCGGCGTCGAGGGCCGCGAGCCCGGCCCGGCGGAACAGGCAGGGCGCGTCGAACGCCGCCAGCGGCAGCGGCGCGCCCGGCACCCGGCCCGGCCAGGCGCGGGGGCCGATCCAGGCCATCGGCAGGTCGAGGAGCACCGCGCCCGGCGGCTCCGCCTCGGCGCCCTCCTGCCAGAGCAGGGCGAGGTCGAGCTCGCCCGCCGCCAGCCCCGCCCGCAGCACCGCGTCCCGCTCCACCCGCGCGCCGACCCGGACCTGCGGATGGGCCTGCGCGAACCGGGCGAGCACGGGCGGCAGATGGGTCTCGGCGACGTCCTGCGGCAGGCCGAGCCGCACCGCCCCCGACAGGGGCGGGGCCCGGAGGGCGGCGAGCGCCGCGTCGTTCAGGGCGAGCAGGCGCCGGGCGTAGCCGAGCAGCGCCTCGCCCGCCTCGGTGAGCGCGAGGCCGCGCCCCTGCTTGAGGAAGAGCGGGCACCCGACCTGATCCTCGAGCTTGCGCAGCTGCAGACTGACCGCGGAGGGCGAGCGGCCGAGCCGCGCCGCCGCCCGGGCATAGCCGCCGAGATCGATGCCGGTCACGAAGCTGCGCAGGACGTCCATGTCGAGATTGGTGGGCGGCATCGTCGACTGTTCGTTTTTCCGCAACATTCCATTTGAAACTTCGTGATATTCGCAACGATTACCGCCGTCTACAGCCTCAACCCGAGAGGTCGGCGCCGGCGCTCGGGACAGGCCGAGCCGGCGTGAAATCCTGAGGGCGTTCCGGATCCCGTGTCCGGGACGCGCCGCTCGGTCTCTCCCGTCGACGGCCCGGACGGCCGTCCGAGGATCGAGGAGACAGCGATGCCGTTCGTGAGCGTGAAGGTGGCCGGCCCCCTGGACGGGGCGCAGGTGACGCGTCTCCGGCAGGGGATCACGGACCTGATGGCGGAGATGCTGGGCAAGCGGGCGGACCTGACCGCCGTGCTGATCGAGCCGGTGGCGGGGGAATGGGCCATCGGGGCGGAGCCGGTGGCTCGCGCCGCCCATCTCGACGCGACGGTGACCCTCGGGACCAACACGGCGCCGGAGAAGGCCCGCTTCATCGCCGCCGCCCATCGCCTCCTCGCCGCATTGCTGGGGCCGGACCTGCCGCTCGCCACCTACGTCGTGGTGAGCGAGGTTCCGGCCGAATCCTGGGGCTATGCCGGCCGGACCCAGGCGGAACGGGCCCAGGAGCGGTCCCAGGGGCGGGATGCCGGCTCAGGATCCGTCCCGGCCTGACAGCGGGTCCGATCCGACGCTCCCCGCGGCCCGGGGACATTGAAACCGGCGCTCGCCCGGACATCTTGGCCGGTGCGCCGCGGACCGTGGCGCTCCCGAGAGGGCCTGAATGTGAGCTTCCTGATCTGCCTCGCGGCCCTCTTCTTCCTGATGGGGATCGCCTACCGGGGCTTCTCGGTGATCCTGTTCGCCCCCATCGCCGCCATGGGCGCGGTGCTGCTCACCGACCCCTCCGCGGTGCCGACCCTGTTCTCCGGCCTGTTCATGGAGAAGCTCGTCGGCTTCCTGAAGCTGTACTTCCCGGTCTTCCTGCTCGGCGCCGTCTTCGGCAAGCTCGTGGAGGTGTCGGGCTTCGCCCGCTCCATCGTCGGGGCGGTCACCGGCGTGCTGGGGGAGGGGCGGGCGATCGTGGCGATCGTGCTGGTGGGCGCGATCCTGACCTATGGCGGCGTCTCGCTGTTCGTGGCGGTGTTCGCGGTCTACCCCTTCGCCGCCGAGCTGTTTCGCCGCTCGGACATCCCGAAGCGCCTGATCCCGGGGACGATCGCCCTCGGCGCCTTCACCTTCACCATGGACACCCTGCCGGGCACGCCGCAGATCCAGAACATCATCCCGGCCTCCTTCTTCAAGACCGACGCCTACGCCGCGCCCTGGCTCGGGATCATCGGGGCGCTCTTCGTGTTCGGGGTCGGCGTCACCTATCTCGAACGGCGCCGCCGCAGCGCGGAGCGGGCGGGCGAAGGCTACGGCGAGGGCCACGCGAACGAGCCGCAGGTGGTCGAGGACACGATCACGATCCCGCCCCTCGTCGCGCTCGTGCCGCTGCTCATCGTCGGGATCGGCAACAAGCTGCTGCTCGGCTGGATCACCGCCGCCTACGGCGAGCAGGCGAGCGCGGCGCTGACCCCGGAGATGGTCGCCCACCCCGTCACCGTGCCGGTCAAGGCGGTCGCGGCGATCTGGGCGGTGGAGGGCGCGCTCCTGCTCGGCATCCTCGCCACCGTGATCCTGGGCTGGCGCAACCTCGCCCCGCGCTTCGCGGAGGGCTCGAAGGCGGCGGTCGCGGGGGCGCTGCTCGCCGGGATGAACACCGCGACCGAATACGGCTTCGGCGCTGTCATCGCGGCGCTGCCGGGCTTCAAGACGATCTCGGACGCGCTCTCGACGATTCCCAACCCGCTCATCAACGAGGCGGTGACCGTCAACGTGCTGGCGGGCGTCACCGGCTCGGCGTCCGGCGGGCTCTCGATCGCGCTGGGCGCCCTGTCGGGCCGCTTCGTCGAGGCGGCGCAGGCGGCGGGCATCCCCCTGGAGGTGATGCACCGCGTCGCCTCGATGGCCAGCGGCGGCATGGACACCCTGCCGCACAACGGCGCGGTGATCACGCTGCTGGCGGTCACCGGCCTCACCCACCGCCAGTCCTACGGCGACATCTTCGCGATCACGCTCATCAAGACCGCGGCGGTGTTCGTCGTGATCGGCGTCTATTACCTCACCGGTCTGGTGTGAGCCCGGCGGCTCAGCCCGGCGCGTCGGCGAAGCCGCGCCCGGTCCAGACCCGCACCGTCACGCTCGCCTGCCCGTCGGCGATGCGGATGCGGTTGTAGGCGTTGGGCTCGTTGCCGCGCAGGCGCGTCGAGGTGGCCGAGCCGGCCTGGACCGCCAGCAGCCGCGTGCCCAACGCCTCGGCCGTGCCGCGGTCGACCGCCTCGCCGTCGGGCTCGGCCCCGCTCTCCGGCGCCTCGACGAAGCGGGCGTAATGGCGGTGGAGGTGGCCGGCGAGCGTCAGCCCGACGCCGTGGCGGCGAAAGGCGTCGAGCGCCTCGTCGGCGCGCCCGACGAGGCGGGCCTCCTCGTCCCAGGGCGGCGGCATGAACGGGTGATGCCCCACCACGATCCGGAATCGTCCCGCGGGCAGGGCGGCGAGCCGCGCCTCGGTGCGGGCGATCTGCGAGCGGGTGATCTTGCCTTGCGACCAGTCGGTCTCCGGCGCCCAGGTCCGCACCGTGTTGAGGCAGATCACCGCGATCTCCGCGTCGAGGAAGGTCGGCTCGGTCTCGGAATGGATGAAGTTGCGATAGCGGCGGAACGGGTGGAAGAAGCGGCTGAAGAGCTTGAAATGGGCGATGTCGTGGTTGCCCGGCACCGCCACCCAGGGGGCCGCGAGCCGGGCGAGAAACGCCCGCGCCTCGGCGTATTCCCGCCGCCGCGCCCGCATGGTGAAGTCGCCCGAGGCGATGATCAGGTCGGGCCGGTCGCGGTTGAGCTCGTCCACGAGCCCCTCCACCACCGCCGGATCGACGCATCCGAAATGGAGGTCGGAGATGTGTGCGATCCGCCTCACGCCCGGGACTCCGGCGCGGCGTCGGCGGGCACGATCACGGTGAGCGCGCCGGGCCGCAGCCGGTAGCGCAAGAGCGAAGCGATCAAGCGGATTTCCCCATCATTCATCACCCGTAACGCCCGGCGCCCCGCCGAGATCACCAGGCGATCGGATTCATGCCGCTCCAGGCCCGGCATCCCGCGCCAGGCGCCGGCCGCGAAGCCGAGCGCCAGCCGCGCGAGCCGCCACGGCGGCAGCCGGCGGGCGATGTAGAGCGTCAGGCGCCCGCCATCGACCCGTTCCCGCTTCACGATCTTTCCGGGGGCCTCGGCATAGTCGTCGTTGACGACGCAGAGCAGGCGCAGCCGCAGCCGCTCGGGCCGCCCGCCCGTGGACAGGGCCGCCCGCAGGCGCGGATAGGCCCCGAGATGACGCAGGGTGGCGAGGGCGAGCCGCAAGAGGCCGAAGAGGCCGAAGAGGTCGAGCAGGCCGAAGGGGCCGACGTGACGCGCGCGGAGGGCTTCGCGGTGGCGCGCCATCCGGGCCGGCATGCCGATCACCGAGTTGATGACGAAGACGTGCCCGTTGACCTCGCCGAGATCGACGGCCCGGGGCCGACCCGTCCGCAGGAGGGCGATGGCGGCCTCGAGCGCGAGGGGAACGCCGAGATCCTTGGCCAGCAGGTTCATGGTGCCGAGCGGCAGGATGGCCAGCGCCACGCCGCGTCCCGCCAGCACCCCGGCGGCGCAGCCGAGCGTTCCGTCGCCGCCCGCCACCGCGACCGCCGCGATCCCCTCCATGCCGGCCGCGCGCCGCATCCGCTCGGGCAGGGGCAGGGGGAGGGGCAGGTCCGGGTCGGGCTCGGGGGCGAGGTCGAACCCGGCCGCCGTCAAGCGCCCGCGGATCGCCGCGGGGGTCAGGCCGCTCGCGAAGGCGCCCGAGGCGGCGTTGACGACGAGGGCGATGCGCATGGGGCGGGCGGTCCGGCTTTGATCCGCCGGGACATGGCAGAGCCCGCTGTCGGGCCTGTGACGGCGAGCGCCCCGGGCTCAGCCCCGCGGCGGGCGCCGCTCCGCGATGCGGGCCTGGAACCAGTCGCGCAGCAATTCGCGCTCGTAGAAGAAGGTCTGCCCCGAGGAGGCGCGGGCGTAGCGCATCAGGAAGTTGAGGTCGGAGACCGTCTCCTCCGCCGACAGCACGGTCCGCCGTCCCTCGCGCAGGGCATAGCGCAGGTGGAAGCGCGGCGGGGTGACGTCGTTGACCACCCGCAGGCCGAAGGGAGCATTCGCCCCCGGCTGGTCCATGCCGGCGAGGTCGATGTCGAGCACGGCGATGTCGAGGCTCTGCCCCGGCGCCAGGACCCGGTTGCCCAGCGTCTCGAACAGCCGGCGCATCTCGGCGAGGGTCACCCGCAGGGAGACCCCCGAGCCGAAGCGGTTCTGCGCGTCGGTGTAGCGCTCGGGCTCGACGAAGCGGACACTCACCTGAGCGAGCGCCGGCCCGGGAATGGCCAGCGCGCCCAGGAGCGCGAGCCGCCCGAGCCCCCGCCTCATTGCTGCGAGCGCTTGATGATCGCCTGCAACGCCCGGGCGACCGGCTCGGTCACGGTACGCCGGTACTTGCGGTGGACCAGCTGACCGTTGTGGTAGATGTCCTGCTCGACGTAGAGCCGCTCCCCGTCCCAGCGGACGATGTTGTCGGATTCCGTCGTTTCCTCGACGCCCAGATCCTGCCGGAGGATTGGTGCGCCGGATGTCGTCTGCATGGATCGCCTCGTCTCGGCCACGGGTCACGCTCACCCTCACCGTCTTTAAGGCCTGCGGGCGCGGGGCACCAGCGGCCGACGCAGCCCCGCGGGGCCGTTCCCGTGACGGGCGGCGGCCCGGTGAACGGGCGCCCGCTCAGCGCACCATCACTTGGTCCTTGATGCGCTGGTAGGTGGCCCGGTTGAGGACGCGCTTCGACAGGAGCTGCTCGACGGAGGTGTAGGGGCGGTGCCCGATGATCGTCCGGCCGATCGCGCCCCCGCCCTTGAGCCCGTTCAGCTCGGCCAGGGTGGCGGTGTTGAGATCGAGCAGGGCCACCGCCGCAGCCGGCGCGTTCTCCGCCGCGGCCTCGGCCGGGTCGAGCGGGGGAGGGGGCGGCTCGGCGGCCCGAGGCGGGGCGGGCGGCGGGTCCAGAGGCCGTGCCGGCCCGGGCACGGGTTCGGGCCTGGCCGCCGCCGAAGGGGCCGGAGCGGGGGTCGGGGTGGGGTTAGGCTTGGCGGCGGCCTCCGGTGCGGCGGGCGGCGTCTCGGCGCGGCCCGGCTCGGACCGGCGGCCGTCCTGCGGGGCGCTCGTGCGCGCCGGCTCGGGAGCAGGGGTGGGGGCAGGGGACCGCAGCCAGAAGACCTGCACGACCCCCGTGATCCCCGCCACCGCCACCAGCAGGAGGAGCACCCGCAGGACCGCCGAGCCGCTCAACATTCGAGACCTCCCCCGCGGGAGCCCTGGCGCCCGCGCCCTCCGGCGCGTCCTGCCACGTCCCGTTCCGATCCCCATTCCGGGGCGATCGAGCCCGGACTTAAGCCGATCTTAAGGCGTTCCTGGGGAACGAACATCCGGGTCCCCCCGGAATCACCGCCTGTGCACAGCTCGCTCGCGCACAATTCAGAGTGAGGCGGGATCCGGGACGACGCCGCGCGCCGTCCCTGTCGGGGCCTTTGTGGCGCCGCGGCACCACCTGCGACGCAGCGCCGGACGGGGCGCGGGAACGCGATACGGCCAAGCTCGTTCTGGTATAAGCTGAGCCGTTCGCCCGGGCTCGTCGGAATTTCTCGATGTCTTCTCGCTTCCGCTGGTCGCGCCTGCTCGCCGCCGCGCTCGTCGCGGGGCCGGCCGCCGCCTGCGCCTCGCTGCCGCGCACGGCCTACACGCAGGCCGAGGCCGAGGCCGCCGCCGTTCCGGGCATGGTCGGGGTGCGCGCCTATGCCGATGCCAGCGCCGCGGAATTCGTCGCGATGGCGGCGGGCCCGCAGCGCAAGCGGCAGGCCTTCAGCTACCTCGCCCTCTCGGGCGGCGGCGGCGACGGCGCTTACGGGGCCGGCGTGCTCAACGGCTGGACCGCCTCGGGGACGCGGCCGGAATTCACCATCGTGTCCGGCGTCTCGACCGGCGCCCTGATCGCGCCCTTCGCTTTCCTGGGCCCGGCCTACGACCCCTACCTCACCGAGATCTACACGAGCGGCATCGCCGGCTCGCTGGTGCAGGGGCCGAGCCTCGCCAACGTGCTGTTCGGCTCGGGGCTGTTCGGCGACGGGCGCCTGCGCGACCTGATCGCCCGCTACGTCACGCCCGACCTCCTGCGCGCCGTCGCCGAGGAGCACGCCAAGGGCCGGCGCCTGCTCGTGGTGACGACCAACCTCGATACGCAGCGCGCCGTGATCTGGAACATGGGCGCCATCGCGGCGAGCGGGGCGCCGAACGCCGTGGCCCTGTTCGCCGACGTGCTGACCGCCTCCGCCAGCATCCCGGCGGTGTTCCCGCCCCAGCTTCTCGACGTGCAGGCGGAGGGCCGCGCCTTCCAGGAGATGCATGTCGACGGCTCGGTGGTGACGCCGGTCTTCACCCTGCCGCAGTCGTTCCTGGTGCGGGACGGGCGCATCAAGAGCGCCGGCAAGGCCGACATCTACGTCGTCATCAACGGGCGGCTGGAGCCGGAATTCGAGGTGACGAAGAACAACACCCTGTCGATCGTCGAGAAGTCGTTCACGACCGCCAGCCGCGCCCGCTCCCGGGCGACGCTCGTGGCCACCGACGCCTTCGCCAGCCGCAACGGCATCGGCTTCAACCTGACCTATATCGACGAGCGCGCGCCCCAGACCACGACGGCGCGGGGCTTCGACACCGCCTATATGCGCAGCCTCTACCAGCTCGGCTACGACAACGCCCGCACCGGCCCGCTCTGGCACCGGGAGGTGCCCGCCGCGCCGCTGGTTCGGAACGTCGTCCAGGGCGCGGTAGCGGGGCGCTGACGCGGAGCCCGGCCGGGCCGTCCTGGCAGGGTACGGGCCCGCCCCGGCCCACCCGCCTCACTCCACCGTGACGGACTTGGCGAGGTTGCGCGGCTGGTCCACGTCTTTCCCCATGAAGACGGCGGTGTGGTAGGCGATGAGCTGCACCGGCACCGCGTAGACGATCGGCGCCACCACCGGGTCCACGTCCGGCATGGTGAGCGTCGCCAGGGTGTCGAGCCCGGCCGCCGCCGCGCCGCGGGCATCGCCCACGAGGATGATCCGGCCGCCGCGGGCGGCGACCTCCTGCATGTTCGAGACGGTCTTCTCGAAGATCGCGTCGTGGGGCGCGATCACGATCACCGGCACGCTCTCGTCGATCAGCGCGATGGGTCCGTGCTTGAGCTCGCCCGCGGCATAGCCCTCCGCGTGGATGTAGCTGATTTCCTTGAGCTTCAGGGCGCCTTCGAGGGCCATCGGGTAGCTGGTGCCGCGCCCCAGATACAGCACGTCCCGGGCGCGGGCGATCTCGCGGGCGAGCGCCTCGACCTGCGGCTCCAGCGTGACCGATTCCGCCATCAGCCCCGGCACGGTGATGAGCGCGTCGACGAGCGCCCGCTCGCGGGCCGCGTCGATCGTGCCCCGCGCCCGGCCGGCCGCGATGGCGAGGCAGAGCAGCACGGTCAGCTGGCAGGAGAAGGCTTTCGTGGAGGCCACCCCGATCTCGGGCCCCGCCAGCGTCGGCATCACCGCGGAGGATTCCCGGGCAATGGTCGAGGTCGGCACGTTGACCACCGCCAAGGTGTGCTGCCCCTGGGATTTCGCGTAGCGCAGCGAGGCCAGGGTGTCGGCGGTCTCGCCGGATTGCGAGATGACCAGCGTCAGCCCGCCCTCCTCCAGCGGCGGCTCGCGGTAGCGGGTCTCGGAGGCCACATCGATTTCGACGGGCAGCCGCGCGATCGTCTCGAACCAGTACTTGGCGACGAGCCCGGCGTAATAGGCAGTGCCGCAGGCGGTGATCGACAGCCGCGAGAGCCGGGCGAAATCGAAGGGCAGGGCCCCCGGCAGCACGACCTTGCCCCCGGCCATGTCGACGTAATGGGCCAGCGTGCGGCCCACCACCTCGGGCTGCTCGTGGATCTCCTTGGCCATGAAGTGGCGGTGGTTGCCCT
This sequence comes from Methylobacterium sp. Leaf118, assembly GCF_920984675.1. Classification (GTDB taxonomy): domain Bacteria; phylum Pseudomonadota; class Alphaproteobacteria; order Rhizobiales; family Beijerinckiaceae; genus Methylobacterium. The sequence continues at coordinate 8,762 of NZ_CAKLBV010000050.1, forward strand.
TGTCGACGAGGTAGGCCTGCGCGACGATCCTCTGGCGGGCCCGCGCGACCGGGCGGCCGTCGATGTCGCGGATCTCGGCGCCCGCGCGGGTCAGGATCGCCCAGTCGCCCTCGTCGAGATAGGTGATCTCGTCGGTGAAGGGGGCGAGCGCCAGGGCGTCGGAGCCGAGATAGGTCTCGCCCCGGCCGAAGCCGATGGCCAGCGGCGCGCCATGGCGGGCGCCGATCAGGAACTCCTCCTCGCCCGCGAACAGGAAGCCCAGGGCGAAGGCCCCGCGCAGGCGGGGCAGGGCGGCCTCGACCGCCGCCACGGGACCCAGGCCCTGCGCCATCAGGTGATCGACCAGCCGGGCGACGACCTCGGTGTCGGTGTCGGACTCGAACCGGGCGCCGGCCGCTTCGAGTTCGCTCTTCAGCTCGCGAAAATTCTCGATGATGCCGTTATGGACCACCGCCAGCCGCTCGGTGGCGTGGGGGTGGGCGTTGGTCTCGGTCGGGCGGCCATGGGTCGCCCAGCGGGTGTGGCCGATGCCGATGGCCCCCGCGAGCGGCATCTCCGCGAGCTTGCGCTCGAGGTTCGACAGCTTGCCCTCCGCCCGCCGACGCACCAGCCGGCCGCGCTCCAGGGTGGCGAGGCCGGCGGAATCGTAGCCGCGATATTCGAGCCGCCGCAGGGCCTCGATCATCGGGCCCGCGACCGCCTCGCGCCCGACGATGCCGACGATTCCGCACATGATCGATCCTCACACCGTCCGGCCGGGACACGCCCGGCATCCCGGAGCGGGACACCGGCCCGGGCCGGCTCGCTGCGGTGCAAGAGCCGGACCCGCGGCCGAGTGGTACTCCCGCGCGAAGCCGGGCTTGTACCGGATCACGGCGGCACAAGGCCAGCGCGGGCAGAGGGCCATCAGCCGAGCGTTTTCACCAGCGCGGTCAGCTGGTCGGCGCACTGCCCCCAGCCGGCCTCGAACCCCATCGCTTCGTGGGTCCGGCGATCCTCCAGCGTCCAGTGGCGGGCGCGCGCGGTGTAGCGGGTGCCGCCGGCCTCGTCGGCGAAGGTGAGGATCACCGTCAGGAACGGCTTGTCCGACGGGACCCAGGCGGAGCGGTAGGCGTCGGTGACGACGAGGCGCGCGTCGGGCACCACCTCGAGGTAGACGCCGGGATGGGGCATGTCCTGCCCCTCGGGACTGCGCATCACGATCAGGCTCGCGCCGCCGGGCCGCACGTCGAGTTCGGCGACCGGGGTCGTGTAGGGCTTCGGGGCGAACCACTGCTTGAGGAGGTCGGGCTCGGTCCAGGCCCGCCACAGCGCCCGGCGGGGTACCGGGATCAGGCGGGTCAGAACGAGGTCGCGGGGGTCGTCGGCGTCGCGGGTCATGGGAGGCTCCCTCGAGATGGTCAGGCCGGGCGCGGGTCGTGTCGCTGGGTCTATTCCTAGGCCTATCCCTTGGCCTGTTCCTGGGCCTGTCCGTTGGGCTGTCCCTTGGCCTGGTTCATCGCCCAGGTCACCCCGAACGGGTCGCGCAGCTGCCCGTAGACGTCGCCCCAGAACATCTCCTGATAGGGCATCACCACCGTGGCGCCGGCCGCCACCGCCCGGTCCCACCACGGCGCGATCGCGTCGACCGGCAGGAGCAGGCTGAAGCTCTGCGGGGCCTGGAGCGGGTGGCCGTGCTCGGGAAAGGCGTCCGACAGCATCAGCGAGGAGCCGTTGAGGTAGAGGTGGACATGCATGGTCCGGCCCTGCGCGTCGGCCGGGATGGCGGCGACGATCTCGGCCGCGAAGGCTTCTCGGTAGAACGCGGCCGCCCGCATCGCGCCGTCGACCGTGAGGTAGGCGATCACGCCGCCCCGGGTCGGCGGCGGCGCGCCCGCCGGATTCGCCTCGGTCGCGTGGGTCTGCGTCGCGCTCATCGTCGGGTTCTCCTCGTGCATCGTCCGTTCCCCGGTATGCCGCCCGAGGACGGACGGACAGCCTGCCCGCCGACAGGGCCTCGACGGAATTTTTGCATCCACGCCCGTCCGGTCCGATCGCCGCAGCCCCCTGCGCCCTCGGAACGATCGAGTCGGGCTCCCGTTGGCCCGCCACTCTGACCGGAGAATGGCCGCGTCGACGCCCGGCGGCCGGAAGGAACGTCTCACAAGGAACCTCTCATGGATCTCGGCATCAGCGGGCGCGTCGCGGTGGTCACCGGGGGTGATTCCGGCATGGGCTACGCCAGCGCGGAGCATCTCCTGCGCGAGGGCGTCCGCATCGTCCTCTCCGACCTGAAGGAGACGGAGCTGACCGAGGCCGCCGGCCGGCTCTCGGCGCTCGGCGCGGTGAAGGCCTGCCAGGCGGACCTCTCCACGAACGAGGGTGCGCTCACGCTGCGCGACTTCGCCCGGAGCGCCTTCGACGCCGAGCCCACGATCCTCGTCAACGCCGCGGGCGTGACCGGCGCCACCGGCGATTTCCTGGAGATCGACGATGCGGGCTGGCTCGCGACGATCCAGGCCGACCTGATGGCCTCGGTGCGGGTCGCCCGCGCCTTCATCCCCGGCATGCGGGCGGCGGGCTGGGGGCGGATCGTCTTCTTCACCTCGGAGGACGCGGTCCAGCCCTATGTCGAGGAACTGCCCTACTGCGCCGCCAAGGCCGGGCTCATGAACCTGACCAAGGGCCTGTCCAAGGCCTACGGCGCAGACGGGGTTCTCGTGAACTCGGTGGCGCCCGCCTTCGTCGCCACGCCGATGACCGACGCCATGATGGAGAAGCGGGCGGACACGCTCGGCGTCTCCTTCGACGAGGCGGTCGGGAGCTTCCTCGACGAGAACCGCCCCGGCATCGTCGCGCGCCGTCGCGGGCGGGCCGACGAGGTCGCGGCGGCGGTGGCGTTCCTCTGTTCCGAGCGGGCGAGCTTCATCACCGGCGAGAACCTGCGGGTCGACGGCGGCGCCGTCCTCACCATGGCGGCCTGATCCGATGCGCGAGATCGAGCGCGAGATCGAGTGCGAGATCGAGTGCGAGATCTCTTGCGACGTGGCGGTGATCGGGGCCGGGACCGCCGGCATCGCGGCCCACCGCGCCGCCCTGGGGGAGGGGGCGCGGAGCCTGCTGATCGAGCAGGGCCCCGGCGGCACCACCTGCGCCCGGGTCGGCTGCATGCCCTCGAAGCTCCTGATCAGCGCCGCCGAGGCCGCGCATGGGGCCCGCGGGGCGGAGACCTTCGGGATTTCCGTCGGCGGCGTACAGGTCGACGGGCCGCGGGTGCTCGGGCGGGTGCGGGCCCTGCGCGACGATTTCGTCGCCTCGGTCTTCGACGGGCTCGCGGACCTGCCCGCGGAGTCGCGCCTCACCGGCCGGGCGGTGTTCGAGGGGCCGCAGACCTTGCGCGTCGGCGATCACACTCGCCTGCGCTTCAAGGCGGCCGTGCTCGCCTCCGGATCGAGCCCGAGCCTGCCGACGCCGCTCCGCGCCCTGGGCGCGCGCGCCCTCACCACCGACACGCTGTTCGAGATCGCGGACCTGCCCGATTCCCTCGCCGTACTCGGCGCCGGCCCGGTGGGGCTCGAACTCGCGCAGAGCATGGCCCGGCTCGGCGTGCGGGTCAGCCTGTTCGATCCCGGCGACAGCGCCGGGGGCCTGCGCGACCCCGACCTGACGCGGGCCGCCCGCGCCATCTTCTCCGAGGCCTTCGACCTGCATCTCGGTGCCGAGGTCGAGGGCGCCGAACCGGACGGGGAGGGCGTGCGCCTGACCTGGAGCGGCGGCGGCGCGGGCCGGTTCGCCCGGGTCCTCGCCGCCGCCGGCCGGTCCCCGAACCTCGCCGGGATCGGCCTCGAGCAGACCGGCGCGCGCCTGGACGCGCGGGGCAGCCCGGCCTTCGATCCGCACTCGCTCCACTGCGAGGGCTCGGCCCTGTTCATCGCGGGCGACGCCAACGCGGACCGGCCGATCCTGCACGAGGCGAGCCGCCAGGGGCGCATCAGCGGCCGCAACGCCGCGCGCCTCGCCGCGGGCGGGCCGCTCGAACGGCCCCGGCGCTGGGTGGCGCTCGCGATGGTGTTCAGCCAGCCGCAGATCGCGGTCGTCAGCGGCGGCTTCGACCCGGAGGCGGGCCACCGGATCGGCCGGGCGGACTTCGGCCGGCAGGGCCGGGCCCGGGTCATGGACCGGGCGCAAGGCGGCCTCCGCCTCTATGCCGCGCCGGGCGGGCGCCTCGTCGGCGCCGAGATGATCGGCCCGGAGGTCGAGCACCTCGCCCATCTCGTCGCCCACGCGGTCCAGGACGGGCTCGACGTCGCCACCTTCCGCGACCGTCCGTTCTACCACCCGACCCTGGAAGAAGCCCTCGACACCGCCCTGTCGGATTTGGCCGGGCAGCGCGGCTAGACGCTTCCACGGGGACAGGGAACCTCGTCCCGGGCCTGCCTCCCCTCCGCGCGTCACCCTCCAAAAACGGACCTTTTCACGTTCTTAACGCCGTTCTCATCCCGGACGAGGACATTCGGCCGCGCGAGCGCGGGGCGTTCCGGCGCGTTGTCGAGGCGCCGGGTTCGTCCCGGGCGCGCCGGGGCGGGCTCCGGCGCGTGGGATGCGAGAGGACCGGACGGCCGTGGAAGCAAGCATAGTCCGAGACGCGCGCGAGGCCGTGCTGGCGCGGCAGCGGGCGCTCAAGATGGCGAAGTCCCCTCATGCCTATGTCCGCGGCAACACCCTGAAATTCTACGAGTGGCTGGACGGGTTGCCCCGCGGCACGCTGCCGGAGGGCCCGCCGGTCTGGATCTGCGGCGATTGCCATCTCGGCAATCTCGGCCCCCTCGCCGATGCGGAGGGGGAGGTCGAGGTGCAGATTCGCGACCTCGACCAGACCGTCATCGGCAACCCGACCCACGATCTCGTCCGCCTCGGCCTGTCGCTCGCCAGCGCCGCGCGCGGCTCCAACCTGCCCGGCGTCGTCACGAGCCAGATGCTGGAGGCGATGGTCCGGGGCTACGCCCGGGGTCTCGCCGAACCCGGCGACGACGATGCGCGCCCGCCGGAGCCCGACGCGGTGCGGACCGTGCGGCGGCGGGCCCTGGGCCGGCATTGGAAGCACCTCGCCCGCGAGCGCCTGAAGGATGTCGAGCCGGAAATCCCACTCGGGCGCCGGTTCTGGGCCCTCGACGCGGAGGAGCGCACCGCCCTGCGCGACCTGTTCCGCCAGGACGGGGTGCGCGATCTCGTGCTCGCCCTGAACGGGCGCGGGGAGGGCACGACGATGCGCCTGCTCGACGCCGCCTACTGGATGAAGGGATGCTCCTCCCTCGGCTTCCTGCGCTACGCGGCGCTGGTGCGCATCGAGGGGGACGGCAAGCGCCGCCTCGCGCTCGTCGATGTGAAGGAGGCGGTCCCGGCGGCCGCTCCGCCGGCCCCGGGCGTCCGGATGCCCGACGACCCGGCCGAGCGGGTCGTGGCCGGCGCACGGGCGCTCTCGCCCCATCTCGGCGAGCGCATGCTGCCGGCCCGGCTCCTCGACAAGCCGGTTTTCGTGCGCGAGCTGCTGCCCCAGGACCTCAAGCTCGACATCGACCAGTTCAGCCGGGCGGAGGCCGTGCAGGCCGCCCATTACCTCGCCCATGTCGTCGGCCGGGCGCATGGCCGGCAGATGACCGGAAAGGTCCGCGCCGCCTGGCGGCGCGCCGTCGTGAAGGACGGGGCGAAAGGTGCGCGGACGGGGGAGGGCGCACCGTCCTGGCTCTGGTCGAGCGTGGTCGAACTCGCCGGTCGACACGAGGTCGGCTACCTGCAGCATTGCCGCTCCTACGCGGATGCCGAGGCCGCCTGACGCCGGGCCGCCCGGGTGCGCCGGCCGGGCCTCCTGCCGGGCCTCTTGCCAAGCCTCCTGCCAGACCTCTTGCCGGGCCCCTGGGCGCGGCGGTGGCACCGCGGCCGGCGCCGGGGGCGAGCCCTGCGGGTCGTCCCGTTGAACGTTCCGAGGCGCTGCGTCGTTAAGGCTCGTTCGCGCGCTGGAATCCGGTGCGGCGCGGAAGCCGTTCCCTGGCGAAAACAGTGTATCATTTCAGACAATATCTTCGATCGACAAGCATTTCGCCGCAGCCTGCCGCGTCTGTGACAGGAGACATGTGTCTCCGGCGCCATTGCGCACCCTGCCCGTGGCGGGCATATCGGACGTTGTAATGGTCGATCCGTCGCAGATGCACGTTCAGGGGCCGGACCATAGCCCGATCGACGCGCTCGTCGATCTCGAATCCCTGACGTCCGCGGAGCGGGACGGGCTGGGCTTCGGTCTTCTCTGCCTCGATCCGGTCGGAACGGTGCTGGCCTGCAATCCGGCGGCGGCGGCTTTGTGCGGGCTCTCCGCCGAGGCGATGGCCGGGCGCAACTTCTTCCGCGATCTCGTGCCGAGCGCCGGCGTGCCGAGCTTCTACGGACGCTTCCTCGCCAGCGTCCGGCGGGGCGGCTCCGGGCCGAGCTTCGAGTTCGTGTTCGGCCGCAACCCGGCGCCCCTGCGGATGCGCATCGGCCTGCATCCCGGCGCGGGCGGTCGCACCTGGCTGACCCTCACGTCCCTGGGTCAGATCGCCGCCGTCCCCGCCCGCGAGGCGGTGCTGGCCGCCATCGCCCAGCGCAGCCGGGCCGAGCCGGTCGATCCGAGCCTGTGCGAGCGCGAGCCGATCCATGTCCCGGGCTCGATCCAGCCCAACGCCGTGATGCTCGCCGCCGACGCGGCGACCTTCGAGATCGTGGCCTTCAGCGCCAACGCGGCGGAGGCGCTGCCCCCCGGGCTGTTCCCGCCCTCGGGCCACCGCCTGGACGCGGTGCTGCCCACGCCCATCGTCTCGGCGATCCGCAACGGGCTCGCCACCCATTCCTTGAGCGACGGGCGGCTCCTGCGGCGCACGCTCACCCTGCCGCCGCGGGGCGAGCGCTTCCACCTCATGGCCCATGCCCATCTCGGCCGGATCATCGTCGAGCTGGAGCTGGCCCCCGAGCGGCCGGAGGATTTCTCCGCCGCCAACCCCCTCGACACCGAACTGGCGATGGCGCGCCTGCGCGCCGCCGAGAGCCTGACCGAGGCGGCGCAGATCGCCGCCCTGGAGATCCGCGCCGTCACCGGCTTCGAGTCGGTGCTGGTCTACCGCTTCGACCCGGACTGGAACGGCGAGGCCATCGCCGAGGACATGGTGCCGGACTGGCAGCGCCCGCTGATCGGCCTTCGCTTCCCCGCCTCCGACATCCCGGCCCAGGCCCGCGCCCTCTACACCCGGGCCAAGAGCCGCTTCGTCATCGACCGGGATTGCGTGCCGGTCCCGCTGGTGGCCGAGCGGGCCGCGGGCAACGCGCCCATCGACCTCACCTTCGCGCAGAACCGCACGCTCTCGCCGATCCATCTCGAGTACCAGCGCAATCTCGGCGTGGACGGCTCCATGTCGATCTCGATCATGGTCGAGAACCGGCTCTGGGGCCTCATGATCGGCCATCACCGCCGGCCGCACTACGTCGCGCCCGAGACCCGCGCCACCGCGACCGTGCTGACCGACGCCTTCGCGATGCGGGTGCAGGAGATCGAGGGCAAGGCGCTGTGGAGCGAGCGCCAGCGCCATCTCGACGTGCAGGGGCGCCTCGTGCGGCGCCTGACCCGCTCCGACGACTTCGTGCTCTCGCTGATGCACGGCAGCCCGAGCCTCCTCGACCTGTTCGGGGTGAGCGGCGTGGGGATCGTCTCCGGGGCCGACATCACCCTGACCGGGACGACGCCGGGCGAGGCGGAGGTCCGCGCGCTCGCTTCGTGGCTGCGGGAGAGCCTGACGCCGGACGCGCGCAGCTTCGTCACCGACACGCTGTCGCTGCACCATGCCCCGGCGGCCGCCTATACCGAATCCGCCAGCGGCCTGCTCGCGGTCTTCGTCGGGGCCGAGCGGCGCCACCTCCTGCTGTGGTTCAAGCCGGAGGTGCCCGGAACGGTGACCTGGGGCGGCGACCCGCGCAAGCCCGTCCTGCCCGGCAGCGGCCCCGTGGCGGTGCTGCCCCGGCGCTCGTTCGAGCGCTGGGTCGAGGAGCGGCGCGGCCAATCCGCCCCCTGGGCCAGCTGGAAGGTGGCGCTCGCCGAGCAGCTCGCCGAGGCGGTCGACGGCGTGGTGCTGCGCCAGCGCAGCAAGATCGCCGAGCTGACCGGCCTGCTCGCCGACAAGGAGCGCCTGCTGGAGCAGAAGGACCTTCTGACCCGCGAGATCGACCACCGGGTCAAGAACTCGCTCCAGATCGTCACGGCCTTCCTGCACATGCAGCGCCGCCAGATCGCCGACCCGGCCGCGCGCCAGGCCTTCTCCGAGACCTCGGCGCGCGTCATGAGCGTGGCGCGGGTCCATGACAGCCTCTACCAGGGCGACAGCCTGGAGGAGGTCGATCTCGGCCAGACCATCCAGTCCCTGTGCAACGACCTCGCCGGGATGGCGGGCGACGAGCACAGCGTCGCGCTCACTGCCGAGACCGGGCTGATGGTGCCCTACCGGCACGCGGTGGCGCTCTCGCTCATCACCACGGAACTCGTCACCAACGCGTTCAAATACGCGGGCCGTCCCGACCGGGGCGCGCGGATCACCGTGACCGTCGCGGGCGGCGCGGGCGCCGTGCGCCTCAAGGTGTGCGACGACGGCGACGGCATGCCGCCGGACTGGGAGCGCGCGCGGGCCCGGGGCACCGGGCTCGGCATGAAGCTGATCCGCGCCATGCTCGACCAGATCGGCGCGCGCCTCGACGTCGAGAACGCCGAGGGCGCCTGCTTCACCATCCACGCCTGAGCCGTCCGGGCCGCAGCCTTGAGCGACACCCTTCACACCCGCCTGCGCGCGGCCACCGCCGAGGCCCATGCCGCCCTGGAGCGCGACCTCGACTGGCAGGAGCGGGTGGCGACGCTGCCGGCCTATGCGGGCCTGCTCGCGCGCCTGCGCGGCTTCCACGCCGCCTACGAGCCGGCCATCGCCCTGGGGCTCGCCGACGCGGCCTTCTTCGAGCCGCGGCGGCGGCTCGCCGCCCTCGATGCCGATCTCGTCGCCCTCGGGCTCGACGCCGACCGGTGCGGCGCCCTGCCCGCGCCGCCCGCGCCCGCGCTCGCGGGGGAGGGGGCCGCGCTCGGCGCGCTCTACGTGCTGGAGGGCTCGACGCTGGGCGGCCTCCTGATCGGCCGCCATGTCGGCGGGCTGCACGGGGACGGCGTGCCGCTCGCCTATTACGCCGGCCGCGGCCGGGCGGCGGGGCCGATGTGGCGGACGTTCCGCGAACGCCTGGACGGCCTGACCGCGGCCCAGGAACCGGCGGCGCTGGGCGCCGGCATCGCGACCTTCGAGGCGATGCGGGACTGGCTCACGCAGGCCCGCTGATCCAAGAATGACGCGATGGATGCCGCAGCCGGGAGCGCCTGTCCGAAGGGCCGGATCGCTGGCTCGTCGCCGCCGCTCAGGGCGGCGACGGGTTCATCCTCGACACGGCGGAGGGCGGCGTTCTCCACGCCCGGCACGGGACGGCGCCCGGGAGCCGGTCCCGATCGTCCCCGACCACTTTGTCATGGCGGCCTGCCTCGGCACCATCGGAGGGCTGCACCGGGACGCCGGCGAGACACGTCTCGCCGATGCGTTCACTTGGCGCCCCGCTTGGCGCTCCGCTTGGCGCGCCCGCCTGGCCCCCTTCCTGGGCGCCCCCGGGCGCGAGATCGTCGCCGCGCGACGGGGCTGGTGAAGCGCACCGCGCCCGCGCTGTCGCGCCGGCCCACCCTGTGCTAGCCGGTCCCCATGTCGAGCGATGCGCCGCGGGGCGTCTTCATCACCTTCGAGGGCGGGGAGGGGGCGGGCAAGTCCACCCAGATCGCCCGGCTTGCCGCCGCCCTGCGCGCGGCGAGCGGGCGCGAGGTGGTCGTCACCCGCGAGCCCGGCGGCACGGCCCGGGCGGAGGCCTATCGCGAGGCGCTGCTGCGGGGCGTGGCCAAGCCGTTCGGGCCCTTCGCCGAGGCCCTGGTCTTCGCCGCCGCCCGGATCGACCATGTCGACGCCCTGATCCGCCCGGCGCTGGCCCGCGGCGCGGTGGTGCTGTGCGACCGCTTCGCCGATTCCACCCGCGCCTATCAGGGCGCGGCGGGCGGCCTCGACCCAGCCCTGATCGCCAGCCTGGAGCGGGTGACGCTCGGCGACCTCGCCCCCGACCTCACCCTGATCCTCGATGTGCCGGCCCAGGCCGGCCTCGCCCGGGCGCGCCGACGGAGCGGGGAGGAGACCGGAGCGCCCGACCGGTTCGAGGGGGAGGCGCTCGGCTTCCACGAGCGCCTGCGGGCGGCCTTCCGGGGCATCGCCGAGGCCGAGCCCGCGCGCTGCCGGGTCATCGACGCGGAGCCGGAGCCCGACGCCGTGGAGGCGGCGATCCGCAAGGCGGTGGCGGCGCGGTTGCCCGAACTGCTGCCCGAACGGCTGCCAGAACCTCTGCCCGATGGGGCCCCCTCGATCCCGGGAGGGCGCGACCATGCCGCCTGACGGGGGCCGGTCCCGCAAGGAGGCGCCGAGCGAGGCCGAGGCCGGCGACCTCGCGCAGGTGCCGCGCCCGCGCGAGCAGACCCGCCTCGTCGGGCACGAGGCCGCGCAGGCCGCCTTCGCCGCAGCCCTCGCCGCCGGACGACTCCACCATGCCTGGCTGATCGGCGGCCCGCCCGGCATCGGCAAGGCGACCCTGGCCTATCGGGTCGCGCGCCGGCTCGTCGCCGACCCGCGCAGCCTCGCGGCGCCCGACCGCCTCGATCTCCCCGCCGACCACCCGGCGGCCCGGCAGGTCGCGGCCCTCTCGCATCCGAACCTGATCGCGCTGCGCCGGGTGCAGGCGCCGGGGGCCAAGACCCTGCCGACCCGCATTTCCGTGGACGCCGCCCGCGAGGCGCTGGCTCTGTTCGCCACCACCGCGGGCGGGGAGGGGGGCTGGCGCGTCTGCATCGTCGACAGCGCCGAGGATCTCAACGCCAACAGCGCCAACGCGCTGCTCAAGATGATCGAGGAGCCCCCGCCGCGCGCCATCTTCCTGATCGTCTCCCACGCGCCGGGCCGGCTGCTGCCGACGATCCGCTCCCGCTGCCGGGCCCTGCCGGTGCGGCCGCTCGCCGAGGCGCAGGTGCGGACGGTGATCGAGGGGTTCCCCCCGCCCTTCCCCCGGCCCGAGGCGGCGGCGCTCGCCCGGGCGCTCGCCCTGTGCGAGGGCTCGGTCGCCCGGGCGGTGGCCCTGCTCGATCCCCCGACCCAGGCCGTCGAGGCGGAGGTCTCGGCGTTGCTGGCCGCCCTGCCCGATCCGGATTGGCGGCGGGTGCTCAAGCTCGGCGAGACGCTGGCCGGCCGGGACGCCGAGCCGCTGCTCGCCACGGCCCTCGACGCGATCCAGCGCCACGTCGCCGCCGAGATCGACCGACGCCAGGGGGAGGGCCCGGCCCGTCTCCTGCCCCTGGTCGAGGCCGCCGAGCGCATCGCCGCCGCCGCCCGGGACGCCGCCGTGTACAACCTCGACCGGAGACCCCTCGTCCTCGCGGCCTTCGAGGCGCTGGCCGGGGCGCCGCGCTGAAACCCGGCCCCCCGGGTCAGCGGCCCCCGGTCTCCGGGAGCACCGCCATGCGGCCGTCGCGGTCGACGGCGACGGCGACGGCGCCCGCCGGACAGGCCTCGCGCGGAATGCGCATCCGGTAGCCGACCCGGCGCCGGCCGAGCCCCTCAAGGCCGGGCTGTCCGGCGAGGTCCGTGCGGAGGCGGCGCGGACGGTCGAGGCCGGGGAGGCGGGTGAGCCTGGCGGCATCCCGAATCCGGCGCCCCCCTGCGAACCGCCGCGAGCCCGCGCCTTCCCTGTGAGGGCAGACATATCGGGAAAGATGGCCGCATGGGTGCGGCCCGGGCCGTTCCCCGGCGGCGCGGGCGTTTCGGCAACACCGTCCGGCCGACCTGCGCCGCGGCCAGGGCCAGGGCGCGACGCCACGTCGGCGGCTTGACGGTTCGGCAGCGCGGCGGCTCGGTTGCGCGCCGGGGCGATGCGCGCCACAAGGCATGTCGAGCCGACCCACCGTGCCCCGCGCGGGAAGTGCCCCGTCCGGCGGGCGTTCCGTGCGGCGCCCAGACGATCCGGGACATTCCACACGTGAGCGAGACGGCCCAGGCGCCCTTCCTCATCACCACGGCGATCTCCTACCCCAACGGCGCGCCGCATATCGGCCACGCCTACGAGGTGATCGCCACGGACGCGATCGCGCGGTTCCAGCGGCTCGACGGGCGCGCGGTCCTGTTCTCGACCGGCACCGACGAGCACGGCCTCAAGATCCAGCAGACGGCGTCCCGGGCCGGGATCAGCCCCCGCGCCTTCGTCGACGACATGGCCGGGCGCTTCAAGGCGATGGCCGACCGGCTGAACTGCGCCTACGACCGCTTCATCCGCACGACCGAGGCCGAGCATTACGCCGCCGCCCAGGCGCTGTGGCGGCGGATGGAGGCCAATGGCGACATCTACCTCGCCACGTATGCGGGCTGGTACTCGGTGCGCGACGAGGCCTATTACGACGAGGCCGAGACGGTGCTCGCGCCCGACGGCACGCGCCGCTCGGCCAAGACCGACACGCCGGTCGAGTGGATGGAGGAGGAGAATTTTCTCTTCCGCCTGTCGAACTACCAGGACCGGCTGCTCGCCCTATACGCCGAGCGGCCCGACTTCCTGAGCCCGGAGACCCGCCTGAACGAGGTCGCGAGCTTCGTGCGCTCGGGCCTCAAGGATCTCTCGATCAGCCGCACCACCTTCGACTGGGGCGTGCCGGTGCCGGGACACCCCGCCCATGTCATGTATGTCTGGGTCGACGCGCTGACGAACTACCTCACCGTCTGCGGCTTCCCCGACGAGAGCGACCCGCGCTGGCCGTTCTGGCCGGCGGACGTGCACGTGATCGGCAAGGACATCGTCCGCTTCCACGCGGTCTACTGGCCGGCCTTCCTGATGTCGGCGGGGCTGCCCGTGCCGGGACGCGTCTTCGGCCACGGCTTCCTCCTCTCCAAGGGGGAGAAGATGTCGAAGTCGCTCGGCAACGTCGTCGATCCAATCGACCTCGTCGAGACCTACGGGGCGGACGCCCTGCGCTACTTCGTGCTGCGCGAGGTGCCGTTCGGCGGCGACGGCAATTACAGCCACGAGGCGATCATCAACCGCATCAACGCCGATCTCGCCAACGATCTCGGCAACCTCGCCCAGCGCTCGCTCTCGATGATCGCCAAGAACCTGTCCGGGGCCGTGCCGGAGCCGGGGCCGTTCTCGGAGGCCGACACGCGCCTGCTCAACGCCGCCGCCGCCCTGCCGGAGACGGCGAGGGGGCTGATGGGCGACCTCGCGCTGCACGCGATCCTGGCGGAGATCTGGGCCGTGGTGGCGGAGGCCAACCGCTACTTCGCCGCGGAAGAGCCGTGGCGCCTGCGCAAGACCGATCCGGCCCGCATGAACACGGTGCTCTACGTCACGGTCGAGACCCTGCGCCGGATCGGGTTGCTGGTGCAGCCCTTCGTGCCGACGGCGGGCGCGGCGCTCCTCGACCTGCTCGCGGTGCCGCCGGAGGCGCGGCGCTTCGCCTTCGCCGACGCGGTCCATCGGCTGCAGCCGGGTACGGCGCTGCCGGCACCGACTCCGATCTTTCCGCGTTTCGAGAGACCGGACGCCACGGCCTGACGGGCCCGGCTCACGCATTCCCCCCGCGCCTCTTCCGTTCGAAAAGCCCTCATGCTGGTCGACAGCCACTGCCATCTCGACTTCCCCGACTTCGCCGAGGACATCCCCGGGGTGATCGCCCGCGCGGAGGCCGCGGGCGTCACGCGGCTCCTCACCATCGCGACCCGGGTCGCCAAGGCGGACACCTACCGGGCGCTCGCGGAGGCGCATGCGGCGGTCTGGTACACCGTCGGCACCCACCCGCACGGGGCGGCCGAGGAGCCGGACGTTCCCGCCGATACCATCGCGGCGTTGGCGGATGCCCCGCGCTGCGTCGGCATCGGCGAGGCCGGGCTCGACTACCATTACGCGGACGCCGCGCCGGAGGCCGTGCAGGAGCGGGTGCTGCGCGCCCATATCGAGGCCGCCCGCCTCGCCGGCCTGCCGCTGGTGATCCATTCCCGCGACGCCGACCTCCAGATGGAGGCGGTGCTGACCGACGAGATGGCCCGGGGCCCGTTCGAGGCGGTGCTGCATTGCTTCTCGTCGGGGGCGCGGCTCGCGCAGGTCGGGGTCGAACTGGGACTCTCCGTGTCGTTCTCCGGCATCGTCACCTTCCGCCGCTCGGAGGCGCTGCGCGACATCGCTCGCTCCATCCCGCGCGACAGAATCCTGGTCGAGACCGACGCGCCGTTCCTGGCCCCCGAGCCGCATCGGGGGAAGCGCTGCGAGCCCGCCTACACCGCCGACACTGCCCGGGTGCTGGCCCGGACCCTCGACCTGCCGTTCGAGGCCTTCGCCGCGCTCACGACGGCCAATTTCTACCGGCTCTTCGCCAAGGCCGCGGCGAGCGAGGGAGGAAGCGCATGAACCCGGGCCGGGAGGGCGCATGGCAAGCCTGACGCTCCGCATCCTCGGCTGCGGCTCGTCCGGCGGCGTGCCGCGGGTCGGATCCGGCTGGGGCGCCTGCGACCCGGCCGACCCGCGCAACCGCCGCCGCCGCTGCTCGCTGCTGGTCGAGCGGGCGGAGGGCACGGGCGGCGCGACCCGCCTCCTCGTCGACACTTCGCCGGATCTGCGCGAGCAGCTCCTCGAGACCGGGGTGAGCCGCCTCGACGCGGTGCTCTACACCCATGCGCATGCCGACCACACCCACGGCATCGACGACCTGCGCCCCCTGGTCATCGACATGCGTCGCCGCATCCCGGTCTATGCCGACGCGCAGACCCGCACCCTGCTGGAAACCCGCTTCGGCTACGCCTTCGCGACGCCGCCGGGCAGCGCCTATCCGCCGATCCTCGACCTGCACGGCCTCCGCGAGGGCGAACCCGTCGCCGTCGCGGGGGAGGGGGGCCCGATTCCGGCCCTGCCCTTCCGGATGGAGCATGGCAACGAGGCCGCCTTCGGCTTCCGCTTCGGCACCGCCGCCTACGCGCCGGACGTGAGCCTGATGCCCGACGCGGCCAAGGCACAGCTGCGTGACCTCGATCTCCTGATCATCGACGCGCTGCGCGAGACCCCTCACCCGTCGCACTACTCGGTCGCGGACGCCCTCGCGCTGATCGAGGAGGTGGCGCCACGCCGGGCCATCCTGACCAATCTCCACACCGACCTCGACTATGCGAGCCTGGCGCGACGCCTGCCGCCGGGGGTGGTGCCGGCCTATGACGGGATGGCCGTGCAGGCGGCGCTGTAGCGCCGTCGCGGCGCCGGGCCCGAGAGGCTTCGAGGTCTTCGCCATTCAGGGCGTCGCCGTTCCGGCCTCGGTGCCAGGCTCCGTCCCAGGCTCTCTGCCGGGCTCCCTGCCGGCTTCGGGCCACGGGGCGGGCGGCGGCAGCGACAGGCCCCGCAGGCAGCGCTCGATCGTCGCCCGCTCGCCCGGATGGGCCGCCTGCGCCATCCGGTGCACGATCCAGTCGGCGAGGTCGGCCTCCTGCGCCCGGAGATAGGCCGTCCGGTCCCAGGCGAGGGGAACGCCCAGGCGGCCGAGGGCGTCGAGGAGCCGCCCCTCATCGAGGACCGAGAGCGCCGTCGTCGTCTGCGGCCGGCCCGTGGCGCGCAGGCCGTGGACGAGCCCCCGCAGCGCCTCGACATAGTGCAGGCCGCTCACCCGCGGTCGCAGGGAGGCGGCGGCCATGCGCCGCCAGGGTCGGCGGCACAGCACGATCATCTCCGCCGGCACGCGGCCGAGGAGCTGGAAGGCGTGCAGGGCCGAGCCCTCGGAGACGATCAGGCGCCGCGCCCGGCGGTAGAGCGCGACCTGCGCGTCGAGCGGCACGGTCTCGGGCCGGAACACCACGACGCCGGCGTTCTGCAAGGCCGCCTCCAGCACCCCCTCGCCCGCGAAACGGCCCTTGGGGAGGCCGGCCCGGGACACGAACAGGCAGTCGAGATCGGGGAGGGGGGCGGGGCCGGTGATCGCGTCCATGAAGTCGAGATGGGCGCGGCCCGGGCCGCCGCCGAAGCGGCGCTCCGCCTGGGGCAGGACATGCAGGCGCCGCCAGAGCGTCGGCACGCGGTTGAGGTGGATCCGCGCCCGGTCGATGCCGAGATGGTCGACGATCTGCCAGAAGAAGGGCAGGGGCTCCGCGCCGGGCAGGTTCCAGATGCTGAAGACGAGGGGCAGCTCGGGAAAGGCCCGGCTCGAGGCCGCCAGCCGCATGCCGAAATCGGCGACCATGTGCCCGAAATGGAAGCTGACGGGTCCGCACCAGACACCCTCCCCCGCCTCGGCGGCCGGCGGGCAGGGCGGCGGCTTGGCATCGATCGGGACGGGAAGCGGGAACCAGCAGGTCCGGGCCAGGACCTGCGTCTCGAAGCGGGGCCATGCCGGCCCGCCGCGGAACAGGGGCCGGGGGTTGCGCAGCACCTCCAGGCTCGGATGGACCAGGATGTCCGCGAAGACCCGGGCCCTGGCTCGCAGCGCCGCCGAGCCGTCCAACACCGATTGTCCCATCGTGCCCGCGCCCCCGCGTCGCACCGAGGCGTGACATCCCCGGCCGCGAAAGGCAAACCCTTGCGAGCCAACGGCGATCCGGGCCGTTCAGGAGGCGTCCGGCCCGGCCCCGCGCCGCTCGGGCCGGAAGAACAATCCGGCCTTGAGGCTGTCGCCGATCCGGTGGGCCCGCCCGACGATCTCCCGGCCGATCTCCGGAGGAAAGGATTCGGCGGCGGTCGCCTCGAACAGGGCGAGCCAGCGGTCGAAATGGTTCGGTGCGAGGCCCGCAATGCCGCGATGGCGGCCGAACGGATTGCCCTGGTAGCGTCCCGTCCGGAGCAGCACCGAAGACCAGAAATCCGTGACCCGCGCCATGTGGTGCGGCCAATCGGCCTCCGCGATGCGGGCGGCGAACACGGGCCCGATCAGGGGATCGCGGCGCACCTTCGCGTAGAAGGCGTCGAGGAAGGCGGCCAAAGCCGCCTCGGTCGGTTCGGCGATCGGTTCAGCCTGGGCCATGGCGGAGACGCGGGCGGACGGAGCCGGGGAGGGGGCGTCCACGCCCTGGATAAGGACCCCTGCCCCGATCAGTTCCGGGCGAGCGAGGGCTGGATCAGGCCGGCGCCGACCAGGATCTGGGCGGCGGCGGCCTTGGCGAGCTGGCGATAGCCGGCGTCGGTCATGTGCAGGCCGTCGGGGCCGATCATCTGGGCCGGGGTCATCAGCCCGTGCGAGACCCAGGACTGCATCAGCGCGCGGCGGCGGATCACCGGCACGTTCAGCTCGGCGGCGAGCGCGTGCAGCGCCTCGCCGTAGCGGTCGGCGCCCTCGACGCCCGAGAGCTTGCGGCACCATTGCTGGTCCATCAGCACCACGTCGGCCCCAGTGGCGCGGATCGCCGCGATGCCCGCCCGGGTCAGTTCGACGAAGCGCTCGACCGGCACGCCCCGCAGCGGATCGTTGCTGCCGGTCTGCCAAACCACGAGGTCGGGCCGCTCGGCCAACACATCGCGCTCCAGGCGCCGGGCCATCTCCTCCGCGGTGTCGCCGCCCTTGCCGCGGTTGACCACCGTGATCGAGCGGCGGCTCGCCGCGCCGATCTGCAGCCGCTCCTCGAGGTCGCGCTCCAGCAGGGCAGGGTAGGCCATGGCGGGCGAGGTCGCGCCCGCCCCTTCCGTCGAGGAGGAGCCGAAGGCCACGATCCGCACGTCGCCGTCGCGGCCGAGCAGCGAGGCGAGCCGGCCGAGCTTGGCCGGTACGCGCTCGACCGCGGCGGCCCTCTCCGGCGCCTGCAGCCCGGGGATGGGCGGCGCGTCGGGCTGGGCGCGCGCGGGGCCGGCGAGGGCGGCGGCCAGAACCAGGCCGAGGAGCGGGCGGAGCGACATGGCGGGTCGGCTGCGTGGGTTCATCGGTGGGCTCGTGGTGCCGAAGGATTGTGACGATTGCGAGGGCGACGGACCGTGGGCCGGCATGAATTGAATACGTTATGCAGGAACATGCAAGCTGGCTCGGGGCGGGGCTGGTCCCAAGCCGTGAGTCATGATCCACGCGAGGCGATCCGATTTCTTCACGGATTCCCGTAAAATGCCGCGCAATCATGGTTAATGGGTCCCAGGAGGGGACCCGCACATCGGCTCAAGTTCCATAATATATCTTATGCGAATGGCGGAGGTGGCCGGGTGAGCGGGCGAGTGCGTCCCGTCCTGCGCCTCCCGGCGAGCCCCGCCCCGGGCTTCGGCCGTGCGGCTCCCGAGGCCCGTGCCCTCAGCGGCCCGCGCCCTCGCGCGACGAGGCAGGGTGAACCGGGCTGGCCGTTCAACGCCGCCCCGGCGCCTCGACAAGGGGCGTCGCGGCGGCTCCGGGGAGGGCGTTCCGGCACAGGCCGGGGCCCGGGCGCCCTCCCCCTCCGGCCGCGAACCCGCGGCCCGCCCGCCTGATCCGGGCTCCGCTTGATCAAAGCGGAGCCCGGATCAGGCAAGCCCGCGCGGCGTTTGAGCGAAGCCCCAATCCGCCATCCCGAAGGGTTCAACCGGATTGGGTATCAGGCCGCGGCGGTCCGGGGACCGTCGGGGAAGACGAGACGCACGACGGTGCCGTTCTCGTTGGTGTAGGTCAGGGTCCCGCCGAGCTGGGCCGCGAGCCCGTGGACGATCCGGAAGCCGAGGCTGCGGCTCGTCGCCGGATCGAAATCCACCGGAATGCCGGGGCCGCTATCCGCGATGGTCAGCGCCGTCATGCCCTCGTCCAGGCAGTCCAGGCGGATCGTGATGGTGCCGCCCTGAGCGCCCGGGAAGGCATGCTTGAGGGCGTTGGTGACGACCTCGACCACGAGGAGCGACAGGGTCGTCAGCCGGGCGAGATCGAAGCGCAGGGGCGGCACGTCGACGAGGCAGACGATGTTGCGCGCCCCCGTGGCGCCGAGGAGGTCGGTGCACAGCTCCTGCAGGTACTGGCCGACCGGCTGGTCGATCCGGGCGGGATCGTAGAGGCGGCGGTGGATGCGCGAGATCGTCTCCAGCCGCGCCTGAGCCTCGTCGAGGGCGCTCGCCGCGGCCCCCGGATCGTCGGCGACCTTGCGCTTCTGCAGGGCGAGCAGGGCGGCCACGAACTGCATGTTGTTGGCCACCCGATGCTGCAGCTCCTGGAACATGGTGCGCTGCTGCTCGTAGAGTTCGCCGGTCACCGCCCGCTCCGCGGCGAGGCGCTCCCCGGCGACCCGCATCAGGTGGATCAGGGCGATGTCGACGGCGACGATGAAGGCGTAGAAGCCGAGCGCCAGGGCCGTCGGGACGTTCAGCACGAACGAGCCGACAGGCTCGATGAAGAAGTACCACGCGCACAGGCCCGAAATCGCGGCGCACAGGATGCCGGCCCGCAAGCCGAAGAAGTACGTCGTCAGGATGACGGCGGGGAAGAAGGTCAGGAACGGGAAGCCCGGCGGCAGCACGGGGTCGAGCGCGTAGCGCAGACCGCAGGCCAGACCGGCGGCGCCGACGGCAACGATCTCGCCGACCCACCGCGGCAGGCGCGGACGGGCGACGACGGGGGCGCCGACCCGCGACGGGGGAGTGGGCGTAGGCATCGGCAGGCGAGGATTCCGGACGGCGATTCGACGATTCGGCGAATCTAGCGCCTCGGCGCGGCCAACATGTGGCTCCCCTGCCTCGGGCCGGGCGAATTCGGGACCCGCCCCCGCCCTATTGGGCCGCGTCGGACGATGGCCCCTCCCCCGCCGACGCGCGCGCCGCCCGACGCCCCGCGGTCTCCGCGACCAGGATGCCGCCCAGCACGAGGCCGAGCGCCAGCCCGTCGAAACGGTCGAACGGCTCGCCCGCGAGCATCACCGCGAGCCCGGCGCCGAAGACCGGGACGAGGTTGACGAACAGCCCGGCCCGGTTCGGGCCGATCAGCTCGACGCCGCGGATATAGGCGAGCTGGGCGACGAGCGAGGGCCCGAGCGCCACAAAGGCGACGAGGGGCCAGCCGACCGCCGGGCTCGGCCAGATCAGGCGGCCGGCCGCCCATTCGGCGGCGAGGGGCGGCAGCGAGGAGAGGAGGGCGGCGAGCGCCAGCGCCGTGAAGAAGGCGAGCCCCGACACCGCCGGCCGGTTCGGCAGCGCCACGGTGTAGCCGGCATAGACGAGGCAGGCGGCGAGCATCAGCCCGTCGCCGCGGTTGAAGGTGAGGGTGGCCAGGGCGGAGAGGTCCCCGTGGGTCGAGGCCACCGCGACGCCCGCGAGCGTGATCGCCGCGCCGGCCACCTGCCCTCCCCTCACGCCGACGCGGCGCACGACGAAGTTCAAGAGCATGACGAGGATCGGCACCGCCCCCTGGATCAGGGCGACGTTGAGCGCGGTGGTGTGGGCGCCCGCGGCGTAGAACAGGCTCGCGAAGACCGTGTAGCCGCTCGCGCCCATCACGAACAGGTAGCGCCAGCGCGGCACGAGCCGGCGCCATTCCGCCGCGACCGCCCGGCGGGCGATCACGGCCAGCACCGCGAAGGCGAAGGCCCAGCGCAGGGTCGTCAGCACCTGCGGCGACACCTCGCCGACCGCCCACTTGCCCGCCACCGCGTTGCCGGCCCAGAGCAGGGCGGTCAGGGTCAGGATGGCGTAGGCCACGATCGGCGTCGCCGGCCGTGCACGGGTTCGTTCCGTCACGCTGGGGCTTTCCGAGTGCCGGCCAAGGCCGGGTGGGTCCGCGGATCGCGGCCCGGGGGTGGGGTCGAAACGCGATCGCCCACCCCGAGAGATAGGGCGGAGCGGCCCGGGGGAATGGCAGCGCGCAGGGCCTCATGCGCAGGGCCTCATGCGCACGCGACCACTCGACGGCGGAGGGTCGGGTGCCGGAGCCGGCGGTGCGGAGCGGGAGGGATTCGGCGATCCCCGGCCTCGAGGCGGGCGGGCGCCGCCCTGAGTCAGGCCTGCTCTTTCGTCGCCTTGACGCCGGCGGCCTTCCATCCGACCTGACCGTCTCCGCCGGAGCCGCCGCCCTGTCCGATCCCACCCTGTCCGATCCCGCCCTTCCCCCCTGCCCTGCTGCCGGTCCCGTGCCGGACGCCGCCCGGATCGGCTGAGCCCGCCCATGGCCAAGCCCTTCGTCCTTGCAGGACGCACCGCCCTCGTCACCGGCGCGGCGAGCGGCATCGGTGCGGCGCTCGCCCGGGCCCTGGCGGAGCGCGGCTGCGCCCTGGCGCTGGTCGATCGCGACGGCGCGGGATTGGCCGCGGTCGCCGCCGTCGCCCGCGGGCGCGGCGTCGCCGTGAGCGAGCACGTCCTCGACCTCGCGGAGGCGGAGGCCGTCGCCGCCCTGCCCGAGGCCGTGCAGGCGCGCCACGGCAGCCTGCAGCTCCTCGTCAACAATGCCGGCGTGTCGCTCGGCGGGCGCTTCGAGGAGACCCATCTCGAGGACGTCGCGTGGCTGATGGACGTCAACCTGCACGCCGTGATGCGCCTGACCCATGCCTGCCTGCCGATGCTCAAGGCCGCGCCGCAGGCGCAGATCGTCAACCTGTCGAGCGTGTTCGGCGTCGTCGCGCCGGCCGGCCAAGCGGCCTACGCGGCGAGCAAGTTCGCCGTGCGCGGCTTCTCGGAAGCGCTGACCCACGAATATGCCGGCACCGGGCTCGGCGTCACCCTGGTCTATGCGGGCGGCGTCGCGACCCGCATCGCCCGCAACGCCCGCCTGCCCCGGGGGGGCGATCCGACCGACGCCGCGCGGGGCGTCGCCGCCTTCGAGCGCCTGCTGACCATGGCGCCCGAGACCGCGGCGGGGGCGATCCTGCGTGGCATCGAGGCCCGCGCGCCGCGGGTCGTGATCGGGCGCGACGCCCGCCGCGCGCTCCTGATCCAGCGCCTGATGCCGGTGCGCTACTGGTCGCTGATCGGCCGCGCGGTTCGGGAGGAGGCGTGACCATGGCGAGCCTGCGCGCCCATGTCTACGACCTCGCCGTGCGCCTCGCGGTGAAGGCCCGTCTCGGCGGCGAGGTCGACGTGGCGGCGATCCGCCGGGCCTTCGACCGCGCCACCTTCCCGCCCCCGCCCGGGCTGCGCGTCACCCCCGGCGAACTCGGCGGCGTGCCCGGCGAGTGGATCGAGGCGGAGGGCCCGCGCCGGGACCGCCCCGCCCTGCTCTATCTCCATGGCGGCGGCTTCATCGCCTGCTCGGCCCGGATGTACCGCCCCGTCACCGGCCGCTTCGCCCGGGCCGGCTTCCGGGTGTTCGCGCCCGATTACCGCCTCGCCCCGGAACACCCGTTCCCGGCGGGCGTCGAGGATGCCACGGCGGCGTGGCGGGCGCTCGCCGCCGCGGGCCCCGCGGCGCTCGCGGGGGATTCGGCCGGCGGAAACCTCGCGCTCGCCGTGATGGTCGAGGCGCGCCGCCTCGGGCTCCCCCTGCCCGCGGCGGCGGCCCTGTTCTCGCCCGCCACCGATCTCGTCGGCCGCTCCGCCTCGTTCCGCACGAATGGGCGGCGGGACGCCATGTTCCGCCCCGAGGCCCTCTCGCGGCTCGTGCCGATCTATCTGGCCGGCGCCGATCCCGCCGATCCCCGCGCCTCGCCGATCGAGGCCGACCTCGCGGGCTTCCCGCCGCTGCTGATCCATGTCGGCACCCGCGAGATCCTGCGCGACGATTCCCTGCGGTTGGCCGAGCGGGCGCGGGCGGCCGGCGTGCCGGTCACCCTCGCGGTGTTCCCGGTGGTGCCGCATGCGTGGCAGCTCGCCGACCGGGTTCTGCCGGAAGCCCGCCGCTCGCTGATGGAGGCGGCGCTCTTCCTGCGGCGCTCGCTCCAGCAGGCCGCCCGTCCCGGGACGGAGGACGCCGCGTGAGCGAGGCCCCCCTCGACCTCGCCATCGTCGGGGCGGGCTTCTCCGGGCTCGCCATGGCGATCCGCGCGGACAGGGCCGGGTTCGGGCGCTTCCTGATCCTCGAGAAGGGCGAGCGGGTCGGCGGCACGTGGCGGGACAACACCTATCCGGGGGCGGCCAGCGACGTGCCGGCGCATCTCTACACCCTGTCCTTCGCCCCCGGCGCCGACTGGTCGCGGCTCTACCCGCGCCAGGCGGAGATCCAGGCCCATCTCGAGGACCTCGTCGCCCGCCACGGGCTCGGGTCCCGCCTGCGCCTCGGCACCACCCTGCGCGGCGCGGCCTTCGACGCGGCATCCGGCCTGTGGCGGATCGAGACCGACCGGGGGAGCCTCTCGGCCCGCATCCTCGTTACGGCGGTCGGCGCCCTCCACCACCCGGCCCTGCCGGACCTGCCGGGCCTTGCGAGCTTCTCGGGCGAGACCGTCCACACCGGGGCCTGGAACCCGGCCTGCGCCCTGACGGGCCGGCGCGTCGGCGTGGTCGGCACGGGGGCGAGCGCGGTGCAGATCGTGCCGGCGATCGCGGAGGCCGCCGCCCGCCTCACCCTGTTCCAGCGCACGCCGCCCTGGATCCTGCCCCGGGGCGATCGCCCCTACGGCGCCCGGGCGCGGCGCCTTCTGCGGATCGGGCCCCTGCGGCGGCTCTACCGGGCCGGGCTGTTCTGGCGCCGGGAGGTCCTGGCGCTCCTCGGCTTCACCCGCGTCTCGCACCTCACCGCCGGGGGCGAGGCCCTGGCCCGCGCCCATCTGCGCGCGGCGATCCCCGATCCGGCCCTGCGGCGGCGGCTGACGCCGGCCTACCGGCTCGGCTGCAAGCGGGTGCTGCTCTCCGACGACTTCTACCCGGCCCTGCTCCGGCCGAACGTGGATCTTGTCACCGCCCCGATCCGGGCGGTTCGCCCCCGCGGGGTCGTCACGGCGGACGGGACCGAGCATCCCCTCGACGTCCTGATCCTCGCCACGGGCTTCTCCCCCGCGGGCAGCTTCGACCGGCTCGACATCGCCGGCCGCGGCGGCTTGCGTCTGGCGCAGGCGTGGCGAACGGGGGCGGACGCGTTCCGGGGGATCTCGGTGGCGGGCTTCCCGAACCTGTTCCTGCTGCTCGGGCCGAATACGGGGCTCGGCCACAACTCGGTGCTCCTCATGGTCGAAGCCCAGGTCGACCACGTGATCGGGGCCCTGCGGCTCCTGCGCCGCCATCCCGGCCGCGCCCTGGAGGTGCGGCCGGAGGCGCAGGGCCGCTTCCGCGCCGGGATCGACGCGCGGCTCGCCGACAGCATCTGGGCCCGGGGCGGCTGCGGCAGCTGGTATCTCGACGGGCAGGGCCGCAACCGCACGCTCTGGCCCGGCACGGTGACGAGCTATCGGCTCGGGACCCGGCGGCTCAGGCTGCGGGACTACGCGCTGCGGGCGCCGGACGCGGACGGGTCCGCCTCTGCCTGAGCGGCGTGCGCGGCGGGGTCGCTGGAGGGGGCCAAGGCACGCCCGCCTCAGGACGCCGCGACGACACCGGAACCGAAAGAAGCAACCGGGCGCCGATATCCCGGGCGATTCTCGCAGCGTCCGGGCCGCAGCGCTCAAGGGCGTGCGAGGTGGACCGCGAGCCAGATCGTCGGATCCTCGGTGCGCTCGACCCGGTGGCGGCGATGGGCCGGGATCAGGACGTGGTCGCCGGGCCCGAGATGCAGCGGCTCGGCCGCATCGGCGAAGCGCAGGGTGGCGGCGCCCGCCAGCACCGCGACCCACTCGTCGTCGGCCTGATCGTACCAGAAGCCCGGCGGGCTCGCCTGCCCCCGGGAGACGATGCGTTCGAGGCGGGCTCCGGCGGCGGCGGCGAGCGTCTCGAGCTGCTCGTCGGGGGCGCCCGGCGGCGGCAGGTCGGCGAACAGGTTCGGGCGGGCGATCATGGTCGGACAACCTCCGGCGGGGCCGAAGCCGCCTTGCGGGCGTTGACGGGGACACGCCCCGTCACGAAAGGCCGGTTCATGAGCGAGACGACCCGCGCGATCGAGCCCCCACCCGCCCCGCCGGCCGACCCGGATGCGGGTCTGCCGACACCGCCGAGCCCCGGGCGGGTCCCGCCGCCCCGGATCCCGCCGGCGCCCGAGCCGCCGGCCCCGCCCAAGGACGACGGCGCAGCCCCCTCACCGCCGTCCGAACAGCCGCTCGATCTCGGCGAGGCCCAGGGTCACGAAGGTCGGCCGGCCGTGATTGCATGAGCCCGAGAGCGGGGTCGCCTCCATCTGGCGCAGGAGGGCGTTCATCTCCTCCGGCCGCAGGCGCCGCCCGGCGCGGATCGAGCCGTGGCAGCTCATGCGCGACAGGAGCGCGTCGAGGCGCCGGCTCACCGGATCGGGATCGCCCGCGCCGGCCGGGCCGCCCTCCTCCACACCGCTGGCCTCCAGCGCGTCGAGCACGTCGAGGACGAGGGTTTTCACCGCGCCGCCCGCCAGCGCGGCGGGCACCGCCCGCACCAGCACGGCGCCGGGGCCGAAGGCCTCCAGGCTGAGGCCGAGCCGCTCGAGTTCGGGGGCGGCCTCGACGAGGCGGTCGGCCTCCGCCGGCGCCATCTCGATGACGTCGGGGATGAGCAGGCCCTGGCGCGCCACGCCGCCGCCGGCCCGCTCGGCCTTGAGCCGCTCGTAGACGAGCCGCTCGTGGGCGGCGTGCTGGTCGACCAGCACGATCCCGTCGCGGGTCTGCGCCAGGATGTAGGTCTCGTGGATCTGGGCGCGGGCCGCGCCGAGGGGATGGGCCTCCGCCTCCGCGGCCTCGAGATCCGGCACGGGCCGCAGGTCGGCGCCGGGCGGCGCGAGATCCGGGGCGAGCAGGGCCTGCGGCGTCTCGCCAAAGCCGCGGTCCGGCGCGGCGGGCGCCGGCGCCCGC
>NZ_CAKLBV010000051.1 GCF_920984675.1 Methylobacterium sp. Leaf118
CCGGCACGGCCGGTGGCGAGACCGCCCACCGCGGCGCCGAGGCCCGCGCCGAGGACGCCGCCGCCGAGAGCCCGGTCCTGAGGCGTGTTGCAGGCGCCGAGCGAGAGGGCGAGGCCGCCCGCGACGATGGCGGCGATGAGGCTCTTCATGATCGAGAAACTCCCTTGTGCATCGGCGCTCCGGCCTCGTCGCGGGGCGATCCCGCCGGGCGGCCGTGGTCTGTCAGCACCGGCAGACGAAACGGCCAAGATTGGGGCGGGTTCGCGGGAGGGCATGACTTTTCGGCCCGCGCCTGCCATCTCAGGCGCACCTGTTGCAAAAACGTCGTCCCGCACGTCCCAGAGCCCCGAGGATCCCATGCCCGCAGCCCGCCAGATCGTCCGCAAGGCCGCCGTCCGGCCCGAGCAGGTCGTCGACACGGTCGTCCTCGACCACGCCGCCCGCGCCCAGGCCCACGCCCATGTCCACACGGAAGGCGGCCTGCATCTCGACCTCGCCCTGGACCGGGCATCGGGGCTGGAGGACGGCGACGCGCTCAAGCTCGACGACGGGCGCCTCGTCGCCGTGCGCGCCGCGCCGGAAGCACTCCTGGAGGTCCGCGCCGGCAGCCCGTCCCGACTCCTGCGCCTCGCCTGGCAGCTCGGCGGCAGCCACGTCCCGGCGGAGGTCGCTGCCGACAGGCTCTACGTACCCGCAAGCGCGGCGGAGCTGGTGCGCGGCGCCGGCTGCGCGGCCGAGCCGGTCACCCGCGCCTTCCGCCCCGAGAAGGCCGCCCACGATCACAGCACCTGCGGCCACGATCACAGCCATGATCACGGGCATGATCACGGGCATGACCATGGCCACGCGCATCACGACCACGGACACCAGGGTCACGACCATGCGCATAGTCACGCGCCTTCGCACGAGCACGCGCATGACCACGGTCATGGGAAGCACGAGCACTGAGAGAGCGTAAGCCCGGGCTGTCCCGGTCTTCGGTGGGGCCCACGTCGGCGGGCACCCATCCGGGCCCCGTCCGATTCAGACAGGCATCGCGTCGTAGGGCCCGGCCGCGCGGCCCTCTGGCGCGATCTTGACTCCCGCGTTTGTTGGTATACCAAATACCAACAAACGCGGTTCGCGGGCGGTTCTCACGCCTGCCGGACCGGGAGGGGGACCGACCATGGCCGACGACGCCCTGAGCTACCTCGTGGAAGCCTTCGGTCACGTGTCTGAGGCCGAGATCCAGGCCTTTCTCGACACGGCCCCGTCCACGCCCCGCCTGCGTGTTGTCCACTTCGCCGATGCACCGCTGGCGTTCGAGACCCTGGCCGCCCTCGGTCTTCCCGCGATGTCGACGGCGGAGCCGGATCAGACGATCCGGGCGTAGCGCCGTCCTTCGCCCCGCCTGTACGACACCGGGCCGGAAAGCGGGCGTGAACCGCTGACTTGTCGCATCGATCGTCGCAACCCGTGACCGTCGTCACGGATGCCGTGCGTCTCCCTGAACGATTGCAGTGGCGTCCGCTGTGCGCGTCGGCCCGATCCCGTCTCCGAGACGAGGCTGTCAGGGATTGACTCGCACCGGGTTTTTCCGAGAGCCGGTGCCCTCTCCCGGGCTGATGTGAGGGGCCCGTCAGTGCTTGCGCAGGCGGGCGACCTGCCACGTCAGCATCATGCTCGACACCATCAGGGCGGCGTGCAGCAGATGGAGAGAGAGCGAACCGTCGTGCATCGGGGCCATCCTGCGGGCGTGGCGTTGCCGGGCGTGCCGAGGTTCTGGCAACAACCGGGCCAACATTCCGAAGGATCAGGGCCAGGATCGGCCCGAGCGACGGGCCGTCAGGCCGCCTGGGGGGCGACCGGATCGGACGGCGCGAAGGTCTTGTCCGAGAGGAGACGCGTCAGCGTCGCGAGCAGGTCGGTCTGGGTGATGATGCCCAGGACCCGCCGGTCCTCGGCGACGACGACGACCGCGTGGGTGCGGCCGTCGGTCAGGGCATTGACCAGCCCGATCACCGGTTCGTCCGGTCCGGCGGTCCGGGCCTCGGACATCACCGCCCGGAGGCCCACTGCGCCCTGCAGCGTCAATTCGCGCAGGCCGATCGTCCCGGCGAGCCGGCCGGCCCCGTCGATGACGGGAAGCGTCCGGATGTTGTGCGTGATGAGGAGGTGGCGGGCCTTCTCGGCGCTCCCGTCGAGACCAAGGGTGATCACGTCCCGCGACATCACCTCGGCGCAGGTGAGGGTGCCGCGGGCGCGCACCAGGGCCTGAAGCTCGACTTGCCGGAGGAGGCGGTCGAGATCGGCGCGGTCGATGTCCAGGGTCTCGTCGAGCGCCTCCAGGGCGGCATCGACGTCCTCCGCCTGGAAGCCGACCCGCAGCGGGGCGGGCCGATCCGCCGTTCCATGGGTGTTCACGGGCGCCGCGACCGCGCGGTGCGGGTAGTTGCGGCGCGAGAGCTTGTGGAAGCCGATGCCGAGCACGACCAGGATGACCGAGTTCAGGCCGACCGGAAACAGGGGAAACAGGAAGCCCGCCGAGGTGACGGCCGGGCCGCCGATGAGGGCGGTGAGCGCCGCCGCGCCGCCCGGCGGGTGAAGCGACCGGGTCAGCGACATCGCGGCGATCGCGAGAGACACGCCGACGCCGATGGCGATCACCGGATCCGGGATGAAATGGGCGGCGAGCACCCCCATGAAGGCCGAGATCGTGTTGCCGCCGATCACCGGCCAGGGCTGGGCGAGCGGACTGGCCGGCACCGCGAAGATCAGCACCGCCGAGGCCCCCATCGGCGCCACGATCAAGGGGATGTGCGGGCCTTCCCCGAAGAACCAGCCGCAGATCAGCCCGGTGAGCGTGATGCCCGCCAGGGCGCCCAGGCAGGCGATCACCCGCTCCCGCAAGGTCGCGCCCGCCAGGATCGGCCTGAACAGGCGGAATTTTTGTAGTTTCCCGACGTGGAGTTCCGGACCACCGGTGTTGGGCATCCTCGCCTCGCGATGCTCTGCCTTCACTGCCCGCAACGGGGGCGGAAACCCCGGCGGCCAGCGAGGCTGGTATACCATATACAAATCTACGAGCCGCCCCTGGAATTGCAACTCGCATGGGCACGTTGCCTTCCTGCGAGGCATCTTTGTCTTAACGCGATCGGCTGAAAGGCTGTGCTCTGGCCGCTCGCGAGGAGGTCGAGCGCGGGACGCGGCTGCCACGTGATGGCCACCCGATTTCAGAGACCGGGATCGGCCGGAGGAGGCGGTCCGCACCGGTTCGGAAGCCGTCCGGGATGGTCATCCGGTCCCGTCACCCGCACATCGAACCGGCCCTCACCCCCGTGTCGCGCCCCAATCCCCCAGCGTCGCGGCATGCTCCGGGCGCACCACCTCGTCGAGGTCGGGGCAGGTCGCGGCGCTCTCCGAACCGAGCCCGGCGGCGGCCAGCGCCTCCGCCATGGCTGGGTCGGCGCGGAGGGCTTCGAGCCGGGGGCGATCGAGGCCGGCGAGGCGCCCCCCCTCGAAGCGGGCGACGACGCGGCCGGTGGCGGGCTCGGCGAAGCGCACGGTGGCGATCCGGCGCAGGATCGCGCGCAGGAAGCCGGCATCCTGCGCCGGATCGGGCTCGGCGCCGCGATAGACCTCCGCCGGGCTCCGGGCGCGGATATCGATCCGGCGGTAGCGCTCGATCGCGAGAAGCGCCCGCGCGTCGAGGATCGTCATGGCGCCGTTCGTCCCGAAGGCGATGGTCAGGGGGCGGGCCCCCTTCGGCACGGCGTTGTCGAGGAATTCGTAGAACACCGCCCGGTCCTGCCGCAGGGCCCAGGTGAAGAACAGCCGCGGCATGCCCGAATAGGCCTCGACATTGTGGGCGAGCAGGTCCTCCACCGCCTTGTAGCGCCCGAATTCCTCGCCCCGCTTCCAGGCCCGCTCCACGGTCTCCTCGGGCGGCGTGACCATGAATTGCAGGTAGACCCTTTGGCCGAACCGGGTCAGCAGCCCGCCGGTGCCGTCGCCGTTCGGCCCGGTCGAGAAGCTGTCGAAGCGGAAGCGGTCGATCAGCAGATGCGAGACGCTGCCGCCCGCCGCCTTGGCCGTGATGTGGCGGTCGAGCTTGGCGTCGACGATCTCGATCTCGTGGCCCGCCAGCGGACCGGCATAGCGGCGCAGGGGCCCGAGCCCGTCGTAATCGAGCAGGAACTTGCGCCAGACATCGGGCGTGACGACCGCGAAATCGGACCAGTCGGCGCCGATCCGCCCGGCGAGGTCGCGCTGGTAGGGCCGGATCGTGCTCTTGCCCGAGGCCGAGGCGCCCTTGACCGTCATGACGACCGGCTCCGCCTGCGCCGCCAGGCGCCGGTAGCCGCGGGCCTCGGCGGCGGCGGCGATCCACGGCTCGATCAGCGCACCGATGCGCCGGCTTCCCTCGCGGTTCGCGACCAGGATGAGGGCGAGCCGGGCGAGGAGCGCCCGGTCCCGGATCAGGGTGCCCTGCCGGGCGATCACCGCCGCGACCACGCCGCGCAGGGCCTCGCGGACGGCGCCCTCGAGGCCCTCCGCCTCGGCGCAGCGACCGTCGAGCCGGGTCAGCGCACGGGCGAGCCCATCGACGGCCGGAACCGGGACGGGCTTGCCCGGCAGGAGGCCGAACAGGCGCCGGGGGGCCGGGGGCGGCGCCTCGGCCTCCCCGTCGAGCAGGAGCGCGAGCTCGCGCCCCAGGATCTCCCCCGCCTCGGTGCGCAGGGCGTCGAGGGCGGCCTCCACGGCGCCCATCCGGGCGGCGATCCCGTCGCGCCAGATCGTGCTGACCATGGCGCGAAAATTGACCCCGAGATCGGCGTAGACCTCGCCGACCGGCACCGAGTAATCGGCCATCACCCGGATCAGGAGTTCGTGCACGGCGAGCCGCTCCGCCCGGATCGGCGCGAGCCGGACAGGGCTGAGTCCGCTGAGATCGGCGAGTTCGAGGATCTCGGCGAGCGGCAGCGCGGTGGTCTCGGGCCGGAACACCGTGGCGAGGGGCATCAGCGCCCGCGGCAGGCCGGGCTCGAGACCCGGCTCCCAGGCATGGAAGGCCGCCTCGGCCGCGGGCGCCGGGGCGGTCACGAGACCCTCACGCGCGGTGGCATCGCCCGAGCCTAGGCCGCGGAGGCGTCGTCGATCGCCTCGAAGCGGATCTGATAGGCCTCACCCCAGAGCGTGTTGGCCCGCTCGCTCCAGGCGGCATCGAAGAACAGCTTGGCGCAGAACGTGCTCTTCCAGATGCACACGGCGATGATCCGCTCGTCCAGGACGCGGATGTGCCGGCTCTCCAGCCCGGCGGCGATGCCGAGCCGGGGCAGCATATCGACGCTCGACATCCCGAACTCGTTCTCGCCGGGGAACACGACGGGACATTCGACGACGGTCAGGTTCTTCATCTCGGGCGCCCGCTGCGGCTGGATGGCGTGGGGATGGGGATCGGCAGTCAGGGTCATGGCGAGGCCTCCGCGCCCGCCTCGCCCGCGCAATCCCAGATGCTCAGGATGGCGTGGACGCGGCAGGATTCCATGAGAGCGATGTGGTCGGCCTGCCGCGCGCAGAAGACCCGCAGGCGCTCCCGGGCCGTGGCGCCGACATCGATGGCGGGGAAATCCGGATCGGTGATGAGCCAGACGGAGCGGCTGTAGACCTCGGGCCCCTCCGCCGCGACCGCGCGAAACACGTCGCGCTGGGTCAGGAGGCCGGTCACCGGCGCGTCCACGGCCTCGCCCTCGACCACGACCAAGGCGCCCGCGCCGGACTCGGCGAGGAGCTGCGCGGCCTCGGCCACGGATCGATCACGATGGATGGTGCGAAAGCCGGCCGCGCCTGCGTCCCGGCGCATCGTTGCGAGCACGGCGCTCCTCCTCACGGAGCGCCTCTCCCGAGGGGGCGCCCTCGGATGGGAAGCTGGTATACATAATACCTGTTGTCAACGCTGAATTTTGAATTATGGTGCCGGCCATCGGGACCCACGAACGAGCTGTCGCCGTAATCCTGGGTCCCGAAGAAAAATCGTGCCGGCCTGCCCGGCCCGCCTCAGGATCGCGCCGCGCGGTCCCTCTGCCCAAACCGGCGGACACCTCCTGCCCGCCGACGCACCGAAGAAGAACTGGCCCGACGAGAACACTCGCGGACCGAAAAGCTCGAACAATCGAGCGGACCCTCTGGAGAGACGTCCATGACAGATCCCGTGACAGTACCGGGCTCACGCCCGACCAACCGATGGCTGCAACTGGCGTTCGGCATCGTCTGCATGTGCATGATCGCCAACATGCAGTACGGCTGGACCTTCTTCGTCAATCCGATCCAGGAGCGGCACGGCTGGGATCGCGCCGCGATCCAGGTCGCCTTCACGCTCTTCGTCGTCACCGAGACCTGGCTCGTGCCGATCGAGGGCTGGTTCGTCGACAAGTACGGCCCGCGGATCGTCACGCTCGTCGGCGGCTTGCTGTGCGGCCTCGCCTGGGTGATCAACGCCTACGCCGACTCCCTGACGATGCTCTATCTCGGCGCCGTCATCGGCGGCACCGGCGCGGGCGCGGTCTACGGCACCTGCGTCGGCAACTCGCTCAAGTGGTTTCCCGACCGTCGCGGCCTCGCCGCCGGCCTCACCGCCATGGGCTTCGGCGCCGGCTCAGCCCTCACCGTGGTGCCGATCCAGGCGGTCATCCACCACTACAGCTACGAGCATGCCTTCTTCTGGTTCGGCATCGGCCAGGGCCTCATCGTGATGCTGATCGCCCTGTTCCTCGTCTCGCCGAAGAAGGGCCAGGTGCCCGAGATCGCCCGCGTCAGCCAGAGCAAGCGCGACTACACCCCCGGCGAGATGGTGCGCGCCCCGATCTTCTGGGTGATGTACGCGATGTTCGTGATGATGGCGGCCGGCGGCCTGATGGCCACCGCCCAGCTCGGCCCCATCGCCAAGGACTTCCACATCGCCGACGTGCCGGTGAGCCTGATGGGCATCACCCTGCCGGCGCTGACCTTCGCGGCGACCATCGACCGGGTGCTCAACGGCGTGACGCGGCCGCTCTTCGGCTGGATCTCCGACCATATCGGCCGCGAGAACACGATGTTCCTCTCCTTCGGCATCGAGGGCGTCGGCATCTACATGCTGAGCCAGTTCGGCCAGGACCCGATCATGTTCGTGATCCTGACCGGTCTCGTGTTCTTCGCCTGGGGTGAGATCTACTCGCTGTTCCCGGCGACCTGCGGCGACACCTTCGGCTCCAAATACGCGGCCACCAATGCCGGCCTGCTCTACACGGCCAAGGGCACCGCGGCGCTGATCGTACCCTATACGAGCATCCTCACCACGATGACGGGCTCGTGGCACGCGGTGTTCCTGGCCGCCGCCGCGCTCAACATCGTCGCCGCCTTCATGGCGATCTTCGTCCTGAAGCCGATGCGGCAGGGCTACACCAAGGCTTCGGCCGCGGAGACCGGGCCGAACGCCGCGACGGTCCACTGACGACAGGCGACCCGGCCGGCGCATGCCGGCCGGTCACGCAAGGCGCGCCGCGGCGGAGACGCCCGGCGCGCTTCGCGTTTCGGCCGAAGGCTGATGGGGCGCAAGCCGACTGGGTGAAGGGCATCCCGGACGGCCTCGGCGGCCCCCTTGCCGGGATCGTCGACGCGGCATCACGGCATCTTCGCACGACAGCGCAGCGATCCGGCGGCCCGATCCCCAAGCGGCCCGATCCCCAAGCGGCCCGATCCCCAAGAGGCCCGATCCCCAAGAGGCCCGATCCCCAAGAGGCCCGATCCCCAAGAGGCCCGATCCCCAAGAGGCCCGATCCCCAAGAGGCCCGATCCCCAAGAGGCCCGATCCCCAAGAGGCCCGATCCCCAAGAGGCCCGATCCCCAAGAGGCCCGATCCCCAAGAGGCCTGGGACAGGACCGATGATCCCTCCCCTCACGTCCGGCGGACGAAAGCCGCCCGCCTTCGCGGCGGCCATCGACGATCGGTCCGCATCGTCGATGGGGCTGGCGGTGACGGAGAGGGCCTCGAAGCGCGGCGTGCCGTCAGGCGTCCGATCCCGACCGATTCGGCATCGACGCCCAAGGCGGCGCGGTGGGACGAGATCGCGCGACTGTTTTCCGCGGTCGCGCCGCGTCTCGAATCAGTGAACGCGCAGGGCGCCCTCGTCGACGCGAGGCTCGAGCGACGTGTCCCGCTCCATCCTCGACTCCAGGGCGAGGGCATTCGCGTCGAACTCGTCGGCCATTTCATGAAGCATGACGACGGCCGGGTCGGCCTGCTCTGTCATGGCATGCGCAAGGCGCCGGCACTGCTCGGCTTTCTGACGGAAATAGGCTGCGGCCACTTTCATGCGACCAGAATGGTCAAGCTCGCGCAAAAGGCGAGTCACGATGCCGTCAGGCGCGCCATCAGCGCGGCGCGCGTCCGGGAAGACGGCGTCCTCCATCAGACCCCGCACATCGGGTCCGCTCTTTCGTTTGACCACGTATTTGGTATTTGGTATACCAAATGCGCAGCACAAGACCGGCCTCCACAATGAGGGGCCGGGCGCCGGTCCGGCGCATCGCACCGACGGCCGCCGGAATCCCCGCACAGGGGCCGGGCGCGCCCAGCAAAAAATCAGAGAACCGAACGGGAGAACGCCGCATGACCGCTCTGGCCCAGAACATCGATGCGATCACCGCGGGGGCGGTGCCCCACGACGAGCCCGCCCTGACGGACGGCTTCCACCTCGTCATCGACGCGCTCAAGCTCAACGGCATCGAGACGATCTACAACGTCCCCGGCATCCCGATCACCGATCTCGGCCGCCTCGCCCAGGCCGAGGGTCTGCGCGTCATCTCCTTCCGCCACGAGCAGAACGCGGGCAACGCCGCCGCGATCGCCGGCTTCCTCACCAAGAAGCCGGGCATCTGCCTCACCGTTTCGGCTCCGGGCTTCCTCAACGGCCTGACGGCGCTCGCCAACGCCACCACGAACTGCTTCCCGATGATCCTGATCTCCGGCTCCTCCGAGCGTGAGATCGTCGACCTGCAGCAGGGCGACTACGAGGAGATGGATCAGCTCGCCATCGCCAAGCCGCTCTGCAAGGCCGCCTTCCGCGTGCTGCACGCCGCCGATATCGGCATCGGTGTCGCCCGCGCGATCCGCGCCGCGGTCTCCGGCCGTCCGGGCGGCGTCTATCTCGACCTGCCCGCGAAGCTGTTCTCGCAGGTGATCGACGGCGCGCTCGGCGCGAAGTCGCTCGTGAAGGTGATCGATGCGGCTCCGGCCCAGCTCCCGGCCCCGGCCGCCATCGCCCGGGCGCTGGACGTGCTGAAGTCGGCCGAGCGTCCGCTCATCATCCTCGGCAAGGGCGCGGCCTACGCCCAGGCCGACGAGGCGGTGCGCGCCCTCGTCGAGGAGAGCGGCATCCCCTACGTGCCGATGAGCATGGCCAAGGGCCTCCTGCCCGACACCCACCCGCTCTCGGCCGGTGCGGCCCGCTCCACCGCGCTCAAGGATTCCGACGTGGTGCTGCTGGTGGGCGCGCGCCTCAACTGGCTGCTCTCCCACGGCAAGGGCAAGACCTGGGGCGAGCCCGGCTCGAAGCGCTTCATCCAGATCGACATCGAGCCCCGCGAGATGGACTCGAACGTCGAGATCGTCGCGCCGGTGGTGGGCGATATCGGCTCCTGCGTCGAGGCGCTGCTCGACGGCATCCGCAAGGACTGGAAGGGCGCGCCCTCCCACTGGCTGGAGACGCTGCGGGGCAAGCGCGAGGCCAACATCGCCAAGATGGCCCCGAAGCTGATGAAGAACTCCTCGCCGATGTGCTTCCATTCGGCGCTCGGCGCGCTGCGCACTGTCATCAAGGAGCGGCCCGACGCGATCCTCGTCAACGAGGGCGCCAACACCCTCGATCTCGCCCGCGGCATCATCGACATGTACCAGCCGCGCAAGCGCCTGGACGTCGGCACCTGGGGCGTGATGGGCATCGGCATGGGCTTCGCCGTCGCGGCCGCCGTCGAGACCGGCAAGCCGGTTCTGGCGGTCGAGGGCGACTCGGCCTTCGGCTTCTCCGGCATGGAGGTGGAGACCATCTGCCGCTACGAGCTGCCGGTCTGCATCGTGATCTTCAACAACAACGGCATCTATCGCGGCACCGACACCGACCCGACCGGCCGCGATCCGGGCACCACCGTCTTCGTCAAGAATTCCCGCTACGACAAGATGATGGAGGCCTTCGGCGGCGTCGGCGTGAACGTCACCACGCCGGACGAGCTGAAGCGGGCCGTGGACGCGGCGATGGATTCCGGCAAGCCGACCCTCATCAACGCCGAGATCGACCCGACCGCCGGCAGCGAGAGCGGCAATATCGGCAGCCTCAACCCGCAGAGCACCCTGAAGAAGAAGGGGGGCTGAGGCCCTCCGGCCTTCCCGACCTTCGTCTGACTCGGACCGCGGTGCCTTCCGGGCACCGCGGTCCTCTTCGTTTCTGGGCCTTGCCCACGTTCGGATGACCGGAATGCCGCTCCTCGCCCCTGGCAGAGATGAGCGGCGCCGAGGCGTCGCGGGCGGCCGGCCCCCGTCACGGACGCATCCCATGGACTCCTCCGCGATCGATCCGACCCTTCCCCTCGACCCGCGGCTCGCCGGGCGGCTCGCCTTCCTGCCGCGCCTGCCGACCAAGCCGCCGCTGCCGCCAGGCCGCCACGCGCTCGGGCTGTTCGAGACCCGCGACGCGCTGATCCGCGTGCCCGAGCACATCGATCCGCGCCTGCCGACGCCCCTCGTGGTGCTGTTCCACGGCGGTGGCGGGAGCGCAGAGAAGATCCTGCCGATGCTGGAGGGGCACGCCCAGGCGCGGGGCTTCCTGCTGCTCGCCCCGCAATCGCTGCTTCCGACCTGGGACCTCGTCATCGCGGGCAACGGCCCGGACCGGGAGCGGCTCGACCGCGCCCTCGCCGAGGTGGCCGACCGCTTCCTGATCGATCCGCGCCACCTCGCCTTCGCCGGCCATTCGGACGGGGGCAGCTACACGCTCTCGATCGGCCTCACCAATGGCGACCGGGTCAGCCACCTGATCGTGTCGTCGGCCGGCTTCATGTCGGTGCAGATGCAGGTGGGGGCGCCGAAGATTTTCCTGTCGCACGGCACCCGCGACGAGCAGATCGGCATCGACCGCAGCGCCCGCACCCATGCCCGCCTGCTGCGCGGGGCGGGCTACGACCTGACTTATGTCGAGTATGACGGGCCGCACGCCTACGATCCGGGCGTCGTGGCCCAGGCGGTCGATTTCTTTCTCGGCGACTTCTTCGCCTGAGCGGGACTCAGCCGGGGGCGGCGCACCATCGCTGCCACATGGCCGCGAAGGCGGCGCCCACCTCGGCCGCATGGCGCGCCGCGTCCCGGTGCGGGCTCGCGCGCAGCCGCGCGCGCAGGGTGCCGCGCCAGCGGGCGCGTTCGGCCGCCTCCCCCGCTAGGGCGACCGCGCGGGCGACGTAGCCGTCGACGTCGTCGGCGACCCAGTCCGACAACCCGGCCCCGTCGAGCACGGCGGCGCCCATGCGGCCGAGCGTCCGCGCGCCCCGCAGGGCGATCAGCGGCACGCCCATGTGGAGCGTGTCGTAGCTCGTCGTGCCGCCGTTGAAGGGGAACGGATCGAGGGCGATGTCGACCCGGGCATGGGCCGCGAATCGCTCGGTCCGGGAATAGGGCATCAGATCGAGGCGGGCGGCGTCGAGTCCGGCCGCGCCCAGGCGCGCTTCGGTCTCCGCGCGCGTCTGCGGGTCGGCGAGGTCGGGGACCACGAGGAGCAGGCGCGCGTCCGGCACCGCGTCGAGGATGCGCGCCCAGGCGGAGAGCGTCGGGCCGCTCAGCTTCTCCGGCCGGTTGAGGCAGCCGAAGGTGACCCAGCCGGTCGTGTCGCTGGGCGGCGGCGAGGGTTCGGGCGCGGCCGGATCGGGCGCGTAGCAATAGGCTACGCCGGGGAGCCGCCACAGCCGCTCGGGATGGAGCGGATCGTCCGGAATCCCCTCGGGATCGTAGGCGGCGTCGGTCAGGCGGTAATCGATCGCCGTGAGGCCGGTGGTGACCGGCAGGCCGATCCAAGTGACCTGGACCGGCGCGGGTCGGCGCGCGAAGACGGTCAGTCGATGGCCGGCACTGTGCCCCGAGAGATCGACCAGAATGTCGATCCGGTCGTCCTCGATGGCCCGGCTCGCCCGATCGTCGTCGAGGCCGGCGATGTCGCGCCAGCCCGCGGTCAGGGCCTTCAGGCGCCCGGTCGTCGCGTCGGCGGGGCCGTTGGCGTAGGCGAAGACCTCGAACCGGTCCCGGTCATGGTGGCGCAGGAACGGCTCGATGAAGCGGGCGACCGGGTGATCGCACAGGTCGCCCGACACGAGGCCGATCCTCAGCCGCCGGTCGCCGGACCGGTCGGCCGCGAAGGGACGGGTCCGCCGCAATGGGTCGGCGTGGCGGCGGCCATAGGCGGTCGCCTGCCGCGCGGCCTCGGCAGGCGCGGCGTAGAGGGCGGTCTGGACGAGGTTGCTGTGAACGATCGCGTCGTCGGGATCGGCGGCGAGCGCCGCTTCCAGCACGGCGAGCGCCTCGGCCGGGCGTCCCAGGCGCAGCAGCAGGACGCCGCGGTTGTTGCGGGCGCGGGCCGTGTCGGCGGTGAGCCGCGCCGCCGCCACGTTCGAGCGCAGGGCCGCTCCGAGGCGGCCACAGGCAACGGAGAGGTCGGCGAGCCGGGCCTGCGCCTCGGCCCGATCCGGGTCGAGGGCGACGGCCCGTTCGAGCAGGGCGAGCGCCTCGGCCTTCCGTTCGGCCCGCAGATGGACCGAGGCGAGATCGATCAGGTAGGTGGCGTTGCCGCCGTCGAGGCGGGCGGCGAGATCGAGCAGGATCAGGGCCCGCTCGTCCTGCCCCCGGGCCCGGGCGATCAGACCGGCCCGGTGGATCGCGACCGGGTTGGCGGCGTCGACGGCGATCACGATGTCGAGGCGCGCCTCGGCCTCGTCGAGCCGGCCGCTCTCCATCAGGACCGCGGCGGCGGCGAGCAGGGTCGTGGCGATGGGCCCGGTCAGCGCGCGGATCGTGGCGGCGGGGAAGCCCCAGGTCTTGAAGCGGTCGAGGAGGGTGCGCGCCTCCGCGAGGCGGTCCGTGGCCAGGAGGGCCGCGGCCAGCCCGGCCCAATGCGCGGCCTGATCGGGGGCGGCCCGCAGGGCGTCGACGAGCTGCGGCACGGCCCGTCCGGGCTCGCCGCCCCGGCTCGCCACCATGCCGAGCCCGAACCGCGCCGCGGCGTTGCCCGGGGCCCCCGCGAGGGCCCGGGTGAAATCCCGCTCGGCCTCGGCGAGGCGGCCCGCCTCGAGATGCGCGCTGCCGGACCGCAGCAGCGTCTCCACGGGCGCCGCCGTCCCGGATCGTAGTCTGCGCGTCATCCGACACCCGCCTGCCTCCCGGGATTGTCGGCAGGCCATGGTTAACGATCCGTTGCCGACCGGTCGGCGCGGGCTCGCCCCCCCGGGGCGGGGCGTCAGACAAAAATGGCCGAGCCGCAAGCGGCCCGGCCAAGTCATACGGAGGAGGAAAACGACCGGGGAAGGATCCGGTCATGATCTCCCGGGGCGAAACACCGTCCCGGGAGGGTAACGCCCGCCGAATCAGACGGCGCGGGCCTCGTGCATCGCGGCGATCTGCTCGGGCGTGTAGCCGAGCCCCGCCAGCACCTCGTCGGTGTGCTCACCGAGGAGGGGCGATGCCTTGATGTCGACCTTCATGTCCGAGAACTTGATCGGCGAACCGACCGTCAGGTACGAGCCGAGCTTCGGATGCGGAACCTCGACGATGGTGCCGCTGGCGCGCAGCGACGGATCGGCGGCGATTTCCTTCATCGACAGCACCGGCGAGCACGGGATGTCGAACTTGCGCAGGATGTCGACGGCCTCGAACTTGGTCTTGTCGGCCAGCCAATCCTCGATCAGGGCGAAGATCTCGAAGATCTTGTCCTGGCGGGCGCGGGCGGTGTTGTAGGCCGGATCGTCGATCCACTCGGGCTTGTTGAGGGCCTTGCAGATCGGGGCCCAGGCATGCCCCTGGATGGTGAAGTAGATGTAGGCGTTCGGGTCGGTCTGCCAGCCCTTGCACTTGAGCACCCAGCCCGGCTGGCCGCCACCGCCCGCGTTGCCGCCGCGCGGCACCACGTCCGAGAACTCGCCGTGCGGGTATTGCGGGTACTCCTCGAGGTAGCCGATGGCGTCGAGGCGCTGCTGGTCGCGCAGCTTCACGCGGCAGAGGTTGATCACCGAATCCTGCATCGACACGGCGACCTTCTGGCCCTTGCCGGTCTTGTTCTTGGCGTGCAGCGCCGTGAGGATGCCGATGGCCAGGTGCATGCCGGTGTTGGAGTCACCGAGCGCAGCGGCCGACACGGTGGGGGGGCCGTCCCAGAAGCCGGTGGTCGAGGCGGCGCCGCCGGCGCACTGGGCCACGTTCTCGTAGACCTTCAGGTCCTCGTAGTGGTGGCCGTCGGAGAAGCCCTTCACCGAGGCGAGGATCATGCCCGGGTTGAGGGACTGGATGTGGGCCCAGGTGAAGCCCATGCGGTCCAGAGCGCCGGGGCCGAAATTCTCGACCATCACGTCGGATTCACGGATCAGCTTCTCTAGGACTTCCTTGCCCTGAGGGTTCTTGGTGTCCAGCGTCAGCGAACGCTTGTTGGAATTCAGCATCGTGAAGTAGAGCGCGTCGGCGTCCTCGACGTGGCGCAGCTGGGTGCGGGTCACGTCGCCGGAGCCCGGGCGCTCGACCTTGATCACGTCCGCGCCGAACCACGCGAGGAGCTGCGTGCAGGCCGGACCCGCCTGGACGTGGGTGAAATCGATGATCCGGATACCTTCGAGCGGCTGGGTCATTGCGGCGTTCTCCCTGGTGGCTTCTGCTTGGAGTGCTTGGGAATTTTGGACGTCAAGAATGCGAGGACTTCAAGAATCGGAGGACTTCAGGAATCGGAGGACTTGGGAAATCGGGGGTCTCGGCAATCGTTCTCGGTTCAAAGGGACTTGTTTGGAATTCTCAAGGTTGTCAGGCGAGCACGAGGGTGCCCAGGGCCTCTTCGAGCTCCGCCAGGCGGCGGCGCAGGCGGCGCTCCTCCTCGAAGCGCTCGGTCTCGTCGCGGATGACCGCGGCGATGCCGGTGACCTCCCCGTCCGCGCCGTGGAGGAGCGCGACGGTGAAGGCGATGGACAGGGACCGCCCGTCCTTGTGCAGGGCCGGCACCTTCAGCACCGAAGTGCCGTAGCGCGTCTGCCCCGTGCGCATCGTCTTGGCGTACCCGTCCCAGTGGCGCCGGCGATGGCGGTCCGGGGTGATCAGATCGAGGGTCTCGCCCAGCGCCTCGTCCAGCGTGAAGCCGAAGATCCGCTCGGCGGCCGGATTCCACGTGACGATCCGCCCGTCGGGATCGGACACCACCACCGCGTCGCCGACCGCCGCGACGAGACCCGAAAGGTCGAAGCCCTGCGCCGTATGCGTCGCTGCCTGCATGGCGCCCGGCCCTCAGCCGTTCGCCCGCGGGGCCTGGACCCCGACAGGATGATTCTCGGGACATCCGCGTCCGGTGATCACGTGCGGTGCCTCCCTGCTCTGGCCGGCGGATCCGGCCGGTTCGCCGCGTGGCGTTGGCATCTGGTATACCAAATACGAATGTCGGGTCAAGTTCGGCGTGCATCCGTCGAACCGAACTCCCCGCGGGCGGTTGAGGACCAGGATCGCCCCTCGCTGGGCGACGCACGCCCGGTCGGGCGCGGGCCACGAACCGCCGAGGCGGTCGCCGGCGCTCGGGGCCGGCGGGAATCCGGGAGGAACGTCAGCGATGTCGGCAAGGCCCAGCATCACCATCCGACAGGTCGAGCGCTTCGCCTTCCGGGTCGAGTTCGGCCCCGCCTTCGTGCCCCTCCTGACCGACGAGCCGGTGCCGATCGGGGCGGGTGAGGGCCCCTCCCCCGAGCAGGTGCTGATCGCGGCGGTGAGCAATTGCCTGTGCGCCAGCCTCGTCTTCGCCCTCGGCAAGTACCGCCAGGACGGCGGCGGCGTGAGCGCGGAGGCGAGCGGACGCATCGGCCG
Source organism: Methylobacterium sp. Leaf118 (assembly GCF_920984675.1). GTDB lineage: Bacteria > Pseudomonadota > Alphaproteobacteria > Rhizobiales > Beijerinckiaceae > Methylobacterium. The sequence continues at coordinate 16,097 of NZ_CAKLBV010000051.1, forward strand.
CAACGCGGACGGACGTCTGCGCCTCGACGGGATCGACGTGTCCATCGCGCTCGGCGCCGATGCCGCCTCGATGGACCGGATCGACCGGGTCCTCGAACAGTTCGAGCAGTTCTGCACCGTGTCCGAGAGCGTCAAGGCCGGCATCCCGGTCGCGGTCACGGTGCGGGACGGACAGGGACACCGACTCAAGGAGCCGCCGCTCCAGGCGGCGCGCGAAGGAGAAGCGACGCCATGAGCGACACCGATCGGGAGACGGCCCAGGCGCCGGAGGATTTGGCCCGGCTGTTCCACGCCCGCGCCAATGCCGGGGACGTCGAAGGGCTGGTCGCGCTCTACGAGCCGCAGGCCGTGCTCGCGGCGGGCGAGGTCGTGGCGACGGGCCATGACGAGATCCGCCGCTTCTACGCGGACCTGCTCGGCCGCAAGTCCGACTTCCCGGCCCCGGAAACGCTGCCGGCCCTGCGCAACGGCGATCTCGGCCTCACCTTCGCCCGGCTGCCGAACGGCGCGCTCTCGGTCGAGGCCGCCCGGCGCCAGTCGGACGGTCACTGGCTCTGGGCGATCGACCAGCTCAAGATCCGGCCCGCCCCCAAGGACTGACCGCCGACCCGCGGGGCCTTCGCGAACGGGGGACGGGCGGGACGCGCGGCCGGCACGCGCCTCGTTCGGCCTTGCCCTCGCCCCCCGCTTGACCACTCTGTCCCGCGGTGTGGACGGAATCGGGGAGGCGGTGGCCGTGAGGAGCGTGACGGAGGCCGACCAGGCGATCGGGCAGCGGATCCGAGCCGCCCGCCGCCGCCAGGGCCTGTCGCTCGCCACCCTCGCCGAGGCCGTCGCGGTAACGAGCCCGCAGATGGAGAAATACGAGGGCGGCGCGAACCCGATCACCGCCGCCCGGCTCGCCCGCGTCGCCGAGCATCTCGCGGTGAGCGCCGACGATCTTCTGGGCCTGCGGGCAACCGACCCGTCCGGACCGATCCTATCCGATGCCGCGCGGGCGCTGGCCGAGGCGTTCGACCGCCTTCCCGAGGGCCAGCTCAAGGAAGGCGTCTACCGCCTCGTCCTCGCCGCGGCCGCCGACATCGCGCCGGAGGGGCGCGAGCGACACTGAAACCGTGCATTGAAACCACGCGCGAAAGCCTGCAAACCGTGCATGGGCGCCGACGCGGATTTGGGGCGGCGCCGAAAGAGGGTTAAAAGGCCCCCCGCTTGCATCACGCGGATGTGATCAGGCGGCACGCCGCCTCCTGGACGGGTCGGGACCGCGGAGGATCCTGGCATGAAGCGCGACATCAGCCTCACGGAGACCCTCGACGTCCTAGCGGCGACGCCGAGCCTCGACGCGTTGAACCCGCTGCTGCTCGATCTGCGCGACGCCTACGGGCTGGCCAACATCGTCTACCACGCCACCCACGTGCCGGGCTGCGTGCAGGCCAACCCGATCCTGATGCTGTCCTACGATCCGGTCTGGGTCGGCCGCTACGTCGGGGAGGATTACTTCGCCATCGATCCGGTCGTGCAGGCAGGCCGGGGCGGCTTCCTGCCGATCGACTGGAGCACCCTCGACCGCCGATCCAGCGGCGCGCGCCATCTCTTCACCGAAGCCGAGAGCCACGGCGTCGGGCGCCAGGGCATCACCATCCCGATCCGGGGCCCGAACGGCGAGCGGGCGATCTTCACCCTCACCTCGAACATCTGCCTCGACCGGTGGGAGCGCGAGAAGCCCGCCTATCTGCGCGAGTATCACGCCGTGGCGCATTTCTTCCACGAGCGCGCGGTGCAGCTCAGCGGACTGCGCGCCGCCCGGCCGCCGCGGCTGTCGCGGCGCGAGCAGCAATGCGTCCAGCTCCTCGCCCTGGGGCGGCAGGGCAAGACGATCGCCTACCTCCTGGAGATCTCCGAGCCGGCCGTGCGGCTCTACCTCAAGACCGCGCGGCACAAGCTCGGCTGCGCGACCATGGCGCAGCTCGTCGCCCGCGCCATCGCCCTCGACCTGATCGACGTCCGCTGATTCGGTCCCGGCGCCGCCCGATTCTGCGCCGCGCCGCGAACGGGGCCTTGCGGCCCGTCTGACACCGATCGGGCCGGCCGTCGATCTCTCAATTTCGAGAGATTGTCGGAGACCCGGCTCCGGGGAGACTTCCTGACCACAGGAGGTCTTCCCCATGATCAAAATCTTCTCTGGCGCCGATCGCACCCGGTTTTCGCAAGACTTCGACCAGATGTTCCGCGCACGTGCTGCGGTCTTCAAGGACCGGCTCGGCTGGGAGGTCGCCGTCGAAGACGGTCTGGAAATCGACCGTTACGATCGCTGCGACGACACGGTCTACGTCGTCGCCTCCGATGCGGACGGCCATCTGACCGGATCGCTGCGGCTGCTGCCGACCACCGGCGACACGATGCTGCGCTACGAATTCGCGGATTTCTTCGACGAGCCGGTCGACGTCGAGAGCCCGACCGCCTGGGAATGCACCCGCTTCTGCGTCCACCCGCCGCGCCGGGGCGAGCGGGCCGAGGCCATGCGGCAGGTCTCCTCCGACCTGCTGATCGGCCTGTGCGACCTGTGCCTGACGTCCGGCATCGAGCACATCGTCGGCCTCTACGATGCGCGCATGACCCGCATCTACCAGCGCATCGGCTGGACCCCGGATCTGCTGGCCGAGTCGCACTCCGCCCGCGGCCACCTCGTCGTCGGGCTGTGGGAGGCGACCCCGCGCGCCCTCGAGCGGATGCAGGCCCTCTCGGTCCGCAGCCGCACCCTGCCGCTGCGCCAGGCCGCCTGACCGGCGTCCGATCCATCGGAGGCCGGCCGGTGCCGGCCTCCCTGCCCCCTCCAGCGAGCGCGGATCCGCGATGCAGACCAACACCGTCGAGCAGGCCAAGAACTTCTTCCGGACCTATGCCGAGACCACCATGCCCTTGCATGCGGCCCTCGTGCGCGCCTGCTGCGCCGAGCCCGACCTGCCGGAGGATCTCGCCCTGATCCTGGAGGATATCGGCCAGGACTACGTGGCCCTGTCCGACCTCATCAACCAGGCGCTGCGGACGCGCCGCGCCCCTCTGCCGGCGGCGGAATGAACCCGCGTCACGGGCGGGCGACGGGCCCCCGTCGCACCCCGGAGGCAGCCGATCAGTTTCCGTCGGCCGCCGAGGCCGAGCGGCGGGTCCCGCGGCGGCCGGCGATGAGGCTCGGACCGGAGCCCGGCACCACGACGATGCGGCGGACCTCGCCCCGCAGGTAGGCCTGCAGGAAGCGGTGGTAGTTCTTGAACACGACGCAGCCGTTCGAGGCGCCGCTCGGGCCGAGCATGTAGGTGTGGGCGAGGATGCCGTCGCGTCCGTGGATCGCCGCCGCGCCGCCCACCGGATTGAGCCGGATCGCCCGCACGCCGTGGAACGCGGCCTCGCGCTCACGCAGGTCGTAGACGCCGGGCGGCGTGGCGCCGCGCATCCGCAGATGCACGTAGGCCGGATTGTCCTGGGCGACGCCGAGGCCGGAATGGGCCTCCAGCACCTCGCCGTTCGGCAGCGTCACGGTCGCCGCGCTGATGTCGTAGACCGCGACCCCCGGCTCCGCGACCGGTCCCGGCAGGAGCCGCCGCCGCGCCGCCGATTCGGCCGCGCCGTTCTCCAGCCCGGCATAGGCCAGGGCCTGCCCCGACGGGGCCGGGGATTCGGATCCGCCCCCGAACAGCTTCTCGAAGAACGAGCGGTCGTCGCTCACCGCGGCGCTGAAGACCTGCCGGGTCGATTCCCGCGGCTGGCGCGCGGCGAGGCGCGGGGTCATGGGCGGAGTCATGGGCAGCGCCACCCGGGCGACCGCTGCCCGGGCCTCGTCGCCGAGGGCGGCGGGACGGCGCACCGGCAGCGGCACGGTGAGCGCCACGCGGGCCGGCGCGGCCGCGGGGAACGGGGTGGCCGCAGGGGACGAGGCGGAAGGGGCAAGGGCGGCAGGGGAAAGGGCGGCAGGGGAAAGGGGGGAAGGGGGCGAGGCGGCGGCGACCGTCATCGGCGCCGCCGGAGCCGGCTTCGGCGCCTCGAGACCGGCGACCGAGGCGGGCGCCGGCGCGGGGATCCGCAGGGTGCGCGCCAGGGGCAGGGCGGACACGAAACCGGGGGCGGGTTCGGCGAGGGCGGGCTCGGGATCGAGCATCCAGGCCAAGGCGTCGGAGGCGACCGGAGGTGGCGGCGCCTCGGCGAGAGCCTCCACGCGCTCGGGCTCCCCCCGGAAGGCGGTTTCGTCCGGCTGGAGGAGACCGGCCAGCGCGACGCCGCCGAGGGCGGTGAGCGCGAGCGCCGCGAGGGGCGGCCGGCGCCGGTGACGGCGGGGAGGCCGGGCGGTCTGGCCCTGGACGAGCGCGGCGATGTCCATGCGGGGTACTCGGCAACGCGGGTTCCCGCACGGCCTCCCGGCACAGCCCGCGCGGGGGCGCGGATGTTCGGAAGGGCTCGGCCGTTGAGGGAAGAATCAACCTTAAGCCTCCGCCATCAAAGGGGATCTTGGTTAATGTCGGCCTAAGCGACGTCCGTGCGCAGGCCACCGCGCCGTACCGTCCCGGCACGGCCGCCGCCGAGGGCCGGGCGTTCCAGGCCACCGCTTCCGGGGCCGTTCCGGCCTCGATCGCGTCCGGGCGCGCCCGCGATCCTTTGCGCCGCCGCCGCGTTGTGCCAGTTCCGACAGCGTGCCGCGCGACGGGCGCGGCCATGACAGGGATTCAGGACGGACCGGATGAGCGAGCCGCGCGAGATCGAGCTGAAGCTGGAATGCGAGCTGTCCGACCTCGCCACCCTGGAGGATCATCCGCTGCTGCGAGAGGTGGAGGCGCGGAGCGAGTCCGAGCTCGCCTCGGTCTATTACGACACGCCGGGGCGGACCCTGCGCAAGGCCGGCCTCGGCCTGCGGGTCCGCACGGTCGAAGGGCGCTTCGTCCAGACCCTCAAGGCGGACGGCGACGGCCTGTTCGATCGGCCGGAATGGGAGCAGGCGATCGGCGGGTCCGACCCCGACCGCGCGGCCCTGGTCGACACCCCGGCCGCCGCCCTCCTCGACGACGACGCCGTGCTGGAGCCGCGGTTCACCACCGCGGTCAGGCGCCGGACCGCCCTCGTCCGGCAGGGCAGCTCGACCGTCGAGGTCGCCCTCGACACCGGCCGCATCGTGGCGCCCGCCGCCGGCGACCGGATCGTGCCGATCTGCGAGATCGAACTGGAACTGAAGAAGGGGGAGGCCAGCGACGTGTTCGCCCTCGCCCACGCGATCGCCGCCCTCGTGCCGGTGCGGGTCGGGGTGCGCAGCAAGGCCGAGCGCGGCGAGGCGCTGGCGGCGGGCGAGATCGACCGCGTCCGCAAGTCGGAGCCCGTGCCCCTGCGGGAGGAGATGAGCGCGGGGGACGCCTTCCGGGCCATCGCCCATGCCTGCCTGCGGCATATGCGCCTCAACGAGGCCCTCCTGCTGCAGGGGCGCGACGCGGACGCGCTCCACCAGATGCGCGTCGGCCTGCGCCGCCTGCGCTCGGCCTTCTCTCTGTTCGGGGACCTCGTGGAGGATCCGGTCGGCGAGCGCATCCGGGCGGATCTGAAGCGGGTCACCGAGCCGCTCGGACGGGCCCGCAACCTCGACGTCTTCCTCGCCACGACCCTGCCCGCCGAACGGGAGCGGCACCCCGACGAGGTCGGCCTGCTCGGCCTCGAGCGGCAATTGGAGGCGGCGCGGTCCCGGGCCTATGCGGAGGTCGAGACGCTGCTCGGCTCGGACGCGTGGCGGACCCTGATCCTCGACCTCGCCGGCTGGATCAATGCCGGCCCCTGGCTGCGGGACGACGCCCCGGGCCGGACCGCCCTGCGCGACGAGCCGGCCCGCGATTTCGCGGCGCGCGAACTCGACCGCCGGCGCCGACAGGTGAAACGGCGCGGCCGCCATCTCGACGACCTCTCCCCCGAGGAGCGGCACCGGGTCCGGATCGCCGCCAAGAAGCTGCGCTACGGCGCCGAGTTCTTCGCCGCCCTCTACCCGGGCAAGAAGGCGGGCAAGCGCCACGCCGCCTTCGCCGAAGCCCTGTCCGAATTGCAGGACCAGCTCGGGGCGCTCAACGACATCGCCACCGCCGACGAGGTCCTGCGGGAGGTGGCCGGGACCGCGCCCGGCGCCTCGACCCTGTTCGCCGCGGGCATGACCGCCGCCGATGTCGAGGCGCGCAGCCGCAAGCTTCTCGTCGCGGCGGCGGAGTCGCACGAGGACCTCGCCGACGCCAAGCCGTTCTGGCGATGATCGGCCGCGGGCGGGCGCCTTAGACCTGCGCCCGCCGCATCCGTCGCCCGTGAGGCCTCCGATTGCGCGCAACCAAGGCCTGGCTTAAGCGCAGAGGGCTGAAGGAGGCTGGGCCCGTCCCGCACTCCAGGTGCGTCCCCGGGTGATGCGTTTCGAAGTCGAGCGGAAGTTTCTCGTCGCCCACGAGGGCTGGAAGGCCGGGGTGATCGGCCGGCGGCGCCTGACGGACGGGCTGGTCGGCCAGTTCGCGAGCGGGAAGGTGCGGGTGCGGCTGGACGAGACCTGCGCCTACCTGACCGTCAAGGGCGCGCGGGTCGGCCTCGGACGCCCGGAATTCGAGTACGAGATTCCGCGCCAGGACGGCGAGGCGATGCTGCGCCTCGTCTGCGACACCTGTCTCATCGAGAAGACCCGCCACGCCGTGATCCACGGCGGCCTGACCTGGGAGATCGACGTGTACGGCGGCGCGCTCGAGGGCATGGTCCTGGCGGAGGTCGAGCTGGAACACGACGACCAGGCCTTCGCGATCCCGGACTGGCTCGGCCGGGAGGTCACCGCCGACCCGCGCTTCCGCCAATCCACCCTGCTGCGCCTGTCGCGCGAGGCGGGACGCAACGTGACCCTCGACGAGGTCATGGCCGCCACCCTGTGAGCGGCCCGCCCGCGACACCGGCACCGGGAACAGCCCCCACGCCCCCCGGTTGCCCGGTCTCACGGAGAGGAGACCGCATGTCGAAGCATCTCAAGACGGACACGCCGACCGATGCCGACCTGAAGGGCAATCCGGGGATCGGTCAGTCGAAGGGGCTCACCGGGACCGACCCGGCGGCGTTGGAGGGCGACGCGACCTTCGAGGGCGATGTCGAGAACGAGACCACGCCCGAAGGCGGCGTCGATCCGGAGCATCGCGGACGCCAGAACGCCTGAGGCGGCCGCCGCTCCCGCATCGGCCCGGGAGGGGGATGCCGGCCCTCGGAAACGAGGCGGCGGAACACGATCGTCCTGGATCCGAGATCCGGGACGTTTGCCCCGCGGCCCCGCCTGATACGGGCTCCGCTTGATCAAAGCGGAGCCCGGATCAGGCAAGCCCGCGCGGCGTTTGAGCGAAGCCCAAATCCGCCATCCCGAAGGGATCAACCGGATTTGGTATCAGGGGGCCTGCACCGCGAGGGCGGGCGCCTCGCACGTGTCCTTGAAACCGGCGCGGAAGCGCGCCTCCACCTGCCCATCGGCGTGGCCCAGGATCGAGACATGGTCGCCCGGGATCAGGTCGAACGTGGCGCGCGGGCCGGCGGCGTCGGCGAGGCGCCGGGCGAGCTTGGCCGGCACCACCGGGTCGTCCTGCCCCTGGACGATCAGCACCGGCGCCGTGCCCGCGGCGATGCGTTGGTCGGAGCGATAGGTGTCGGCGAGCAGCCAGCCGGTCGGCACCAGCGGATAGCGCAGACGGGCGAGGTGGCTCAGGGAATCGAAGGGCGCCTCCAGATAGAGCCCGAGCGGCGTCACCCGCTCGCCGACGGCGACGGCCACGGCGCTGCCGAGGGAATGGCCGTGCAGTAGGATCGGAGCGCCCGGCGCCCGCTCCGTGGCGGCGGCATAGGCGGCGAGCCCGTCGCGGATCAGTCCCGCCTCGCTGGGATCGCCCGTCGAGCCCGGATAGCCCCGATAGGCCGGGGCCAGAACGCCCCAGCCGCCGCGCCGCCAGGGCCCCTCCGCGAAGCGCCGGGCATGGGGTTCGGGGCGGGAGGCGTTACCGTGGAAGCTCACCACGACGCCGCAGCCGGGCCGGGGTGGACGCCACAGCGCGTGGAGGCGTTGCCCGTCCGAGGTCGTGAGGATGAGCGTTTCCGTTCCGGCGGGAGCCGCGGCCGGCGGCATCGCCATCCACGCCCCGGGATAGAGGAGGTGGCGCTGGCCGAACGCCAGGGCCAGGACCCCGGCGCCGTAGAGGCCGAGGCCGACGAGAACGAGAAAGGCGAGAAGACGCATGGATCCGGGCCGACGGCGAACGCCTCAGGGATAGGGCGTTCGCCGCGTGGGCAGAAAGGTCCGGACGCGTCGCCTCAGTGCCGCAGGGCGGCGAGGCGGACGGCGGCGGCCAGGAGGTCGGGGTCGTCCCGCTGCCCGCTCAGAGCGTAGGCGGTGTGGCCGTTGCGCCAATAGGCGGTCGCGCCGTCGCTGGAGCGGACCACCGGCTCGCTGCCCTCGGGGACGAGGGTGCCGCCGCTGCGCTTGGCGAAGAGCGACAGTTCGCCGAGCTCGCGCGAGTCGATGGTGATCTCGACGCCGGTGCCCTGCCGCCCGGGGAAGATCTGCACGTCCCGCACGATCCAGCCGCTGGGCAGGGGCGGAAGATCGACGCCCGTGGCCGCCTCGAGATCCTGCGGATCGTAGGCCGACAGCGTACGCTGCGAGACCGTGCGGGCGCGGATCTGCACGGCTTGGCGCGCCTGCTGCGCCTCCTCGGCGAGGGCGGGATCGATCGGCGACGCGATGGAATTGGGAACGCCGAAGGTGCCGATCTCGGTATGGGCGAGCCATCCGGCGCCGACCAGAACCGCGATGGCCGCCGCACGGCGCAGGCGGGCGCCGACGCGCTGCCACGCCATGGCCCGGTCGATCCGCCGGGCGCCGGAGCGCAGGCGCTCCGGGCCGGGGCTCGGCATCGGCGTGAACGCCTCCCGCAGCGCGTCGCGGTCCCGCAGGTCGGCCATCACCAGGGCGGCGTCCTCGGGATGGCGCGCCAGATGCGCCTCGACCTCGACGCGACGCATCGGGTCGAGTTGGCCATCGACATACGCGATGAGATCGGATTCGTTGACTGGATCTTCCATCAGCCCACTCCGACTGTCCGTCCTGTCCGCCCAGGCCCCAGCCGGCGGACTCGATTGTTTTCTATGTCGTCCTCTCGCGAGGGCAACGTTATCCGTTCTCGCCGACGGCCCTGCCGATGCGCGGCGTCATGTCGGCGCTGCCGTCCGCAGATCCCTCGCGGCCGACGACGCGCAGGCGCGGTCGCCCTCGTTCGGGAACATCGTCGGAGGCATCGGGCAGGGGCCGCGCCTTACGGCTTCCCTCCTCGAAGGCGCGCAGGGCCGCGCGACCGCGGCCGAGCCGCGACATCAGAGTGCCGATCGGAATGTTGAGCACCGCCGCCGCGTCGGCATAGGCCATGCCCTCCAGGGTCACGAGGTGGAGGGCGGCGCGCTGCTCCTCCGGCAGGCCCTCGAAGGCCTTGCGGATCTGCATGAGCCGCACCTGCCCCTCCTGGGCGGGCGGCGCCACCTCGTCGGAGAGCTGGACCAGCACGTCGGCGTGGCGCGCCTCGACCCGCCTGCGCCGCTGCTCGTCGATGAAGACGTTGTGCAGCACCGTCATCATCCAGGTGCGCAGGTTCGTGTCGGGGCGCAGATTGGCGCGGGATTCGAGCGCCCGAACCAGAGTGTCGTGGACGAGGTCGTCCGCCCGGAGCGTGTCCCGGGTCAGCGACCGGGCGTAACGCCGGAGCGGAACGAGAAGATCGACGATGTCGGAGCGTTTCGAGCGCATGCGATCTGGCACCATATCCCATCAACGTCGGGACGGGCGCCGTTAATCCGGCCCCCTGCGGGCGAACCCGCACCGGGTGCGGGATCTCACATGACGAAGGATCGGGGTCGAAGCGGAGCGCCGCGTGTCGCGCGGGCGGCGGCCCTGGCGCACCGTCCCGCCGAAGGCGTCGGCCGCCCTGGCACCGGGCCTCGCCGGCACGCCCCGCGAGCGGGCCTCGGACGGGCCGCTCGCGGCGGCGGCGAGGACGCGGTCGGGGCCTGATACGGGCTCCGCTTTGATCAAGCGGAGCCCGTATCAGGCAAGCCCGCGCGGCGTTTGAGCGAAGCCCAAATCCGCCATCCCGAAGGGATCAACCGGATTTGGTATGACTCGTTCGGGAATGGCCAAGAAAGGGACAGCCATGACGGGGCCGGCCGGGCCTCTCCCGGCGGCATTCGAGCCCATCTCCGTGGGCCGCGCCGGGAGGTGGTCCCTCCGGCCGGGCGGCCGAAGGGGTCTTGAGGGTGGTGACGGGCGCGGTTACTCGTCGCCCGGCTCGTACACCTCGGGCTGGGTCGCGGCGGCGCTCGCCACCGGGGTCGGGGCCTCGATGGTCGAGGGCACGTTGACGCCGTCGCGCTTGTAGATGTCGTCGCGGAACTGGACCGTGCCGTCCGGGGTCGCCCAGGCGGTGATGTAGGTCCAGTAGACCGGGACCGGCTGGGTCAGCCGCGCGTCGATGCGCTGGCCGCTCTCCACCGCGCGCTCGACCGCCGCCCGGTCCCAGCCGGGCGTGTCCTTGAGGAGCCACGTGATGTACTCGCGCACGTTCTGCACGCGGACGCAGCCCGAGGAGATGAAGCGGAAGTCATCACCGAACACGCCGCGGGAATTGGTGTCGTGCATGAACACGCCATGCGGGTTCGGGATGTTGATCCTCACGACGCCCATCGAGTTGAAGTCGGCGCCCGAATCCTGGCGGTAGGTGTAGCGGGTGCCCTCGTCCGAATTCCAGTTCACGGACCGCGGCGAGATCTCCTGACCACCCGAGAGGATGCGGATCTTGTTGTCCGTGAGGTAGTTCGGATCCTTCTGCATCTTCGGGATGAGGTCCTTCTTCACGATGGAAGCCGGGACCGTCCAGGTCGGGTTGAAGTTGATCTCCACCGCCTTGGTGTTCATGATCGGCGACTGGCGGTCGATCTTGCCGACGCCCGCGGCGTGCAGCGTCACGACCTGCCCGTTCTCGACCGTCTGCACCAGAGCGGCCGGGATGTTGGTGATCACGAAGCGCCGGCCGAGATCGCCCGAATAGGAGCGCAGGCGGATCACGTTGGTCTCGAGCTGGCGCAGGCGCACATCGGCGGGCACGTTCATGGCCGCCTGGGTCGCCGGGCTCATCTGGCCGGTCTGCGACAGGCCGTGGCGGGCCTGGAAGCGCTTCACGCCGGCCGAGACGTAGGAATCGTACACGCCCGCGCCACCGGCATTGGCGTCGAGGTCGCCGGTCACGATCAGGCGCTGGCGCACCGCCGCGACCGCCGGGCCGCGGGAGCCGACCCGCAGGGTGGCCGCTCCCGAGACCGGCTGCCAGCCGCCGCGGCTGACGATGGCGCGGTATTTCTCGGCCATCGCCTCGGTGGCGGCGACGGTCTGGGGCGAGAGGATCGGCGTCGAAGAGCGCGTCACCTGCATGGTCGCGGGCGAGGAATAGTCCTGCGCCCACTCGGCCTGGGCCAAGCCGGGCTCACGGGCCAGCGCCGGCCCGGCAAGCAGGGTGGCGGCGGCGAGCGCGAGCGCGAGGGAGCGGGGGGGGCGCGCGATGTGCAGCATCGATCCGGGGCTCTCAGGTCAAGATGCGGTCGGTCCGTGACGGAAACGACAGTTCCGCCAAAGTCTCGTGCCGCGGTTGTTGCGGTCTCGACGTTAAGAAGCCATGCCGTTCCGGGCCATATTGTGGCGTGGGCGTGCGGCGGCGCACGCGGTGAGGGCGCTGCGGCCGGGGCGTCACATCGGCGAGGGCCTTCTTCGGCCGGAGCCTTCTTCGGCAACGGGTCGCGGCCTGGCCTCTGGCGGGTCGGGCGGGGGTGTTCTAGACCGGGGCCATGCCGACGACACGCCGCGACCGGACCGGGAGGGCGCCGCGCGCCCTGCGCGCGCTCGCGGGCGTCGCCGCGCTCTACGCGCTGGTGCTGCAGGCCCTGCTCGGCGGGATCGCGGCGCTGCCGGTCGCGGGCGTGCCCGGCCTCCTCTGCCTCCAGATGTCGGCCGGCCCGGATGACGCGCACGATGGCCGGGCACCGTTCGCCGCCTTGCCCCATGCCGGCTGCTGCACCGCAGCGAGCCACGCGCCGACGGCCGCGCCACCCGCCCCCGCCGCCGGGCCTGTCCACCGGGCCGAGCGGACCGCGCAGCCCGCCTCCTGGGCCCCCGGCCGGACCGGGGTCGCCCGGACGCCGCCCCACACCCTGGCCAGCGCCCGCGCTCCACCCGTCGCCTGACCTCGACCGCGCGCGCCCCGCGCGCTTCCCGACATCGTCAGTCAACGGACTTCGCCCCATGCCGTCTCTTCACCCGGCCCTGCGCGCCGGCCGCGCGCTCGCCGCTCCGTCCTCTGTCGCCTTAGCCCTTATCTCGGGCCTTCCCTTAGCAATCCCCTTGGCCGCCCCGGCCTCCGCCCACGCCCTCCTGGAGCGCAAGGAGGCCAGCCCGAACGCCGCCTATCGCGGCGTCGTCCAGATCATGCACGGCTGCGAGGGCCGGCCGACCACCCGCGTCAGCGTGACGATCCCCGAGGGCGTGACCGGCGCCAAGCCGATGCCGAAGCCCGGCTGGACCATCGCCACGACGCGGTCGGCCTACGCCAAGAGCTATCCCTCCTTCCACGGCCCGGTCTCGGAAGGGGTGACGACGATCACCTGGAGCGGCGGCAGCCTGCCGGACGATCAGGTCGACGAGTTCACCTTCTTCGCCCGCATCTCCGACGCCTTCGAGCCCGGCACCACGATCCACTTCCCCGTCGAGCAGGATTGCCAAGGGAATGGCCAAGAGGGTGGCCAAGAGGGTGGCCAAGAGAATGACAATGGGGGCGGCTACCGCTGGAGCGAGATCCCGGCCCAGGGCCAGGATCCCCGGGCGCTGAAGAGCCCGGCCCCCGGCGTGCGGATCGTCGCCGCCAAGCCGGCGGTCGCAGAAGCCAAGCCGGCGGCCACCGAAGCCAAGCCGGCGGCTGCCGATGCCAAGCCGGCCGTGGCCGACGCGAATCCGGCCGCCTCCGCCCCCGCGGCGGCCGGCCCGCTCGCGATCGAGGGACCGTGGCTGCGCGCCACGCCCGGCGGCGCGAAGGTGGCGGGCGGCTACGTCACCCTACGCAACACCGGCACGGAGCCGGACCGCCTGATCGGGGCTGCGATTCCCCAGGCCGGACGCGGCGAGATCCACTCGATGAGCACGGAGAACGGGGTGGTGAAGATGGCCCCCGTCACGGGCGGCCTCGTCCTCGCGCCGGGGGGAAGCGTCACGCTCAAGCCCGGCGGCTACCACCTGATGTTCCTCGAGCTGAAGGAGGGGCTGCGGGCCGGCGAGAGCGTCGCCGGCACCCTGACCTTCGAGCGGGCCGGCACCGTGCCGGTGACCTTCTCGGTCGCCCCGATCGGGGCGACGGCGCCCGAGGCGGGCGGCCACGCGCACCACCACTGAGCCCCCGCGCCGCGCCCGGCCCCGACCGGGCGCGGCCGACCCCACCTGCACCGGCCCGCCGACCCGGACGGTCCCGGCCCGGCCGCGCTCACCCGATCGGAGATCTCCCATGCGCCCCACCGCCTCCGCCCTCGCCGCCCTCCTGCTGGCCCTCGGCCTCGCCGCAGGCCCGGCCCAGGCCCACGACTACGCCGCCGGCGCCCTCAAGATCGGCCATCCCTGGAGCCGCGCCACGCCCGGCGGCGCCCGGGTCGCGGCCGGCTACCTGACGGTGACGAATACGGGGAGCACCCCCGACCGGCTCACCGGCGGTTCGCTCGCGGCGGCCGGCCGCACCGAGGTGCACACGATGTCGGTCGAGAAGGGCGTGATGCGGATGGCGCCCCTCCCGAACGGCCTCGAGATCCCGCCCGGCGGGACCATCACCCTCGCCCCGAGCGGGCACCATCTGATGTTCATGGACCTCAAGACCCCGCTCAAGCAGGGCGAGCGGGCCGCCGGCACCCTGACCTTCGAGCGGGCCGGCACGGTCCCGGTGGAGTTCGTCGTGGAGAGCATCGCCGCCAAGGGCGGCGGCCAGGGAGCGGGCAAGGGGGACAAGGGCCATGCCGGGCACGACCATGCCCACTGACCCCGCGGGGCCGGGTCCGGCGGAGGGCGGAGCGGGCCCCGCCCCTCCCGCCCCCCGGCGGGGCGGCGGCCTGATCCTCGTCGTCTTCGCCCTGGCGCTCGCCGCCATCGCCGGGACGACCCTGGCCCTCCTGCCGGGCGGGCCGAAGCCGCCGCCGATCTCGGTGGTGGGCGGCCCCTTCCGGCTCGAATCCTCGAAGGGCGGCGTGCTCGAATCGCGCACGCTCCAGGGCCGGCCGTTCCTGGTCTTCTTCGGCTTCACCCAGTGCCCGAACGTCTGCCCGACGACCCTGGCCGATCTCGGCAACCTGCTCGACGCGTTCCAGGCCGAGGGCGGCACCCTCGAGGCCTACTACATCACCCTCGATCCCGAGCGCGACACGCCCGCCCTGATGCGCGAGTACATGGCCTCCTTCCACGAGCGGATCACCGGGCTGACCGGCACGCCGGAGGCGATCGCGCGGGTGGCGCGCGATTACCGCGTCTCCACCAAGCGGGTGCCGCTGCCGGACGGCGGCTACACGATGGAGCACACCCTGATGGTCTACATGATGGACCGCAACGGAGGCTTCGCCGGACCGCTCGACCTGGAGGCCGGGCACGCCCTCGCGCTGAAGCAGCTCCACCGGCTGGTCTCGGACGGCCGCAACAGTTGATCGGGTCGCCGGTCGGCGGCGGGCGGCCCTGATCGGCTTTCGTCGCGGGACGCATTGACGCCCGGTCAAGCTTGGCCGTAGCTGGCGCCATGCGAAGGCGCCTGCCCGAATGGTCCGCGTGTCGCGCGGTCATCGCCGTGGCCGCGCTCTACGCGCTCGCCCTCCAGGCGCTTCTCGGCGCCGCCTCGTTCGGCCCCGGCTTCGGCCCCTCCCACATCCTCTGCGCTCCGGAGACGGGCGAGGCCGGCGAGACCGAGGGAGCGTCGAACCCCCAACCGGCACACGGGCACCTGCCCTGCTGCTCGCCCGCGCCGGCGCCGGGCGGGCTGCTCGACCTGCCGCGGGCCGAGACCGCCGTGGCATGGCCCCCGACCCGCATCCACCGGATCGCGTGGCGTCCCGAGATCGCGGCCGCGCCCCGGGCTCCTCCGGGCCGTCGCCCCAGCGCGCGCGCGCCCCCCGTCGTCTGACCGATCGCCCGTCCCCGATCCTTCAGACCACGGAAAACCCCAACCATGCCTCCCCTTCCGAGGGTCGCGCCGCGCGCCGGATTCGCGCTGTGTGCCGCCCTGTCCTCGTCCCTGCTCGCCGCCACGCCCGCCCTCGCCCAGGCATCGCCCGAGGGGGCGGCCACCGGAGCGACCAATCAGGGGGCGACCACCCTGGAGGAGATCAGCGTCTCCGGCGCTGGTCGCCCCCCCGCCCCCGGCTCGTTGACCGTGCCGAGCGTCGCCGCGCAGGAGGCGGCCGTGAAGGCCACCGTCGGCTCGGTCGCCTTCGTCGATGCGGCCTCGTTCCAGAACCGCTACGCCAACACCGTGCGGGACATGCTCCAGGACGTGCCCGGCGTGTTCGCGCAGACCCGCTACGGCCAGGAGATCCGCCTCTCGATCCGCGGCTCGGGCGTCGCCCGCGGCTTCCACCTGCGCGGCATCGAGCTCCTGCAGGACGGCATCCCGCTCAACCTCGCCGACGGCAGCGGCGATTTCTACCAGATCGACCCGCTGGCCCTGCGCTCGATCGAGGTCTTCAAGGGCGGCAACGCGCTCGCCTTCGGCGCCACGACGCTGGGCGGCGCCGTCAACTTCGTGACGCCGACCGCCTACACGGCGCTCGCGCCCAACATCGTCCGCTTCGAGGCCGGCAGCTTCAACACGTTTCGCGAGAGCTTCCAGTTTTCCCGCATATCGGGTCCGGCGGATTTCCTGATCTCGGGCACCCTCACCAACGCCGACAACTACCGGGATCACGAGACCCAGCGGACGCGCAATCTCAACGCCAATCTCGGCTACCGGCTGGCGCCGGGCATCGAGACGCGCTTCTTCCTCGGCCTCTACGACACCGACCAGAAGCTGCCCGGCACGCTGACGCGGCGCGACGCGCTCGACCATCCGACGATCGCGAGCCTGAACGCGCTCGTCGGCAACCAGTCGCGCAAGGTGCAGGCGGAGCGGATCGCCAACCGCACCTCGTTCGACCTCGAAATCGGCCGCCTCGACATCGATTCCTGGGCGATTCACAAGACCCTCTACCACCCGATCTTCCAGGTGCTCGACCAGGACGGCTGGACCTACGGGCTCGCGCCGCGCTGGGCCGGCACCTTCGACCTCGGCGGCTACCGCAACGACCTGATCCTGGGCGTGCGGGCCTTCGCGGGCGTCAACGATGCGCGGCAATACCTGAACGTGGCCGGCCTGCGCGGTGCGCAGACGCTGCAGGCGGTGCAGCGCGCGTCCAATTACGAGGCCTATGCCGAGAACCGCTTCTGGGTCCTGCCCGACCTGGCGCTGATGACCGGCGCCAAGCTGTTCTCCTCGACCCGCAGCTACAGCAACAAGGGCGGCTTCCCGCCCCAGAACCCGGTCGCGCGGTTCGGCGACCTCACCTACGAGGGCGTGAACCCGAAGATCGGCCTGCTCTGGCAGCCCGTGCCGACGATCCAGGTCTTCGCCGACGCCACGCGCTCGCGGGACGTGCCGGACTTCTCGGATCTGGCGCAGTCGAACCTGCTCGGCACGACCTTCGTGCCGCTGGCCGCCCAGCGCGCCTGGACCTACGAGGCGGGCACCCGCGGGCGGATCGACCGGCTCGCCTGGGACGTGACGCTCTACCGGGCGGAGATCCGCGACGAGTTGATCAACTTCTCGACCAATCCCGCGCTCAACATCCCGGCCGCGACCTTCAACGCGCCGCGCACCCTGCACCAGGGCGTCGAGGCCGCCCTCTCCCTCGACCTCGCCACCGACCTGACCGGGATCGGCGACCGGCTGGTCGCGACCCAGATCTGGACGCACAACGACTTCCGCTTCGTCAACGACCCGCAATTCGGCAACAACCGCATCGCCGGCCTGCCCCGGGACGTGCTGCGCACGGTCGTGAGCTACGCGCATCCGAGCGGCTTCTACCTCACGCCCTCGGTGGACTGGGTGCCGCAGGGCGCCTTCGCGGACCATGCCAACACCCTGGGGGTGCCGGGCTACGCCCTGCTCAACGTCCAGACGGGCATCGATTTCGCCAACGGCGTCTCGCTGTTCGTGGATGCCCGCAACCTGACGGATGCGCGCTACATCGCCGACATCTCGGTGGTGGCCAATGCGAGCACGGCCCCGTCCGGACCGGCCGGCCTCGCCGCCTTCTATCCCGGCACCGGCCGCAGCGTGTTCGGGGGCCTGCGCGCCGCGTTCTGAGGCGGGCCGGCGCCCCAGGGTGAACCGTCCGTCAACGGGGCCGGTAAAATCGGCCTTAACCGTTCCCTGTCAGGATCGAGCCTTCGAGAGGGGCCCTCCGACAGGGAGACGATCCGTGACGAAGTCGGTCACCGAGACGAAGCCCACGGCGGATGCGGTCTCCGCACCGCCGCTGAGCCAGAGCGTGCGCCGCCATCTCGGCAAGAACCTGCGCAGCCTCTATTCCGGCTCCCTGACCGAGCCGGTCGGCGAGCGCCTCGAGGCGCTGATCGCGCGGCTGGGCAAGCCCCGCCGATAGGCGCCTCGGCCCGAGACCTTTCCACCGACGGACCGGCTAAATAGAAACTGTCTCTTCGGGTGTGATGGCACATGAGAAGCCGAGGCGCTCGATCTGTCGCGCGAG
>NZ_CAKLBV010000052.1 GCF_920984675.1 Methylobacterium sp. Leaf118
TGTCGGCCGTGGCAGCCTGATCACCTTCGGACCCTGCCGAGGACCAGCGCTCATACACCACGTCACGGGACACGACCGCCGAAGGGGCCGCGTGAGCCGACAGAGCGAGAGGCGCGGGCGATCGCAGCGGCACGGGCAGCCCAGGAGAAGAGACCAGCGCCGTTTCGCTACAAGTTGACGCCGGAGACCAAAAGCACGCGGTTCGGTCTCGAACCCCCGCACTCGGACACCAAAGGCCATTCCGCACAGCTCTGCGAGACCTTCGGGACGGCATCATACGAGTTCGCGGCCCACAACTGTAAAGGGCGGACCAATTCCAGGCCGCTGTGGCGGAGTAAAACCAGGCCACGGGCGGCGGGCAGGCTGAACGAGGAAGGGGCCCGATCGGGCGCCTTCCTCGTTCGTCGTGAGCGTGAGGGTTAGGCCGGCACGATCTCGCCCGTCTCGGGATCGTGGGGATCGGTGGTGGCCTGGTTTTGCTCCGCCCCGCTGGCGCGCCCGCGCCGGCTGCGGGAGGATTTGAGTCGGTCGCTGTCGCCGTTCAGGCTCAGGATGCTGACGTGGTGGGTCAACCGGTCGAGCAGTGCACCGGTGAGCCGCTCCAAGCCCAGAACCGAGGTCCAGTCCTCGAACGGCAGGTTCGAGGTCACCACGGTCGAACCGGACAGCTGACCGCCGGAAATTGATACCGCAGCAATGACGCGCAGAGCGCAGCCGTAGTATATCGAGCCAAGCTTCATCATCCTCTCCCTGCCGAATGTATTGCGAAGGGACACACCGAAAGAGAATGACCTAGGTAAGGCCAGATTGATGCGTCAGAACCGCTGCTCCTGACGATCCGGATTCGGCCCGCTCCCATGATAGGATGCCATGCAGGCGTGCCAGATCTGAGATCCGAGATCCCAGAGGCTCAGGCGGTGGGGGTTGGGCGCCGTGAAGACCTGGGAGCGAGCCTGCTCACGACAGGCGGCATCTGCAGGTCCCTGGATGGGCGGCTCGTTGGCGGATGCTACGCCCGTCCCTAAGACCAGGACTGCCGCGAGTAGAACGTTGCGCATGAACGGTGACCTTGCATCGGGGTTGTGGCAAGCAGAAAATCGTTCCAGGCGGCGCGACACGCCAGAGTGTCACGGGCCTGATCCTCAAGTCTCGATAGAGGCGGGATCTCCCAGCCCAGGTATCGCCTCACGATCCGGCTTTCCCTGTTCGGTGCGCAGCTCCTGGACGACGGGTACGACCAGGAGCCTGGACGCCGCCGCAGGACCGGGCACGGCTCCCACGTCCCGGCTGCAAGCGGCGACATCGAAAGGGAAGTCTGGCCACGTCTCCACTGCCGCGGTCCACGTGCCCGTGACGGGGTCGGTAACGACCACGGCATACCGGATGGACGGTGTCTGGCAGAGGACGTCCTCGATTATCACAGTTCAAAGAATGGCTGAAAGGCAAATCGCCCCACCGAATGTCGTCATTAGCATTCGCCAAATGGATTCGATAGAGCGAAGTGAGACCACCAGAAATGATTGCGCGCAATTTATAATGCTTCTTTCCGGATATGCTTCATCGGCATAAAATCGATATTATCGCATTTCCTTGCGCAAGATATTCACCAAACGCCATATTGGGGAGTTGCCAAGCTGTGTGTGAATCGGCTTCATTGTCAGCGACTCGGGAGGATCGGCACCATGCGCCGCGCAGTCGTTCTCTTCGCTGCTTTCCTCGCCCTCACGGCATCAATCTCGGGATCAGCCCAGGCTTTGCCGGTGATGGCCGATCTGGCCACTGCGTCTCCGGTGGAGCTCGCCGCCGGTGGCTGCGGGCCCGGCCGCTGGCGCGGCCCCTGGGGGCACTGCCGCAGCACGCCCTATGTCGGGCCGCTTCCCGGCGGCTGGTACCAGGCGCGCGGCGGCAGCGGCTGCCCTCCGGGTTACTGGCGCGGTCCTTGGGGCCATTGCCGCAACACGCCTTATCATGGGCGCCTGCCGGGCGGCGGCTGGAAGCCGTAGCAAACGCACCGTCCCATCGAGCGGGTCGGCGATGATCGCGCCGCTGGAGCATGCGTAAACGGAGGATGGCGGTGTTCGGTGCATCGAAGCGGACTCCATTCCTCCGCCGCTCGGCCAGGATTGGATTGCAGCGGCTTCGTGACGTCGGGCTGCTCGGGGCGCTTTTGTGGGCCGGTTGCCTGCCCCCTTCGGCGGTGGTCGCGGAGGGGGCACGGCCGCCTCAACGATCCGCGACCGCGCGTTCGGCTCCAGGCACTGTGCTCGACTATCAGCCACTCCCGAACGCGCCTGCAGGCGCATCGGCCTATCGGGTCCTGTATCGCTCGAGCGGCCTGCGCGGCGAGCCGATCGCCGTCTCAGGCGCGATCATCGTCCCGGCCGGGCCGGTCCCGCCCGGAGGCAGGCCCATCGTGGCCTGGGCGCACCCGACCACCGGCGTCGTCGACAAGTGCGCGCCCTCGCTGGCGCGCGTGCTCTATCGCTCGATCCAGGGCCTGCAGGAGATGCTGGCGCGCGGCTACATCGTGGCCGCCACGGACTATCCGGGTCTCGGCACCCCCGGCGTGCACCCCTATCTGGTCGGCCTCAGCGAGGGACGGGCCGTGCTCGACTCGGTGCGGGCGGCGCGCCAGCTCGCGGGGCCCGGCGGCGCCACCAACGCCTTCGCGGTTTGGGGTCACTCCCAGGGCGGTCACGCGGCCCTGTTCACGGGACTGCTCGCCCACAGCTACGCACCGGATCTCGCGCTCGTGGGTGTTGCCGCCGCCGCACCGGCCACCGAACTCGCGACCCTGATGATGGCCGACCTCGATACCTCGGGCGGCAAGAATCTCACCGCGATGACGTTGTGGTCGTGGTCGCAGGTGTTCGGCGCCCCCATGGCGAAGGTGGTCGTGCCATCGGCGCTCCCTGTCATCGAGGAACTCGCCAACGACTGCATCGAGACGATCTTCGACGTGCTGGAGCGGCGTGGCCCGTCGAAGGCGCTCGACCGCGACTTCCTCTCGGTCAACGATCTCGCCGACCGCGAGCCCTGGCGCTCGCTGCTCGCCCGCAACACGCCCGGACCGCTCCCGCCCCGCATTCCGGTTTTCCTGGCGCAAGGCGCCACCGACACCCTCGTGCTGCCGCGCGTCACGCAGGACTACCGCGCGCGCCTGTGCCGGGCCGGCAGCCGGGTCGAGTTCGACCTGGTGCCGGGCGTCGGCCATCTCTCCATCGCCAAGGATGCCGCACCGGCCGCCATCGACTGGATCGGCGACCGCTTCGCCGGTGAGCCGGCGCCGAGCAACTGCGGAGCGCCGTAGCCCCCGGGGTCGCTCCAGCCCCCGGAGTGCAGGGAGGAACCGATGGCGGAGGTCCTCGTGATCGGAGCCGGTCCGGTCGGATTGACGCTCGCCTGTGAGCTGGCACGGCACGGCACGCGCTGCCGGATCATCGATCGTGCGCCGCGGCCTTCGGCCTCTTGCCGCGCCATCGGCGTCACGCCGCGGACCCTGGAGGTCTGGGACGACATGGGTCTCGGGCGCGAGATGATCGATGCCGGCCTCTGGCTGACCGGCCTGCGCTCCATCGTCGACGGCCAGCGGACCGGCGAGGCGATCCGACCCGACGCGGGGCTGCCCTACGCATCGCTCGGACTTCCGCAGTACGAGACCGAGCGCATCCTCGCCCGGCACCTGGCCCGCTTCGGCATTACGGTCGAGCGGGGTTCGGCCCTCACCGCCCTGAGCCAGGACGCCGAGGGCGTCACCGCGCGCATCGAGCGCGAGGGCAAGCCCGCCGAGGACGCTCGTCCGCGCTACGTGGTCGGCTGCGACGGGGCGCACAGCGCGGTCCGCCGGCTGCTCGGCATCGGCTTCGAGGGGGCGGCCTATCCCTGGCCGTTCATGCTCGGCGACGTTCGGATCGATTGGGACGCGCCCTACGGCATGTCCGTGCGCGCCCTTCGACTGGTGGAGGGCGGCCCGCCCGACATGTTCATCGCCATCCCGCTGCCGGAGCCCGGCCGCTACCGCGTCTCGATGCTGGCCGCTCCCCACCTCGTTCCACGCAGCGGTCCGGATCACGGCATCCAGGCCGAGCTCAAGGGGCCCTCGCTCGCCGACCTGCAGGCGGTGGCCGACGACCTCCTGCCGGACAAGGTTCCGCTGTCGGACCTGCGCTGGTCCTCCGTCTACCGCATCAGCATGCGCCTGGCCGACGCCTACCGCCGGGGCCGCGGCTTCATCGCGGGCGACGCCGCCCACATCCACCCGCCGACCGGCGGGCAGGGCATGAACACCGGCATCCAGGACGCCTACAATCTGGCCTGGAAGCTGGCCCTGGTCCTGAAGGGCGCGAGCCCCGACAGCCTCCTCGACAGCTACGAGGCCGAGCGCCGCCCGATCGGGGCGGACGTGGTCGCCCGGACCCGCAGGGCGAGCGAGGGCTACGGCCGCGAGCGCGGTGGTGCGCCTGACCAAGCGGCCGACGCGCAGGTCTCGATCTCCTATCGTGGGACGGGCTGGGTCGTGGATGCGGGGGACGAGCTGGACGGCCCCGCGGCCGGCGACCGTGCTCCTGACGCGAACGGCCTCGTGCGACCGGGACTCGGCTTCCCGCTGCGCCTCTTCGACGTTCTGCGCGGCACGGAGCACGTCCTGCTGGTCCACCTGAACGGCGGCGGCGAGCCTGCGACGCGGCAGGATCTGTCGGACTGGATGCAGGGCTGGCCTCGCCGGGTGCGAGACCACCTGCGCGTCGTCGTCATCGTGCGCAACACGGCTGGCCTCGCGCTTCCCGGCGGCGCGCTTCTCGAAGACTACGAGGGGGCGTTCGCCGAGGCTTACGGAAGTCGGACGATGAGCTACCTCGTCCGACCCGACGGTCATCTCGGCTGGCGCGGCGGCTCGTGGCGGGACCCTGGCTTCCAGGACCATCTCCGGCGACTGTTTCCGATAACCCAGGCCAGCGTCAGGCCGGGCGCGGAAGGGCTTGCCGGGTCCCCGGCCGAAAGGAGCACGGGCGCGGGCGAGGCACGGGAGCCCCCGACCCGCAGCGACCGCGCACCGCGGAAGGAACTCGGATGACCGACATTCTCGTCGTCGGCGCCGGGCCGGTGGGCCTGACCATGGCCGCCGAACTGGCGCGCTACGGGGTCCGCGTGCGCCTCGTCGACCGTGCCCCGCACGCGACCGAAACGTCGAAGGCCCTCGTTCTCTGGTCGCGCACGCTCGAACTCATGGATCGGATGGGCTGCACACGATCCTTCCTGGATGCGGGGCTGCGCGCACCCGGTGCCTCGATCCGCAGCGGTGGCAAGGTTCTCGGCAATCCGCGCTTCGAGGACATCGCGAGCGCCTACAACTTCGCCCTGATGATTCCGCAGCGGGACACCGAGCGCCTGCTCACCGCGCATCTGCGCTCCTTGGGCGTCATGGTCGAGCGGCAGGTGGACCTCACCGGCTTCATGGAGGCGCCGGACGGCATCGAGGCCCACCTGAGACACGCCGACGGGCGCGAGGAGACGATCCGAACGCCGTGGCTGATCGGCTGCGACGGTGCCCACAGCACGGTCCGGCATGGGCTCGGCCTCGCGTTCGAGGGGTCGGCCCAGGGCGACGACTGGCTGCTCGCCGACGTGCGCCTCGACGGTTCGGGCGCCTCGCCGCCCGACGAGATCGCGACCTACCTGCACCGAGACGGCCCCTTCGTGATCTTCCCGATTCCCGGCAGACGCGCCCGCGTCATCGCCACGGTCGGCCGTACGGATGCGATGCACCCGCGGCCCGATCCCACCCTCGGCGACGTCCAGGCACTCATCGATCGGCGCGCTGGCGGCGGCTTCCGCGCATCCGATCCGGTGTGGCTGACGCACTTCCGCATCAACGAGGGCAAGGTGACCGAGTACCGTCACGGGCGCGTCTTCCTCGCCGGAGACGCGGCGCACATCCACAGCCCCGCCGGCGGCCAGGGCATGAACACCGGCATGCAGGACGCGGTGAACCTCGCCTGGAAGCTGGCGATGGTGGTGCGCGGGCAGGCCCACCCGTCCTTGCTCGACAGCTACAGCCCCGAGCGGAGCGCCGTCGGCGACATGATGCCGCGCAACGCCGGCCGCCTCACCGACATGGCGACGCTGTCGAACCCCGCAGCGCAGGCCGCGCGCAATCTCGCCCTGCGCTTCCTGCTCGGCCTTGATGCCGTCCGCAACCGGATGGCGGCGCAGATGAGCGAAATCGAGGTCGCCTATGCCGACAGCCCGCTGTCGCGAGGGCCCAACTCCGGTGCACGCTGGGATCCGGAGGCCTATGCAGGCGCCCCTCCGGGCGTGGGAGGCGAACCGCGCTTCCTTCTCTACGCCGCCGACGCAGCGCGCGGGACCGCGCTGACCAAGCGGTTTCCCGGCCTCCTCGAACCGATACCCCGGCCTCCAACCGACATGCGCGCAGCTTCGCAGTGCGCGGATCGGATGTTGCCAGGCTACGCACAAGTTCGCGGCGTCCAAGGCACGGCCGCAAGTCGTCCGGCACCCGCCGCCGGAAATGGTAGGTCGCCATGCGTAGGACGACGTTGAAAAGGGCAGCCACTGCGCTCCTTCGCCGCTTTTCAGACGGCTTGTGTAGCAGCGAAGTGTAGCAACAGGCTCGCTCCGCAGGACGGCTGGGCGAGAAGCTAAGTGATCTGAATGACTTAAGCTAAAAGTTGGCTGGGGCGCCAGGATACTCAGCCAGCGCCAAGAGCCTCGCTAAGTTGTTGATGCTGCTCGTATTACCTCTGCGACTCGGCTCCTTCGTGTACCACTATCCTGCCTCACAGCAATAGCCCAGACGACGGATGTAAATTAGCGAGCGTCGCAACGCCTGCAATCCATCGGTCTCTCGGCCGCCGGCGAAGCTCGCTCGCGAAGGCCCTGGCCGTGAAGATGCACGGGTGCCAGGTCATGATTGCCGCGGAAGTCCGGAGTAGGTCGAGAGCTTCGAGCATGCGTGCCGCACGCTCGACGACGGCTGACCTTGCCCCCTTGTTTGACCTTGCCCCCTGGCCTGCCCCCAATCTGAAGCTAGGGTCCGTCAATGAGGAAACGGACGATGAAGAAGAGCCGATTCAGCGAAGAGCAGATCATCGGCATCCTGAAGGAACAACAGGCCGGGCTACCGGTGGCTGAGATCTGCCGCCGCCACGGCATCAGCGACGTGACATTCTACACGTGGCGCTCGCGCTTCGGCGGCATGGAGGTCTCGGACGCGCGTCGCCTGAAGGCGCTCGACGAGGAGAACCGCAAGCTCAAGAAGTTCCTGGCCGAGGCGATGCTCGACGTGGCGACGCTGCGTGAGGCGCTGGGATAAAACTTTTGACGCCCGGCGCACGGAGAACAGCCGTGAAATGGGCCATCAAGGAGAAGGGTTATTCGCAGCGTCGTGCCTGCGGGCTGATCGGCTTGGAGCCGAAGACGTACCGCTACGCCTCGACCTGCGGTGGCAATGCGGCTGTGCGGGTACGCCTGCGCAGCCTGGCCGGCGAGCGCCGCCGGTTCGGCTATGGGCGTTTGCTGAATTAGCTGCGCCGGGAGGGCCATACGCTCAACCACAAGACGCTCTCCCGGCTCTACCGGGAGGAGCGGCTGTCGGTGCGCAGGCGGGGTGGGCGCAAACGAGCCCTTGGCACGCGGGCACCGGCCGCCGTGCCGCAGGAGCCGAACCAGCGCTGGAGCCTCGACTTCGTCTCCGACACGCTCGACGACGGGCGGCGCTTCCGCAGCCAAGGGGAACCAGTACCACCCGCGCTGTCATGCGCGGTTCGTGGAACTAGATGGTGCAACGACGCCGCCGGACTTGCCACCAGCAATGGCTGGGTTGAAATTGATCAGAGGCGGCAAAGCCTGATTGAGGCCTGGCTGCACGTCAAATAGGTGGGGCATGGTTCTGAAAATCCCGCAGCCTCCATCCCTGAAAGAATTCCTCGAGGCCAGCAACCTCGAAGTCGCAAAGGAGCCGCCTTGGGTGCATTCCGCAAGTGCCGGGCGCATCTGGGATTTCGTTAACGCAGGAAAGATAATCGCCTTCCCCTGCAATGTTTTTACAGGCGAAAACCTCTGCTATTTCTTCGTTGGGCGACCAGCATATAAGCGGGACGATATTACAAACCCAGGAGACTGGGAGTTGCCCATGGCATTTGTTATGCGCTTCCCAAAGCCCCCTAAAATCAAGCGCATCTTCCCTTTCGACAGCGGCGCGTTTGCAAACAAAAGATTCCCCACATACATCACAATGTTCAAAATCAATCGCTTTGACATATCTGGCGATCAGCGGAACATCGGGCGACTCATATCCCTGGTTTACCGTACACCGACACAGTACTTCGAGCGGAGACCCAGCGGGCATGAGGAAATCAAGCGGGAACACGATCTACTGCCTCGTCATCAGGAAATCCTGGCGGTTTCAAAGCTCGCGCTGGAGAATGCGTCTCATCAGATGGATGATCGTGCAGCTGCAATAGAGGTATCGGTAGAGGAAGACATAACGCTGCTGCAGGAGCACTTGGTTGGGATTGTGATGCCGGAGGAATACGAACGGGAAAAGGAGCTATGGGCTCACCTAAAAAGCCTCACGCCGAACCTCGAAACGTACAGGATATTGCCCAGCTCCCTACACGGATATTATGCCCGAGTGTCTGATTGCGTTGACCGGATCTATAAAAAGGCCGGCATACAGCTATGACCGAAGAGCAAAAAGTCCATCGGCTTATTGGTGCCATCAAGCTGACCCCGGTAGCTGATTGCATCGGCCTGCCGGTCATGAAAACCGCCCGCAGCAACGCTGTCTACGTCCCGGAAATGGATGTGGAGCTGGCGATTACAGACTTCCTTACTTTCGTCAATGAAGGCCAGTACCATATTGAGTTCAACATCCCCCGCGAAGAGGCCTTGCGCTCTTACAAGGTCGGCGACCCAGCTCCTATTCCCTACTGGGTCGAGGGCGCCTGCCATGTGATTGGCGGGGATTCTGAAGCGAGCGATATTTCAATTAAACACCCGGCGCACGATCATCATGACGTGCTTCTTACCCTGAGAGGTGCGTTGAATGACGCTCGCACCGGCGTGTTCAAACGTGAACAGCAAGAATGGGTCGCCAGGGATATCGCAAATCAGTTTACAGACGTGTTTTTTGAAGAACCTGTCTACTCGCTATATTGGGTAAATCGGTTCGCTCAGGCAATCGAACATGCAGCGCGCTTAGTAAACGCACCTCATCTCGTCTATCAAAAATTACGTGCACTAGGTCTAGAGTGGATTAGGAAATTTGCTACAAAAACTGACCTGCGCCGGTTTAACCGGGTGATCTCATGCCTCGTCGCTAACAGAGCGCTGTCAATCAAGCGGGCGCAAGGCCTGTATTTCGCGTTCCTTATGCACAAACTCGAATCGCGGTCTTACAAAAAGATCGAAGCCGATCTAGTCCGCAGCAATGAGTTCGCAGCCCTTTTTCCTTACGGTCTGTATATATTTTACCGGGATAACAATTGGCCGGAGGTTAATTTCGCCTACGAGAAGCCCTATCATATCTTTGATCCATTTTATAAGGCGCTACAAAAGGCAGAAGCAGACAATAATTTCGAGCATGTGGAATGGATGTCCTACGCATATTTTTTCAAATCAGATGCGCCTCGGGAGATCGCTGATGCAGTGGTGCCATTGCTAGAAAACAGCAAGGATGAGTATGTCAACGAGAAAAGGTGGTTCTTGAATGAAGGCTACCAAGCCGATGACCGGGTTCACTTGTTGAAGCTATACAAAAACATGATGCACCTTGACGGCGTACTTAGGGGCAATGTGCGTCTTTCCGGAGACTTTTCAAACAGAAGGTTTGACGTTGACCATAGATTTGTGGTCGACCTCTTCGGCGGCGGTGACTGGATACCATTATAAGCATTAGGATCAGCGGAATTGCCCCTGGATGTGGCGCAATATCATACGCTGCCGTCTCCGATCCGCCTGTCATTGTGGCTCCGAAGGTTTTGCGATCGATTTTGGCAGGGCATTACGAGAGACACATAACATTAAGGTTAAGAACCAGTCGGACACCGCTTAGGTCGATTGGATCTTGCCTTTATGGACGCGCGCACCAGATAGTGTGGCAGAGCAGATAAGATATCCGCTCGACGTAGGTGTAAGGTACGGTGTTCGCCCTTTTCCCGGAGGGCGGCCGCCGGCGCGGTTCCCGCCGCGCCAGCGACCTGACCATCAGCGTCTCACTGTGCTAGCAGGAGACAGCATATGGCTAAGGCCATTTACGGCGGACCCGTGTCCGCGTGCAACACCATCCTGACCATGCCGACCGGATCGGCGTCCCTTCTTCCGGACACCGTCTCGCACCCGCTGATCACGCCCTATGTGCAGATCGCCCTGCTAGCGGCCTTGAACGGGACGGGCGGATCCAGCCTCGGTGATCTCGCCGACGCCATCCCTGCACATCCCCAGCCGATCTCGGCCGTGCTCGCCCTCGTCGACGCTGGTCTTCTCGGCATCGACCTCGTCTCCGCCTTCGACGCCTCCTGCCGCGTCTGGCGCAATCCTCCCGCGCGTCACTGATCCCCCGATCATCCAGCGGCTTCTGACAGTCCGCAGCACGTCATCCGTGCTTCGTCCGGCCTGCGCCACGATGCGCCCGGCCGAGGCCGGATAACGCGCGCAACCCGACGCCGCGCGTCGCTCTCACCCTGTCCGTCTACGTGATCGCACCGGCCGCGCATCCGCGGCGGTGCGGGAGATCCCCCATGCCTTTCCTGCTCGCCCGGCTCCTTCACCTCTTCCGTCTCGCGATCGCCATCGGCTTCCCCGTTCCCGGCACCAGCCTCCGGGTCGCAGGTGACAGCCTTACCGACCTGCAGGTAATCGCCGCCGACTGGGCCGACCTGCCCCGTGTCCAGGCATGGCTCGCCGAGCGCCGCTACGGCGGTGTCTACATCCTCGTCGGCCGTAGCAATGGCCGCACCCGGGCCAGGGTCGGCGAGGGCGTCAAGCTCTGGACGCGGCTCGGAGATCACAAGGCGGACCCGCAGCTCGACTTCGTCGAGGAAGTCTACGTCCTTGTCTCTCCCATCTTTCATAAGGGCGCTACTGTCTATCTTCAGGAGCAAATCTCCCAGATCGTGCAGGCCGAGCCCCGGCTCGACTTCCATAAGGGTTGCGGCCCACTGGCAGGCTTTCCCCTCGGCGAGGCGGACCGCAAGTCGCTCGACCTCGCCGTTCTGCTCGGTCTGAACCTGCTCCATGCCGCCGGGCTGCGCGTGCTGCAGCCGGGCCAGAGCCGGCTCGCCCAGCAGGTCGCCGCCCTGCTGGCGGAGGCGGCGTGATGGCCGGCAACACGATTACGGCGATGGAAACGGTCCCCGCAGACCCTTCCGTCATCGCGACCGCAGCGATGGCGCGCATCCCGATGCTCGGCGACCTGCAGGTCGACGCCGCCGACATCCGGAACCTGCACCTTGCCGTCGATGCCGGCTTCATCATCGGGCCCCGCGACAGCTGCGCCGGTCCCGTCCTTCTCATTGAGATCCCGCTCATCCCGAACGAGGAGAACAGGTCGTGAGCACCGACGAGAACACGCGATCCGCCCCGGCGGACGCCGTCCCGACGCGCTCCGGCGACGTGGACGTGAGCAACCGGCCTAACACGAACCAGGCTGGCAGCGGGCGCGAGGTTGCCGTCGAGACTGAGTTCGATTCCGATCCGGCGATCTCGGACCTGCTCGACCTCGGTGAGCCCGGTGACGGTTCGGCTGGTACCACCGATGCTTCCGGCGGCCGCTCCGGCTGGCAGAACTGGCGCGGCGTGCGCCAGTTCGACGGCCTTGGTCAGCCAATTGAGCTGCTGGTCGAGATTGCCCTCGACGCTCCGCTGTCCTCACGCGTTCGTCGCGCTCTGCACCAATCCGAATCTATCGTCGTACTGATCAACGTGCCGAGCGCGGCGTGGGTGAAGCCGGTCGACGAGGCGATCCGGCGCGCCAGCGGACATCGGGCGGCGTGCCTGTTGTTGACTAGGCAACCGCGCGTCTCAATCAGCACCGATCCCGACACAGAGGCGGCAAACCTCGTTGCCCGCGGTCGCCCTGTGGTTGCGATCACCCCGGACCCGACCTGGGTCGCGCCGCTGCTGTCCGCTGCCGCCGATCACGTCATCACCGTGCCGCCGCTCAATGCGGCGCAGGTCGGATTGGCCGTGCGCATGTGGTGCGGGCGCCGGACGCGGATGGTGCTGGCACCGGACAATCTCGCAGGTCTCGACCTGTCCGACGTGGCGGCAGCCCTGAGGTCCGGTTCGACTCCTGCCGCTTGCCTGAATCGGATCCGCCGGGCGAGCCAGGCCCGGGTTGGCACGGCGGAGGGCGAGGCGGTCACCCCCCTTGATCAGCTGACTGGTTACGGCGGGGCTCATGCCTGGGCAATCCGCACTGTGGCCGCAATCGCCCAGGTGCGCCGGCGTGAGATGCCGGCATCCGCATTGGAAGGGGTCGTGCTGTTCGGGCCGCCAGGCACCGGCAAGACGACGCTGGCGAGAGCGCTCGCCCAGGCCTCAGGCGTGGTTTGCGTCGAGACAAGCGTTGGTCGGTGGTTCGCCGAGAGCCCGGGCTATCTCGATAGCATCATCAAGCAGATCGCACAGCTCTGCGATCGACTCGAATATTCAGCCAAGCAAGATGGCTGCGCCATCGGCTTTTTCGATGAGCTTGATGCACTGCCGAGCCGCTCTCGATTGGACGATCGCAACGCCGCGTGGTGGGGTACTATCATTTCGTACTGTCTCATCCGCTTCGAGACCTTGCGCAAGGCGGGCGTCGTCTTGATCGGTGCGACCAACCATATCGACAGGATCGATGCGGCGCTGCTGCGGCCCGGGCGCTTCGACCGACAGTTCCTCATCGCAGCCCCCGACGAGGCCGGGCGCCTCGGCATCCTGCGCGTTCATCTCGGCGACGACCTCGCCGAGGCCGACCTGACCTCCGCCGCACGCCTGTCGCACGGCATGACCGGTGCGGTGCTGGCCGGATGCGTGCGCGCCGCACGGAACCGGGCTCAGGCGGCCGGCAGGCCGATGCAACCCCACGATCTGCTCGCGGAGATTGCCCCTGCCGACGCGCGCTCACCCGCCCAGCTGCGGGCCGTCGCCCTCCATGAAGCAGGACATGCCCTGCTCGCCCACCGTCTCGGCATCACTGTCGTGCAGGTTACGACGAGGGAGGGACCGAACCATTGTGGGGCAACGGTGCTGCGCCTGTCCGATCCGATGCCGGACCGCGCCGCACTTGAGCGCCGCGTGATCGGTCTGCTGGGCGGGCGTGCCGCGGACGCGGTGCTTGGCAGCGGCGCTACGGCCGGGGCAAGCGAGGATCTGCGCGAGGCAACCCGCCTGCTGGCCGCAGTTCACGCGAGCCTCGGGCTCGGCGACACGCTGAGGGCGGTCGTCAGCCAGGAACACGCCGCGGTACTGCTGCGTGAGGACGCGGCACTGGCCCAAGTGGTCGAGGCGGACCTTCGCCGCCTGCAGAGCATGGCCGAGGCCCTCGTGCGCGCCGACCACTCCGCGATCCTGGCGCTGGTCGAGGCTCTTCTCACCCACCGCGTCCTCACCGGCGACGAGGTTGCGGAAATCGCAGCTAGGCACCGCCCCCGCCTCCGCGTCCGAGCTGGCTGTCGGCCCGCTGCTCCACGGCACATCGGATTGGTCCTCCCCGATCGATCCAGTCTCACCACGGCCCGGTGAGCCGAGATCAGCCGCCAGCGATCGACGGGAGCAGTCTGACGCCAATCCCGATTCGAGATGTCATCCCAACGCGAGAGAGGACTTGGATATGAGCCACGCCGAACTGGAGCGACACCTATCCCTTGGAGAGGCCGAGCGCCTGGAGAGCGCGCTGATGGCTTTCGACCGGCTCATCGCCGGCACGCCGCCCAACCCTGCCGAGCTTGCCGGCGCGCCCGTGCTGAATGCATGGCACCGCACGCAGGTGCCGATCCTCGAGCCGGCCCTGGTCGGTTGGGTCGAGAGTCATCCGCAGCTGCCTGGATCTCGTCGCGTCGTCACCTCGAGGCTTCTGGTGCTCGACGAGACCGCAGGATGGGCGAGAACAGTGAGCCGGCTGTACCGGCTCATGGCACCCAGCACCTGCGGCAAGTCCTGAACGTCCCCTCTTGGACAGACCCGAAACCGGATGTGCAGACGTTCGAATCGGGCACCCCGTAGATCTTCCCTTACCTTTTATCAAAGCCTCTGGAGCATGTCCGTGCCTGAGACCGTATTGGTATTCGATCTGGAAACGGTGCCCGATCTCGCAGCTGTGGCGCGGGTGCACGGCCTCGATCCCGACGACACGGACGGCGCACGCGCCAAACTCGGCGGCGGTTTTCCAAAGCTGATCTATCACGCCATCGTATGCATCGGCGCGTTAATCGCTGAGCGCATGGACGAGGCGTGGCAGGTGCGGGCATTGGGTGCGCCGCACATCGGCGAGCGTTCCGAAGCCCAGCTCATCATCGACTTCGCCGCGCGACTCGATCAGTTGCGACCGCAACTCGTAAGCTTCAACGGCCACGGTTTTGACTTGCCGGTGATCCGCTACCGCGCCCTCGTTCACGGCATCGCCGCGCCCGGTTTGACAGCCCGGCCGTATTACAGGCGCTACGATGAGGCCGGGCTCGACCTGTGCGATGTCCTGGCGAACCATGACGCCCGGGGCCGGATTGGCCTCGACGCACTGTGCCGTGCGATGGGCCTGCAGGGGAAGCCTGAAGGACTCGATGGCGGCGGCGTCGCCGAGCTCGTTGCCCAGGGGCGCCTGCAAGACGTCGCGGCTTACTGTCAGGCCGACCTGATCGCGACTTACAGAATTTTCCTCGCCTATGAGCACTTGCGCGGGAAGCTGTCCCCCGTCGGATACAATCGCAGCATTGCCGACCTCGACGCCTTCCGGGCGCGGACGGGGGCCACGTACCGCGATGCGATCACAGCTTTCCCGGTTGAAGCGCCGACACCGTCCCACGCCGCCTGATTGCGAACGCTCACGCCGCCCCGGCCGGTGATACTTCCGGACGCCAAGAAGGAGTCCTGCAACATGCTGTCGAATGCAGATATCGCCACGGGCCGGCGCATCGGCAGACATAGAACCGGCTATGCTGCCTTAGGATTGAGGGGGAAGTAGCCTACGTGCCCACGTGGTCGACGCGGAACGCGCAAAACGCGCAAAACGTCCGAAACCCATCGAGCGTCGACCTAGGATCCACCGGCAGTCATGCCGATGCTGCCGACCATGCCTTCCGCGCAGCGGAGAGGAAGGCAGGATGGGCTTGGTAATCCGCTCGCGTCCGACCCGTGCGGTTGCGTCGGGGCGCCTCTGCGATGCAACCAAGCCGCAGGAGCCGATCGACCGCCTTCTCCCAAGCTGCACGGTCGCGATAGCAGGGCGCGCGCCGCGCTTCGCGCAGTTCCCGCACGTTGAAGTCGAAGCCCTCGACCGCGCGCGCGATGAAGATTGCGATGGCGCGCAGATCCGCATCCGGATCCGGCCGGGCCTGGGCCGCGTCGAGCGCCCGCTCCGCGCTCGGTAGGTAATTCTCGTCCAGCAGGCGGATTGCCGAGCGCACGTACGCATCGCCGACCGAGGGCGGGAGGCCGGCCTTGTCCGCGAGCGCATGGTCGAGGATCGCCAGCACGAAGGCGAGCCGTAGCGCCTGGGTCGTCGCCCGGTTGTAGGTCGAAGCCAGCATGCCGGTCGTCTCGCTGGCCTCCGCCGCCCAGCGCCGTGAAGCCGGTCCGACGGCCCGCCATGCGTGCTCGGTGATAAGGACCGGATGTCCCCCGAAGGCACTGGGGGATGCCGGTAGCGCGTAAGCCTGGCGCAGCACCCCCTCGAACCGCTTCGTCGCGGGCGCGCTGCGCGAGGGCAGATCGGTGTCACGCACGATCTGCGGGTACGTGACGAGACTGCGCGCGAACAGCCCGTCATCCTCATGGCCCACGACATGCTTGAGCTTGTCCGGCTGCACGCCTCCGCACAGGCTGAGCAGCAACGCCGGCAGGATCTGCGCACCGTTAGCCCGCTCGCGCACGTAAGGGTCGCCGTCGTAGCCCTGCAAGAGCGCGGCTCGCCCTTCGTCCGAGCGCAGGGTAGCGCCGCGCAGGAGGCCGATCACGTCGGCCTGGGCGAGCAGCAGGCCACGGGGCTGCGCCTGCAGCTTATCGAGGATGCCCGACAGCGTCGTGCTGGTGCAGGTGATGAGCCCTGGCGGCGGCGCGGCCGCTTCCGGCAGGCGATAGGAGGAGAAGTCGACCTCGTCTTGATCGAGGCCCTCCCGGATCTTGCGCCGCGTCCGGCGCAGCTGCTCGGCCCGGACCATCTGTGCCACGGCTTCCCGGTTGGGATCGGGGACAGTCTGGCGGAGCGCACCGAGGCCGATCTCGGTGAGCACGTTGACGGTCTGACGCATAGATACTGATTTTCCGCTGCCGGAAGCACCAACCAGCAGCGCCCACATGGCGCTGGGCTCGCGCCACTCTGCATTGATCTGGAGATGGGCGCTCGTACCGACGGCGGCCGCAAGCGTGGCAAGGACGCTCGTGACGAGGAAGGCCGGGTGGGTACGCTGGCCCTGGGCCATGCCGGCGATCAGGTCGCGGACACCCGCGGGCAACGCGTCGAGGGGAAAGGATGGTACGGGCCGCATCGCGGTGTCGAGGAAGCCGAGGTCCGGGCCCGTGTCCTCCCCGGCCTTACCCTCCGGCGTCACGGTCGCGAGGATGGTTCGGGTGACGGGGCGAACGACGGATGAGATCGGCGGCAGATGATGACCGGGCGGCGTAGCCTCCGTCAGGCGGACACCCGCTTCGGTCTCGACGACGGGGCACGCGGGGTTGATCGTATCGGAATCGAACGGTGCGGACATGCGACATCTGCCTCATGCGAGGGTGGGGGCGAGGCACACCGTCGTATGCATCACCGAATAATCAGCCGATGTCGGGAGCTTGACCGATGGAGATACAGTGCATCAAGCAACACTTTGTGGGATATTTGCCCCCACACGAAAAAACTTTGCCGCTCGCTTTCTCCGAGAGGGGCCATCCGCGGCGGGAACCTCGCAGTTGAAAGCCATCTCGGGGTCGGGCGGATTGCCGGTTCCGCAGCACACCGTCTGCGTGATGCGCGCGGACGGCGGGCCGCTGTGTTCCGACACGTTCAGTGCCCGTAGGGTTTGCCGAGGTCATCGCACAGGCTCGCGACTTCATCCTGCAGCGAGGAGTACGCGGCGCTCAGTTCGGCGATCCGGTCTCGATCGTCCGCTCGTGCCTCCGCCAGCGTACGCAGCCGCTGCTTCGCTTCCGCAAGCACTGTCAGGAAATCCTGCCGCACCTCGGCTTCAACCACCTCACGCAGCCGCGCGCGCGCTGCATCGTAGGTCTGCTCCAGCGCGGTCCGACGCCGAGCTGCGTCCCGCTCGGCCAAGTAGAGCGTGCGCTGCAAGCGGGTGCGCTTGGGGCCGAGGCGGGCATGGCCGAAGCCACGGCTGACGCGTACGTGGTAGTCGTCCTGCAACGCGCGCATCGCCGCGAGGTAGTCGGCCCGCTGTTCGGTCTTGCCCTTCCGCTCGGCTTCGGCCCGCCTGAGCGCAGCCCGACCCGGATGAATCGCCTCCCAGTCCAAGCAATTCGTCGGGGTGAGCGAGGGTACCGCATAGGCATGCAGGTGGCAGTAGTCCTCGTCCCGGTGCTCGACAACACTGAGAAGCGTGTCGCCGAACCGGCTCCGGCACCAAGCCAGCGCCGCGTCCCGCCACGCGCCGTAGCAATCCGCCGCGTCGGGAGCATTCCGATCTTCGACGAGGGTTCGAGGGACAGGATAGGAAAGCACGGCAGCCATCAGGACGGCGCCATCGCGGCGCAAGCGCCGGCCTTTGGTATCACGAGCCTGTGCGGCACGTTCGGTTGCGAGGATGCCGACGTCGAGCGGCGAGACGCCGAACAGCAGCGTGGGCGCAGTGGGGTATGGCACGTGACGGGCGGCACCGGCGGCACGCGCGCCTTCCCGGGTGATGCCGTCGACCGTGGCCCATTCGGGGGCGCCCTTACGTGGTGCGACGCCGTACAGGCTGATGTGGAGAAACTGGGATTGCGTAGACATGAAACACCTCCACGCGTCATTCTCGACACAAACTCGAATTCCACCATAGGGGGTTGGGGCAGAAGACGGCCGAACTCTGGAAGGCCACACAAACGAGGGGGTCGAAGCGACATCCTAGTCGGTCTCTAGGATGTGACTGGGATATGGGCTAGAAGCTGGCTTGAATGTCGGTGACCTTGCCCCCTGTTTGCCCCCGTTCATAACCAGAGTCCGTTCTGGTTCTGGCCCCTACGGCCGTGAAACACCGCCTCGCCCCGGCTCCCTTCACAGGGATGCACGGGTGTGGTCTCCTGGCGCATCTTCGGCTGACGGTGACAAGCTCGGGCATCGCGATCGATGCGGGGAATGCCGGCCTACCGTCCCTTGACCGTGCCTGCCAGGGCAGGAACAAACGCTAAACTCAGAGGCAGGTGGCGCAGCGCGTTGGTCGCCAGCAAGGGATGTGGTTTCAACTCGACGCCGATGCGCAAGATCATCCACATCGACATGGACGCGTTCTACGCCTCCGTCGAGCAGCGTGATGACCCGAGCTTGCGGGATCAGCCGCTCGCGGTCGGTGGCTCGCGCGAGCGCGGTGTTGTGATGGCGGCGAGCTACGAGGCAAGGCGCTTCGGCGTGCGCTCGGCCATGCCGTCGGCCACCGCGCGCCGGCTCTGTCCCGACCTCGTGTTCGTGCGCCCGCGCTTCGACGCCTACAAGGCCGTCTCGGCCGAGATTCGTGCCGTGTTCGAGGAGCACACGCCTCTCATCGAGCCAGTGGCGCTCGACGAGGCGTACCTTGACGTTACCGAAAACCTGAAGGGCCTGCCGACCGCGACCGAGGTGGCGAAGGACATCCGCGCCACGATCCTTGCCCGAACCGGTCTCGTTGCCTCAGCGGGCGTATCCTACAACAAGTTCCTGGCCAAGGTTGCCTCCGACCACAGGAAGCCGGACGCGCTGTTCGTCATCACACCGGCGATGGGGCCGGGCTTCGTCGAGGCCCTGCCCATCGGCCAGTTTCGCGGCGTCGGACCGGCGACCGAAGCGAAAATGCGTCGCCTGGGCATCCAGACCGGTGCCGACCTGAAGGCGCGCTCGCTCGACGAACTGCGAGCGGCCTTCGGCAGCGCGGGTGACTACTATCACTCAGTGGCGCGGGGCATCGACGAGCGGCTGGTGCGGGCACACCGCGAGCGCAAATCGATCGGCGCGGAAACAACGTTCTCGCAGGACACGAGCGAGTATGCGGTGCTGGCCGAACGTTTGCAGCCATGCATTGACAAGGTGTGGGCGGTGGCGACCGCGAAGGCAGTGGTAGCCCGCACCGTGACGCTGAAGCTGAAGTTCTCGGACTTTGCCCAGATCACCCGGGCGCGCTCGCTGCCGGTCGCGCTGGCCGACCGCGCGACGCTGGAGGGGGTCAGCCTTAGCCTGCTGCGAGAGGCGTTTCCCTTGCGCCGGAGCGTGCGGCTGATCGGTGCGGCGCTCTCGTCGCTGCAGGCGCCGTCCGCTGATGACGATGCACGGCAGCTCGATCTTTCCTTGTGACGGAGGTCGGACGTTCAACGCGCCAGCGGCGAGACGGGGCTTGTATGGTCCGTCGCGGACCTGACTTCAGGAACAAGGCAGGGGCGAACTCCTGACCCAAAGGAGGCCCTGGCGACGTCCGCTCCCAGGCAGTCTGATGAACGGCACGAACGACTAACAGCCATAAGTGGACCGTCCACTCGCCGGCAGTTCAGCCTTGAGAGCGGACGGATGATTTGCAGAGTGACCATTGCGGACACCGCTACTTCGTCGCCGGACACCGTGCGGTGAGCTTATTCCCGTCGGGATCACGCAAATAGGCGGCGAATGACCCGTTCGGGCGCTCACCGGGTGTGCCCTCGATCGCGGTGCCGCCATGGGTGGTGCCGGCCTGGTGCCAGGCGAGAACCTGGTCGCGGTCCGCCGCGACGATGCCGATCGTCCCGCCGTTGGCGGCGGTCGCCGGATTGCCGTCGATCGGCTTCGTGATCATCAGCCGACCACCGTCGTGAGCGTAGATCAACCTGCCTCTAGCATCCATCCCGCCGGGCTTGCCTCCCAACGCGGCGAAGGTGGCGTCGTAGAAGTTTCTGGACCGCTCAAGGTCGTTGCTGCCGATCATGACGTGAGTGAACATGCTTCCTCTCCAGTTGGGGCTCATGAGGGCAGCTGACCCTGATAACGCCAAAGAGCGACTAATTACGCTATACTGATCGACGTCCACACCTACCTGAAAATTTTTATAATTGTCATTGCACTTGATCTTGGGCGAGAATTGGACGATCGAGCAATCATCCAAAAGTGAATGCATAGGCTTTTACATCCGGATCTTGGAAATATATCTCGAAGATTCGCTCCGCAACAGGCCCGGACTGTCGAATCAGCTGGTAGAGCCGCGTCTCTGTTACGATTCCATCACCGTTTGGTGTAATGTCGGTTCCGTGATCTGCCCCCGGTGGCTGTCCAGCGAGTGTCACTCGGAAGCGAACTGATCGTTTGTTCTCTCCTGGACCGAGGATCAAATGAAGGTCGCGTGCACGAAATCGGTAGGTGATCCCGCCGCCTTCACGATCGAGATGGACGGCGTCCGGCTTGAACGACCAGTTGCCCAGAAGCGACCATTCGTTCAGCTTCGGCTTGGCAGGCGAGTAGCTCTGGGGATTGCGAGAGAGTCCCTCGGGCGAGACAAAGCCCGCAGTCTTGTCCGAGCCGAGATAGGTCTCGCTTGAGCGAATTTGTCCCAGATCGGCAGGTAGCTCCGCACCGTTAAATCGCGGAACAGTGACGCTCGACTCAGCCGTACGCTGTCTTGCCGCCTCGGCTAGGAGGTCCTGGATGGCGGCCTCTGACTGCTTCTCGCCGCCTTCGCCGAACTGATGGTGGCGGATCCGCCCATCTGCGTCGACGATGTAGAGGGCGGGCCAGTAGGTGTTGCGCAATGCGCGCCAGATCCGGAAATCGTTGTCGACGGCGACAGGGTACGGCAGCGCGAAGCGACGCACGGCACTCCGCACGTTGTCGATGTCGCGCTCGAAGGCAAATTCAGGCGCGTGAACGCCAATTACCGTCAGCCCCTGGTCGCGGTAGCGCGCCTCCCAGGCTCGTATGTAGGGCAGGGTCCGGATGCAGTTGATGCAGGAATAGGTCCAGACATGGACGAGCAGAACCTTGCCTCGGATCTGCTCGTTGGTCGGCGGTCCACCATTGAGCCAGTGCGAGGCACCGTCGAGGCTCGGCAAGTGCCCTTCGACCGGTAGGCTACTATGATAGGGGCCGGTCGCCAGCGCGGCCGGGACGGGATCGAGGTGTAGCGCCGCCACGAGAGCGGCCTCGAGCCGCGTGGCGTGCCGCGAGGACAGCGGCGTGAGAAGGTCCGCGTCGAGCCCAAGGGCGACTGCGGCGACCGCGGCGAACATCGCAGCCCCACCGATCCGGCGCACCTGCTCCGAGAGCGCGAGGCCGCCGCGTAGGCGTGCGTAGAGCGACCCGCCGGCTGCGACGGCCGCGGCCAGGGACGCCGCGGCGCCTGCTGCGTAGGCGACGAGGAGACCCGTGGTCTCGGGACCCGGGCCGCTCAGGACCGCCCCGGTGAGCACAAGGCCCAGGATGGGTCCGGCGCAGGGCGTCCAGAGCAGGCCGGTGGCCGCGCCAAGGCACAGAGAACTCACGACGCCGGTGGAGCTACGCCTTTCGACGCGGTGGGTGAGAAACTGTCCAAGCCGCACCAGGGGCGCGGTGATCGTCCCCGCGACGCGGCGCGATATCAGGGCAACCGCGAAGACGCCGAGCAGGGCGAGCGCGGCGACGTGGGCGGCCGCGCTCAGACGCACGACCCAGCCGCCGCCGACGGCCGCGAGAGACGCAGCGGCCGCGAAGGCCGCGACCAAACCGGTCAGAAATGGCAGCGTGCTCGACACGAAGGGCCGATCGGCCCGAGCGAGAACGAACGGAAGCACGGGGAGGATGCAGGGACTGACGATGGTCAACGCACCGGCACAGAAGGCGGCAAGGTACAAGGTCATGGCGGCTCGCTCGGGTGCCCTGTTGGCACTCACCGCTTCACCAGCCTTCCATCTCCGCTGTGTGTGCAGATCTGCCGTTCTTGTATCGCCCTGTAGGGAGCCGGTCGCTGAGGATCGCGACGATGCCCCTAAAGCTCAGCGCGCCGGCCTCGCCGCGCCGCTACACTGCGTTACGAAGATCGGCTCGCCCGCACGCCACTATCGCGCTATCGGAGGACGCACGCCGAGGGCTGAATGTGGATCACATCGATCATGTCCTGATCGTCGACGACGACCGGGAAATTCGCGACCTGCTGTCGACCTACCTCAGGAAGAACGGCCTCCGGGTGACGCTCGCGGCGGACGGGCGGCAGATGCGCGCGTTCCTCGATGCCGACCGGGTCGACCTCGTCGTGCTCGACATCATGATGCCGGGCGATGACGGCCTCGTCCTGTGCCGGGAGCTGCGCGCGGGCAGGCACAAGGCTACTCCAGTCCTGATGCTGACCGCGCGCAGCGACGAGACGGACCGGATCGTCGGACTGGAAATGGGCGCCGACGACTATCTCGTGAAACCCTTCGCGGCCCGGGAACTCCTCGCCCGGATCAAGGCCGTGCTCCGCCGTACCCGGATGCTGCCCCCTAACCTTCAGGTGACCGAGGCGGGGCGGCTTCTCGCCTTCGGAGCGTGGCAGCTCGACACCACGACCCGCCACCTGATCGATGCGACGGGAACGGTCGTCCCCCTCAGCGGCGCGGAGTACCGGCTGCTGCGCGTGCTGCTCGATCACTCGCAACGGGTCCTGTCGCGCGACCAACTACTCAACCTGACCCAGGGCCGTGAGGCCGAGCTGTTCGACCGGTCCATCGACCTGCTCGTCAGCCGCCTGCGGCAGCGGCTCAAGGACGATGCCCGCGAGCCTGCCTACATCAAGACGGTGCGCAGCGAGGGCTATGTCTTTGCCATGCCCATCACCATCGCGCAGGCCCGCGTGGGATGAAGGCGCCCCGTCCGGTTTGGCCGAGCAGCCTGCGGAGCCGCCTCTTCCTGATCTTGCTCGCGGGCCTCCTCACCGCCCAGCTCCTCTCCTTCGCCATCATGAACGTGGAGCGAGACCAGACCGCGCGCACCGTCATGCTCACGACGCTTCAGCGCGACGTCGCCGTCGCGGTGGCGCTACTCGATCGCCTGCCTGCTGCCGAGCGGCCCGACTGGCTCCCGCTCCTCGACCGGCCGACCTATCGCTTCGTGCTCGGCCCCGGCTCACCGGGCTCGGCTGCGCTCTCGTCCCGCCTGACGATGATCGCTGACGAGATCCGCGCTGCCCTGGAACCGCGTTTCCTTGTCCGGTTCGACGCGGTGCCGGGGACGCCGGAGCGGCTCCAGGGCCACGTCGCCCTCGGCGACGGCGCGGCGCTCACCATCGCGGTCGAGCCGGCGTTGCGGCCCGTGGCGTCGTGGCTGCCGGTGGCCCTGGCCGTGCAGGTGCTCGTGCTCATCGGCTGCGCCTGGATCGCCGTTCGGCTCGTTGTCCGGCCGCTGACCCGCTTCGCTCGGACCGCCGACACGCTGGAGCCCGGCCGGCCGGCCACGCCCTTCGCGGAGACAGGGCCCGATGAGGTCGCGCGCGCCGCCCGGGCCCTCAACGCCATGCAGGAGCGCGTGTCCCGTCACCTCGACGAGCGCGTCCGCATCCTCGCGGCGATCTCCCACGATCTCCAGACCCCGATCACCCGGATGCGGCTGCGCGTGGAGACAGGCACCGAGGGTGCCGAGCAGGACCGGCTCCTCGCAGATCTAGAGGCGATCGAGGCCCTCGTCCGAGAAGGAATCGACTACGCCCGCAGCGTGCACGGCGCGGTCG
This sequence comes from Methylobacterium sp. Leaf118, assembly GCF_920984675.1. Lineage (GTDB taxonomy): Bacteria > Pseudomonadota > Alphaproteobacteria > Rhizobiales > Beijerinckiaceae > Methylobacterium. The sequence goes on from NZ_CAKLBV010000052.1 coordinate 24,033, forward strand.
AGCCGCCGACGCGCCTCGATCTCCGCGCCTTCGTCGAGAGCATCATCTTCGACTACCAGGATACCGGGCGCGACGTCGCGGTCTCCGCCCTGCCGGAGGTCACGGTCACGACACGCCCGCAAGCCCTGCGGCGGATCCTGACCAACCTGATCGACAACGCAATCAGATATGCCGGCCGAGCGGAGCTCGCCCTGCGAGTCGCTGACGGCCGGATCAGCATCGCGGTCCGGGATCGCGGACCTGGCATCCCCGCGGATCAGCTCGACGCCGTCCTGCTCCCCTTCGTACGGCTGGAGGCCTCGCGCAGCCGCGAGACCGGCGGTACGGGCCTCGGCCTCGCGATCGCCGAGCAGCTCACCTCTGCGATCGGCGGGCGGCTCACGCTTAGAAACCGCGCCGGCGGCGGCCTGGAGGCCGCCGTCACCCTGTCCTGACGCCGGTCTTTTTCCCGGCGGACGACCGATCAGCTGGACCTGTCGGCGAGATCGTCGAGGGCGAGCCACCGGGTGATCCGCAGCGCGCGCAGAAAGGCCTCGTCGTGGCTGACCACCAGGAGAGCGCCGTCGTAGGTGGCGAGCCCGGTCTCCACAGCCTCGACGGCCTCAAGGTCGAGGTGGTTGGTCGGCTCGTCGAGAATCAGCAGCTGCGGCGGATTGGCATTGCCGAGCACGCAGGCTAGCGCAGCGCGAACCTGCTGCCCTCCACTCAGCGCCGCGACGGGCCGATCCGCGGCGGCAGACCTGAACTGGAACCGCGCCAGGGCCGCCCGGCATCCGTTGGCGTTCTCCCCCGGATTGAGGCGGGCGAAGTTCTCCACCACGGTCTGGCCGGAGTCGATGACGCTGAGCCGCTGATCGAGCCGCGCGGCGCGCACGCCGATGGACACGCGCCCTGACCAGGGCGCGAGGCGGCCCGCGACGAGGTCGAGGAGCGTCGATTTCCCAGCTCCGTTGCGCCCGGAGATCGCGACGCGCTCCGGTCCGGAGATCGTGAGAGACACGTCCTCCAGAACGGGCTGTCCCGGGCGATGCCCGAAGGTCACTCGCTCGACGGAAAGAACGGTCTTGGCGGCATGCAGACCGCTCGACGGGACCGCGATCGAGACCGCCTTCACGGCCTGGATGCGGCTGCGGGCTTCCTCGAGCTGCTGGCGCGCCTCTGTGCACTGCCGCTCCGCCGCGCGTGCGCTGCCACCAGCCGACTTCTCAGCATTGTCCCTGCGGGCGCCAACCAGAATGCGAGGAAGGTCGCCACGTGCACCCCGGCGCTGTCCGGCCGCGTCGCGCTGCTGCTGGCGTTCGAGTGTCTCCTGCGTCCTTCGTGCAAGGTCCGCCGTCCGCTTCTCCGCCACGGCGAGATCGTGCTCGGCCGCAGCGATTCTGACGGCCTTGGCGTCCTGGTACGCGTCGAAGTTCCCCTGATAGCGGCTCGCCCCGGCGGGTGAGAGTTCCACGATGGCGTCCATGGCGTCGAGCAGGGCGCGGTCGTGGCTGACCACGATGGTGCCCGCACGCCAGTCCTTCAGCAATGCGTGGACGGCCTGCCGCCCGTCGCGATCGAGGTCGTTGGTCGGCTCGTCGAGGAGGAGGAAATCCGGCCGCGCGAAGGTTGCGGCCGCCAGTGCGGCGCGAGCGCGCTGGCCGCCGGACAGCCGCCTGAGCGGCGTTTCGGGGCTCACCGGCACGCCCATGCGGGCAAGCGCCTGTGTAAGCCGCTCCTCCAGCGTCCAGTCGGCCTCGGCAAGCTCCTCGGCCGTGGCCGCGCCGGTTTCGGCGCGCCTGAGCAGCGTGAGAGCAGCCGTCGCGCCGAAGAGATCGGCGACCGTCTCGTGGGACGGGAGGCTCGCGAACTGGCGCAGCACCGCGACCGAACCCTGGACGATAACGCGGCCGCTCGTCGGGCGCAGCCGTCCTGCCATGAGGCTCAGGAGGGTGCTCTTACCGACGCCGTTGCGGCCGACGATGCCAATACATTCCTGCGCGAAGCTGGCCGTGATGCCGGTGAGAACAGGGCGTCCGTCAGGTGCGGACCACGCGACGTTCTGAAGGGAGAGGTGTGCTGACATGCGATGAAAGATCCCTGGCGACAAGGCGGTTCGGCATTGCGGTCAGGGACAGTCTCATCGGCGTCAGCGCTCCCACGGGTGGCCCGTGCATACCCTCAGCAAGATTCTTGCGCAACCATTATTGACTGATCGTTCCAGAATAAGCTAGGAGTGTTTGATGGCAAGGCCGAAGTCATTCGATAGGGAAATCGCGCTCGACGCAGCGCTCGGCGTGTTCCGCGAACACGGCTTCGAGGGCACCTCGGCCGAGATGCTCGTGGAGGCGATGAAGATCGGCCGACAGAGCCTGTATGACACCTTCGGGGATAAGTGGCGTCTCTATCAGGCCGCCTTGGAGCGCTATTGTCAGACCGAGGGACAAGCCCATATCGCGGCTTTGCGCGAGCCATCGCGAGCTTACGACGGGCTCCGCGCGATGGTCGAGCGGGTCGTAGCGGATGCCCACCAAGCCTGTCTCGGCGTCGGCTCGACTTGCGAGTTCGGGCAGTCCAAATCAGAACTGAACACGATCAAGGTCGCGGCTGATCACGTGTTGCGGACAGCGATCACCGAGCGGGTTCGTGCGGCTCAATCCGATGGTGATGTCGCCGTTGACCTGCAACCGGACGAGGTCGTGGACTTCCTGTACGCGGCGTTCGCCGGAATGCGTGTTGCCGCGCGCGGCGGCGCCGCGCCGTCGCAGCTAGACGCCCTCGGACGGACCACTCTCCGGGCGCTGCGTTGAGCCGCGCTCTTTTTTTGGTCAATTATTGAACGATCATTCCACTAAGGGATCAGGAACGATGGCTCGGAAGAGGACGGGGACAAGCAAGTCTGCCCTGGTGTTCGGCGGCTCGCGCGGCATCGGTGCCGCGATCGTGTCGAGGTTGGTCGCCGATGGCTACGCGGTGGCGTTCACCTACGCGGCGAGCACAGATTCGGCGCACAGACTCGTCGAGGAGATTGATGCCGGTGGCGGCGAGGCGGTGGCCATCCGAGCCGACAGTGCCGACCCGGCGGCGATCCGTACCGCCGCAATCAAGGCCCACGAGCATCTCGGGACGCTCGACGTGGTCGTCGTCAATGCCGGCATCATGAGGCTCGGAACGATCGAGGCAACGTCGCTCGACGATCTCGATCTGATGATCGACGTCAATGTGCGCGGTGTATTTCTCGCGATCCAGGCGAGCCTGCCGCACATCGCCGACGGCGGTCGCGTCATGACGATTGGCAGTTGTGTCGCAATCAGGACCGGCTTCCCGGGATCGAGCGTCTACCAGTTCACGAAGGCGGCGGTTGCGGCGATGGTGAAGGGGCTGGCACTCGATCTGGCCCCGCGTCGGATCACCATCAACAATCTTCAACCGGGCCCGACGGACACGGACATCAATGCCGGAGCCCTCGAAGCCTTGTCAGACAAGAGTCCGCTGAAGCGCGTCGCCGATCCTGCAGAGATTGCTGGGCTCATATCGTACCTCGCGCGGGACGAGGCTCGATACATGACTGGTACGAGCCTCACGATCGATGGCGGCTTCACTCTTTGAGCCGCAAAGCATCGGCATAGCGGATAAGGATACACGCAGCCCCGATGAGGTAACGGCTGACCTTGTAAGCGTCTGTATCCAGACGGCGCCGGCCATACAGAACCTCACGCGGGCCTGCTCCATCCCACACACTCGGGACATGCCGCATCCCCAATCGTCGCGTCATCAGCATCATGGAGGATCAGACATGACTGAACAGGAACGCTGGACCCGCAGAAACTGGATGAAGACGGCCGCAGCACTCGTGCTGTCAGGACCTGCGTTGCACGCAGCCGCGGCTGCCGGACAATCGGCGACGGCGCCGTCCGACACGCTCTCGACTGCCACAGGTGGCTCGAAGACGTCTTTCGCCCCCTTAAAGCAGGTCGCCGCCGGAGATCTGAACATCGCCTATGTCGAGGTCGGCCCCTCAAACGGGCGACCGGTTCTGCTGCTCCACGGCTGGCCCTACGACATTCACAGCTACGTCGACGTCGCTCCCGCGCTGGCCTCCGCGGGCTACCGGGTGCTGATCCCCTACCTCCGCGGGTACGGTGCCACCCGCTTTATCTCAGATACGACGCCGCGCAACGGGCAGCAGGCAGCCCTCGCCGTCGATGCGCTGGAGTTCCTAAACGCCTTGAAGATCGAGACGGCGCTCGTCGCGGGCTACGACTGGGGCGCGCGGACCGCCTGCATCCTGGCCGCGCTCTGGCCGGAGCGTTGCAAGGGTCTCGTCTCGGTCAGCGGCTACCTGATCGGCAGCCAGCAGGCGAACGCGATGCCATTACCGCCGAAGGCCGAATTGCAATGGTGGTATCAGTTCTATTTCACGACCGAGCGGGGCCGCGAGGGATACGCTCGCTACACGCGCGACTTCGTCCGGCTGATCTGGGAGCTGGCCTCGCCCAGATGGCAGTTCGGCGATGACACCTTCGCCCGCTCGGCCCCTGCCTTCGAGAACCCGGACCACGTCGCCATCTCGATCCACAACTATCGCTGGCGGCTGAACCTCTCGGCGGGAGAGGCCCGCTTCGACGAGACCGAGCGCAAACTGGCCGCGTTCCCGACGATCGGCGTGCCGACGATCACGATGGAGGGCGACGCCAACGGGGCGCCCCATCCCGAGCCGGCCTCCTACGCGAAGAAGTTCACGGGTCGCTACGAGCACCGCCTGATCACCGGCGGCATCGGGCACAATCTTCCGCAGGAGGCACCGCAGGCCTTTGCCCGCGCGGTGATCGACGTCGATGGCTTCTGATCTCCGCATGCGCCTGCGCCTGCTGGTCCCGGCCGCTCTCGTCCTCTCGGGTATCGCCCTCGCCGCGGCGGCCGCTCTCGCGCAGCCGACGCCGCGGCCAGCCTCGCCGATCTTCGGCGTCACGATCCCTGACGGCTATCGGTCCTGGCATCTCATCGCACCGGCTCTCGAGGCGGAGCCGCTCAACGAGCTGCGCGCCGTCGTCGGCAACGACATCGCGGTGAAGGCCTATGCTCGCGGCACTCTGCCGTTCCCCGACGGTACTGTCCTGGTGAAGCTCGCCTGGAAGCACGTCCCCTCGCCCGAGTTCGAGCCGGCCACCGTGCCGGGCCGGGCAACCACCGTGCAGGTGATGGTCAAGGATGCCATGCGCTACCCTGAGACGGGTGGGTGGGGGTTCGGACGCTTCGTCAATGGCGAGCCGGTCGACGAGGCGCAGCACCAGACCTGCTTCGCCTGCCACGAAGCGCGTGTGAAGGAGCGCGACTTCGTCTTCACGCGCTATGCCCGCTGAGGCCTCGACCGCCGGGCGTGTCCTGTCCGGCGGCTTGGTATACCATGATGCCGTGCGTTCTTCCCGCGTCGGCTTCTGGATTGTCGCACCCGCCATAGGCATGCTGGCGGGGCTGCTCTACGGCCTCATCTTCGAGATCGAGCTTCTGGTCTCCGCCATCCGGGGCGCCTTCATCGGTGCGCCCGTCCTCCTGTACGAGCGCGGCCTCCTGTTCCAGGCTTGGCGGACCCTCGTCCGCCGTGCCGCGACCCCGATCTTCGTTGTGGCGACGCTCGCCACCTATATCGCGATGATCGCCGTCGGTAATGCAGGCGCCGGGACGATCCTGCACCACGCGTTCGGCTACATGCCGAACCCGCGCGTCGCGATGTTGATGTCGGATGCCGGTCTCGCCTACGCGCTCGCGATCTCCGCTCTGGCCGCCTTCGTCTTCCGTATACGCGATCTGATCGGCCCGCGCGTCTTCGCGAACCTGCTGATCGGCCGCTATCATCGGCCGATCAGCGAGGAGCGCATCTTCCTCTTCCTCGACGTCGCGGGCTCGACGCGCTTTGCCGAGCGGCACGGGGACCTGGCGGCCCAGCGCTACCTCGGCGCGATCTTCGGCGCGCTCGCCTTGCCGGTGCAGCGCTCGCGAGGCTCCATCGACGATTACGTCGGCGACATGGCTTTGGTGAGCTGGACGATGGAGCAGGGAACGCGGGATGCGGCCTGTCTGCGCTGCGTGTTCGATTTCGCTGAGGTTATCGCTGCCGACGCCGAGCGATGGCTGACAGAGTTCGGCCAAGTCCCGGACTTCCGCGCCGCGCTGCATTGCGGCTCCGTCGTGACAGCCGAGATCGGGCTGGAGCGCCACAAGATCGCGTATTTCGGCGACACGCTGAACACGACGAGTCGTCTTGAATCCGTCGCGAAGGAACTTGGCGTCTCCATCCTGGTTTCGGGCGACCTGCTCGATCGGCTCGGCACGCTGCCGGGTACCATCATCGTCGAGGATCTGGGCTCGCGTACCGTGCGTGGACGCCATGAGCCACTCCGTCTTGCAGCCGTTCACGACGGCTCTAGGCCGAGCTCTCCGATGCAGGCCTCCTCGATGCACGGCACCGAAACGAGCTGACGCAAGCTCCGCATTTCAGAATATTCGAACCGAAAGATCTTCATGGGGGCCTTTCGGCCGGGAGGCGCCTCACGTGATGCTGCCGCCATGGCAATGGCCCGACCATTCGCAGGGCCTATGCGCAGAGTCCGCTTCTCGGCCAGGAGCCAAGGTCCGGAAGTGGCGCACAGCCGACCAACTGGCATGCGAACTTCTGACCGAGGTCGTGTGAGAACGCCGATCCGTCAGGCTTGGGTCGTTTGCGTGGGAGCAGCGTGGCAGATCGAACTGGCGAGCCTCAGGCCTGGATGGCCGCCAGCAGCGGACCGACCCCGAAGATCTGGATCATCCGCTTCATGTTGTAGGCCAGAACCTGCAAGCTCATCTCGGTCCTGACCTTCGCCAAGGTCCGGGTCAGGAAGTGGGTGGCGCCCATCCAGGCCTTCAGCGTGCCGAACGGGTGCTCCACGGTCTGGCGACGGATCTTCATCGCATCCGGCATCCGGTCGAGCCGCGCCTGCATTGCGTCGAGTACGCCCTCGTGCACCCAGCGTTTGACCCGCCGCGTTTCTGTCGGCGTACAGCGGGGCTTGAGCGCGCAGTCGAGACAGGCCGTCAGGTTGCGGTAGTGGTCCATCGCGTCGTCCTCGGCCCGGCGATCGGACCGGGTGGCCCCCTTGGTCAGGTGCTGGCCGGCGGGACAGGTGTAGTGGTCCCGTTCGGCGTCGTAGACGAAGTCCTGTCCCGTGAAGAGGCCACGCTTGGCGTGGCCCGAGGTCAGGGTCTTGGACACACAGGGCAGCACGCCGGTGCCTTCGCAGGCCAGCACCTGTTCCCCGCTGAGGTAGCCCCGGTCGGCCAGCACCGTCAGCGTGGTGCATCCCGTCGCCGCCTGCGCCAGGAGCCCCATCGGCGCGAGCTGTGCCCGGTCGCTGCCGACGTTGGTCACGGCGTGGGCCACGATCAGGTGATGCTCAGCATCGACCGCGGCCTGGACGTTGTAGCCGACCATGCCGGTGCCCTTGCCGCTGGTCGCCATGGAGCGCGCGTCGGGATCGGTCAGCGAGACCTAGCCGTCGGGGGCGGCCTCGATCTGCCGACCCATCGCCTGGAGGACCTGCATCTGCTCGCGCAGGCCCGCGATCTTCTCGTTGAGCCGCAGCGTGCGCGCCTCGGCGATGTCGCTCGGCTCACGGTCGGCTCGATCCAGCGCCGCGAGGTAACGGCCGATGCTCGCCTCGACCTGCGCCAGCCGGGCTTCGACCTTGGCGGCGGTGAAGTTCTTGTCGCGGTTGTTGACCGCCTTGAACTTGCTGCCGTCGACCGCGACGACGGCCTTGCTGAACAGGTTCAGCCGGCGGCACAGCACCACGAACTGGGCGCAGGCGGCCTGGATGGCAGGGCCGTTGTCCTTGCGGAAGTCGGCCAGCGTCTTGAAGTCGGGCATCAACCGGCCGGTCAGCCAGATCAATTCGATGTTGCGCTGGCTCTCGCGTTCGAGGCGGCGGCTCGACGGAACGCGGTTGAGGTAGCCGTACACGTAGATCTTCAGCAGAGTCGCCGGATGGTAGGCCGGACGGCCCGTGGCCTCCGGTACCGCGCCTGAGAAGCCGAGCGCGCCCAGATCGAGCTCATCGACGAACGCTTCGACGAGGCGAACCGGATTGTCGGTGGTGATGTAGTCGTCCAGGCAGTCGGGAAAGAGCGTAATCTGCTGACGATCCTCGCCTGCGATGAAGCGCTTCATTCCGACCTCCCCAGATCGGAAATTACTCTACCAGATCAGCACGTTTTCACACAGCCTGCACCCCAAGCGGACATTCGACCTGTGCCCGCCGAAGGTCCGGATGGGGTGGGGAGCGGACCCTGACCCTTCGCCCTAAAGCGGACGTTCGTGGATGGGCAATCTGACCCAGTGTGGGACCG
>NZ_CAKLBV010000053.1 GCF_920984675.1 Methylobacterium sp. Leaf118
CGGCGTCGAGAGCCGCGGCATGCTCTGCTCGGCGGCCGAACTCGGCCTCGGCGAGGACCATGACGGCATCTTCGACCGCGCGGACCGGGCGCCCGGCCGCGCACCGACGTGCGGGAAAACACCTCGGCGGCGGCCGGAACGCCCTCCGCCCGGATCCGGGCGGGGCGCGCGGCGCGGGCCGGGCCCTCCCGGCCGAATCGGCCGATCAAGATGCTGCGCCCTCGCGTTGCGTTCTGCGCCTCAGCGGCTACACAGATCCGCTGGCGTGCCGCGTGAGGGGCGCGCGCCGCCGGATCGTCGGGTAGGTGGGAAGCGAAGAGCAATCATGGCCGGTGGGATCGAAATCACCTTTGAGCCGCTGACCTCGCGCGCGCGCGGGGGCGACCTCGTCGTGTTCGTGGGCGACGATCTCGCCCTGTCGGGTTCGGCGGTCGACGCCCTGGGACGGGCGGGGGCGGAACTCGTGGCGCGCGCCGCCGCCAGCGAGCGCTTCAAGGGCAAGGCCCAGTCCGCCCTGAGCCTTCCGGCGCCCGCGGGCGTCGAGGCCGACCGGCTCGTGGTGATCGGCCTCGGCTCGGAGAAGGACCGGGCCAAGATCGACTGGACGACCCTCGGCGGCGTCACCGCGGGCCGGGTCGGGACGCGTAGCGCGCGGGTCGTGCTCGACTGGCCGGGCTTTTCGGGCAGCGCCCGGGACGTGGCCGATTTCAGCCTCGGCGCGCGGCTGCGCAGCTACAGCTTCGACCGCTACAAGACCAAGAAGAAGGACGAGGACGAGTCCTCCGCCGCCCTGACCCTGCTGGTCGCCGACACGGGCGCGGCGCAGGCCGCCGCCGGTGAGGCCGCGGCGGTGGCCGAGGGCGTGATCCTGGCGCGCAACCTCGTCAACGAGCCGCCGAACGTCCTCTATCCGGAAGAGTATGCCCGGCGCGTGTCGGAGCTGGAACAGCTCGGGGTCGAGGTCGAGATCCTGGACGCCGCCCGCATGCGCGAACTCGGCATGGGCGCCCTGCTCGCGGTGGCGCAGGGCTCGGCCCGGGAGCCGCGCCTCGCGATCATGCGCTGGAACGGGGCCGACGACGCCGCCGAGGCGCCGCTCGCCCTGATCGGCAAGGGCGTGGTGTTCGATTCCGGCGGCGTGTCGATCAAGTCGGCGGGCGGCATGGAAGACATGAAGGGCGACATGGGCGGCTCGGCCGCGGTCGTCGGCACCCTTCACGCCCTGGCCGCCCGGAAGGCCAAGGCGAATGTGATCGGCGCCATCGGCATCGTCGAGAACATGCCCGACGGCAATGCCTACCGCCCGTCCGACATCGTGACCTCGCTCTCGGGCCAGACCATCGAGATCATCAACACCGACGCGGAAGGCCGCCTCGTGCTCGCCGACGTGCTCTGGCACATCCAGGCGACCTACAAGCCCAAGGCCATGATCGACCTCGCCACGCTGACGGGCGCGATCATCGTGGCCCTCGGCCAGGACATCGCCGGCCTGTTCTCCAACGACGACGAGCTGTCGGCCCGGATCACGGCCGCCGGCGAAGCGGCGGGCGAGAAGGTGTGGCGGATGCCCCTCATCCCGGCCTTCGACAAGGCGATCGACTCGAAGTTCGCCGACATGAAGAACACCGGCGGGCGCCACGGCGGCGCGGCGACGGCGGCCGCCTTCCTCAAGCGCTACGTCAACGACGTGCCCTGGGCCCATCTCGACATCGCGGGCGTGGCCATGGCCTCCACCTCCTCCGAGATCAACCGGAGTTGGGGCGCGGGCTGGGGCGTGCGCCTGCTCGACCGGCTCGTGCGCGACCACTACGAGCGGTGAGCCGCACCGGGGTGCCCTCCGTCGGCATGGGAGCCGGCGCGGCGGACGACTATGCGTCGTCTCGGGGGCGGGGCGCCTGGACCGTCGCGGCGACGCCGCTCCTCGCGGCGATCGCCGCATTGTTCGCCGTCTTCCTCACGGGCTTCGACCAGCGCGCGGCGATGCCGCCGGACGTCGCGAACCGGTTCTACGGCTTCTTCCTCGACCGCTACCCGCTCTTCGCCTTCGCCCTGGTCTACGGGCTCGCCCGCCTCCTCACGGTGGCGCTGGCACCGGGCCGCGCCTCCCTCGCCCGCCGGCTGATCGGGCTTGTCCTCGGGAGCGGGCTCCTCCTCGGGGCGAGCCTGCACCCGACCTTCGGCGGCCTCGTCCTGCGGGCGGGCTTCGGCACGGGAAGCGGCGCCTTCCTCAACGGCATGCCGATGGCGCTCGCCTACGCGCTCGGCGCGGCCGCGGCGGCGGGGCTGTTCGGGCTCGCGATGGGGCTCGGTACGTTCCTCGTCGGGGGGGCCCGACGGCCGGTCGCGCGGAGCCGGATGCGGACCCTCGGCAGCGCTCTCCTGTTCGCGCTCGCGGGCTTCCTCGCCCTCTGGTTCGCCGCCGGGCTGCTGGGACTGGCCCGCGACGCCGGCTTCGGTCCCTGGCCGCGCCGGCCCCTCGACGCCCGCGATGCCCTGATCGCCGCCGGCCTGATCACGGCGGCAGCGCTGCCGCACGCTCTGCTCGTGGCCCTGCGCGGCCGGACATCCGGGTCCGCCGGGACGGGTTGATCCGTCGCGGGGGAAACGCTTAAGCCTCGTCTTGCGGAAGAGCCGGCATCAGGTCGGCCGCATCAGTCGGTCCCAGGCCGGCATGGAGGACGGGGATGGCCGAGAACCGGAGCGCGGAGCGCCCTTGGCTGTCCGCCTACCCACCGGGCATGCCGCACGCGATCGACGCCGAGGGGCTCGGCACCGTGGTCGACCTGTTCGACCGCAGCGTGCTGCGCTTCGCCGAGCGCCCGGCGCTGACCTGCTTCGGCGCGAGCCTGCGCTTCCGCGAGGTCGGCGCAGCGGCCCAGGCGGTCGCCGCGTGGCTCGCGGGGCAGGGCTACGGCAAGGGCGACCGCGTGGCGGTGATGATGCCGAACGTCCCGGCCTGCCCGGTCGCCCTGCTCGGGGTGCTGGTGGCGGGCTGCACGGTCGTCAACGTGAACCCGCTCTACACGGCCCGCGAACTCGCCGCCCAGCTCACCGATTCCGGCGCCCGCGTCCTCTTCGTGCTGGAGAATTTCGGCCATACGGTCGAGAAGGCGCTGCCCCAGGTTCCGGCCCTGGAGCGGATCGTCGTGGCCGGGCCCGGCGACCTGCTCGGGCTCAAGGGCCACCTCGTCAACGCCGTGTCGCGGCGGGTGAAGCGGGCGGTGCCGCCCTTCGCCCTGCCCCCCGCCCGCACCCTGCGCTTCGAGGCCGTGGTGCGGGCCGGGCGCGCGCTCAAGCGGCCCGCGGTCACGATCGAACCGAACGACATCGCCTTCCTGCAATATACCGGCGGCACGACCGGGGTCGCCAAGGCGGCGATGCTGACCCACCGCAACATCACCGCCAATATCGAGCAGAGCCGGCTCTGGTTTCGCACCTCCGAGGACGACAACGAGGGCAGCGTGGTGGTGACGGCGCTGCCGCTCTACCACATCTTCGCCCTCACCGCCTGTTTCCTGTTCTTCTTCCGGGTCGGCGGCTGCTGCCTGCTGATCCCCAACCCGCGCGACATCGACGGTTTCGTGAAGACCCTGAGCCGGACCCGGTTCACCAAATTCGCGGGCGTCAACACGCTGTTCAACGCGCTCAACAACCACCCGAAGATCGGCCGCGTGGACTGGTCGGGGCTCCACTACGTCGTCGGCGGCGGCATGGCGGTGCAGTCGTCGGTGGCGGCCCGCTGGAAGGAGATCACCGGGCACACGATCCTGGAAGGCTACGGCCTGTCGGAGACCGCGCCGGTGGTGAGCGTGAACCCGCGGGGCATGGAGACCTGGAGCGGCACGATCGGCTTTCCCCTGCCGTCCACCGACGTCTCGATCCGCGGCCCGGACGGGGCGGCCTTGCCCGTCGGCGTGCCGGGCGAGCTCTGCGTGCGCGGCCCGCAGGTGATGGCCGGCTACTGGAACCGCCCGGAAGAGACCCGGGGCGCCATGACGGCGGACGGCTATTTCCGCACCGGCGACGTGGCGCTGATGGAGCCGGACGGGCAGCTGCGCATCGTCGACCGGATGAAGGACATGATCCTCGTCTCCGGCTTCAACGTCTATCCGAACGAGGTCGAGGACGTGCTCGCCACCCATCCCGCGGTGGTGGAATGCGCCGTGGTCGGCGCGCCCTGCGCGGAGAGCGGCGAGCTCGTGGTGGCCCACGTGGTCCTGCGCGATCCCACGCTCAGCCACGACGCCCTGCGGGCCCATGCCCGGGCCGGGCTCACCGGCTACAAGGTGCCGCGCCGGTTCGTCGTCCACGAGACCCTGCCGAAGACCAATGTCGGCAAGGTGCTGCGGCGGGCCTTGCGGGACGGGAACCCGCCCGCCGGGGCCTGATTCCCGGGGGAACGCCGAGGCGGCCCAGGAACGAGGGGCACCGGCCCGGATCCGAGATCCAGCCCGATGCCCTCACGCCGAATCGTAGGGCCCGCGCGCCTCCGAGGCCGCGCGGGGCGGTGCCGGGAGCCCTCAGCAGCTCGCGTGGCCGCACTGGCGCACGTCGGCGATGGTCTTGCGCATCGCGTCGACGCCGACGGCACCGGGCAGGATCTCGTCGCCGATGACGAAGGCGGGCGTGCCCGAGAGGCTGAGCTTGTCCCCGAGCCCGACATTCTCGGCGAGCGCCGCCTTCACCTCGGGCCCCTGGGCATCCTTCTTCAGGCGCTCCACGTCGGCCCCGAGCTCCTTGGCGACGGCCAGGGCCTTCTCGCCGTTGATGCGGCCCTTGGTCTCCAGGAGCTTGGCGTGGAAGTCGAACATCTTCTCCGGCTTCAGCTGCAGCTTGGCGGCCAGACCGATCTTGCTGGCCTCCAGCGACTCGGCGCCGAGCACGGGGAAATCCTTGAGCACCACCCGCAGCTTCGGATCGGACTTGATCAGGGCCTGCACATCGGTGAACGCCTTGCGGCAATAGCCGCAATTGTAATCGAAGAACTCGACCACGGTGAGGTCGCCGCTCGGATTGCCGGCGACGATCCCGTGCGGCGAGTTGATCAGGGCCTCGCGCGAATCCTTGAGGGCCGCGGCCTGGGCGAGGCGCTGGGTCTCCTGGGCGCGGCGCTCGCCCTCGGCGATCGCCTCCTGCAGCACGTCGGGATTCTTGACGAGGTAATCCTTGACGATGCCCTCGATCGCCTTGCGCTGGGCGTCGGTGAAGGAGGCGTCCTCCTGCGCCGGGGCCACCGCGGTCGCACCGACCAGGAGCGCGCCGGCGAGGGCGAGGGCGGGAACGGAGCGGAAAGCCTGCATCGATACCTCGGTTGATCTCGGCCCGGCCGCACGGAGGGGCCACTGAAGGTCCTGCTCGAAGCGCCGGCGCGCGGCCGGTCTCGGGCGTGCTCTTATGGCACGGGCCGCCCGCCGCGCCGATGCGACTCTTGCCCTGCGCCCCGGATGGGACCGTTCCCGGGCCGAGCCGTGTCCTGCGATGCGCCTCGGGTACGGCGTTTTCACGGCGCAAAGGGGGGGCTCGGCCGGGCGCATTCAGAGAGTGATAAGTCATCCCAGCAAATACTAATCCCGCCCCGGGCTCCGATTCGGCGGCACCAAGGGGGGGCCGGGATGGATCGCAGCGTGATCGTCGTGGTGAGCGACCGGCCGGACCGGAGCAAGGCGCTCGTCGACGCGGTCGGCTCGGTCGCCGAATGCCGGGTCGTCGGCCTCGACGAGACCTGGGACCGCATCGGGGCGTTCCGCGGCGTCATCGCCGACATCACCCTCGGCCGGCCGGAGGCCAGGAGCTGCCTGAGGCGGCTCGCGAGCCGGCCCGGCCGGACGCGCACGCCCCTGATCTGCCTGACCCGCAGCGACAGCCAGTCCGTCTTCACCGAGGCGCGCAACCTCGGCGCCACGATGTGCCTGTCGGCCCATGCCGAGCCGCGCATGGTGGTGGGTTCCCTCGTGCGCGAGGTCTGGCCCGAGAAGACGGTGGCCGATCTCGTCGTCACCCGCGAGGTGAAGCGGACCGGCGCAGTGATGACGAGTCTGCTCAAGAGCGCGCAGACCGGCCCGGTCGACATGCCGGCCCTGGAACGCGGCATCGAGCCCGTGCTCGACGCGATCCACGAGGGCGGCCTGACGCGCTGGCTCGACGAGGTCTGGACCCACGACGACGTGACGTTCCAGCATTGCCTGCTGGTCTCCGGGGTCGCGGCGGCCTTCGCCCAGAGCCTGCAGCTCTCGAAGGCGGACTGCCAGCTCCTCACCCGCGCCGCCCTCGTCCACGATGTCGGCAAGTCGCGCATCCCCCTCAACATCCTGAACAAGCCGGGCCGCCTCGACGACGACGAGCGGGCGGTGATGCAGACCCATGCGCCTCTCGGCCACGAGATCCTGAAGGCCTCCGGCAGCTGCGATCCGGTCACGCTCGCGGTCACCCGCCATCACCACGAGATGCTCGACGGCTCCGGCTATCCCGACCGCCTGAGCGCCGCCGCAATCGGCGATCCGGTCCGGCTGCTGACCATCTGCGACATCTATTCGGCCTTGATCGAGCGCCGTCCCTACAAGGCGCCGATGCCGACCCGCGACGCCCTGGCGATCCTGTCGGGCATGAATGGCCGCCTGGAGGGTGGCCTCGTCCAGGCGTTTGCCCGGGCCGTGCAGGACACGCCGTAACGGGGGAGTCCGCCGCGGAACGGGATCTGCTATGGCCCGGCGCCCCCGGCACGGAGCCCGAGCCCATGCGTGACGATCTCGATCCCGGCCTCTTTCCGGCGCTCTCGCGGCGCGCCCGCGCCGTCGCCCCCTTCCTCGCCATGGACGTGATGGCCGCCGCCAGCGCCCGCGAGCGGCGCGGGGAGGGGGTGGTGCACATGGAGGTCGGCCAGCCTTCGGCCCCCGCGCCCCGGGCGGTGATCGCGGCGGCGCAAGCCGCGCTGGCCGACGGGCGCATCCCCTATACCGAGGCGCTCGGCCTGCCGGCTCTGCGCGAGCGCATCGCCCGCCACTACGCCGACACCTACGGCGTGGCGGTCGCGCCCGGGCGGATCATCGTGACGACGGGCTCCTCGGCGGGCTTCATCCTGGCCTTCCTGGCCCTGTTCGATGCCGGCGCCCGGGTCGGCGTGCCGCGGCCGGGCTATCCGGCCTATGACGGCATCCTGCGCGCCCTCGACCTGATCCCCGAGCCGCTGATCCTGCGGGCGGAGGACCGTTACGCGCCGACGAGCGCCGGGGTGCATGCGCTGCATGCCGCGAAGGGGCTCTCCGGCCTCCTCGTGATGAGCCCGGCCAATCCCTCGGGCACGGTGATCGCGCCGGCCCGCCTCGCCGACCTCTGCGCCACCGCCCGGGCTCTCGGGCTGCCCTTCATCTCCGACGAGATTTATCACGGCCTCAGCTACGGCGTGCCGACGGCGACCGCCCTGGCGTTCGACGACGAGGCCGTCGTCATCAACTCGTTCTCGAAATTCTACTGCATGACCGGCTGGCGGATCGGCTGGATGGTCGTGCCGGACCGGCTCGTGCGCGGGATCGAGCGGCTGGCCCAGAACCTCTACATCTCGGCGCCCTACCTCTCGCAGGTGGCGGCGCTCGCCGCCTTCGACACCCTCGACGAGATCGCGGCGATCCGCGACGGCTACGCGGCCAACCGCGGGCTTCTCCTCGACGCGCTGCCCTCGCTCGGCTTCACCGACATCCACCCGGTGGACGGCGCCTTCTACCTCTATGCCGACATCGCCCGGCACACGGGGGACGCCGTCGCCTTCTGCCGGCGGATGCTCGACGAGGCCGGCGTGGCCGCGACCCCCGGGCTCGATTTCGACCCGGAGGAGGGGGCCCACCATGTCCGCTTCTCCTTCGCCGGTTCGCAGGACGCGTGCCGCGAGGCGGTGACGCGGCTGAAGGGCTGGCTCGGCTGAGGGGGGCGGCGGCGACAAGCGGGGCCGCGGGTCAAGTCCGCCGCTGCGCCCGGCCCTCCTGAGCGGCCCAGCCCTCGAGCACCTTGTCGAGGGTCAGCGGATAGTCGCGGATGCGCAGGCCGGTGGCGTTGTGGACGGCATTGGCCACGGCCGCGCCCGCGCCGCAGATGCTGACTTCGCCGAGCCCCTTGCTCTTCAGGGGGTTCGCCTTGTCGTCGAGTTCGGGCAGGAACACCGCGTCGATCGCCGGCACGTCGGCATGGGCCGGGATGTGGTACTCGGCCAGATCGTGATTCACGAAATGGCCGGTGCGGGTGTCGGTCTCGACGGATTCCATCAGCGCCGCGCCGATCCCGAAGATCATGCCGCCGATGGCCTGGGAGCGGGCGGTCTTCTGGTTGAGGATGCGCCCGCCGGTGAACACGCCGAGCATCCGCCGCAGACGGATCTCGCCGGTCTCGGCATCGACCCCGACCTCGGCGAAATGCGCACCGAAGGCGTGCTGCGAGAACTGCTCCTTCATCGCCCCGGGCTTGATCTCGCCCTTGGCCTCGACGCCCTGCGCCCCGGCGAGATCCGTCAGCGTCGCCGAGCGGTTGCCCGAGGTGACGCGCCCGTCGGCGAAGACCGCGCCCTCGGCCGTCAGGCCCGCCGCCTGCAGCAGCGATGTCCGGAGATTGTCGCAGGCGACGTACAGGGCCGAGCCGGCCGAGCCCGCGCCGAACGAGCCCCCGGAGCCGGCGGCCTTCGGGTAGGCGGTGTCGCCGATCTCCACGCGGATGCGCTCGACCGGGAGCCCCATCATCGCGCCCGCGATCTGGGCCAGGATCGTGTAGGTGCCGGTGCCGATATCGGTCATCGCCATCCGCACCGTGAGGGTGCCGTCGGGATTGAGCCGCACGCTTGCCTGCGAGGGCATCAGCGGGTTGAGGCGCGAGGCCGCCGCCATGCCCATGCCGACCTGCCACCGCCCGTCCCGGGTCGCCCCGGTCGGCCCGCGCCGGTCCCAGCCGAAACGCTGCGCCCCCTCGCGCATGCAGGCGACGAGCTGCCGGGTGGAGAAGGGCACCTTCTTTTCCGGATCCTGCTCCGGCTCGTTGCGGATGCGCAATTCGATCGGATCGATCCCCAGCCGCTCGGCCAGCTCGTCCATGGCGCATTCGAAGGCGAGCTGGCCGACCGCCTCGCCGGGCGCCCGCATGGCGGAGGCGATGGGCACGTTGAGGTTGGCGAGCCGGTGCCGGGTCAGGCGGTTCTGCGCCGCGTAGAGCGAGCGGGTGACAACGGCGGAGGTCTCGAAGAACACATCCCCCGGCGCGGTGGCCGACCACGATTCATGGGCGATGGCGGTGAGCCGGCCGGTCGGGTCGGCGCCCAGGCGAATGCACTGGATCGTGTCGCTGCGGTGGGTCGCGACATGGAATTCCTGCTGGCGGGTCAGCGCGACCTTGACCGGGCGTTGCAGGCTCTTCGAGGCGAGGGCGGACAGGATCGCCTCGGGCTGCGGCTGCAGCTTCGCGCCGAACCCGCCGCCGATATAGTGCGAGACAAGCCGCACGTTCTCGGGCTTCAGCCCCAGGACGGAGGCCAGCGAGGTCTGGCCGCGGTTGAGCATCTGGTTGGCGGTGTAGAGCGTCACCCGTTCGCCGTCCGGCCCGCTCTCCCAGGAGGCGATGGTGGCGTGCGGCTCCATCTGGGCGTGGATCTGGACGGGGGTGGTGTATTCCACGTCGAGCGTCACCGAGGCGGCGGCGAAGGCGCCGTCGAAATCGCCGAGTTGGGAATCCGGCGGCGTCTGCGCGGGCTTCGGCTCGACGGCCGTGGGCCGGGCCGCCTTCAGCGAGGCGTCAGGGGTCTGCACCTCGTAGTCCGCCCGCACGAGAGCGGCGGCCGCCCGGGCCTGCTCGAAGCTCTGCGCCACCACGAAGGCGATGGGCTGGCCGTGGAAGCGGATCTCGCGGCCCTGCAGCTGCGGAAAGACCTGCTCCTTCTTCTCGCCCTGGTCCGGCACGGTCTCGTGGGTCATCACGAGGAGGACGCCCGGCGCCCGTTTCGCCGCGGACACGTCGAGGCTGCGGATGCGGCCCCGCGCGATCCCGGCCTCGACGACGAAGCCGTAGGCCGGGTTTTTCAGCTCGCGGGTCTCGTAGGCGTAGGCCGCGCGGCCGGTCACCTTGAGGCGCCCGTCGATGCGGTCGATGGGACGGCCGACGAGCCCGTCCGGCTTGCCGTCGAGGGGGGTCGCGCCGATCGGCTGGTTCATGTCCATGGCGGAACTCCTCAGGCGCGAAGGGCGTCGGCGACGGTGGCACGCAGGGTCCGGCGGGTGAGCGGGATCTTGAAATCGTTGGAGCCCTGGCCGCGGGCCCCCTCCAGCAGCCGCTCCGCCGCTTCATCCGCCGAGCCGGTCTCGACGAGGGCGGCCTCCGCCGCCTCGACCCGCCAGGGCTTGTGGGCCAGCCCGCCGAAGGCGAGCGTCGCGCGCTGGGGCCTGTCCCCCTCACCCTTGGCGATGATCGCGGCGACCGAGACCGTGGCGAAGGCGTAGGACGCGCGGTCGCGGACCTTTCGGTAGAGGTGCACGCCCTCGACGGGCTTCGGCAGCGTCACGGCGGTGATGAGTTCGCCGGGCCGCAGGTCGGTCTCGATCTGCGGGGTATCGCCCGGCAGGCGGTGGAACGCGGCGATGGCGATGCGGCGGGACGCGCCCTGCGGATCGACCGTCTCGATCGTGGCGTCGAGGGCGCGCAGGGCGACGTTCATGTCGGAGGGGTTCGTGGCGATGCAGGCCTCGCTCGCCCCGAGCACCGCCATGATCCGGTTGAAGCCGCCGATGGCGGCGCAGCCCGAGCCCGGCGCGCGCTTGTTGCAGGGCTTCGTCGTATCGTAGAAGTAGTAGCAGCGGGTCCGCTGGAGCAGGTTTCCGGCGGTGGTCGCCCGGTTGCGCAGCTGGCCGGAAGCCCCCGCGAGCAGGGCCTTGGCCAGCACCGCGTAATCCCTCCGCACGCGGGGATGCGCGGCGAGGTCGGCATTGCGCACCAGTGCGCCGATGCGCAGGCCGCCCTCCGCCGTGTCGGTGACCTCGGCCAGCGGCAGGCGGTTCACGTCGATCAGGGTCGCGGGCGTCTCGATCTGAAGCTTCATCAGGTCGAGCAGGTTGGTGCCGCCGGCGATGAAGCGGGCCTCGGGCCGCTCGGCGGCCAGCCGGGCCGCGTCCTGAACCGTGGCGGGGCGCTCGTAGGCGAAGGCCTTCATGGGGTTCGCCCTCTCAGATCTTGGTGCGGGCGTCGCGGATCGCCGCGACGATGTTGGGATAGGCCGCGCAGCGGCAGAGATTGCCGCTCATCCGCTCGCGGATTTCCGCATCCGTGAGCGAGGCCGTCCGGGTCAGGTCGTCGGTGACATGGCTCGGCCAGCCGGCCTCCACCTCCGCGAGCATGCCGACGGCCGAGCAGATCTGACCCGGCGTGCAGTAGCCGCACTGGTAGCCGTCATGGTGCAGGAAGGCGGCCTGGAGCGGATGCAGGGTCTCGCCCTCTGCCAGCCCCTCGATGGTGGTGATGGCGTCGCCCTCGTGCATCACCGCGAGGCTGAGGCAGGCGTTGATCCGCCGCCCGTTCACCAGCACCGTGCAGGCGCCGCACTGGCCGTGATCGCAGCCCTTCTTCGAGCCGGTCAGGTCGAGATGCTCGCGCAGCGCGTCGAGCAGGGTCGTGCGGGTGTCGAGGGTGAGCGCGTGCGCCTGCCCGTTGATCGTGAATGCGACCGGCATGGTCTGCGGCTGCGGATCGGTGGCCGACGGCGCGGCCTGCGCCCGGCCGCGCAGGGCGGCGCCCGCCGTCGCCAGGGCGGCGCAGCTGCCCATGACCGTGCGGCGGGTCGGGTCGAACCGCCGGTCTCTCGTCGAATGGTCCGTCATCAGGCCTGCCGTCCCGCGCATCCGGACCGGCGGCGCCAAGACCACCCGTCTGGCAAGGCCACTGGTCTGGAATGAATCGAAAACTGCAGGCGGAACCCGAGAGGCGTCCCGGTTGATCCGGCCCGGGGCCGCGCCTCTATGGCGCAGGTCCACGGATCGGCTTCGCGAGAGGAGACGGTGCCGGGGCCGTCCGGTCACGGCGTGATACGGTCTCCGGCTGATGGCGTCGTTTCAGCCCCCGATCCCGTCTTTCCGGGGCGGGAAGCGACCCCGGACCCGCAGGGGCGCGCCGGAGGCGTACTATCGACGACGGGCCGCGACGCCATGCTCGCGCGTCGTATCGCGGGTGGATCCCGGGTTCCGCTGTGCGGCCCCGGGATGACGGGCGAGGCCAGACCGGAGGGATCAACCGGAAAGGGTATGATACGGGCTCCGCTTGATCAAAGCGGAGCCCGTATCAGGCAAGCCCGCGCGGCGTTTGCGCGAAGCCCAAATCCGCCATCCCGGAGGGATCAACCAGATTTGGTATGAGAGGTCCGGGCAGTGGGCGCCGGGCGGCGTCCGCGCCGGCGAGGGTTCAGCTCCAGGCGTGGAAGGGCGGATTCACGCCGTTCAGCGCGTGGTTGCCGACGATGGCGACCTTCCAGCGCACGGGATCGTGCAGGGTGTGGGTGCGGGCGTTGCGCCAGTGGCGGTCGAGATTGTGCTCGGCGAGCGTCGAGCGGGTGCCCGAGAGTTCGAACAGGGCGTTCGCGGCGGCGAGCGCCCCCTCGGTGGTGAGCACCTTCGCCTCCGCCGTGGCGATCTGGGCCGCCGCCACGCTCTCGGGCGTCGGGTGCGCGACCGCCGCGTCGATGGCCCATCCCGCCCGGTCGAGCAGGGCTTCCGCCGCGTGCTGGCGGATCGTCAGGTCGCCCACCGTACGGATGGTGTAGGGGTCGTCGGAGGCCCGCTCCTGACCGCTGTCGATCCAGGGGCGCGCCTTCTCGCGCACGAAGTCGATCGTATCGTCGAGGGCGGCCCGGCCGATTCCGGCATCGACCGCCGCCTGGATGATCTGGAAGATCGCCCCGTCGGCGCTCGGTGCCGCGTAGCCGCGCCACGCCGGCACGAGGCGGGACTTCTCCACGCGCACGTCCTCGATGAGGACGGTGCCGCTGGCGGTGCCGCGCTGGCCAAAACTCGACCAGTCGTCGATCACGGTCAGGCCCGGCGCATCGCGCTCGGCGATGGCGTACCAGGCGCGACCCTCGTCATCGAGGGCGACGATCGGCACGAGGTGGGCGAGGAGCGCGCCGGTGGCGTAGAATTTCTGCCCCCGCACGACGACGTGGTCGCCGTGATCGGTGAAGCGGGTCTCGAACTCGGCGGCGCGCCGGGTGCTCTTTTCCGAGAAGGCGTTGCCGAAGCGGGTGCCCTTCAGGACCTCGGCGAACAGGTCGGCCTGCTGGGCCTCGTCCGAGACCGTGCGGATCGCCGCGACGATGCCGAGATGATTCTGGGCGATCTGCGCGATCGACGGGTCCGCGGCGGCGATGATGGCGATGACCTGGGCGAGCGTCCGGTAGGACAGTTCCGGCCCGCCGAACGCCTCCGGCACGTTGATCGACCAGAGGCCGCTCTGCGAGAAGGCGTCGAGTTCGGCGAGCGGGCGGGCATGGGTGCGGTCCCGCTCGGAGGCGCCCGCGCGGAAGGCGTTCGCGAGATCCTGGGCGATGCGGATCGCCTCGGCATCGTCCCGGATGACGTGGGCCGGGGCCGCGGGGCGTGCGGGCCCCGGCACGCCCCGCGGCCGGCTGCCGGCCTCGGCCGTGGTGGGATTGACGGCGATGGTCATGATAGGTCTCCGCGCGTGAGAAGATGATGGGCGGGCCGCCCCCTCTGCGGGGGGAGGGCTCTATGCCGCCTCGGCGCGGCGTTCCCGCGCCGCCTCCAGGGCCCGCACCCGCGGGATCACCTGCTCGCCGAAGAACTGCACCTCCTCCTGGAAATGCAGGAAGGCGAGCAGGGCGAGGTCGGCGCCGGCCTCCTTCAAGGCGAGGATGCGCTCGGCGATCTGGTCGGGCGTGCCGATCAGGTTGGTCTTGAAGCCGTCGTTGTACTGGACGAGATCCTCGAAGCTGGACTTCGCCCAGTTGCCCTCGCCCTCGGGGCTCGCCGTGCCGGCGTTCTTCGCCTCGTGGCCGAAGGCCTTCACGGCCTCCGGATCGGCATGGTCGATGATCGCTTGCAGGACGGCGCGGGCCTCCTCCTCCGTCTCGCGGGCGATGACGAAGGCATTGACCCCGACCTTCACGGAATGGCCGTTCGCCTGGGCCTTGGCGCGCAGGTCCTCGACCTGCGCCCGCACGCCCTCCGGCGTGTTGCCGTTCGTGAAATACCAGTCGGAAACCCGGGCCGCCATGTCGCGCGCCGCCCGCGAGGAGCCGCCCTGGAAGATCTCCGGCCAGCGCCCCGGCTTCGGCTTCAGGGTGTAGTTCGTGTAGCGGTAGAAGTCGCCGCGGAAGCTGAAATCGTCCTGCGTCCAGATCCCGCGCAAGGCGCGGATGAACTCTTCCGAGCGGCGGTAGCGCTCGTCATGGTCGAGCCAGGGCTCGCCGATCGCCCGGAACTCGCCCGAGAACCAGCCCGAGACGACGTTGACGGCGATGCGCCCTTCCGTCAGCTCGGAGATCGTGGCGATCTGCTTGGCCGCGAGGGTCGGGTTCCAGGGGCCAGGCAGGATCGCGGCGATCACGGTGAGCCGCGTCGTCGCCGCGGCGAGGGCGTGGCTGAAGGCGACCGATTCGTGCTGGTACTCGGCGCCGTAGCCCGCGGTGAAGCGGATCTGCGTCAGGGCGTAGTCGAAGCCCGCCGCCTCGGCGATCTGGGCAAGCGTGCGATTGTAGGCGGCGTCCCAGCTCGTGCGCTGGGGGATCGTGCTGATGACGAGGCCGCCCGAGACGTTCGGCACCCAATAGGCGAAGCGGATCGGCGCGGGGGAATCGGGGTGGGCGGGCATGGCGAAACGCGGCTCGGCTTCTGTGGCGGGGGCGCGACGCAACGGGAGACGGGATCGCGACCGGATCCGCTCTCGTCTCGCTGTTCCCAAAGCATCGCCGCGGGATCCCCCGTCGTCAAAGGAATGATCGAGCCTTTTTCGGCACGGATCGAAAAGGCTGTTCTTCGGAACACAGCGCCAGAGCATCGATCCTGTTCTTGAATACGATCCGATAACCGATCGATCTGTCACGACCCTCGGCTTGACGCGCCCCGGAAACGAAAAGAGCCGCCCGGGCGGGGGCGGCTCCTTCGTCGCGATGGGCGGATCGGGGTCAGTACACGCCGCCGGCCTGGGCGGCGGCCCCGGCATCCGGCGGCACGGTGGCGGGCGGGCCGGAGGGTGCGGCGACGTAGGCGTCGGGGGGCGCCGTGCCGGGCTTGAACGCCTCCAGGATCGTGCCGCCGCCCTCGCCGGAGCCGGCGCGGGTGCCCGAGGAGGCATTGACGCGGATCAGCTTGATGCCCGGGGGCACGCGGAACGGCGTCGGCGGCTTGTCCTTGAGCGCGACCTTCAGGAAGTCGAGCACGATCGGAGCCGCGAGCCCGCCGCCGGTCGCCCGGTCGCCGAGGGAGCGCGGCTTGTCGAAGCCGAGATAGACGCCCACCGCCAGATCGGGGGAGAAGCCCACGAACCACGCGTCCTTGGCGTCGTTGGTGGTGCCGGTCTTGCCGGCCAGGGGCTTGCCGATCTGCTTGAGCAGGGTGGCGGTGCCGCGCTGGACCACGCCCTCCATGATCGAGACCATCTGATAGGCGGTGAGCGGGTCGAGCACCTGCTCGGACTCGTCCACGAGCTTCGGCTCGTCCTGGCCGGCCCATTTCTCGGCCTCGCAGCCGACGCATTTGCGGTTGTCGTGGCGATAGATCGTCTCGCCGGTGCGGTCCTGGATGCGGTCGATCAGCGTCGGACGGATGCGCCGCCCGCCATTGGCCAGCATCGAGTAGGCGGTGACCATGCGCATGACGGTGGTCTCGCCGGCGCCCAGCGACATCGGCAGCACGGGGAGCAGATCGTCATAGACGCCGAACCGGCGGGAATACTCGGCGATGAGCGGCATGCCGATGTCTTTCGCGAGCCGCACCGTCATCAGGTTCTTCGAGTGCTCGATGCCGTAGCGCAGGGTGTGGGGCCCGCCGGCCTTGCCGTCGTAGTTCGACGGCGTCCACGCCTCCTGGCCGGGGCCGGCCTCAATGGTGATGGCCGAATCCTGCACCACGGAGGAGGGGGTGTAGCCGTTGTCCAGGGCCGCCGAGTAGACGATCGGCTTGAACGAGGAGCCGGGCTGGCGCATCGCCTGGGTCGCGCGGTTGAACTCGGAATCGTCGTAGGAGAAGCCGCCGACCATGGCGTGGACGCGGCCCGTATAGGGGTCCATCGCGACGATCGCGCCGGAGACCTCGGGCTTCTGCCGCAGGCGGTAGAGGGCGCGGCCCTGGTCGATCGGCTCGACATAGACCAAGTCGCCGGCCTTCAGCGCGGAGGCGACCGAACGCCCGGTCCACTTCACGCCCTCGGCCGTGATCGATCCGGTCTCGCGGTCCTTCGAGACGGCGCCGGAGGCTTCGCGCCGGGGCTGCAGGCCGATCTGCGCGACGCCGCCGGACGTGCTCAGCACCACCGCGAGCCGCCAGGGGGCGATGTCGCCGAGGGCCGGCATCTCGGAGACGGCGAGCCCCCAGTCGCGGCCGGTCAGGTCGACCTGCCGCTCGGCGCCGCGCCAGCCGCGGCCCTGGTCGTAGCGCACGAGGCCGTCGATGAGCGCCTTGCGGGCCCAGGACTGCATCTTGGGATCGAGGGTGGCGCGCACCGAGAGGCCGCCCTCGTAGAGCTTGGTCTCGCCGTAGCGCTCGGAGATCTCGCGGCGGACTTCCTCGGTGAAGTAATTGGCGTTGGCGGCGTTCGGGAAGGCGACGCGCGGGTTGACGCCGAGCGGCAGCTTCCGGGCCTCCGCGCCCTCCTCGGCGGTGATGTAGCCGTTCTGGGCCATCAGGCCGATGATCTCGTTGCGCCGCGACAGCGCTGCCTGGGTCTTGCGGTAGGGGTGGTAGTTGTTCGGACCCTTCGGCAGGGCGGCGAGGTAGGCCGCCTCGTTGATGGTCAGTTCGTGGACCGATTTTCCGAAGTAATCCAGCGCCGCGGCGGCGACACCGTGCAGGTTGCGGCCCGGCACGATGGTGCCGAGGAAGATTTCGTTGAGATACAGCTCGAGGATCTTGTCCTTCGAGTAGGTCGACTCGATCCTGAGCGCGATCAGCGCTTCCTTGATCTTGCGGTCGTAGGTCTGCTCGTTGGAGAGCAGGAAGTTCTTGGCGACCTGCTGGGTGATGGTCGAGGCGCCCTGCTTCTTGCCGGACTGGGCGTTGGTGACCACCGCGCGGACGATGCCCTCGGGGTCGATGCCGCCATGCTTGTAGAAATTCTTGTCCTCCGCCGAGAGGAAGGCGGCGACCACGATCTTGGGCATCGCCTGGATCGGCAGGTAGAGGCGCCGCTCATGGGCGTACTCGGCCAGCAGCGAGCCGTCGGAGGCGTGGACGCGGGTCATCACCGGCGGCTCGTAATTGGCGAGCGCGGCGTGGTCCGGCAGGTCCTGGCTGTACTTCCAGTAGAAGAACGCGCCGACCGCGGCGACGATGCAGAACACCACCGCCCCGGCCGAGAACAGGAATGCGAAGAATCGCAGGATGAAACGCATCCGGTGTCCGTCCGTCGCTCGTCCGCTGCGGGCCTGGGATCGGGCTCGGCGCTGGGGGCCGGCCCCGGCTCAGGGCTCGTCTCATGGGCCCCCGCGCGATCCGCGCGGCATCCGGCGGACGGGGCCCCTTCGTGAAGGCCCGTATCGACACTGGTTCTATGGTGAAACTGGGGCGATCGAGGCCGCCTTGCGCGGCGCGGCCGGGCCGGGGCGCGAGAGGGTGGCGCGGCCGGCGAAGAACAGGTCGATCGCCTTGGCCATCGAGCCCGTGACCCGCATGCGCCACTCTTCGGATTGCAGCTTCTCGAGATCGCTCTTGCTCGACAGGTAGCCGAGTTCGACCAGCACCGAGGGCACGTCGGGGGAGCGCAGCACCTTGAATCCCGCCTCGCGATGCGGCTTCGCGCTCATCTCCATGACGGGGGCGAGCTGCCCCATCAGCTTGCCGGCAAAGCCCGCCGAGAAGCCGCGGGTCTCGCGCAGGGTCAGCTCCTGAAGGATGTCGGCGACGTCGCTCGCGCCCTCGCCCGAATCGGTGCCGCCCGCGGCGTCCGCCCGGTTCTCGCGCTCGGCGAGGCGCGCGGATTCGCCGTCGGTCGCCTTCTCCGAGCCGGTATAGATGGTGGCGCCCTTCACCTGGGGCGCCGCCGAGATCGAATCGGCATGGATCGAGACGAAGAGATCGGCCTTCGCCTCGCGGGCGATGCGCACCCGGTCCGCCAGCGGCACGAACACGTCGCGGTCGCGGGTCATGGCGATCCGGTAGCGGCCGCTGCCCTCCAGGCGCTCGGACAGGGCCCGGGCGAAGGCGAATACGATGTCCTTCTCGTAGACGCCGGTCGCCGCGATGGCCCCGGGATCGATGCCGCCGTGGCCGGCATCGATCACGATGAGGGGCCGGGTGTCGGCGGCCTCTCCCGGCGGCGGCGCCTTCGCGGCGGAGGGGCTCGGATCGGCCGCGACGGAAGCCTTGCGGAAGGCGTCGCGCTCGACCCGGCGGAAGGGGATGGTCACGAGGGTGGCCCCCTCGCGCGTGCGCGTGGTCTCGATGGCCTCGACCACGGCCGGCCCGGCCAGATCGACGACGATGCGCGAGCGGCCGGGGGCGAACAATCCGTAGCGGAACGAGGCGACGGCCCCCTCGCGGCGGCGTCCGGCCTCCGCCCCGAGCTGGAAATTCACCTCGGGCAGGTCGATCACCGCGCGGTCGGGCCGCTCCATCACGAAGGCACGGGCCTCGACCGGCTTCGACAGGGTCAGGACCAGCCGGGTCGTGCCGCCCTGGCTCGCCAGATCCGCGGCGATCGCGACCGCGGCGTTGCGGGCGGGCCCGTCCTGCCCGGAGGCCGGAATCAGGCTCCCGGCCAGCGCCAGCAGCGCCCCGGCGAGAAGGGCGGGGCGAAGAAGTCCGAAGCGGAATGTGCGGGCGCGCGGCTGCATCGGTCGGCCAAGGTTCCGGAAGCCTCCGATACGAGATACGGCCGGGATGGTTAACCGTTCCTCACCGCGCCGATGCCGGTTGCCACGGGCCTGTTGTGCCAGGGCGACACAGATCCCACCCGCCTCAGAGCCGCCCCTCCGATAGGACGCCCTCCACGCCCTCACGGACCCGTCGTCAGACGACGTCGGCGTTTGGGCCTTCCGCAGAGGGCCGGGCCTGCCGGCCCTGCGCGGCGACGGACGCGATCTCGCAATTCTCCGTGATGGCCTCCGGCGAAGACTCCGATGGCCTCCGGCGAAGACTTCGGCGAAGACTTCGGCTCGCCCCCCCGCGCTTCATGCTCCTCCCATGCGGATCGCCGAATCCGCTGCGCCGAAGCCGCGCGTCGGCAGCCTGGTCGCGGCGTGTCAGGGCCGTACCCTTGTACGCAGAGCCCCTTGCATTCATCCCGCGACACTCTGTAATGGTATCGACCCCATTCCCGAGCCGGCGCTTCGGCGGCCCTCGGGGGCGCCCGGGGCATGGACGGCGCTTGCCTCGCTCGAATGTCTTTCAGCATTCAGTCGGCGCCTACCGGTCTCCGGGCGGGTGTCACGGCATTCGCGGCCGCCGCATATTCCGGGGCGCCGCGCCTATGAAATCCAAAGGGCCGCCCACCGGCCCGCTTGTCTTCGCGAGGCTGGTTCGAGATGGGAGGACGCACAGCATCGGTTGCCGCTGCTCGTGCTCACGGCGCGCGGTTCTCGCGTTGCGCCGCACCTTCCCTCGCGCCGGCCCTGTTCAACCCCCAGCGCGCCGATACCCGGCGCCTTTCGGCGGTTGACGGCAATCCCCGCCCCGCACCCTCCGCGACCTCGGCGACGAGGCCGGCACGCGTCCACCCCCTTGCGGCCTTCAGGCCGGGGTTGGCGCCGCCGGGACCACGCGGCGCGAGCGTGAGGAGAACGACGTCGGCCGCCATGTCGAAAGCACGTCATGGCCAACAACAAGATGCTCATCGATGCGACGCATCCGGAAGAGACCCGGGTCGTCACGGTCCAAGGCTCTAGGGTCGAGGAATTCGATTTCGAGGCCGCCAACCGCCGGCCTCTGAGGGGCAACATCTACCTCGCCAAGGTCACCCGCGTGGAGCCCTCGCTCCAGGCGGCCTTCGTCGAGTACGGCGGCAACCGCCACGGCTTCCTCGCCTTCAACGAGATCCACCCCGACTATTACCAGATCCCGATGGCCGACCGCCTCGCGCTGATCGAGGCCGAGGCGCGCGAGGAAGAGGAGCACCGCGAGCGCGAGGAGCGCCGCACGCGGGGACGCCGCTCGCGCGGGCGCCGGGCCGAGGCCCGCGGCGCCAAGAACGACGAGACGGTGAGCGGCGACGAGGACGCGGTGCCGGGCGAAGGCGCCGCCGCCGATGCGCCCAGCCCCGAGGCCATCGAGGCCGAGCGCGCGGCGCTCTTCGAGGAGACCTCCGGGGAAGCCGGCGAGACCGCCGCGATCGAGGCCGGCGGCGACGCCTCCGCCAGCCTGCCGCAGGGCGCGTTCGAACCCGGCACCGAGGCGCCGGAAGCGTCCGCCGACGCGCAGGTCGCGCCGTCCGACATCGCCGCGATCTCCGAGTCCCCCAACCCGCCGGCCGAGGCCCAGACGGGGGCGGAGGTGCCGGTTGAGATGGCCGCGCCGCAGCCCGTGGCCGCGTCCGCGCCCGTCTCCGAGGCGGAGGCCCGCGCGGTGGAGGAGAGCGACGAGGACGAGGATTCGGAGGACGAGGAGTCCGACGAGGACGAGGACGACGATTCCGAGGACGACGAGGACGGCGACGACGACGAGGAGGATGACGAGGACGGCGACGACGAGGATTCCGAGGACGGCGAGCCGCGGGTCGCGCAGGTCGGCGGCGCGGGCGACGCCCTCGCCGAGATCCCCGAGCGTCCGCGCGCCTATCGCCGTCACTACAAGATCCAGGAGGTGATCAAGCGCCGCCAGATCATCCTCGTCCAGGTCGTCAAGGAAGAGCGCGGCACCAAGGGCGCGGCGCTGACCACCTACCTGTCGCTCGCCGGCCGCTACTCCGTGCTGATGCCCAATACCGGCCGGGGCGGCGGCATCTCCCGCAAGATCACCTCGGCCGCCGACCGCAAGCGCCTCAAGGAAGTGGTGGCCGACCTCGACGTGCCGGACGGGATGGGCATCATCCTGCGCACGGCCGGCGCCTCGCGCACCAAGCCCGAGATCAAGCGCGACTTCGAGTACCTGATGCGCCTGTGGGAGAGCGTGCGCGAGCTGACTTTGTCCTCGACCGCCCCGGCTCTGGTCTACGAGGAGGGCTCGCTGATCAAGCGGGCGATCCGCGACCTCTACA
Source organism: Methylobacterium sp. Leaf118 (assembly GCF_920984675.1). Taxonomy (GTDB): domain Bacteria; phylum Pseudomonadota; class Alphaproteobacteria; order Rhizobiales; family Beijerinckiaceae; genus Methylobacterium. The sequence goes on from NZ_CAKLBV010000053.1 coordinate 21,370, forward strand.
ACAAGGATCTCGACGAGGTTCTGGTCTCCGGCGAGGACGCCTACCGCGAGGCCAAGGACTTCATGCGGATGCTGATGCCCGGCCAGTCCAAGGTCGTGAAGCCCTACCGCGATCCGACGCCGATCTTCGCCCGCTACGGCGTGGAGCAACAGCTCGACGCGATGTTCTCGACCCACGTGGCCCTGCGCTCCGGCGGCTACCTCGTCATCAACCCGACCGAGGCCCTGGTCTCGATCGACGTGAATTCCGGTCGCGCCACCCGCGAGCACGACATCGAGGACACCGCGCTCAAGACGAACCTCGAGGCGGCCGAAGAGGTCGCCCGGCAGGTGCGCCTGCGCGATCTCGCCGGCCTCGTCGTGATCGACTTCATCGACATGGAGGAGAAGCGCAACAACCGGGCGGTCGAGAAGCGGCTGAACGAGGCGCTCAAGAACGACCGGGCGCGCATCCAGGTCGGGCGGATCTCGCCCTTCGGCCTCTTGGAGATGAGCCGCCAGCGCATCCGCACCGGCGTGCTCGAATCGTCCTCGATCCCCTGCTCGCATTGCGGCGGCTCGGGCTTCGTGCGGGCGACCTCCTCGGTGGCGCTGCACATCCTGCGCTCGCTGGAGGAGGCCCTGCTCAAGTCCTCCACCCACAACCTCATCCTGCGCACCCACACCGAGGTCGCGCTCTACATCCTCAACCAGAAGCGGGCCCACCTCTACGATCTGGAGCTGCGCTTCTCCGTCACGATCACGATCTCGGCCGACGAGCGTCTGGCAGCGACCTCGGCGTTCCAGCTCGACCGCGGCGATCCGGCGGTGAAGACGGCCGGCCCGGTCACCGGCGTGCGCGCGCTGGCGATCTCGCCCGCCTACGACGCCGACGAGCTCGAGGACGAGGCGATCGAGACCGAAGAGGCCGAGCCCGAGGCCGAGGCCGAACCCGAGGTGGAGGGCGCGACGGAGGAGCGCGCGGCCTCGGAGGCATCCGAGGAGGGCGGCGGGCGTCGCCGTCGTCGCCGCCGCCGTCGCGGCGGGCGCGCGTCCGATGGCGAGGCTCGCGCCGAGGGTGAGGCCGGATCGGCCGGGGATTCCGAGGCCGACGGGGACGAGGACGGGGACGAGTCCGCGCCCGCGGACGCCGAGCCCACGGACGGGGACGCCGCCGCGGGCGCCGAGCGGGACGAGACCGCCTCGGAGGCCGCCGAGGCCAACGGCGACGACACCGATGCCAACGGACGCCGCCGTCGCCGCGGGCGCCGGGGTGGCCGGGGCCGGGGTCGCCCCGAGCGCAACGGGTCCCAGGATGCCGAGGGAGCCGATGCCGAGGAGGGCGAGGCCCGGGAGACGCATGCGGAGGAGACGCATGCGGAGGAGACGGCCGCCGACACCCTTCCGGTCGGACCGGAGGAGCCCGTCAGCGACGCCGACGTGACCACGGTCTCGGTGGCCGCCGACAACGGTGCCGCCGCCGAGCCGCCGCCGGTCGCGCCCGCGCCGGAAGCCGAGCCGCTTCCCGTCGAGGCGCTCGAGGCCGCCTCTGACAGGCAGGCCCAGGACACGGCGCAAGAGACGGTTCAGGAGCCCGTCGAGGCGCCCGCGCCGGAGCCGGCGCCGGAGCCCGTCGCGGTGGTCCTGACGCCGCCCGATCCGAACCGTCCCAAGCGGGCGGGCTGGTGGTCGCGCACCAAGGATGCCTTGACCAGCGAGTGACCGACCGGCCGGTCGAGCCGCCTCGGGCTCGACCGGATCGCCCCTCGCCCCGCATCACGGGCGAGGGGATCGTCGTCCGGCGGGCCTCACGGGCCTGATACGGGCTCCGCTTGATCAAAGCGGAGCCCGTATCAGGCAAGCCCGCGCGGCGTTTGAGCGAAGCCCAAATCCGCCATCCCGAAGGGATCAACCGGATTGGGTATGACGCCTCACCGGATTGCTCGTCCAAGCCTCCCGCGCCGTGGACGGGATGGGGCGCGTCAATCCACGCGCCCGATTGTTCAATCCCGGATCGCCGCCGCGTCCGGCGCGACCACGGCGAACAGATCGGCGAGCGCGGCGAGGCTCGCGGCCTGGAGGGCGGCGGCCGGAACGGTGGCGCCGTCCGGGCCCGGCAAAGCGCGGGTCGCGGTGGCCGCGGCCACCACGGTGGGGCGGAAGCCGAGGCTGAAGGCGCTGCGTGCCGTCGAGTTCACGCACATATGGGTCATGAAGCCCGCCACGATCACGTCCTTCACGCCGGCCGCCTGCAACCGGACCTCGAGATCGGTGCCGACGAAGGCGCTCGGGTACGCCTTGGTGATCACGGCCTCGCCGTCCCGGGGGGCGACCTCGTCGCTGATCTGTCCGATCGGCGCGGTGAGGTCGTAGGGCGAACCCGGCCCGGCATCGTGCTGCACGTGGAAGACCGGGATGCCGGCGGCGCGGGCCCGCTCCAGCAGCCGCTTCGCCTCGCGGATCGCCGGCTCGACCGCCTCGAGGCGCATCACGCCCTCCCGGTAGGTGTTCTGCAGGTCGATCATCAGCAGCGCCGCGCCCTTGAGCCCGGCGGGCTCGGGCGGCAGGCCGGACAGGGCGCGCAGGGTCTTGAGGTCGGTCACGGGGCTTCTCCCGGTAAGAGTGTCCGGGGGATGTGGGCCGGACGACGCGGCCGGCGCAACCCGGCCGAAGGTCGAAACCAACCTCAGCGCTGCGCCGCCTGCATCGGCTTCTCGGGCTGCGGGCTGATCCGGCCGCCCTCCTTGAGATCGGTGGGCGGGCTCAGCACGAGGCGTTCGCCGCCCCCCAGGCCCTGATCGACCTCGACGGTGGTGCCCTTGTCGCGGGCGATGTGGACGGGCGTCCAGGTCACGCTGTCGTCGTCGCGGGCGATCGCCACGCGGGTGCCGCCCTGATTGAACACCAGGGCTTCGGCCGGCACCGCCACCGTGGTGCCGCCGGTGCGCGGGATCGCCAGGGTGACGTAGACGTAGAGGCCGGGCCGGAGCGTGTGGTCGGGGTTCGGCACGTCGACCTGGGCCGTGAGGGTGCGGGAGGCGGCGAGCAGCGCCACGGAGCTGCGCTCGACCAGGCCGGTGAAGGTCCGGTCGGGCATCTGCGGCACCTTGATCTCGGCGGAGATGCCCGGCCGCACGCCGACCGCCGCGTTCTGCGGCACGTTGACGGAGACGCGCAGCACGTCGTCCCGGTCCATCGACAGGAGCGGGGTGCCCGAGCCGGCATCGGCCTGGACGAGGTCGCCGACATCGACGTTGCGGGCCGTCACCACCCCGTCGAAGGGCGCGGTCACGATCTCGAAGCCGGTCAGGGCCTTGAGCCGGCCGACGGTCGCCTCCTGCGCCTTGATGTTGGCCTCGGCCACCTTCACGTCGGCTTGCGCCGAGGCGAGGTTGGCGGCCTGCGAGAGGACGCCGGCCTGAGTGTTGTCGGCGTTCTGCTTCGAGGCCCAGCCCTGGCCGGCGAGCGTCGCGGTGCGCGAGTTCGTCACCTGGGCGAGACTCACATTGGCCCGGGCCTGATCGACCATCGCCTTCGCCCGCAGGAGCTGCGCCTGGAGCTGGCCGAGCTGGGCCTCGGCCTGGACGAGCTGCTGGTCGAGATCGGGGGCGGCGATGCGCAGCAGCACGTCGCCCTGCTTCACCCGCGCGCCGAGATCGACCCGGCGCTCGGCGACGTAGCCGGTGGCCCGGGCGAAGATGCGGGCGGTGGCGAAGGGCTCGGTCTGGCCCGGCAGGGTCAGGGCGATCGGCCCGTCGAGGCGCTTGGCCTCCACGGTGCGGAGCTTCGGCACGAAGACGGCCTGCCGCTGGCGGGTCTCCTCGGCCCGCGCCGCCCGCTCGGCATGGCCGTGGGCGCCCCAGGCGATCAGCCCCGCCGCCACGAGGGCGGCCAGCACGAAGCCGCGCTTGCGCGGCGGAGGCGGGATCTCGCCGGCCGGGTCGTCCACGCGCGCGCTCACCGTTCGATCCTGCGGTCGCGGGCGGGGCTCGCCCGTCGGGTCATCGGCATCATACATAATCCTGAAGCGGCTTGACCGCGCCACGGCGCAGCAGGCTGTAGAGGAAGGGCACGAGCAGCAGCGTCGAGGGCGTGCCGAGCGCGATCCCGCCCATCACGGCCCGCGCCAGAGCCGCGTTCTGCTCGCCGCCCTCGCCGGTGCCGAGCGCCATCGGGATGAGGCCGAGGAACATCGCCCCCGCCGTCATCAGCACCGGCCGCAACCGCGTCTCCCCCGCCGCGATGGCGGCCGCGTGGGCCGAGCAGCCCGTGGCCTCGCGGTGCTCCCGCGCGAAGGTGACGAGCAGGATCGAGTTCGCGGAGGCGATGCCCACCGACATGATCGCCCCGAACAGCGAGGGAATCGAGAAGGTGGTGCCCGTGATGAACAGGCTCGCGACGATCCCGCAGAAGGCGACCGGCAGGGCGGCGAGCACGACGAAGGGATCGCCCCAGCTCTGATAGTTCACGGCCATCAGGAGATAGACGGCGACGAGCGCGATGCCGAGGCCGATGCCGAGCCGGAAGAAGGCCGAGCGCATGTTCTCGATCTGGCCGCGGACCGTGATCTTGTCGGGGGCCGGCAGCGTCTTCTGAACCTCGGCGACGATCCGGTCGATGTCGCGGGCGACCGAGCCGAGGTCGCGGTCCTGCACCGCGGCATAGACGTTGAAGGTCGGCTGCGTGTTGACGTGGTTGATCACCGTCTGGGTCGGCCGGCGGGTGATGGAGGCCACGCTGGAGAGCAGCGTCAGGGCGCCCGGCCCGAGCCCGCCGGTGACCGAGGCCCGGGCGAAGAGCGGCGTGTTCTGGAGGGCGGTGAGCGAGTCGTTGCGGTATTCCGGCGTCTGCACCCAGAGTTGGTAGGGGATGCCGGTCTTCGGATCGGTCCAGAAGTTCGGGGTGACCTGGAAGGAGCCCGACAGCGAGACGTTGAGGCTCTGGGCGACCTGCTGCTGGGTCAGCCCGAGTTCGGAAGCGAGCCGCCGGTCCACGTCGATGTAGAATTGCGGCACGTCGACGATCTGGTGCAGGTGCACGTCGACGAGGCCCGGCAGGTCCTTGAGGCGCGCCTCGATGCGGCGGGCGGCCTCCAGATCCTTCTCGATGTTGCGGCCGGAGACCTGCACGTCGATCTGTGCGATCACGCCGAAATTGAGGATCTGGGTGATGATGTCCGAGGGCTGGAAGTAGAAGACCAGATCGGGGAACCGTTCGCGCAGGGTCTCGCGCAGGCGCCGCGTGTACGCCGCCACCGAGCCGTGGCCGGGCTTGAGGTCGATCAGCATCTGCCCGTCGTTGTAGGACACGAACGAGCCGTCCGAGAAGGCGAAGTTGTAGTTGTTCGACGGCAGGCCGATATTGTCGAGGATCTGGCCGATCTCGCCCTCGGGAATCACCTCGCGCACCACCGTCTGCACCGCGGCGAAGGTCTGCTCGGCGGTCTCGATGCGCATGCCGGGCCGGGTCCGCAGATGGAGCGTCATCTGGCTCGATTCGACCTGCGGGAAGTAATCCTGGCCGGTCCGGACGAAGAGCACGCCGGTGCCGGCGAAGAGCAGGCCGACCACGGCCAAGGTCGCGAGGCGGCGGCGCAGCACGACGTGGAGCAGCCCGACATAGCCGCGGTGGAACCGGGCGAATCCCGCCTCGAAGCGGCGGCGGAAGGTGCCTGCCAACCGGAAGACCGGCCGCGTCAGCCAGGTCGCGGCGCGGACGATCCGGCCCTGGCGCGGCGCCTCGTCCGCGCGCCCGTGATGCTGGAGGTACTCGCGGGCCACCAGCACGTCGATCAGCACCGGCACGAGGGTGCGCGACAGGAGGTAGGAGGTCAGCATCGCGAACACGACCGCGAGCGCCTGCGGCGTGAACAGGAATTTCGGCGTGTCGGTGAGCGCGAAGACCGAGACGAAGGCGGCGCAGATCGACAGCGTCGAGATCAAGGCCGGCTTGGCGATGCCCTCCGCGCCCTCGACCACGGAGTTGCGGAAGGGGCGCCCCTCCTCGAACAGCCGGTAGGTGTTCTCGATCGCCACCGTCGCGTCGTCGACGAGGATGCCGACCGCCAGCGCGAGGCCGCCGAGGGTCATCACGTTGATGGTCTGGCCGAGGGCGGCCAGCACCGCCAGCGAGGTGAGGATGCAGAGCGGGATCGAGACCAGGACGATCAGGGTCGAGCGCCACGAGCCGAGGAAGAGCAGGATCGTCAGCCCGGTGAGCGCGGCGGCGATGGCGGCCTCGTGCAAGACGCCCTCGATCGCCGCCGAGACGAAGACCGACTGGTCGAACAGCGGCTTGATCTCGAGCCCCTCGGGGGCCGCGGCGCGGATGTCCGGGAGCGCCGCCTTGAGGTTGTTGACGACGTCGAGCGTTGAGGCGGTGCCGTTCTTGAGCACCCGCATCAGCACCGAGGGCTGCCCGTCGGCCCGCACCACGTTGACCTGGGGCGGCCCGCCGTCGCGGACATAGGCCACGTCGCGCACCAGCACCGGCTGCCCGCCGACGACCCGGATCGGCATCTCGTTGAGGGCCGCGATCGCGTCCGGCGTCGCGTTCATCTGCACCGGGTATTGCTGCTCGCCGATCTTGGCGAGCCCCGAGGGGATCGTCAGATTCTGCGAGGTGACCGCGTTGGTGACGTCGAGGGGCGTCAGCCCGAGCGCCCGCAGGGCATGCGGGTCGAGATCGACCATGATCTGGCGCGGCGCTCCGCCGAACGGGGAGGGGAGCGTCGAGCCCGGCACCTGGGTCAGCCGCTGGCGGATGCGGTACTGGGCGTAATCGTAGACCTTGTTGAGGCTCTCCTTGGTCGAGGTGAGCGCCAGCTGGATCACCGGCACCGAGGAGGCGGAGAAGCGCACGATGACGGGCGGCTGCACGCCCGGCGGCATCAGGGCGCGGATGGAGTTCGTGGAGGAGACGATCTGGGCGATGGCGAGATCGATGCTGACGCTCTGGTCGAAGTAGATCTTCATCACAGACGTGCCCTGGAGGCTCGTCGATTCCATCCGGGCGATATTGTTGACGTTGTTGGAGATGCCGAACTCGGAATAGGTCGTGATCCGCTTCTCCATCTCGGGCGCGGACAGACCAGTATAGGTCCAGACCACCACGACGACCGGGATGTCGACGGTCGGCAGCACGTCCTTCGGTGTGACGATGATCGCGCCCGCGCCGCCGAGCATCATCAGCACGGCGAGCACATAGGTCGTAACCCGGAACTTGAGCGCGTATTGTACGAGTCCCATGCCGTTCCTTGAGGCCGCGGCGCCGGACGGCAACGAACACGCCGCCTGTTTCCGTTCTATGTCCGAAGATAGCCCGGAACAGCGCCGCGCTGCGATGCCGCAGTGTCGGACATCCCCCACAAGTGCCGCGGGCGGGATCCTGGCGGCACGCCGCGCGCCACGCGCGTGACGGGCCGCCGCAACACTGTATCCGCGCGGACCTCAGGCCCGCGACATCCCGCCGTTGACGGTCGCTGTACTGAATCCGGGGCGACGTGGCCGAATTCCCACGCCGGGCCGTTTCACCGAACGGCGGCCCAGCGGGCACGGGACGCCGACGGCGGGCCCTCGTATGGTGGGAGGGTCATGTCCTCGGATGCGCGTCGATGATTCTCCCGCGGCCGGCGCTGGTCGTCCTCTTCGGCGCGCTGCCCGGGACCGCGAGCCCCTGCGCCGCCCAGACGCTGCCGCGCCTCGGCCTCTCGGGGCCGGAGGTCGGGATGGACCTCTCCGCCAAGCCGCTGCGCGAGCGCCGGACGGGACGCGCGGACGCGGATGCGGTGATCCACCAGCCCCGGGGCGCCGGGCGCAGCCGAACCCTCGCCCAGGGCGACCCGGAGGCGATCGCACCGAACAGGATCCCCCCGGGGCAGGGCGTTCCCGCTGCGGCGGAGGCCGAGGAGGAGGGCGACGCGCCGGTCGATCCGCGCCCGCCCTCCGTCCCGCCGCGCTCCGCCCAGGCCGAGCCCTGAGCCGGCGCCCGCCATGCCGGCGCTTCCCCCCCGCAGCCGCCCTCACCGGCACACCGGCGCGCAAGCCGGCTTCACCCTACTCGAGCTTTCTCTGGCCCTGGCCCTGATCGGCCTCGTGGCGGCGCTCGCCCTGCCCCGGGCCTCGCCCCGCGACAGCGGCACCTCCCTGCGGATCAAGGCCTACGAGATGATCGCCCTCCTGCGCGCCGACCGGGACGCGGCCCGGGCGCGGGGCGTCCCGGTCGTGGCCCGGATCGATCTCGTGGCCCGCGCCCTGCGCTCGGGCGCCTCGGACCGCGCCGTGGCCCTGCCGCCCCGCCTCGCCGTGCGGGTCTCGGAGGGGCTCGCGGCGGGCGTGCGCTTCGCCCCCGACGGGACCGCCAGCGGCGGCGAAATCTTTCTCGCCCGTCCCGGCCTCGGCGGCCTCCTCGCCGTGCGCATCGATCCGCTGACCGCGACCGTCGATCTCGACGAGGGCGGGATGCGCGGGTCCGGGGGCCGGACATGACGGCGGCGGGCGCCCGGCCCCCGCGCGGCCGGCGCGGTGGCTTCCTCATGGTCGAGGCCCTGGCGGTGCTGGCGATCAGCGCCGCCATCCTGCTGGGCTTGGGCTCGCTCGCCCGGCTGATGCTGCGCCAGGCCGACGCGCTCGCCGAGCGCACCGCCCGGCTGGAGCGGGTGGAACAGGGATTGTCCGCCCTATCGCGGGACATCCGCCGCCTGGCCCGGGCCCGCTGGGACGGGCCGGACCGCGAGCGCTTCGTCTTCGCGGGGGCGCCGACGCAGTTGCTCTTCGCCCTCGACCGGCCAGCCGCCGACAGCCCCGCCAACAGCCCCGCCGACAGCCCCGCCGACAGCCCCTTGCGCGAGACGGTGGCGGTGCTCCTGCAAAGCCACAGCGACGGGACGACCGGGCGGCTCACCCGGGCCGAGGCGCCCCTGCCGCCCGGTCTCACCGGCCCCGGCGCCCTGGCCTTCGGGTCGGAGCAGGTGCTCTACGAGGGTCCGGCCCGCATCCGCTTCGCCTACGTGGCGGCGCCGACCGCGACGCGCCCGGAGCTGATCGTCGATGTTTGGCCCGCGAGCGGCCCGCCGCCGGTCGCCGTGCGGCTCGGCCTCGCCGATCCGGCGACCGGCGACGTGGCCAGCGCCCTGCGCGTGCCGATCCTCACCGAGGCCGAGCCCGGCTGCGTGCGGGCGCGGACCCATTACTGCAGCCGCACCAATGAGGGCGGGGCCGAGGACGACGCGCCCGCGTCTCCCGAGGCGGCGACGCCGGCGGGGGCCGACGGCCGGAGGCGCGAGTGACGACGCGCCCGACCGCGCCGGGGAGGGGCGGCCGGCACCGGCGCGCCGGCTTCATCCTGGTGGCGGTGCTCGGCGTCGTGGCGCTCCTCGCCAGCCTGATGGGCGGCTCGACCCTGCTGGTGCGGGCGGCCTTCGAGGGCGCGCAGGCCAAGTCCGACGACCTCGCCCTGGAGGGCCTGCTCCGGGCCGGGCTCGATCTCGCCGCCCACGAACTCTACGGCCTGCGCCTGCCCCCGGGCCTGATCGAGGGCCAGGAGATCCGGCTCGATTCGGGCACCGTCACCCTGTCGGTCAGCGACGAGGCCGGACGGATCGACCTCAACGGCGCCGATCCGGCGCTCATCGCCGCCGCCTACCGCGCCGTCGGCGGCCGGGGCCTCCATCCGGAGGCGTTCGCCGCCCGGGTGGTGGCGTGGCGCCAGCGCCACGAGCCGACGGGCAAGACGCCGCAGATCGACGAGAACCAGCGTCCCCCGCGCCGCGAGGGATTCCGGACCGTGGGCGAGCTGCGCTGGCTGACCGGCGTCACCGCCGCGGACGCCGCCGCGCTGGCGGGGCTCCTGACCGTGCACAATCCCGGCGGCCGGATCGACCCCGAGAGCGCGCCGCCCTCCGTGCTGCTCGCCCTGCCGGGGATGCGCCCGCCGGTCGTCGACCAGGTGCTCGCCCTGCGCCGCCGCCCGGGCGCGCGGGCGCACATCGCCGCGTTGCTGCGCCCGCAGGCGGCGTTCCTCGCGGCGAAGGGCGGGGCCGC
>NZ_CAKLBV010000054.1 GCF_920984675.1 Methylobacterium sp. Leaf118
TCGCGAGCCTGTGCCTCGGCCTCGTCTTCGCCCTGTCGGGCGGCTCGCTGACCCCGGCCCTGGCCGCGGCGGCGCTGGCGACCGCGATGATCGCCCGCCGCCTCGACATCCCGGCGCTTCGCTGGTGCGTCGCGGGTCTGGCCGCGGTGGTCGCCGCACGGTTGGCCTACGACCCGGTCCTGGCCGGTCCCGGCCTCTCGGCGACGCCGATCCTCAACGGGCTCCTGCTCGCCTACGGGCTGCCGGCCCTGTGCTTCGGCCTCGCCGCCTGGGCGATCCGCCACGACGACCACCGGGGCGACATCCCCGAGGGCGTCGCGCAGGGCGTGAGCCTCCTGCTCGCCGGCCTCCTGGTCTTCCTGGAAATCCGCCACGCCCTGCGCGGGGGCGACCTCGCCACGCCCGGCACGAGCCTGCTCGAACAGGGCCTGACGACCCTCGCCTCCCTCGGCTTCTCGCTGGTCCTGGGGCGCGTCTCCGGCGCGCTCGCCTCGCCCGTCCTGCGGGTCGGGGGGCTGGTGTTCGGCTGCCTCGCCCTGATCCAGGGGGCGATGGGGCTGGGGCTCGCCGCCAACCCGGTGCTGACCGACGAGCCCGTCCTGGGCGGCGTTTTCGTCAACGACATCGTCCTCGCCTACGGCGCCCCGGCCGCGGCGGCCCTGGTGCTGGCGCGCCTCTCCCGGGGCGTGCGCCCGGCGTGGTTCGTGCGGGCCGCGAGCGGGCTCGGGCTCGGGCTCGCCTTCCTCGGGACCTGCCTCGCCGTGCGCCACGGCTTCCAGGGGGAGCGGATCGGCCTCGACCGCGGGATCGAGCAGGGGGAGTGGTACGCCTATTCGGCGGCGTGGCTCCTGCTCGGCCTGCTCGCCCTGGCCTACGGCATCTGGCGCGGCTCGACGCCCGCCCGCCTCGCCTCGGCGGCCCTGGTCGGCCTCGCGACCCTGAAGGTGTTCGCCTTCGACCTCTCCGGGCTGGAAGGCCCCTTGCGGGCGCTGTCCTTCCTGGGGCTCGGCGCCTGCCTGATCGGCATCGGCCTCGTCTATCAGCGCTTCGTCTTCGCCCCCCGCCCGCCGGCGGAGGAGACGCCGTGAACCGGACCCGCGGACGGGGCTTCCCATTCCGGGACCGCCCGCGGGGGCCGGCCTTGAGGCTCGGCTAACCGGCATCGGGCATTCTCCCCCTCGAGCCACGTTGCGTATCGGCTCGGTCGTGCAGGCACGACACGCCCCGCCGTCCCGTTCGGGCGGCGGGGCCGCCCACGCGGCGGGGGGTCGCAAGCCCGGAACGTGGCCGAGGCCCACCCTCTTCCCCCGGCGATCCCCTTCGACGCCGAGGATGCTCCGCGCATGCGCCCCCTGACCGCTCGCCTGTTGCCCGCCGCTCTGCTCGCCCTGTTCCTGCCGGGGGTCCAGGCCGCCCGGGCCGAGGGCAAGCCCCTGCCGCCGCCCGCGAGCGCGGCGATGCCCCCCATCGAACTCACGGTCGAGATGCGCGACGGCAAGCCGGTCTGCGGTCCGGCGGAACTGCGCCTGCCCGCCGACACCAACGTCGCCCTCTCCATCGTGAGCCGGGCCGACCAGCCGGTGACGATCACCCTGCCCGACCAGTTCGAGAACGGCCGGGTGCTGCATGCCGACGGCGACCTCGTTCACGTGGCGAGCGAGAAGGGCTACACGGTCAAGCAGAACGGCCGCGGCACGCTGCGCCTGCGCACCGTCGCGGCGGGCGAGCGGACCTATGCCTGCACCGGCGCCAACAGCCGCAGCACGCCCTTCGAGGGCAAGGCCGTCTTCGCGCCGCCCGCGGGGTGAGGCCGTTCTCCGCGGCAGAGGCGCAAGGATCCTTTGGAGGGATCCGGTCGAGAGATCCGGTCGGGGCCGGGGGCGCGGGCTTGCCCGCGCCCGCGTCCGGACCGAGGATGCGGGCTCTGACAGGAAGCGGCCGACCGGAGCGGCGCAGGGAGCGACATGGGTAAGCCCACGAACGACGACGACCAAGCCGTCGAGCGCCTGACGCTCTACATGCTCAAGGAAACCTACTGCGCGGCCGCGGCGGCGCTGATGCGCATGAACCCGGCGGCGTCGGGCGACCTGTTCCGGGCCTTCGAGCGCCAGATCGCCGACGCCCTCGACCGCATGCATGTCAGCCGCTCGGAAGGGCCGGATTCGACCGCCATCGCCGTGGCGGTCGGCACCCGGATCGCCGACATCCTGGATCAGGCCCATCGTCGGCAGTTCGAGCCCGGCGGCCCCGGTCCCGCTGTCAAGGCCGAGGCGAGCCCCGGCCTGCCGGCGCCTCGCGAGGCCGAGAGCCCGCAGGACGCCGCCGAGATCCTGGCGGAGCTGCACCGGCGCTGGTCGGCGACGTCCTGAGGGCCGCCTCGCGGTTTTTTCGAGAATCCCGCGTCCCCCGCTCCTGTCGAGGGTCTATCCCTCGTCCCGCAGGAGCCGGCGGATGATCTTGCCCGTCGTGGTCATCGGCAGGCTGTCGCGGAAGGCGAGTTCCCGTGGCACCTCGTGGGCCGAGAGGGTTCGCTTCGCGAAGGCCAGGATGTCGGCGGCGAGGGCCTCGGAGGGGACGAAGCCCGCCCGCGGCACCACGAAGGCCTTGACGATCTCGGTCCGGAGCGGATCCGGCCGCCCCACCGCCGCCGCGAGCGCCACGGCCGGGTGGCGCAGGAGGCAATCCTCGATCTCGGTCGGGCCGATCCGGTAGGCCGCGGAGGTGATGAGGTCGTCCTCCCGGCCGACGAAGTGGACGTAGCCGTCGCCGTCGCGCCGCGCCGTGTCGCCGGTCATCCACCAGCCGTCCCGGAATTTTTTCGCGGTCGCCTCCGGCTGGTTCCAGTATCCGAGGAACAGCACCGGGTCGGGGGCCCGCACCGCGATCTCGCCGGGCTCGTCGATGCCGGCCTCGCGGCCGTCCGGACGCAGGATCGCGATCCGGTGGCCGGGCACGGGCCGGCCGGTGGAGCCCGGCCGGGCGACCCCGGCCCGACGGCAGGAGGCGAGCACGAGGTTGCACTCGGTCTGGCCATAGGCCTCGCCGATGGTGAGCCCGAGGGCGTCGCGCGCCCAGGCGAAGGTCTCGGGCCCCAGCGCCTCGCCCGCCGAGGCGATGTTGCGCAGAGCCGCGAGATCGAAGCGCGTCCGCGGAGCCTCGACCGCCCGCAGCATCCGCAGCGCGGTCGGCGGCAGGAAGGCGTGGGTCACCTTCAGGTCGGCCATCAACCGGAAGGCGGCCTCCGGCTCGAACCGGGCGGTCGGGCGGGCCACCACCGGCAGGCCCAGCCGCAGGCTCGGCATCACGACATTGAGCAGGCCCCCGGCCCAGGCCCAGTCGGAGGGTGTCCAGATCGGCCCGTCCCCGGGGCCGGGGAAGTCGTGCATCATCAGGAAGCCCGGCAGATGGCCGAGCAGCACCCGGTGGCCGTGCAGCGCCCCCTTGGCGAGTCCCGTCGTGCCGGAGGTGTAGATCATCAGCGCCGGATCGTCGGGCCCGGTCTCCCGCGTCTCGAATTTTTCGTGACGTCCCTCCGCCATGAGTGCGGCGAGGTCTGCAGCCCCGTCCCCGGCCCCATCGACGCGGATGAAAAGCGTCAGGTCGGGCAGCGCGTCACGGATCGGCGCCAGCTTGGCCAGACCCGCGGCGTCGGTGATCACCGCCCGCGCCCCGGAATCGGCGAGGCGGTAGCGCAGGGCCTCTTCCCCGAACAGGCCGGCGAGCGGCAGGGCCACCGCGCCGAGCCGGTAGGCCGCCAGATGGGCGAGGACGACCGCGGCCGATTGCGGGAGCAGCACCGCGACGCGGTCCCCCACGCCCACACCGCGCGCGGACAGACCCGCCGCCAGAGCGAGGGAGCGGGCCCGCAGCGCGCCGTGCGTGAGCGTCGCGACGGCGCCGTCGGGCGCGTGTTCGAGGATCGCCGGGCGGTCCGGCTCGGTCAGCGCCCAGCGGTCGTTGACGTCGGCGGCGATGTTGTAGCGCTCGGGGATTTCCCAGCGGAAATCCCGGACGAGGGCCTCGTAGGTGGTGGCCGGCTCCAGCACGGCGGCGTTCCCCTTCCGCTCGGTCCCGCTCAGGCGTCCTTCGGGAAGCCGCCCGCATGGACGAAGTCGGTGATCGGGCGCCGGGCGTTCGGCTGCTCCTTGGCCCGCTGCTCCTCGGTCAGCTCCGCCCAGGGAACGGCGCGCCCGACCGCGTAGGCGGCCTCGATCCGGTGATGCTCGGGCACGTTCAGCGTGGGGACCGCCCGCTCCCGGTCGAACCCGCCCATGCCGTGGACATGCCAGCCCAGGCGGTTGGCCTGCAGCGCGAAGGCCAGCGAGGCCGCGCCCGCGTCGAGGGAGTGGCTGGCCGAGGGCTTCAGGTCGTCGCCGACCTTCATCCGGCTGTTCGAGACGAGGAAGACGAGGGCGCCGGTATCCACGGCCCATTTGCGGTTGCCGGGCACGAGCAGGTCGAGGAAGACCGACCAGTCCGGCGTGTCGCGCAGCGCGTAGAGGAAGCGCCAGGGCTGGGAATTGTAGGAGGAGGGCGACCAGCGCGCCGCCTCGAACATCCGCTTGAGGTCGGCCTCCGGCACCGCCTCTCCGGTGAAGGCCCGGGGAGACCAGCGTTCGAGGAAGAGCGGATCGATGGCGTGGTCGGGCGTGCGGGGGCTCGGGCGGTCGGTCTCGGCGCTCAACGGGCGGGCTCCTGGGGCGTTCGGCACGGCGCCGTCTCGCCCGGAGGGTATGGCACCCCGCGGTGCGGTGCAAAAGGGCCGTCTCGTCCGTGCCCGGACCGCTCGCTCAGCGCCGCGCCACGCCGATCAACGCCGTCGAGGGAACCGGAAGGACCGGCCGCCCCTCCGCCATCCGGCGCATCTCGGCGATGCACTGCGCCTTCTGGGCCTCGTCCAGGCCCGCCCAGTCCTGCGACAGCCCGAACAGCGCCTCGGGGTCGGCGAGCGCCGCGACATCGAGCGCGTAATCGTGGGTCACGACGTTGATGCACGGATCGCGGTAGCCGGCGGCGACGAGTTCGCCCGCGAACACCGCCGGATCGCTCAGCACCGTCACGGCGTCCGGCAGGGCCGCGAGCTCGATCTGGGGGAACAGCCGGCGGCGCACCTCGCGCAGCAGCAGGAAGGTGGCCGCGCCGCCGCGCTGCCAGGTGGCGACGGCGCCGTGCCCGCCGGGGCGCGTCACCCGCGCCATCTCGGCGAGCCCCTTGCGCCAGTCCGGGAACAGGATGACGCCGAAGATCGAGAAGACCGCGTCGAAGGCTCCGTCGGGCAGGGTGAGCGCCTGCCCGTCCATCACCCGGGCCGCGACGTTGGGGAGCCCCGCCGCCGCGATGCGTGCGACCATCCCGGGTGAGAAATCGATGGCGAGCACCTCCGCGCCCGTCCGCGCCGCCGTCAGCGCGAGCGCCCCGGTGCCGGCGGCGACGTCGAGGACGCGCTGGCCGGGCCCCGGCGCGACCCGCGCCAGGGCCGCCGCCGCATAGCGCGCCGTGAAGGGATGGGCGGTCGTGCCGTAATGCGCGGCGGCCGCATCCCAACGGGCCGGGTCCTCGTAACCGCGCATCGCCGATCCTCCCTGTTTCATGTAACTTCATGAGTATCGTGATCGGGCGCGCTTGCCAATCCCGTCCGGTGGGCGAAGACTCGCGGCGTGCGAAGCGACAGCCGCCTTTCCCGGATGCTCCACGTGCTGCTCCACATGGCGCGGCACGAGCGCCCCATGACGTCCGAGGCGATCGCCGGGATGCTGGGCACCAACCCCGTGGTGGTGCGGCGCACGATGGCGGGCCTGCGCGAGGCCGGCTACGTGCGCTCGGACAAGGGCCATGGCGGCGGCTGGGCGATCGCCGTGCCCCTCGACACGGTGTCGCTGCTCGACGTCCACCGCGCCGTCGGCGGGCCGCGCCTCTTCGCGATCGGCAACGACCGCGCGAACCCCGACTGCGCCGTGGAGAAGGTCGTCAACGCGGCGATCGAGGGGGCCCTGCGCGAGGCCGAGGCGCAGCTGATCGCCCGGCTCGGCGCGGTCAGCCTCGCCGAACTGGCCCGGAGCTTCGATGCGCGCTGCCGGGAGGCGGGCGGCTGCGACGCTCCGGGGCCGACCGCCCCCCTGCCCAGGAGAGACCCGTGACCGAGCCTGACCGAGACACGCGGCTGCTGCTGCGCGAGGACCGCGACGGCGTCGCGACGCTGACCCTGAACCGGCCGCAGGCCCGCAACGCCCTGTCCTTCGCCCTCCTCGAGGCCCTGCGGGACGCCTTCGCGGATCTCGCGGAGGACGACGGCGTGCGCGCCGTGGTGCTGGCGGCGGCGGGGCCGGCCTTCTGCGCCGGGCACGACCTCAAGGAGATGACCGGCTTCCGGGCCGGGCCCGACCGGGGCGCGGAGACCTTCCAGACGCTGTTCGGCCTGTGCTCGGCGGTGATGATGGCGATCCCCGCCTTGCCCCAGCCGGTGATCGCGGCGGTGGAGGGCGTGGCCACCGCCGCCGGGTGCCAGCTGGTGGCCTCCTGCGATCTCGCCGTGGCCGGCGCCGAGGCGCGCTTCGCCACGCCCGGCGTGCAGATCGGCCTGTTCTGCTCGACCCCGATGGTGGCGCTCTCGCGCAACCTGTCGCGCAAGGCGGCGCTGCGGATGCTGCTCACCGCCGAGGCAATCGGGGCGGAGGAGGCGCGCGCCCTCGGCCTCGTCAGCGACGTGGCGGAGGCCGGCGGGGCGCTGGCCGCCGCCCACGATCTCGCGCGGGGCATCGCCGCCCGCAGCGCCGCCACCGTGCGGGTGGGCAAGCGCACCTTCTACGCGCAGATCGAGATGCCGCTGGCCGAGGCTTACGCCCATGCCGGCCGGGTGATGGCCGAGAACATGCTCGCGCGGTCGGCCGAGGAGGGCATCGGCGCCTTTCTGAGCCGGAAGGGACGTTGAACCCCGCGAAACCGATTCCCGCTCTGCGCATTGCCTCGGCACTGCCCGGAGGCCGCCACGGGCGCGCGAACGGATTGCCATGCTGCTGCGTCGCCCCCCGCCGAGTCCACCCGAGCCCGGCTCGGAGTCCAGGAAAATCGTGAGCTGGAACCTGCTCCGGCGCACCGGCGCGGCGGTGGATTGCCTCGCCGCGCTGATCGAGCGGGAGCGACCCGACCTGCTGCTGATGCAGGAGGCGACCCGGGAGATCGGCGCGCTCAAGGAGCGGGTCGGCGGGGTCTATGCCTGGGCGCAGCTGCCGGGTCGCATCCACGGGCTCGCCATGTGGAGCCCGACCCCCTGGGAGCGGGAGCCCGAGATCGTCCCCCTGCCGCCGGGCGTATTGATCGACCGGGTCTGCCAGGTGCTCCACGGGGGCGCGTTCGGGATCGCCAACGTGCATCTCTCCCACGGGCAGGTGCTGAACCGGCGCCAGCTCCGGCGCATCGAGGCGCATCTGCCGGCCCGCGCGGCGGTGCTCGGCGACTACAACATCGTCGGCCCCGCCCTCCTCCCGGGCTTCCGCGATGTCGGCCCGCGGCGGCCGACCCATGCCATGGTCGACGTGCTGCCCCTGCGGCTCGACCGCTGCCTCGTGCGCGGCCTCGTCTGCCACGAGCGCCAGGTCCTGCCCCGGGGCCTGTCGGACCACCATCCGATCGTGGTGCGGCTCTCGCCCGAGCCGGAGGGGCCGGCCACGGTCGGCCGGCTCAGAGGTATGGCAGAAGCAGTCGGACGGCTGCGTCGCGCAGGCGCCGGGCCGGGGGGCGGGCGGCGAGATCGGCCTGGGTCAGGGGGATCTCGCACTTCTCCGCAATGAACGTCTCCAGCCGCCGGGCGAGACCCGTATCGTAGACCTCGAGGTTGAGTTCGAAATTCAGGCGGAAGCTGCGCGAATCCCAGTTGGCGCTGCCGATGAAGCACCATTGCCCGTCGATCACGAGCGCCTTCGAATGGTCGAAGGGCGGGGCGTCGAGCCAGATCCGCACGCCGCTCTCCAGGAGCGGGTCGATATGCGCCCGCGTCGCCCAGTCGACGATGGGGTGATCGCTGCGGGTCGGGATGACGACGTCGACCGCGATGCCCCGGGCCGCCGCGAGGCAGAGCGCGCCGACCACGAAATCGTTGGGCAGGAAGTAGGGCGTCGTCAGCCGGATCGAGGTCCGGGCGCAGGCGATGGCCTGAAGGACCACCGTGGCGATCTTCTCGACATCGGCGTCGGGACCCGAGGTGACGACCCGGGCGATGATGTCCCCCGCGGGCGTGAGCGGCGGCAGCCATGCCTCGCCCTCCAGCTCCTCTTCCGAGACGAAGGCCCAGTCGACGATGAAGGCCTGGGCGAGCTGCTCGACCACCGGGCCCTCGATCCGGAAATGGGTGTCGCGGATCGGGAATGTCGGGCTCCGGGAGACCCGGTTGTGGTCGGAGATGTTGACGCCGCCGGTGAAGGCGATGCGCCCGTCGAGGATGAGCAGCTTCTTGTGGGTGCGCAGGTTCAGGAACGGCATCCGCCAGGGCAGCACCGAATGCATGAACAGGCCCGCCGGCACGCCGAGCCGGCGCAGGCGCCGCCACGCAGCCGGGAAGAAGTAGCCGCTGCCGATCCCGTCGAGGATGACGCGGACCTCGCAGCCCCGGTCCATGGCCTCCTTGAGGGCCGCGATGAAGGTGCGGCCGGTGTCGTCGTCGCGGAAGATGTAGCTCGACAGGGCGACGCTCCGGCGGGCCTCCGCGATCGCCGCCAGCATCGCCGGATAGGCCTCGTCGCCGTTGCGGTAGACGGTGATGCCGGTGCCGGCGACCATCGGCATCCCGGTGATCGCCTGCACCGCCCGGTCGAGGGGCCGGTAGGCGTCGGGCACGGAGGCCGAGGCCTGGGGGGTGTCGTCCACCTGCCGGGAGGGGCGCCGCTTGAGCCGACGCGCCCGCCGCTCGACGCGGTTGATGCCGAAGGTGAGGTAGAGGGCGCTGCCGATGAAGGGGGCGAGCCACGCCAAGCCGATCCAGGCCATGGCGGCCCCGACGGCGCGCTTCCTCAGAAGCACGTGAAGGGTGACCGCGAGCGAGACCGACAAGCCGAGGGCCGCCAGGATGTCCGCACGGATCAGGCCCGGCGTTCCGAGCCATCGGTAAAGGGCTTCTTCCACCGCGCCGCTCGGCCTCCCGCCGCCGCACCGGGCGGCCGCCTCCGGCAATAGGCCAAGCCGGGCCCCGCGAACAGGCGTGGCGGATGCGCCTCCCGTGCGAAGGCGCCCTTCGCCCCGGCCCGCCCTTCGCCCCGGCCCGCCCTTCGCCCCGGCCCGCCCTTCGCCCCGGCCCCTCGCCGCCCGGTTGCCGTCTCTGCCGCCAGCCCCCTTCGGACCGACCGTGCCGACGGCGCCCTGTTCAGGCTTAGAATTATTCGAAGTGAGATGCCCGTTTCATTGACCTGCGTCCCGGTTTTTATTTGTAATGCCTAAAAACTGGCGCCGAAAGATTTGGAAAACAATTGCTGTTCGCCTCGCCGGCACCCGAACAAGTGCTAAATCGCATTTCATGATGAAGCTCAAGCCGGCCTACCTCTACCAGTTGCGCCTGGTCTCCTACGGGCCGCGCTTCTACGCGAGGCGCCACGCGATCCGCTATCTGGAGAAGCTCGGATACCTCCAGCCGACGGGCCGCGAGCGGGCCGAGGATCGCACCCTCGAATACGCGATCACCGAGGCGGGCCAGCAGGCCCTGGCAGCGGCCTCGGAGCAATCGAAGCCGGAGTGATCCGGGCTCCGGCCCCGGTGGAAGGCCCGGCCGGAGGCCGCGGCGCGAACGAGAAAGGGCCCCGCCTCGCGGCGGAGCCCTTCTTCGTTTCGGACGGGTCGACGCGGATCAGTCGTCGGCGAAGATGTCCCGGTCCTTGGTCTCGGGGATGAACAGGAGCCCGATGGCGGCGGTCGCGAGCGCGATGACAATCGGGTACCAGAGGCCGAAATAGATGTCGCCGGTCTGGGCCACCATGGCGAAGGCGGTCGCCGGCAGCAGGCCGCCGAACCAGCCGTTGCCGATGTGGTAGGGCAGCGACATCGAGGTGTAGCGGATGCGAGTCGGGAACAGTTCGACCAGCGCCGCCGCGATCGGCCCGTAGACCATCGTCACGTAGAGGACGAGGATCGTCAGGATCGCGATGATCGTCAGCTTCTGCGCCGAGAAGATGTCGACCACCTTGGCGAAGTTCGACAGGCCGTCCTTGGGATCGATCGCGATCTTCACGATCCCCGGATCGGTCGCCGCCGGGTAGCCCGCCGCGGTGAGCGCCGCGCCGACTTCCTTGGCGAAGGTCGGGTCGGAGGCCGCGAACTCCTTGCCAGCCACGCTGACGGTGGCCTTGGTGCCGGCCGGCTGGTTCTCCGTGGAGTAGTTCACGGCGCTCCGGGCGAGCAGCGCCTTGGCGATGTCGCAGGAATTGGTGAACTTGGCCGTGCCGACCGGATTGAACTGGAACGAGCAATCCGCCGGGTCGGCCTTGACGATCACCTGCGTGTTCTGCTGCGCCGCGTGGAGCGCGGGGTTGGCCGCCGCGGTGAGCGCCTTGAACAGCGGGAAGAAGGTGAGCGCCGCGATCACGCAGCCGCCGAGGATGATCGGCTTGCGGCCGATCTTGTCGGAGAGCGAGCCGAAGAACAGGAACCCGCCGGTGCCGAGGATGAGCGACCAGGCGATGAGCACGTTGGCCGTGAACTGGTCGACCTTCAGGATCGTCTGGAGGAAGAACAGCGCGTAGAACTGGCCCGTGTACCAGACCACGGCCTGGCCGGCGGTGAGACCGAGCAGCGCGAGAAGCGCCCACTTGGCGTTGCGCCACTGGCCGAAAGCCTCCGAGAGCGGCGCCTTGGAGTGGTTGCCCTCTTCCTTCATCTTCTTGAAGGCCGGGCTCTCCTGCATCTGCAGCCGGATCCAGACCGAGATGCCGAGCAGCACGATCGAGACCAGGAACGGGATGCGCCAGCCCCAGGCGGCGAACGGCGTGATGGTCGAGGCGCTGCCGTCGGCGGCGGTGACGGGCACGGGCGCGTAGTTCGCGTTGACGTAGATCTGCGTGAACAGGATCACCATCAGCGAGAGCAGCAGGCCCAGCGTCGCCGTCGTCTGGATGAAGGCGGTGTAGAAGCCGCGGCGACCCCTCGGCGCGTGCTCGGCCACGTAGACCGCGGCGCCGCCATACTCGCCACCGAGCGCGAGGCCCTGGAGCATGCGCAGGGCGAGCAGCGTGGCGGGGGCGACCCAGCCGATCCCGTACTCGTTCAGCGTGGTGTAGGAGGGCAGCAGGCCGACGCAGAAGGTCGACACGCCCATGATCAGGATGGTCACGAGGAACGTGTACTTGCGGCCCACCATGTCGCCGAGCCGGCCGAACACCAGGGCGCCGAAGGGACGGACCAGGAAGCCCGCCGCGAAGGCCAGCAGCGCGAACACGTTGCGCGTCGCTTCCGGATAGGCCGAGAAGAACTGCGCTCCGATGATCGCGGCGAGCGAGCCGTAGAGATAGAAGTCGTACCACTCGAAGACCGTGCCAAGCGAGGAGGCCAGGATGACCTTCTTCTCGTTGCCGGTCATCGGTCTGACCGCGCTGTCCGTCCGCGGCACTGCGGCTGCTGTCGCCATCAGGCGTTCCTCCAGGATCTTGCGAATTGTTTTTTGACACCGCTCGTGGTGCGCGCGAACGCTATGTCAAGATGCCCTGTGGCAGAAGGGGGCCGGAGTGCCGGAAATCGGTTTTTTCATCAAGAATTTATGGAGGAATACGGCCGCGCTTCAAAAAGGACTGAAGCCCTACCTGGCGGCGCCCGAATGTGTGCTTGGACACGTTTGACCGACGTATTTATTCCGCTCGCGCGTCTTGCGAGAGGCCCCCCGGGAAAGGGCGCCGCCTTTGGCCGGCAGGTGGGCGGGAGCCCCCGCCCTCAGGTCCGGCCTTCCACCCAGTCGCGCAGGAGCAGGTGGGCGATGGCGGTCTCCGGCGGCACCGTCAGGCCGTCGGGATGCGTGCCCGCCAGCATCCGCGCCGCCGCCTCGCGGGAGAACCAGCGCGCATCCTCCAGTTCGGCCGGGTCGATCGCGACGGTCTCCGAAAGGGCGTCGGCGACGCAGCCGATCATCAGCGAGGACGGGAAGGGCCAGGGCTGGGAGGCGTGATAGGCGACGGCGCCGACCCGCACGCCGGTCTCCTCGAAGGTCTCCCGGCGCACCGCGTCCTCGACGGTCTCGCCGGGCTCGATGAAGCCGGCGAGGCAGGAATACATGCCGGGCTTGAAATGGGCGCCGCGCCCGAGCAGGCAGGCATCCCCGCGCCGCACCAGCATGATCGCGACCGGATCGGTGCGCGGAAAGTGGTGGAGCCCGCACGACCCGCATTCCCGCCGGAACCCGCCCGCCGCGGCCGCGGTCGGGCCGCCGCAATTGGCGCAGAAGCGGTGCCGGCCATGCCAGCCGAGCAGCGATTTGGCAGTCGCGACGAGGCCGAGCTCCTCCCGGGCCACCGCCCCCTCGGCGGCGAGCGCCCGCAGGTCCAGCACCCGGTAGGCGGGGTCCGGGAAGCGTTCGCCGGCCTCCGCCGCGACGGCGGCCGCGAAGACGGGCCGCCCGTCGACCCGCCCGAGGAACACCGCGATCTCCGGCGGGTCGATCTCCGCCCCGTCCCGCACGGCCAGCAGCGCGGTGGCGGGGTCCGCCCCCGAGGCCGAGCGGACGATGACCCGCTCGGCGGCGATCAGGACGAGGCCCGCCTCCGGGTCGGCCCCGGCCAGGGTCGGGCCGGGGCCGGCCTCCGCCGTGTGGCGCACGAGGCGGCTGCCCGCATAGGCGAGGGCGTCGCGCCCCTTCTGGCTCGCGCGCGTCATCAGGCGTCCGCGAAGAGCTGGGCGGCGCGCTCCAGGATCTGGGCGCGGGCATGGAGCGGGTAGGGCCGCCGCTCGCCGTGCCCCCAGACCGGCCCGGGCCAGGCGGGATCCGAGCGGAAACGGGCGACGACGTGGAGGTGAAGCTGGGGCACAACGTTGCCGAGGGTGGCCACGTTCACCTTGTCGGGCCGGACGAGCGCCTGTACCACACTGACGGCTATACGAATCTCCCCGGTCAGGGTCGCCGCGTCGACGGCGCTCAGGTCGGTCAACTCGCTCACCCCCGCCCGGCGCGGCACCAGGATCAGCCAGGGAAAGCGCGCGTCGTCCATCAACAGGACGGAGCACAGGGCAAGGTCGCCGACCGCGTGCGTGTCGGCGGAGAGGCGGGGATCGAGGGAGAAGGCGTCGGTCATGCCGGGGATCTAGCGCGCCGGACGCGCTCGGGGATCGTTGCCGTGATTTCAGCCTCGCTTCATCGTGTTCTGACCCGCCTCAGCGCCGCGCTCGAGGGCCGGCGGGTCTCGGGACCACTCGCCGATTCCCACCCGGACGACGCTGCCCTTTCGGCCGCCCTCTCGGCCGCCGTCCCGCCCGCGACCGAGGGAGCGGACGCGACGGGGCTCGTCGCCGTCGTGGCGGCCCGTGCCCCGGCCTCCCTGGTGCTGGCGCTGCACGGCCTGCCCTGCGCCACCGCCGTCGTCCCCGTCGGCGTCCGGTTGATCGAGGAACTGTCCGCCCAGGCGCCCGACGTGATCCTGCTGGAGGCCGAGCCCGAGCGCTACGACGCGCCGGCCCTGATCCGGACCCTGCGCGAGAACGACGCCTTCGCGCGCACCCCCGTGCTGCTGGTGGCGGACGGCGAGCCCCGCCACCTGCGCCGCCTCGCCCGCGAGGCCGGGGCCAGCGATGTCCTGGCCAAGCCCTTCGACGCCCTCGAACTCGAGGCCCGGGTCGGTCTGCTGATCGAATTGGCCCAGGCGCGGGCCGAGAGCGGCCGGCAGGCCCTCGCCCTGCGCCGCGACGCCGCCCGGGCGCTCGCCGAATCCGCCGCCCGCGAGCGCGAGATCATCCGCCGCCTGATGCTCGCCGCCGAGTTCCGCGACGATCAGGCCGGCGACCACCTCACCCGGGTCGCCGGCTGCGTGATCGCGGTGGCGGAGGGCCTCGGCCTCTCCCAGGCCGAGGCCGACGACGTGGCGCTCGCCTCGACCATGCACGACATCGGCAAGATCGGCGTGCCCGATCACATCCTGCTGAAGGCCGGCCCCCTCACCCCCGAGGAGTGGACCGAGATGCAGCGGCACGCCCTGCGCGGCTACCACATGCTCTACGACAGCCCGTCGCGCCTCCTGCGGATCGCCGCCGAGATCGCCCTGACCCATCACGAGCGCTGGGACGGCAGCGGCTATCCCCGCGGGCTGAAGGGCGAGGAGATCCCCCGCTCCGGCCGCATCGTGGCGGTGGCCGACGTGTTCGACGCGCTGATCTCGGCCCGCAGCTACAAGATGGCCTGGCCGCTGGAGAAGGCCCGCGCCCATCTGGAGGCCGAATCCGGCCGCCACTTCGATCCCGCCTGCGTCGCGGCCTTCCTGTCGCGCTGGGACGACATCGTGGCCCTGGTCCAGGAGCGCGCGGACGGGCTCGTCCCGTCCTGATCCGCTGCCTGACATTTGCCTGACGGCGCCCGTCAGGCCGGCGCAGGGCGCGACGCGTCACGAGGATGCGGTGTCCCTTGAACCAGGAGCCTCCTCCATGACGACGCCCTTCACGAGAACCCTGATCGCGGCCGGCCTCCTCGCCGGCGCGGTCGCCGGCCCGGCCCTCGCGGACGACCGCCCCGGCCCCGACTGGATGCCGGCCGAGCAGGCCGTCCGTGCCCTCGAGCAGGCCGGCTACGGCCATGTGCGTGGCCTCGAAGCCGATGACGGCGTCTGGGAGGGCAAGGCCAGCCGGGACGGGCGGATGGTCAAGGTCAAGGTCGATCCCCGCACCGGGGCCGTCTCCGAGAAGGCGGACCGCAAGGCCGGTTCGGGGGCCGAGCGCGACGACGACGACGATTGAGCCTCGCTCCGGCGGGGCCGTGACAGCCCCGCCGGCCCGTCACCGGCGGACGATGAACGTCCGATCGAAGGGGACCGGCACGACAGGGACGGCCCCCTGCCTTCGCACCGCGGCGGCCGGGAGCGTGACCGGCGGCGGCCTGCGCGCGACCGCCGGAGGGCGGCCTCGTGAGACCGCGCGCTCGCGCAACGCCGCCGCGCGGTCGGCGAAGTGGTCGCCCGCCTCGCGAAGCGCTAGAAGGCAGCCGACCGATTCCCGATCCGGCCCGAGAGGCCGTGAAAGCACCCCTTTGCCCTTTCCGTCGCTCCCCACTCCCCTCGCCCGGGCGCTCGACGCGCGCAGCTACGCCGAGCCCACGCCCGTCCAGCAGGCGGTACTCGACACCGAGAACGGGCGCGACCTGCTCGTCTCGGCCCAGACCGGCTCCGGCAAGACCGTCGCCTTCGGGCTCGCCATCGCCGACGTGCTCCTCGCCGCCGACGAGACCCTTCCGGCCCCGGGCGCGCCGCTGGCGCTCGCCATCGCGCCGACCCGCGAACTGGCGCTCCAGGTCCAGCGCGAGCTGACCTGGCTCTACGCCGAGACCGGCGCGCGGGTGATCGCCAGCGTCGGCGGCATGGACCCGCGCCGGGAGGCCCGGGCGCTCGAGGCCGGGGCCCATATCGTCGTCGGCACGCCGGGGCGCCTGCGCGACCATCTGGAGCGCGGCCGGCTCGTCCCGACGCGCCTTCGCGCCGTCATCCTCGACGAGGCGGACGAGATGCTCGACATGGGCTTTCGCGAGGACCTGGAGTTCATCCTGGCCGCGACGCCCTCGGAGCGGCGCACGCTCCTGTTCTCCGCGACCCTGCCGAAGGCCATCGTGGCCCTGGCCGAGCGCTACCAGCGCGACGCCCTGCGCCTCGCGGTGGCGGGTGAGACCCGCGGCCATGCCGACATCGCCTACCGGGCCGTGCGGGTGATGCCGCGCGAGGTCGAGCACGCCGTCGTCAACGTGCTGCGCTTCGTCGATTCGCCGGTCGCCATCGTCTTCTGCAACACCCGCGACGGGGTGCGCCATCTCCAGGCCTCGCTGACCGAGCGGGGCTTCTCGGCCGTCGCGCTGTCGGGCGAATTGGGACAGGGTGAGCGCAACGCCGCCCTCCAGGCCCTGCGCGACGGGCGCGCCCGGGTCTGCGTCGCCACCGACGTCGCCGCCCGCGGCATCGACCTGCCGGGCCTCGACCTCGTGATCCACGCCGACCTGCCCCACGACGCCGAGGTGATGCAGCACCGCAGCGGCCGCACCGGCCGGGCCGGGCGAAAGGGCACCAGCGTGGTGCTGGTGCCGCCCGCCCGGCGGCGGCGCGCCGAGCAGATGTTCGCCGTCGCCCGGGTGAACGTCGAATGGAGCGGCCCGCCGACGGCGGAAGAAATCCGTGAACTCGACCGCGAGCGGATGATGTCCGATCCGCTGCTCGCCGAGGTCGAGCCCGAGGAGGACCGCGACTGGGAGCGGGACTGGGCCAGCGCCCTGCTGGAGCGCTTCCCCCCCGAGCGCCTTGCCGCGGCCCTGGCGCGGCTCTACCGCTCGCGCATTCCCGTGCCCGAGGAAGTGGGCGATCCGGGCTACGAGCCGCCCCGGCGGGCCGACCCTCGCGTCGGCGCTCCGCTCGGCGCGCCGCGGATCGGCGAGGACGAGCCCGGCATCTGGTTCCGGCTCAATCTCGGCCGCCGCGACCGGGCCGAGCCCGGCCGCCTGCTGCCGATGCTGACCCGGCGCGGCCAGATCGGCCGCGGCGACATCGGCGCGATCCGCATTTCCGAGCGGGAGACCACCTTCGAGGTGCGCGGCAGTGCGGCGGACGCCTTCGCCGACGCCTTCGCCCGCCGGGGACCGGCGGATCTGCGCCTCGAGCGGATGCAGGGCGAGGCCCCCGCCCCCGCCAAGGCACCCCGGAGCTCCCGCGCCACGAAGCATCGCCGCGAGGTCTCGAAGGTGCAGCGCGGCTGAGGCCGCCTGCGGCGACCGGGTCCGGCGTACCATCGGGGCGGGCGTAAGCGGAGCGATCCGGCCCCGAACCGCGCGCCGCAACCGACAGGGGCAAGCCCGATCTCGGGTGGAATGCCGGCGCGGTCGGATCGCTCCGAAGCGAGCGAGGGGAGGCGGGGTTACTCCCCGCCGCCCTCGCCGCCACTCTTGCCGCCGAGCAGGGCATCCCAGCCCGCGCGGATCTGACGGCCGCCGGGAATCTTCATGCCGAGCACTTCCGGCTCGTCGTCGGCGACCGGGGGGGAGCGCGCGGGCGGAGCGTCGGCGGGCGTCGCCTCGGTCACACGGGTCCGGGCCGCGGTCTTGCGGGCGGCTTCGGCCTTCTCGGGTTTCGTCGCACCTGACTTGGGCGCCTCGGCCTTCGCGGTCTCCGGTTTGGCCGTCTCGACCTTCGCCGTCTCGGCTTTGGCCTTCGCGACCGGCAGGGAGACGAAGCGGGCCGGCTGCTCCGGCTTCGCCCGCACCGTCTCGGCGCGGCTCGGCGCCAGCGCCGGGGCCACCTTGGCCGGGGTGACGGGCGCCGCGGCCCGCGCCGGCGGCAGGGTCTGGGTCGGCTCGATCGGCAGGTTCGGGCGCCCTGCGGTCGCGACCGATGCGGTGCGGGTCGGCTCCGCCGGGATCGGGGCCGGTGTGGCCGCCGCGGCCTGGATCGGGGCGACGACCGGGGACGCCGCGCGCGTCGCCTCCGTCCGGAGCGGCGGCTCGGCGGGCGGCAGGGTGATCCGCGTCGCTTCCGCGGCCGGTCCCCCGGACAGGGCGGGTACGCCGTCCTTCAGGTCGGGCCATTGCGAGGCGACCGGCGCGACCCGGGCGGGCCGGGCCCGCGGATCGGCCAGGCCGGAGAAGAAGGTGAGGGCCCCGGCCGTGAACACGGCGAGCGCGGTGCCGCCGAGGGCGATACCCCCGAGCAGGCGCAGGCGGGACGGTGCCCGCGCCGGCGGCGGCGCGGCCTCGGCGTGGCGGGTCTCGGACGGGTGGATCGCCACCGACATGCGGTCGGCCTCTTGCACGTTGTACCCCTGCAACAACACGGCCTCGACAATGCGGCGGCAAGATGTCCGGCGACGTCTCGCCAGTGTTCGGGACGGCGAATTCCCCGCGAAACTGACGAAGACTCAGGGGCGCGGGCCCTTCTTGAGTCCTGCCGGTTCGGCGAGACGCTCGGTCTTCGATGTGCCGCCCGCGACTCTTACGGGCGCCGATTTAACGGAGCGTGCACGACGCCGCGGGTTAGGCCGATGCAGGGGAACCCCACTTTAAGAGAAACATCAGTGCGCCGGCTCCCGCGGCGGCCTTTCGCGCCATGGACTTTCGCAACACCTTCGGCCACGGTGCCGACCGTGCCAAAACCGCAGGAATACGAGGACTTTATGCGATGTGGCCTTGCCGAATGATCCCGGGCGCGCCGCGCCTCCGGGCGGCGGCCTGACCGCTCGGCGGCGCCCGTGCCGAATGCTCCTGCGCCCACCGCCGCCGGAATGGACCCGGGCGAGCTCCCGGCCGTGAGCCCCGACGCGCCGGGAACGGTCGACGGGGGCCGCGCCGCCGGCTCCGCGCCGTTCTGGGCCGGCTGGTCGACGCGCACGCGCTTGATCCTCGCCGTGTTGGTGATCGATGCCCTGGCCGCCCTGCTCTCCTGCGGCCTGATCGTCCTCAACGCCCGCAACGCCGTGCAGGTGGAGATGGAGGCGAGCCTCGCCACCGTGGAGCCCCTAGTCGCCGACACGGTCCGGTCCCTGCGCACGCCGAGCCCCGACAGCCTGCTCCACACCCTCG
The DNA here is from genome assembly GCF_920984675.1 of Methylobacterium sp. Leaf118. Lineage (GTDB taxonomy): Bacteria > Pseudomonadota > Alphaproteobacteria > Rhizobiales > Beijerinckiaceae > Methylobacterium. The sequence continues at coordinate 18,710 of NZ_CAKLBV010000054.1, forward strand.
ATCTGCGCTTCCAGGCCCTGCGCCACGTCCGGGTCACCATCCTGAACGGGGCGGGCGAGCGGGTCGGGTTCGGCCCGGCCGACCGGGGGCGGGACGTGCACGACGTGCCCGGCTGGTTCGTGCGGATGATCGCCCCCGCGCCGCGCCAGCACGACCTGCCGATCCTGATCGGGTCGGCGCGCATCGGCACCGCCGCGATCACCACCGAGCCCCTCGACGAGATCGAGGAGGTCTGGGGCTATGCCCATTCCCTGGCGCTGGCGAGCCTCGTCCTCAACCTCTCGGTGCTGGCCGCCCTCGCCATCGCCCTGGGGCGCATCCTGCGCCCCCTCGACGACCTTGCCGCCGGCCTGACCCGGCTGGAGCGCCACGACTACACCGCCCATCTCGCCCCGCCGGCCTCCCGGGAGCTCGCCGTCATCGCCGAGCGCTTCAACCGCGTGGCGGGGGCGCTGAGCGAGGCGCGGGCGGCCAACGGACGCCTCAACCGCCAGCTTCTGACCGCCCAGGACGACGAGCGCCGCCGCACGGCGCTGGAACTGCACGACGAGTTCGGCCCCTGCCTGTTCGCCCTCGAGGCCAACGCCGCCTCCGTCGCCCGGCTGGCCGCGGGCGAGGGCGCCATCGACCGCACCCGCCTCGGGGCGCGGGCCGCCGATATCGGCAGCATCGTCGCCCAGGTCCAGAGCCTCAACCGCGACCTCCTCAACCGCCTGCGGCCGCACGCCCTCGGCGAGGTGCCGCTTGCCGAATGCCTCAACCTGCTCCTGCGCGATTTCGCCCGACGCCATCCCGGCACCGCCTTCGAGGGAGGGTTCGAAGGGCTGGCCCGGGGCTACGGCGATCTGGTCGACCTCACGGTCTTCCGCTGCATCCAGGAGAGCATGACCAACGCCGTCCGCCACGGCGCCGCCGCCCATGTGCGGGCCGCGGCGGCCGAGGAGGCCGCGGAGGTGGGCGACGGCCGCATCCTGCGCGTGACGGTGCGGGATGATGGCCATGGCGTCGCCCCCGGCCACCGCGTCGGCCTCGGCCTCTCGGGGATGAGCGAGCGCGTCGAGGCCCTCGGCGGACGCTTCTCCCTTGACAAGGGCGATCCCGGCACGGTTGTCCGGATCACCATACCGATCGACCCCGAGCACGCCGGCGAGGCCGCGAGCCCGCCCGCGCCGCAGGAAAAGTGACCCGTCGGACATGAACGCGCAGGCGATGACCGCGACCCCGACCCGGGGCGCTTTCGACAAGGGTGTCCCCGGCCGGGGGGGCGCCGCCAAGGATGCCGTGGGCCCCTCCCCGGTCCTCGTCATCGACGATCACCCGATCGTGCTCCAGGGCTGCCGCCGCGTGCTGGAGGATGCCGGCATCGAGACGGTGGTGGAGGCGACCGGGGTGGTGGCCGGCTACCGCGCCTTCCACCGCCTGCGCCCGCGGGTCGTGATCTGCGACCTCACCTTCCAGGGCTCGGGGCTCGCCGGCCTCGGCCTGATCCGCCGGATGCGCGCCATCGAGCCCGAGACCCGCGTGCTCGTCTTCTCGATGCACAACGATCCGGTCATCGTCTCCCGCGCCCTGGAGGCCGGGGCGCTCGGCTACGTGCTCAAGGATCACGCCTCGAACGAGCTGTTCCAGGCGTTCGAGCGGGTGCGCGGGGGCGAGGTCTTCCTCGACCGGCGGCTGGCCACCGAGGTCGCCATGCTGCGCGCCGATCCGCGCCGCACCCCCGAGACCCAGCTGACGCCCCGCGAGCAGCAGATTCTGGCCCGCTTGGCCCTCGGCAAATCCTACGGCGCCATCGCGGCCGACCTCTCGGTCTCCTACAAGACCGTGACCAACGCCTGCTCGCAGATGCGCCAGAAGCTGAGGGTGCGGACCCTGGCCGAACTGATCCACGTGGCGGTCACGCAGGCGCAGCGACAGGGATGACCCGCTTCTCGGACGAAGCCTGGGCGGCGAACCGCGCCGCCTACGAGGCGATCCGCACGATGCCCTTCAACGCGGAGCTCGCCGCGGGCAGCCTGAGCCCGGAGCGCTTCCGCCGCTACATCGTGCAGGACGCCCATTACCTCATCGGCTTCGGCCGGGCGCTCGCCCTCGCCGCCGCCAAGGCGCCCGATCCCGACCGGATCGTCCAGTTCGCCCGCGGCGCCGAGACCGCCATCGTGGTCGAGCGGGCGCTCCACGGCGGCTTTTTCCAGACTTACGGCATCGACGCGGCGACGTTTTCCGCCACGCCCCTGTCGCCGCCTTGCGACCACTACGTCGCGTGGCTCCTCGCCAGCGCCTACGCCGAGCCCTACGAGGTGGTGCTCGGCGCCCTCCTGCCCTGCTTCTGGATCTACGCCGAGGTCGGCCGCGCCATTTTTTCGAAGGCCGCCGCGGACAACCCGTACCGGGCCTGGATCGACACCTATGCCGGGGAAGAGTTCGCGCAGGCCGTCGCCGCCATGATCGCCGCGACCGACGCCGCCGCCGAGGGCGCCTCCCCGGCCCTGCGCGCGCGGATGCACCGGGCCTATGCCCGCGCGACCCAGCTCGAATACCTGTTCTGGGACGGGGCCTACCGCGATGTCGCCTGGCCCGTCTGACGGCACAGCCGAGTCCCTGGCCCCTCCCCTCGACCGGCGCGCCTTCACGGCCGCGGCGCTCAGTGCCGCGCTCGCCCTGCCGCACGCTGCTGCCCGTGCCGAACCAGCCACGCGGTCATCGTCCAAAACAATCGCGATCCTGCTCTTTCCCCGCATGACCGCCCTCGACGTGGTCGGGCCGCAGAACCTCCTCGCGGGCCTCGGCCCGATCGAGCTGGTCGCCGCCCGCACCGGCCCGGTCGCGAGCGATACCGGCCTGTCGATCACGGCGACCCACACCTTCGACACCTGCGCCCGCGATCTCGACGTCCTGCTCGTGCCCGGCGGCGATGGCACGCCCGCGCAGATGCGCGACGCGCCGACGCTGGCCTTCCTCACCGACCGGGCCGCACGCGCGACCTGGGTAACCAGCGTCTGCACCGGTTCGCTGATCCTCGGCGCCGCGGGCCTGCTGCAGGGCTACCGCGCCACTTCGCATTGGTGCGTGCGCGACGCGGTGCTGCCGCTGCTGGGCGCCGAACCCGTCGATCAACGCATTGTGTTCGACCGCAACCGCGTCACCGCCGCGGGCGTCTCCGCTGGCCTCGACTTCGCCCTGGCGCTCGCCGCTCGCCTGCGCGGCGCGGCTTATGCCCGGACCGCCCAGCTCGTGGCGGAATACGCGCCGCAGCCGCCGTTTGCGGCGGGGACGCCCGCTGCCGCTGGGCCGGAGACGGTGCGGGCAGCGGACGTGATCTTGGCGGAGCTTTTGGTAGAAGCCCGGGCGGCGGCGTCGGGGCGCTGACGCCAATGTCGAACTCTTATGCCGCTCCGATTTTGTCTGTGTTTGATGTCGATAATTGATCGGAGCTTGATCGATTGATGATGGTCTCGAAATCATTGGCATAAGATCGTTTAAAAGACACGAAAAACGAAATTTACGGATGCTGTTGGAGTGGATCGATCCGTGTCTCGGTGAGGGGCGTGAGATCCGTCTGGCCGGGGTGACGAGGCGCGCCATGAAGGTGGCGCGGAGACAGCGGGGGCGTCCTGTCCCGCTTGGGCCATGCGTCTTCGGATGGTGAGAAGCCGGCCAGGCAGGCGTTTGCTCCGAATTGCACCCCCACGCCCGGCCCGCCCCTTGCACTTCAAACTTGCGTCAGCCCGTTGCACGGATGGCGGTTTCGGGATTGACTTAGGATCATCGAAAACAAGAGCCGGACCGGGACGACCTCCCGTCCAGCGGGAGTGACGGACCGACATGGCGTCAGGCTTGGCGAGCGACCTCTTCCGGATCAAGACGCTGGAGCGTCTCAACGCCGATGCGGAGGCCGGCGAGAACAAGCTGGAACGCCATCTCGGCCCCTGGAGCCTGGTCGGGCTCGGCATCGGTGCGGTGATCGGGGCCGGGTTGTTCTCGCTCACCGGCATCGCGGCCGCCGAGCATGCGGGTCCGGCGGTCGTCATCTCCTTCGCCATCGCGGCGATCGGCTGCGCCTTCGCCGGCATGTGCTACTCGGAGCTCGCCGGCATGATTCCGGTGGCGGGCTCGGCCTATACCTACGCCTACGCTACAATGGGCGAGTTCGTCGCCTGGATCATCGGCTGGGACCTCGTCCTCGAATACGCGGTCGGGGCCGCCACCGTCTCGGTGAGCTGGTCGCGCTACGTCACCCGCTTCCTGCACGACACGCTCGGGATCAGCCTGCCCGGGGCCCTCGTCCACTCGCCGTTCGAGACCTACCAGCTCGCCGACGGGACGATGGCCCACGGCCTCGTCAACCTGCCGGCGATCTTCATCATCGTAGCGGCGTCCGCCCTGCTGATGGTCGGCATCCGGGAATCGGCCCGCGTCAACGGCATCGTGGTGCTGGTCAAGCTCGCGGTGGTGCTGACCGTGATCGGCGTGGGCCTGTTCTACATCAAGGCCCAGAACTACGACCCCTTCCTGCCCGCCAACACCGGCACCTTCGGCGAATACGGCTGGAGCGGCGTGATGCGGGCGGCGGGCGTGGTGTTCTTCGCCTATGTCGGCTTCGATGCGGTCTCGACCGCGGCGCAGGAGGCCAAGAACCCTCAGCGCAACATGATGATCGGCATCCTCGGCTCGCTCGCCATCTGCACCGTGCTCTACATCGCCTTCGCGGGCGTGCTGACGGGCCTCGTCCACTACGACACCATGCGGGGCGACGCCGCGCCCGTGAACACGGCGATCGCCCAGACGCCGTTCCCGTGGCTCAAGGGCCTCGTGACCTTCGGGGTGATCTGCGGCTTCTCCACCGTAATCCTGGTGCTGCTGCTCGGCCAGAGCCGGGTGTTCTACTCCATGAGCCAGGACCGGCTCCTGCCGGGCTTCTTCTCGGCGATCCATCCGAAATGGAAGACGCCCTACCGCTCGAACCTGTTCTTCATGGTGTTCACGAGCGCGCTCGGCGGTTTCCTGCCGATCTCCCAGCTCGGCCACATGACCAGCATCGGCACGCTGCTCGCCTTCATCCTCGTCTGCATCGGCGTGCTGATCCTGCGCCGGACCCAGCCCGACGCGCCGCGGGCCTACCGCACCCCGCTGGTGCCGCTGGTGCCGATCCTCGGCGTCGTCTCCTGCGCGGCCATGATGGTCTCCCTCGACGGCGAGACCTGGCTGCGCCTGCTGATCTGGCTCGCCATCGGCTTCGTGATCTACTTCGCCTGGAGCCGCCGCCACAGCCGGATCGGCCGCGAGGAGGGAGACCGGGCGACGACGGCACTCTGAGCCTCGCCCCCAGCGCCGGCGTGGCAGGGGCCAGAGCCCCGACGCGCCGGCGTGGCGTGACCGGATCGGCAGGCCCGGCCTCGGGAGCCAAGCCGTCCGACCCTCGGCGGGCCGCGGCCGAGCCTCGGTCGGGAGCCGCGCGTCCCGAGATCCGCCGGGGCTTCGCGGCTCGAACCGCCCCCCCCGTCGCCGCGGCGCGCGCGCGTCAGAAAAGGCCCGCACGCCGCCCGATCACGGGCAGACCTGCACGGACGCGCCGGGACGCCCTGAAGCACAGGCGCGCGGCGTCATCTGCCACTTTGCCAAGACTTGCTCCAGAGTCGAGGGGGGGGTATTCCCCGGCAGGTCCTTTAACTCTCTATTGAAATTTTTTATCGATGTCTGGTGTTGCCCTCCCGGTAGCGTCAGATGGATTGAATATGATGAAATATATCAACAGCATCGGCATTCTGTTCAAGCTCTGTGCGCCGCTTGTACTGATCGCAGCGATGGCGGCCGCACTTATCGTGCATGAGCGCGGAACACTGGACGGCGTCGCGGTCCAGTCGCGTTATGTTTCCGACGTCTTGACGGCCCGGCAGGAATCCTACCTCAAAATGCAGGCCGGCCTCGCCGAAGCCGCGCTGCTGAGCCGCAACATCATCCTCGATACGAGGAAGGAGCGGCTCGGGCTCAACAAGACGAAGTACGACGCCACCGTGGCGCGGGTGTACCAAAGCGTCGATCGGCTGATCGCCTTGGCGGACACGCCGGCGCGCGCGCAGATCGGCAAAGACGTGCGCAAGATGATCGAGGATTACTTCGGCGTCATCGATCGGGCCATCGCCGTCAGCATCCGGAACGACAGCGATGCCGCGCTGAAGATCGTGCTGGAGGAGGGACAGCCGGCGCGGGCCAAGCTCAACGAGCTGGTCGAGGCGCGCACGAACACGATCACCGCGGAGATGAATACCGGGGCGAACCAGCTCGAGCAGACCGTCAAGTCGGCGGTCACCCAGCTGATCCTGTTGGCCGGGATCGGACTCCTCGTCGCCGCGATCCTGTCCGGGGTGATCGTGATCTTCGGAATCACGCGGCCGCTCTCGCAGCTCGTCGTCGTCCTGAACCGGATGGCGCAGGGCGAGATCGACGCGACGATCCGTCAGGCGACGCGCGGCGACGAGATCGGCGCGTTGGGACGGGCCGTCGAGGGCATCAAGACGATGGTGGCCCGGAAGGCGGCCGAGGAATCCGAGCGCAAGCAGATCGCCGACGACGCGGCGGCGGCCGAGCGCAAGCGCACGATGATCGAACTCGCCGACGGGTTCGAGGGAGCTGTCGGCGGCATCGTCGGCATGGTCTCCTCCTCGGCCACCGAATTGCAGGCGACCGCGCAGCAGATGACCGCGAACGCGCAGGAGACCGCCAGCCAGTCGACCACCGTCGCCTCCGCGGCGGAAGAGGCGGCCGCCAACGTCAACACGGTGGCCTCCGCCGCCGAGGAGCTCGGGGCCTCGGTGCAGGAGATCGGCCGACAGGTGTCCGGCTCGGCCCATCTCGCCCAGCAGGCGGTGGCCGAGGCGGACCGGACCGCCTCGCTCGTGAACGCCTTGAGCAAGGACGTGATCCGGATCGGCGACGTGGTGCAGCTGATCACGACCATCGCGGCCCAGACCAACCTGCTCGCGCTCAACGCCACCATCGAGGCGGCCCGGGCCGGCGAGGCCGGTCGCGGCTTCGCGGTCGTGGCCGCGGAGGTGAAGGAGCTGGCGAACCAGACCGCCCGCGCGACCGGGGAAATCTCGGGCCAGATCGGCCAGATCCAGGGGGCCACCGAGGAGGCCGTGGGGGCGATCGGTTCGATCACGGCCCGGATCCGCGAGATCAACGCGGTCGCGGCGACCATCGCGGCGGCGGTCGAGCAGCAGGGCGCGGCGACGCAGGAGATCGTGCGCAACGTCGCCGAAGCCTCTGTCGGCACCACCGAGGTGACCAGCAACATCGCGGGCGTGGCGCAGGCCTCGGAGGAGACGGGGGCGGCCGCGAGCCAGGTGCTCGTGTCCGCGTCGGAGCTGTCGCGTCAGTCCGAGCACCTCTCGGTCGAGGTGCACCGCTTCCTCGCCACCGTCCGCGCGGCCTGAACGCCGTGCGCGGCCCGCGGCCGGCTTCGGCTGCGGGCCGCTTCGCACTCCCGGGCGACCGTTCGGCCCGAACCGTCCGGCAAAGCCTTCGCGTGATGCCTCAGGCCCGCCGCGCGAGCGCCAGAACCGGCGGCTCGGCGAGGCCCACCAGTGGACGGCCCACCTCGATCGACTGCCGCTCGCGGGCGATGAAGGCGGTGGGCATCTCGGCCTGCATCTCGGCCTCGACCTTGCGCAACTGGGCGTCCGAATGGGCCGGGTGGAGATGGATGATCGCCAGCGCCTTGGCGCCCGCGCCCTTGGCCAGCTCCACGCCCTTCTGCCAGGTGGAATGGCCCCATCCGCAGCAGCGCGAATACTCGCTCTCCGTGAACATGCCGTCGTAAACGATGAGGTCGGCATTCTCGACGAAGCGGCAGAGCGCCGGGTCGGGCCAATGCGCACCGTGCTCGATGTCGCTGATGACGCAGAGCCGCTTGCCCCCGTGATCGAAGCGGAAGCCGGTCGAGCCCTGGGGATGGTCGAGCAGGATGGTGTCGACGCGCGCGCCGTCGGCGAAGGTCAGCGTCTCGCCGGCCTGGAAGCCGTGATGGCGGAAGGTGCAGGGCAGGATGTCGAGGGTGACGGGAAAGAGCGGCGGCGAGAACAGCCGGTCGAGGGCGCCCTGCGCGCTCGCTCCGTCGAGATTCCCGCACCACGTGTTGATGGTGCACTCGGCGTCGAGGACGGCCGGCTTGAAGAACGGCAGGCCGGCGCTGTGGTCGAGATGGAGGTGGCTGAACAGGAGGTCGATCTCTTTGGGCAGCCCCTCGCGGCTGCCGCGGCCGAAGGCAGAGAGCCCCGAGCCGGCATCGATCACGAACAGCCGCTCGCCGCAGCGGACTTCCAGACAGGGGGTGTTGCCACCGAACTCGGCCGTCTCGGGGCCGCTCACGGGCGTAGAGCCGCGCACGCCCCAGAAACGCAGGACGAGGGCGTCGTCCTTGGCTGGACTCGTCAGGGTCATGGGTCGATACCGTGGCCCGGCTCGGTCCCGGGCATTCCGCAGTGGCAGCGCCGCCGCACGCATCCGCTTGACGATCCGCGGCGGTCCTTCGGCCCTTTAACGAGGCCGGAGTGTACCGTGCTGACATGGGGGGACGCCACGTGGGTCCGTGTGCGGGCACGCACACAGCGTTTTGATCCGTTCTCAATCAGCGCGGGCGACCTTCTCGACCGCAGCGTGCAGAGCGGCGGGGTCGGGCAGCCCGACCTGCCCGTCGAGCGTCGCCCGCAGGAGGATCGGCAGCGACTGCGCGTAGCGGGTGGCCGGCTCGGGGAAGCGGGCGGGCTCGGCCTGGGGCGACCAATCGGCGACGCGCCGCGGGAAATACGGGGTGCCGGGCCCGATCACGGCCGCCCACAGGGTCTCCGGCAGGATCGCGGGCGGGGCGGGCTTCCGGCGGGCGGGGATCAGCACGACCTCCTGACCGGCATAGGCCAGGGCCTCGGGGCGGCTGATATCGCCGACCGGGAAGCCCTGGCGGATGCGGTGGGCCCAGAAGGCGTGCTGGCCGCCATCCGAATAGGTCGTGCGCAGGGCGGCGGCCCCCTCCTCGACGGTCTCGGCGATGCGCCGGTTCTCGTCCCGGTGGAGTGCGAGCGCGGCCTCCTCCCGGGTGGGATCCTTCGAGGGCAGGAAGGCGTAGCGCCCGTTCGCGACGGTGACGACCGGCTCCTCGCCGGTCGCCTCGAAGCGGTCCGAGCCCTCCTTGAGCTGGCGCCAGAAGCCGATATTCGGATCGGAGCGGGCGCGGGCCATGTTCGCGGCCGTCATCCGGAAGGGGAAGGACTGGAACTGGAAGGCCGTCTGCCCCCCGGCGAAGGCCTCGCGGGCAACCGAGAACAGCTCGCCCGCGACCTGGTCGGTCATGGCGAAGCAGCCCATCGACGAGCAGATGCCGTGCACCATGATCGCCGATCCGGTCGCGCCGCGGGCCCGGTCGTAGGCGTTGGGGTAGCCGATGTCGAAGGAGAGGTAGTAGCGCGAATTCGGGTTCATCTGGCTTTTCGCCACGGTGTAGAACCCCTCCGGCGTCTGCCGGTCGCCGTTCTTCGTCTTGGGGCCGAGCTGTCCCGACCAGCGGCAGATCGGATAGGTCTTGATCGGGACGTAGCGGCCGGAACCGTTCCGCTTCCACAGTTCGATCTCGGATTCCTTCTTGTAGGCCCGCAGCAGGATCGGCGCGGCGGCGCTCGTGCCTTTGGCGGCCATCATCGCCAATGTCGCGGCGGGAATCGGCTGGCTCGCCTTGTCGGCCCGGGCGGGGCCGGGAAGGCCGGCCATCAGCAGCAGCAGGACCGGCAGAAGGGCGCGCAGCAGGCGCGGCGGGATCGCTGGGGCGTTCGGGGGAACCATGCACCGTCTCGATCGAGACCGGCGGGAAGAGCCGGCGTCGCCTGCGGCGACGCGGGCCCAGTCCTGCTCGGGGTTTGAGGCGGATTTGCGGGGAAACGGCGCGCTCAGAGGGCGGCCTCGGCCGGTTCCCGGCCGTTCACCGTCACCACCGTGTTGCGCTCCACCCGCAGCACCGCGTCGAACGGCGCCTGACGGCGCAGGGTCGCCTCGTCGGGCAGGCAGACGATCAGGCCGGCGCCGGCCCGCAGGGCCCGCAGGCGCGCGATCCGGGCGGTGACCTCGTCGGGCTTGCGCTCGTCGAGAGTCAGGCCGACCACGAGGATGTCGGGCCGGCGCACGAGGCAGCGCACGAACTCGATCGCCACGCGCTCGCGCGGTCCGATGGCGCCCTCCCCCAGCACCGCCCGCTGGCCCGGGGCGGCGCCCGCCGCCCCCGCCGCGATGCGGGTGGCGAGCCCGAGGCGGTACACGGTGGGCTCCAGCCCCTGCTCGGCCAAAACCCGTCGCACCAGGGCGCGCACCCGCGCCTCCGCGCCCGCCTCCCCCTGGGTGATGCGCCCGAACAGCAGGTTCTCCTCCAGGCTCGCGGCGGCGGTGAGCCGGGCGGGATCGTAGAACTCCACCTTCTCGCGATAGCGGGCCGGGAGGAGCGCCGCGAAGGAGTGGCGGGCGGCCACCAGTCGCTCCTCGAGGCCTTCGTCGATCAGGCCGAAGCGGTGGCGCGTCTCGTTGTAGCGGAGCGCCAGCCCGATCAGCCGCTCGCGGTCGCGCTGCCCGGCGGGCCCGCGGCGAAAACCCCGCGCCTCGGGCTGGCGGGCGACGAGATCCTCGAAGTAGCCCCGCTCCGCCGCGGGAAACAGCGAGAACGTCTCGAACAGGGGATGGTCGTCGGGGAGATCCGAAAAGATCTCGACGGTGGAGCGGGCGACCTGGAGGCCGACATCGACGAGCGTCCGGGTCAGGTCCTCCGCCTCCAGCACCGCGCGCAGATAAGGGTGCGCCGCGAGCCGGCCCGGGGCGAAGGCGGGGCCGACCGCCTCGCCGAACAGCAGGTTCTCGCCGAGATCGGCCTGATGGTTGTAGCGGGCGGGGTCGAACGGCTCGACCAGCCGCTCGATCCCCTCGACAGCCAGGGCCTCGCGCACGGCCCGGCGGGCCGCGACCACCGCGCCCGCCGTGGCGGGGTCGTCCTGCGGATCGACCGAGGCCTCGAGGCCGCGCTCGTAGACGAAGGCGTCGAGCCCGGTGAGCTTGAGGATGGCGATGCGCTCGGCGAGCCCCGAGGCCTCGCGGTCGCCGCTGCGGGCGCCGTAGAGCAGGTTCTGGCGCAGCGTCCCCTCGATCAGGATCGCTTCCGCGCCGGCCAGCGCGATCCGCCGGGCCCGCTCGGCCGGATCGAAGGCCTTGAACGGCGCGCCGCCATAGGTGAGCGCCCCCGCCGTCGGTTCGATCTGGCCGGCCAGCAGGGCCGCGAGGGCCCGCACGCCGCTGCCGCGCGGGCCGACGATGGCGACGTGGGCGGGCATCGTCAGGGTCAGGTCGACGCCGGTCAGCCGCTCGCCGCTGGCGGGGTCGTAGGCGCCGACGCCCCGCGCCGCGAGGGGGCCGGCCTGCGGGAAGGGCGCGGCGGCCCGGGCCACGCCGCCGACCGGGGCCGGCTCCAGGGCCTGGAGGATCGCGGCGATGTCGCGAAACAGGGGCTGGACGGCGGCGCGCTGGGTCCACAGGCGCAGCGAGGCCGAGACCAGGACCGCCGCGACGGCGAAGGCGCCGGCGGCCGCGGCCAGGGCCCCGGGCAGCACGTTGTCGGCCTCGGTGGCGGC
>NZ_CAKLBV010000055.1 GCF_920984675.1 Methylobacterium sp. Leaf118
GCCTCCCAGATCTGCACCGCCACCGCGTCGCCCACGCCGATCAGCGGCTCGGCCGCCGGACGGTTGTCGCCGAAGGTGACCAGAAGGCTGTCCAGCGGGCGGGTGCGCAGGGCCTCGACCACGGCCGGATCGATGTCGATGATCTCGTAGCGGGCAAACACCCCCTCGACGGTGGCGATGTCCGCCCCCCCCTCGATCTCCCGCGCCGTCGGACCCGCCGCTGGAAGCACCGAGCACCCCGACACCGCCAGTGCGGTGAGGGCGGCGACGACGGTCGCACGCATCATGGGCTTCTCCAACGGATTCGGGATGGACCAGCTGCCCGGACCCGGACAGACCACCGTAGCTCGGGTGTGATGACGAACCATGAACGAGGATCTCGACCAGCCGCGGAGGGAGCCGCGGGGACGCCACCGGGCGCCGAGCGCTCCATCAGCAATGCGTCACGACCGTGGCACGGTCACGCTTGGGTGCTTAATCCCGCACGATTTACCGTGACTGCGTCGCGCAGGAGACAGCCAAGCTGTGCCGCCGTCAGGTCGGCCCGCCTGGGGGCCGTTCCGGCCGGCGCGGGGAAGCGGAAGACGGCGTAGTCGGTCTCGACCGGCCCCTCCGGGCGCGGGCGGCATTCGGGAAGCGAGGGCGCGTGGTCGCCGAAGACGCAGAGGGTCGCCCGCCGCCCCCGCAGCCCCTCGATCAGTCGCTCGACGGCGCGTCCCGATCCGGCGACGTGGTGGAGATACTGCGCCAGGGGCGTCGCGATCCCGGGCAGCCGGCCGGGCTTCCAGGGCCCGTGGTTCTCCATGGTGACGGCGAAGACGAAGCGGCGCCCTCCGCCCGCAACCTCCGCCAGGATGCGCTCGGCCACCGCCTCGTCGCTCACATAGGGCCCGATCCGGGGCGCCCCGGCGAAATCCGCCTCCGTGACGAGGCGGTCGAAGCCGAGGCGGCGGAACACCCGGGTCCGGTCGAAGAAGTCCGGGTGGAAGGGATGTACGAACAGGGTGGCGAAGCCGGCAGCGCGGGCGCGGCGGGCGAGACTCGTCGGCTCGTCGCCGCCCCGGGCGAGGTAGGGGTCGTAGCGGCCGAAGCCGAGGCTCTCCGGCTCGCATCCGGTCAGGACCGCATGCTCGGCCCGCATCGTGTAGGCGCCGTGGGCCGGCACCGCGAGGCGCCCGTATTGCGCGGCCTCCCTCCGGACGCGCTCCAGCGCCGGCAGGGGCGGCCCGCCGAGCCGGACGGGATCGAGGAAGGATTCGATCTGGACGACGACGACGATCTCGTCGCCGCGCCCCTCGGAGATCGGAGCGGAGAACCGTGCCGCATCGCCTCCGGAATCTCCTTGGGTGTCCCCCCCGGCGGTCGCCGCTCCGGCCTCGTCGCGACGGCGTAGGGCATAGCCCATCATGGTGGCGGCGATGCCGGCGCGGGCCACGTCGCCGGACAGGTCGGGGCGGGGAAACCGCCGGGCGATCCAGACGCGGCCCGGCGGCGTCCGGGTCGCGAGGACGAGGGTGGCCAAGGCGACGGGCAGCCCCAGGATCGCCGCGATGCGCGCCCCCGCGCTCTCGGGAAGCGCGGCGGGCTCGATCGCGTACCAGGCCGCCACGGCCGCGATCCCGAGGAGCAGCGGCCCGGCCATGCGCGGATCGGTGAGCGAGCGGGTGTAGTAGAGCTCGGGATGGCGCGGCACCTGGGCGAGCAGAGCGAGGTCGCTGAAGACCGGCGGCTCGCCGATCACCCGGCGCTTCAGCCGATCGACCGCGGCCAGGATCGCGAAGGTGAGCAGGCAGGAGGCGCAGGCGAGCCAGGGCCGCCAGGAGAACTGGAACCAGAACAGCGTCACCAGCGCGTAGCCGAGGCCGCGCAAGGCAAGGTTCCCGGGCCGCAGGCTTGGCGCGCGCGCGCCGGTCGCCGCCTCGATCGCGAAGGCGCCGGCGAGCGCCACGGCGAGGGGCGCGAGAAGCGTCGCGTCGATCGTCACCGCCGCGGCCTCATCGCCCGGGGCCGACGCCGCGGCGGGCCCGAAGGCGGCGCAGCAGCGGGTTGATGAGCGCGTAGCGGGCCCGCATCACGGCATGCTGCACCGATCCGAGGGCGAGCGCCGAGGGCGGCGCGGCGGCCCGGGCTGCGCTCAGCCGGTCGAGCAACTGCTCCGGCGTGCAGGGCTTCATCGCCACCGGGTCGAGATAGGACGGGTAGAGGATGAGCGCGCCGGCCACCAAGGCGTCGAGGGCGAGCCGCCGACCCCGATCCGCTCCGGGCGCGAGATCCTCGGTCAGGCCCCAGCCGGCGTAGAACGGACGGCCGTGGGTGGCGACGGTGAGCCCGCGGATCAGCGCCTCGAACCCCGCGAGCGAGGTCATGGTCTCGACGTGATGCACCCGGTCGAGCAGGTCGACGATCGACCGGCCGGCCACGATCCGGTCGGCGAGCGCCCGCGCCTCGGCCTCGGGAATCGCCCCGGGCCGGAAACCGGCCTCCACGTCCGGGTGCGGCTTGTAGAGCAGCACGGCGTCCGGGTTGCGGGCACGGGCCGCCCGCAGGAGCGCGAGGTTGCCGCGCACCTCGGCCGATCCGGTCAGGACCGAAGCGTCGTCCTCGACCTGCCCGGGCACCAGCACGATCCGCCGGTCGGGGGGGAAGGCGTCGTCGGTGGCGCTCAGGCCGACATTGTACTTGCTCAGCCGCCGGGCCACGATCGCGCTCCGCAGGGCGGCGGCCCGGGCGAGCAACTCCGGAGGGAACGGGCTTTCCCGGAGGAGGAGCGCGAGCCGGCTCTCGACCCGCGGATCGTAGTAGATGCCGCGATCGTCGACTACGATCGAGGCGCCGGGCTGGAGGCTCGCCCCGAGCCCGACCGAGCGCAGGAAGCCGTCCTCGATGCGCGCGAAGGGCAGAGCCGCCTCGACGCAGAGACGCGGCAGATGATCGGGGCAGCGGGTCGCCCAGGCCTGCACGGCGCCGCCATGGCGACGGGCGAGCGCCACCGCCTCCTCGGCCTTCATGGTGTGGAGTGGCCGGCCCGCCGGCCCCGCCGCGAAGGTGTCCAGCGCCCGGCGCTTCCAGCCCGAGACGCCGACCAGGACCACGCGGCGGTCGTTCTGGCGAAAGCGGTCGCGCAGCCATCCCACCCGCTCGACCGCCTCGATCAGCGGGATCGGCTGCCGGGTCCAGGGATCGAAGGCGTGCACCCCCGGTCCGAAGCACAGAGCCAGGAAACCCGCGGCCTCCGCGGGGGGCGGATCCGCGGTCGGATCGCTGCACAGTACGGACGCGCCCAGAGCCCGCGCCTCCCAACCGGCCGCCCAGGACGCCACATGGATCCGCGCGGCGAGGGGAACGAGCCGCGCCGGATCGGTCGGATCGGGCAGGGACACCAACCGGGGGCTCGCCGGCAGGCGCGCGGCAGGACAGCCCTCGGGCCCGGCGGCGACGAAATGCTCGGACGGGAAGCGGGCGAGGAGCTGCGACAGGAAGCGGGCGACCGCCCGCGGCGAGGCGGCGAGAGCCGGGTCGATCAGGGCCAGCGACGGGCGCGGCGCGGCGGCAAAGATCGCCTCGCTGTCCGAGGCTAGTGGAAAGCGGTTGAAGCCGCTGAGCCCGGCCTCGCACAGGGCCTCGGCCAAGCCGGGGGGCGGCGCGCCGCCGCCGATCGGCTCGCCGGCATAAGTCAGGCGCAGGCTGGCGAAGCCGGTCTCGGGCGAATCGTAGGGGCTGAGCAGAGGACCCGGCGACACCCGCAGCACGGGCGCCGGGCGCGGGGAGGGGCCAGGGGTCCAGAGTGCCGGGGCGCCGGCGCGGTCCAGGCGCAGCCGCCGGCCCGTGGCCGCCTCGATCTCGGCGCGCAGGCGACGCAGCGTCCGGCCCAGCGGCAGGAAGGAGTCGGGCAGGGCACAGGTCCCGCGCGACTCGGAAGGGGACAGGTCGGCCATGGCAGCGCCGCCATAGCCTAACGCAGGGGCCGGCCCAAGCGCGACGACGGGGACCCTGTCCCGAAGCGGAGCACCTCATGCCCGGCGGCGGCGCCCGGCCGTCATAAAAACAACGGGGATCTCGGGGATGACGGCGAAGCTCGCCCGCGACGACACAACGGAGCCGTATTCGTGCACCAGACCGGCCTCGCTGGGGCCGCAACCTGTGGCGCCCCGGCAACGGAGACCATCAATCGTGTCGAGCGCCCCGTGCCGCGATTGCGGATTGCGGGGACATCATGCGACGGAATCGGTCAGGACGCCGTCACCCCGCCGCCTCGCGATCAGGGACCTCGCGCCTCGGAATGACGCAGCCACGCGCAGACGCTCCACGCAGTGACTCCGTCACGTTCCTGTTCCTGCAGGGCATCGCGTCGCCGTTCTTCTCCGTCCTCGGCCAGGCGCTCCGCGACCGGGGCCACAAGGTCCGCCGAATCAATTTCTCGGCTGGCGACTGGCTGTTCTGGCGACTCCCATCCGACAATTATCGCGGCCGCCGTGAGGGCTGGGAAGCCTATCTCGAGAGCTACATCCGCACGCACGACGTCACCGATATCGTGCTGTTCGGCGATTGCCGGCCCTACCATCAGGCAGCCATCCTCACCGCCAAGCCGATGGGCGTGCGCATCCACGTGTTCGAGGAGGGCTATATCCGCCCCTTCTGGATCACCTGCGAGCAGGGCGGCGTGAACGGCAATTCCTCGCTGCCCAAGAGCGCCGAGGAAATCCGGGAGATCGCGCGGCGGCTGCCGCAGGCGGGGCGGGCGATGCCGCTGACCGGCGACATGGCCCGGCGCAGTCTCTGGGACATCGGCTTCAACATCGCCAATATCGGCTTCCCGTATCTCTATCCCGGCTTTCGGACCCACCGCCCGAACCACATCGCGGCGGAGTACGGCGGCTGGATCAAGAAGTTCATCCGCCGCAAGAACACCCGCCGCGAAGTGGCCCGCGTCGACGAGATCTACAAAGCCATCAACGCCGACTACTTCCTGTTGCCGCTCCAGCTCGACAGCGATTACCAGATCCGCGTCCACTCGCCGTTCATGGGCGTCGAGGGCTTCATGGACCGGGTCATCGCATCCTTTGCCCGGCATTCGAGCGCGCCGACGCGCATGCTGGTGAAGCTGCACCCCCTGGACAGCGGCATCATGAACTGGCGCAAGCGCGCCCGCCAATCGGCCAAGCGCCATGGCTGCAACGACCGGCTCGACTTCATCGACGGGGGCGACCTGCAAAAGCTCATCGACGGAAGCCGCGGCGTCGTGCTCGTGAACTCCACGGTAGGCATGCTCGCCCTGGAGCGCGGCCGGCCGACCCTCGCCTTCGGGCAGGCGATCTACAACATGCCGGGCCTGACCCATCAGGGCGACATCGACACCTTCTGGCGCGATCCCTGCCCGCCGGAGCCGACGCTGATGGAGGATTTCCGCCGGGTCGTCATGCATCGCACCCAGATCAACGGCGGCTACTTCTCGCCCTCGGCCATCGAGCGGGCGGTCGCCGGGGCGGTGCCACGCCTGGAGGCGGCCCTGCCGCCGGCCGCTCTTGCGGCCGCGCGCGATCTGCGCGAGGGCCGGGAGCCCGACGGCCGGCTCTCGCCGGCCTACTGACCCTCCGTCCCGCCCTGTCCCCCGCCTGAGGGTCTGCGAAGCGGGACGGCGTGCGCCGTCCGATTCGTCGAGCCGGCTTCCGAGGTGATCGTGCCGGCGGTCGCACCCCGAACATCGTCCCCGGGACCCATGCCCGTCATTCTCATCACCGGCGCGTCCAGCGGCATCGGCGCCGCTCTGGCCCGATTCTACGCCGCACCCGGCACCGACCTCGTCCTCACGGCCCGCGACGCGGACCGGCTCGAGGCCGTGGCGGCAGCCTGCCGTGGGACGGGGGCCGGCGTGCGCACCCACCGGGTCGATGTGCGCGCGCGCGGACCGGTCGGCGATTGGCTCCGCTCGCTCGATGGGGAGACGCCCCTCGATCTCGTCATCGTCAATGCCGCCGTGAACGGCGGCCATCCGGAGGGCGGCCTGGAGACCGAGGCGACCGCTTTCGAAACCGCCGACATCAATCTTGGCGGCGCCCTCAACGTCCTTCTGCCGGTCGTGACCCTGATGAGCGGCCGCGGGCGCGGCCAGATCGCCCTGGTCTCGTCGCTTGCGGCCTACGCGCCGCTGCCCGACGCGCCGGCCTATAGCGGCGCCAAGGCGGCGTTGCTCGCGCACGGTCTCGCGCTCCGGGCGAAGCTCAAGCCCCTCGGCGTCCGCCTGAGCGTGGTCACGCCGGGCTATGTGAAGACTCCGATGGGCGGCGTCATCAAGGGATGGCGCCCCTTGGAGATGAGCGCCGACGAAGCCGCCCGGCGCATCGCCCGGGGCCTCGCACATGATCGCGACGTGATCGCCTTCCCCTGGCTGCTCGCCGCGCTCGCCCGGGGGGCGCTGCTGGTGCCCGAATCGGTGCGCGGCCTCGCCCTGTACGGGTTCCGCTTCCGCAATCGGCCCCGGCGATGAGCGCGGGACCGCGCCTCGCCCTGTTCACCCTGGAGGCGCTGCCCAACGCCCGCGCGGTGCGCCGCCTCGTCGCCGACAACGCCGAACGCATCGCGTTCGTCGGGCTCTCGAATGCCGAGCGACCGGCGACCGGCGGGCTCGTCGGTCAGGTTCGGCGCCATCTCGCCCGCTCGGGACCCGGTCTCCTGCCCTACCTCGTGGTCAATTTCGGCCTGCCCGACCTGACCCGCCTCGCTGCGCCCCTGACGCAACCCCTGTCGGGGTGCCGCGATAGCGCCGAGGCGACCCCGCTGGCGCGCCTGTGCCGCCGGCTCGGCATCCCGGTGCTCACCGTCGACGATGTGAATGGCGCGGCGGTGGCGCAGGCCTTCGCGGCGCATGCGCCGGACCTGACCGTCGCCTTCCATTTCGACCAGATCTTCGCGGAGGCGACGCTGGCGCGGGCGCCCCTCGGCGGCCTCAACCTGCATCCGAGCCTGCTGCCGCATCATCGCGGACCGACCCCGACGATTCACGCGCTCGCCGACGGGGGAGGGGGCTTCGGGGTCACCATCCATCGGCTCGCGGCGGCCATCGATGCCGGCGCGATCCTGGCGCAGGAGGCGGTGACGCTCCCGGAGGGCACGACGGCGACGCGCGCGGCGCGGCTGCTGCACGAGCGCGGGCGCGTCCTGCTCGAATCGGTGCTGGCGCGGATCGGGCGCGAGCGCGCGATCCCCCTCGGGCGCAACGTGCCGCTGCTGCCCTATCGGGGCTTCCCGGACCGGGCGCTCCTGGCGCGGATGCGCCGCGAGGGGCGGCGCCTCACGGATGCGGCGGACCTCGTCGACGCGTTGCGCCTCTCGGCGCGACGCTGAGGCTCAGGCCCGCAAGGCGGCGTCGAGGTCGTCGATCAGGTCCTGCGGATCCTCGATGCCGATCGAGAGGCGCACCACCTCCGGCCCGGCGCCGGCCGCCCGCTTCTGGTCGTCGGAGAGCTGGCGGTGCGTCGTCGAGGCCGGGTGGATCACCAGGGAGCGGGTGTCGCCGATATTGGCCAGATGGCTGAACAGCTGCAGGCCGGAGACAAGCTTCACGCCCGCCTCGTAGCCACCCTTGAGGCCGAAGGTGAACACGGCGCCCGCGCCCTTCGGCGTGTAGCGCTTCGCCAGCGCGTGGTACTTGTCGGTCTCGAGGCCCGGATAGCTCACCCATTCGACCCGGTCGTGGCCGCTGAGGAAGGTCGCGACCTCGAGCGCGTTGTCGGAATGGCGCTGCATGCGCAGCGGCAGGGTCTCGATGCCGTTGAGGATCAGGAAGGCGTTGAACGGCGAGAGCGCTGGGCCGAGATCGCGCAGGCTGAGGACGCGCACGGCGATGGCGAAGCCGAAATTGCCGAAGGTCTCGGCCAGGACCATGCCGGCATATTCGGGCCGCGGCTGCGACAGCATCGGATAGCGCGCATCGCCCTGCCACTGGAACGTGCCGCCGTCGACGATGAGGCCGCCGATGGAATTGCCGTGGCCGCCCAGGAACTTGGTCGCCGAGTGGACGACGATGTCGGCGCCATGCTCGAACGGCCTGATCAGATACGGCGTCGCCATCGTGTTGTCGACGATAAGCGGGATGTTGTGGCGTTTGGCGATCACGCTCAGCGCCGCGATATCGGTGATGACGCCACCGGGATTGGCGATCGACTCACAGAAAATCGCCTTGGTGCGCGGGGTGATGGCGCGCTCGAACGAATCCGGATCGTCGGTATCGGCCCAGACCACCTGCCAGCCGAAGTTCTTGTAGGAATGGTTGAATTGGTTGATCGAGCCGCCATAGAGCTTGTTGGCCGCGATGAACTCGTCGCCCGGCTGCATCAGGGCATGCATCGTCAGAAATTCGGCGGCGTGGCCCGAGGCCACGGCGAGTGCCGCCGTTCCGCCTTCGAGGGCGGCGATGCGCTCTTCCAGCACCGCGTTGGTCGGGTTGGTGATGCGGGTGTAGATGTTGCCGAACGCCTGGAGCCCGAACAGCGAGGCGGCGTGGTCCACGTCGTCGAAGACGAAGCTCGTCGTCTGGTAGATCGGCGTCGCCCGCGCGCCCGTGGCCGGGTCGGGGGTCGCACCCGCGTGGATCGCGAGGGTGTTGAAGCCGGGCTGACGGTCGGTCATCACGAAAACTCCTGGTGACCTGCCGTGTACGCCCCGCCTCCCGGGCGGTGCAAGCACCCGAACCGCGGTGCGGCACCGTCCTGACGAACCCGGGGGATCGTTGCCGCACCGCACAGCCGGAAAAGCGGGGCAGTCTAGACATGTTCGCATCTGCCATGTCAGAGAGCGCGCCAGGGAGAAGGCGAGCGGTCCGGTGACCCCGGGTCGCATTGATCGCCGTCGAGCGATGGTGTCTGCCATCGCATCGGATTTCGAATTCGACAGCCTCCAAAGTCGGGCGGGCCCCTCCTCTAGGGTCCCGGCACGGCTCACCGGGGCTCGGCGCGCAGGCTGACGGGAGAGTTGCACCTTGGCGGACACGACGGTCACGCACGCAACCGCAGGGCCCGAGGGCACCAAGCGCGATTTCCTCTTTCTCGCCACAGGGGCGGGGCTCGCCGTGGGGACCGCTGCCGTGGCGTGGCCCTTCGTCGCCTCCATGGCTCCGGACGCCGCCACCATCGCGGCGGGCGCACCGCTCGACGTTGACCTCACGCCGATCCAGGACGGCCAGATCGTCAACGTGTTCTGGCGCGGCAAGCTCATCTTCGTGCGCAAGCTCACGGAGAAGGAGATCGCCGACATGAAGGCGATTCCGCTCTCCCAGATGATCGACCCGGCGCCCTTCAGCGACCGGGTGAAGGCCGGCCACGACCAGTGGCTCGTGGCTTACGGCAACTGCACCCATCTCGGCTGCGTGCCGATTTCCAGTTCCGGCAATTTCGAGGGGTGGGCCTGCCCCTGCCACGGCTCGCAATTCGACGCGGTCGGTCGCGTGCGCCGTGGGCCCGCGCCGATCAACCTGCCGATTCCGCCCTACGCCTTCGAGAGCGACACCAAGCTCAAGATCGGCGAAGAGGGCGGCAAGGCGGCCTAAAGGACACGAGAAGCCGGAGCGGGCACCCCCGATGAGCAGCGCACACGCGACCTCGACCTACGTTCCCAAGAGCCGCCTCGCGAAGTGGTTCGAGTCCCGCCTGCCGCTCGTTGGGCTGGTGCACTCGTCCTTCGTCGCCTTCCCGGTTCCGCGTAACCTCAATTACTTCTGGACCTTCGGCGCGATCCTGATCGCTTTCCTCGGCATCCAGATCATCACCGGCGTCTGGCTGGCGATGCACTATGATCCGAATGCGAGCAACGCCTTCGAGAGCGTCGAGCACATCATGCGCGACGTGAACTACGGTTGGCTGCTGCGCTACGCGCACGCCAACGGCGCGTCGATGTTCTTCGTAGCGGTCTACGTCCACATTTTCCGCAATCTCTATTACGGGTCCTACAAGGCCCCGCGTGAGGTGCTCTATCTGCTCGGCGTCATCATCTACCTCCTGATGATGGCCACGGCCTTCCTCGGCTACACCCTGCCGTGGGGCCAGATGAGCTTCTGGGGCGCCACCGTCATCACCAACATCCTGGCGGCGATCCCGATCGTCGGCGACACGATCCAGAGCCTGCTCTGGGGCGGCTACTCGGTCGGCAACCCGACCATCAACCGCTTCTTCTCGCTGCACTTCCTGTTGCCGTGGATGATCGCCGGCGTCGTCGTCCTCCACGTCTGGGCCCTGCACGTGACGGGCCAGAACAACCCGGCCGGCATCCCGATCAAGTCGAGCAAGGACGCCGTGCCCTTCACCCCCTACGCGACCGTCAAGGACGTGTTCGCCGTGGTGGTGTTCATGATCCTGTTCGCGTGGTTCATCTTCTACCAGCCGAACTATCTCGGCCACGCCGACAACTATGTCCCGGCCAACCCCTCGGTGACGCCCGCCCACATCGTGCCGGAATGGTACTTCCTGCCCTTCTACGCGATCCTGCGCGCGGTGCCGGACAAGCTCGGTGGCGTCATCTTGATGTTCGGCGCGGTGATCATCCTCGCCTTCGCGCCCTGGCTCGACACCTCGCGGGTCCGCTCCTGCAACTATCGGCCGGTCTACCGGGTGTTCTTCTGGGTGTTCGCCGTCAACGCCGTCATTCTCGGCTGGCTCGGCGCCAAGCCCCCGGAAGGCGGCTACGTGATCGCCTCGCAGATCTGCACCGTCTACTACTTCGCCCACTTCCTGATCGTGATGCCGCTGGTCGGCCTGTTCGAAACGCCGGACCGCCTGCCGGGCTCGATCCTGGAGACCGTGACGGGACCGGGCAAGCAGGTGAGCGGATCGGGCATGCCCGCGGGCGCGGCGGCCGAACCGGCCAAGCGCGGCTGAGGGGTTTGAGGGGACAAGCCATGCGTATCGCACTCCTCGCCGCCGCGGGTTTCCTCGCGGCCACCCTCGGCTCGGCGGGCGTCCGTGCGGATGACGGGCACGCGCCCCATCCGCCCCGTGAGAGTTGGAGCTTCGCCGGCGTGTTCGGCCGCTTCGATCAGGCCCAGCTCCAGCGCGGCTTCCAGGTCTACAAGGAAGTCTGCTCCAACTGTCACTCCATGCGCCTGGTGGCCTTCCGCAACCTTGCCGAAGAGGGCGGTCCGGGCTTCACCGCGGGTCAGGTCAAGGCGCTCGCCGAGACCTACACCGTCAAGGAGCTGGATGATGCGGGCGCCGAGAAGGAGCGTCCGGCCCGCCCGGCCGACCGATTCCCGTCGCCCTTCCCCAACGACAAGGCGGCCGCCGCGGCCAACGGGGGCAAGGCGCCGCCGGACTTCTCGGTGCTGGCCAAGGCCCGCACCTACGAGCGCGGCTTCCCGTGGTTCGTGTCCGATGCGCTGCCGTTCACCGGCTATTCGGAGCAGGGCGTCGACTACATCCACGCGCTCATGACCGGCTACGAGGAGCCCCCGAAGGGCTTCGAGATGCCGGGCAGCGGCTACTACAACAAGTACTATCCCGGCCACGTGATCGCGATGCCGAACCCGCTCAGCGAGGGGCAGATCACCTACGCCAAGAATGAGCAGGGCCAGCCGGTCGTGCCCGAGACCGTGGAACAGTACTCGCACGACGTCGCAGCCTTCATGGCCTGGGCGGCCGAGCCGCACATGATGGCCCGCAAGGCCCTCGGCCTGCGCGTGATCCTGTTTCTGATCCTTCTGGCGGGGCTGCTCTACTACGTGAAGAAGCAGATCTGGAAGAAGATCGGCGGCGAAGTCCACGGCCTGCAGCCGGAATTGCACAAGACCTACTGACCGGCCTCTGTGCCCGTCTTCGAGAACCACCAAACGGGCCCCTCGCGGGCCCGTTTGCTTGCCCGGGAGGCGGTGGAGTAAGGATGACCCGCCGCCGGACGCGTCGTCGTCCGGGCGAGCGAAGAAACGTCATGAGACAGCGCCAGACTGTTCGTCGCCGGAGCCCGCACCGCTCCGGCGCGTGGCGTCGCGACGACCGGCGCATCGGCATGGATCCGGGCGCCGGGAGCCCGGGGGGGCGCGTCATCGGGCAAGCAACGATCAAGAACCCCAACAGCACAAGGGTATGACCGCATGACGGCAGCGATTCTCGGCGTGATCGGCGGCTCGGGCGTTTACGACCTCCCCGGTCTGGAGGATGTCCGCGAGGAGGCGATGTCCTCGCCCTGGGGCGAACCTTCCGACGCGCTGCGCATCGGCCGGATCGGCGAGACGACCGTGGTGTTCCTGGCCCGGCACGGGCGCGGGCACCGCTTCTCGCCCTCCGGCATCAACTATCGCGCCAATATCGACATCCTGAAGCGGGCGGGCGTCACCGACATCGTCTCGCTCTCCGCCTGCGGTTCATTCCGCAACGAGCTGCATCCCGGGCTGTTCGTGCTCGTCGATCAGTTCATCGACCGGACCGTCGCGCGCGAGACCTCGTTCTTCGGCAATGGCTGCGTCGCCCACGTGCCCTTCGCCCACCCGGTCGGCCCGCTTCTGCAGAAGCGCATCGCCGCCGCGGCGGAGGCCGAGGGAATCACGGTCCACAAGGGCGGCACCTATGTCTGCATGGAAGGGCCGCAATTCTCGTCGCTCGCCGAATCGAAGTCCTACAAGGCGGCGAATTACGACGTGATCGGCATGACCAACCTGCCCGAGGCCAAGCTCGCCCGGGAAGCCGAGATCACCTACGCGACCATCGCCATGGTGACGGATTACGATTGCTGGCATCCGAATCACGACAGCGTGGACGTGGCCTCGGTGATCGCGGTCGCCCGCGCCAACGCCGCTCGGGCGGCCCAGCTCGTCGCCCGCGTCGCCCGGGATTTCCCCGCCGAGCGCGAGGATTGCCCGGCGGGCTCGCACCGGGCCCTCGACGGCGCCATCATGACCGCGCCGGCCCACCGCGACCCCGAATGGGTGGCCAAGCTCGACGCGGTCGCCGGACGGGTGCTGGAAGCCTGAGCCGAGGACGATCGCCGGCGTCGTCGCGAGACGCGCCGGCGCTCTCGTGGCCCGGATGCCGGAGGGGCGCCGCGCGCGGATCGCGGCGTAGAGGCTACCGCGCGCAGCCGTTCTCGCGCTCCTGCCGCTGGATGTCGGCGACGGTCGCGCGCTGGCGGGCCGAGAGGGGCACGTCGGCGAGGTCGTCGTACTTGCATCCAGCGTTGCCGAAGGCGCGGATCGCCCGCTCGGTGCGGAAGCAGTAGCCGGCGTCCTTGTAGATCGCGTTGCGCTCGCCCCACAGCTCGTCGCAGGGGAACGCCGCGGCAGCCGGCGTCGTCACGGAGAAGAGGGCGAGGAGAAGGGCGAGGCGTCGCATCGGGTCGGGCTCCGGTCCGCGTGCGGGAATCGGTTCAGGCCGCCGGCAGGGGAAGCGAGCGGCTCGGCTCGCGGTCGAAGCCGCGGATCTCCATCCTATCGCGCGAAATCTCGACGATGGCGAAGGCCGAGCGGTCGGGCGTGTCCACCATCCCCCGGAAATTGACGTAGTGGGTGCCCCCGGCCTCGGCGTAGTTGCCGGCGTGGTTGTGCCCGTTGAAGTAGCCGATCACGTGCGGGGCGCCGCCGAGCAGCGCGACGATCCGCTCCGAATCCCACAGGTTGTGCTGATTTTCGGGCAGGACCGGATAATGATTGAGCACCACGACCCGCTCCCCCGCCCCGCGGGCCGCCGCGAGGACGCGCTCGAGCCAGGCGAACTGATCGTCGCCGAGCGAGCCGTTCCAGGGCTTGGCATGGGGCCGGTTGGCGGCCTTCACCGCGTCGAGCCGCGCCTGCGCGAGGTCGCGGCGCGGATCGCCGGCCGGGGGGCCGAACAGCGACACGTCGTTGCCGTCGAGGACGACGAAGCGCAGCCCGTACTGGGCGAAGTCGTAGAAGGGGGCGGGCATCCCCAGGAGGCCCAGGACCCGGCCCCGATGCGCGGGCGGAAGGTCGACATCGTGATTGCCGAGCACGAACCGCGTCTCATGGCGCAGGCTGCGGTAGATCGGCAGGATGCGGTCGTAGCTCGCCGCGTCGCGGTCGATCACGTCGCCGAGGGTGACGACGAAGCGCAGATCGTGCTGGTTCAGCGCGTCCACCGCCGCGCGCATCTTGTCGAGGCTGTGGGCGTAATAGCGCCCGAGCGCCAGATTGGGCGCCGCCTCGGCGTATTGCGGGTCCGCGATCACGCCGAAGCGCAACGGCGCCTGCGCGGCCTGCACGGGTCTTGCGAGAAGCGCGGCGCTGCCGGCAAGGACGGAACGGCGAGAGAGCATGGCGGGCACCGCGATCGAGGGATCCTGCCCGCAACGCTCGCGCCTTCGCGTGAAAGAGCGATGACGGGCGCCGGATTCGGGGGCGGCTCCCAGTCCGATCCCCTTTCCCCGGATGGCGGAACCACACTACAAGGCGGGCGCGGACCGAACCGACGATCCGCCCATGTGTCAGGGTTCCAGTCGCCAATCCGATGCGTAACGCCAGCATCAGCCGCCGCACGGCGGAGACCGACGTGTCCGTGTCGCTCGATCTCGACGGCACCGGCAAGGCCGTGATCGCCACCGGGGTCGGTTTCCTCGACCATATGCTGGAGCTGTTCGCGCGCCACGCTTTGTTCGATGCCGAGATCCGGGTCACGGGCGACCTGCATGTCGACCAGCACCACACTACCGAGGATGCCGGCATCGCCCTGGGGCAAGCCTTCGCCCGGGCGCTCGGGGACAAGCGCGGGATCGCGCGCTACGCCGACATCCACCTGCCGATGGACGAGACCCTGAGCCGGGTGGCGATCGACATTTCCGGCCGCCCGTTTCTCGTTTTCCGCACCACCTTCCGCGTCGAGAAGATCGGCCAGTTCGACACGGAGCTGGTGCGCGAGTTCTTCCAGGCCTTCGCGATGAATGCGGGCATCACGCTCCACGTCGAGACACTCTACGGGGAGAACGCCCACCACGTCGCCGAGAGCCTGTTCAAGGGGTTGGCCCGCGCCTTGCGCAAGGCCGTCGCCATCGACCCCCGCGAGGACGGGCGCGTTCCCTCCACCAAGGGCTCGCTGTGAGGAACGCCGCGGTGACTTTACGGACCTACACGCTCCACGTGCCCGAGGGAGCCGTCCGCGGTGATCCGCTCGCCCTCGAACGGGCTCAGCTCGTGCGGGATGGCTTCTCGTGGAGCGCCTTCGCCTTCACGGTGCTGTGGTTCGTCCGCCACCGGCTCTGGCTCGCCGCCCTTCTGGTCCTCGCCGGGCTCGTGATCCTGGCTTTGATCGGCCGGAGCCTCGGCCTGCCCCCGGCCGCGGGCGTCCTCGTCTCCCTGCTCGCGAGCCTGCTCGTCGGGCTGGAGGCTTCGTCGCTGCGCCGCTGGACCTATGGCCGCCGCGGCTCTCCGGCCCGTGACGCGGTGATCGCCGCGACGCACGAGGAGGCCGAGATGAAGGCCGCCACCCGCTGGCTCGATCCGGAGGCGGCCCGCCGTCCCGCGGTCGCCAATTCGGCCCCGGCGCCTGCCCGTCCGGCGCCCCGGCACGACGCGGACACGGCGCTCGGCTTCTTCCCGGCAAGCGAGGGCGGGCGGTGAGGGGGCAGACCGTCGCGATCATCGATTACGGATCGGGCAATCTCCACTCGGCGGTGAAGGCCTTCGAGCGCGCGGCCCGCGAGGCCGGGCAGGACGACGCCCGCATCCGTCTCACCGACCGTCCCGAAGAGGTGGCAGCGGCCGACCGGATCGTGCTGCCGGGCGTCGGCGCCTACGCCGATTGCCGACGCGGCCTCGACGCCGTGCCCGGCATGGTCGAGGCGCTGACCGGCGCCGTGCGGCGGGACGGCCGCCCCTTCCTCGGAATCTGCGTCGGGATGCAGCTGATGGCGAGTCGCGGCCTCGAATACGAGGAGACGCCGGGACTGGGCTGGATTCCCGGCGACGTCGCGCCGATCGCGCCCGCCAACCCGGCGCTGAAGGTGCCGCATATGGGCTGGAACACCCTGATCATCGACCAGCCGCATCCGCTCCTCGATCGGATCGCGACCGGCCCCGACGGCCTGCATGCCTATTTCGTCCACAGCTTCGCCCTGAAGCCGGCCGAGCCCGCCGACATGGTGGCCCATGCCGAATATGGCGGTCCGATCACGGCGCTCGTCGCCCGGGACAACGTCGCCGGCACGCAGTTCCACCCGGAGAAGAGCCAGCGGCTCGGCCTTGCGCTGATCGCCAATTTCCTGCGCTGGCGCCCCTGACATCCCTCGAGCCGCGAGCCCATCCGTGATTCTGTTTCCGGCCATCGACCTCAAGGAAGGGCGCTGCGTCCGCCTCGTGCAGGGGGACATGGCGCAGGCCAAGGTCTTCAACGACGATCCCGCCGATCAGGCCGCCACCTTCGAGCGCCAGGGCTTCCCCTGGCTGCACGTGGTGGATCTCGACGGTGCCTTCGCGGGCGCCCCGCGCAACGCCGAGGCGGTCGAGTCGATCCTGGCGCGGGTCCGGATGCCGGTGCAACTCGGCGGCGGCGTGCGCGAGATGCGCACCCTCGAAGGCTGGATCGAGAAGGGGGTGAGCCGCGTGATCATCGGCACGGCCGCCGTGCGCGACCCGGCCTTCGTGCGCGAGGCCGCCCGGCGCCATCCCGGCCGGATCGCCGTCGGCATCGACGCCAAGGACGGGCGCGTCGCGGTCGAGGGCTGGGCCCAGACCTCCAGCATGACCGCCGAGGATCTCGGCCGCCGCTTCGAGGATGCGGGGGTGGCCGCCATCATCTACACCGACATCGCCCGCGACGGCATCCTCAAGGGCCTCAACATCGAGATGACCCTGGCGCTCGCGCAGGCGGTGAGCATCCCGGTGATCGCCTCGGGCGGGCTCGCCTCCATGGCCGATATCGACCGGCTCCTGGAGCCCGACTGCGCCGTGCTCGCCGGCGCCATCACCGGACGCGCGCTCTACGACGGCCGGATCGACCCGGCCGAGGCGCTCGCCGCCATCGCCCGCGCCGCCGCCGCGTCCTGACCGGCGCCGCCCGCTTCCGCCGCTCACCCCAGGCAGGCCGCCCGTGCTCAAGACCCGCATCATCCCCTGCCTCGACGTGAAGGACGGGCGCGTCGTGAAGGGCGTGCAGTTCCTAGAGCTGCGCGACGCCGGCGACCCGGTCGAATCGGCCAAGGCCTACGACGCGGCCGGCGCCGACGAACTCTGCTTCCTCGACATCACCGCGAGCCACGAGGCCCGCGGCACCCTGCTCGACGTGGTGAGCCGCACGGCGGAGGCCTGCTTCATGCCGCTCACCGTCGGCGGCGGCGTCCGCTCGGTGGCCGATGTGCGCACCCTGCTTCTGGCGGGCGCCGACAAGGTCGGTATCAACACGGCGGCCGTGAACAACCCGGACCTCGTGGCGGAAGCCGCGGAGAAGTTCGGTGACCAGTGCATCGTCGTGGCGATCGACGCCAAGCGGGTCTCGGCGCCCGGCGAGACGGCGCGGTGGGAGATCTTCACCCATGGCGGGCGCAACCCCACCGGCCTCGACGCCGTCGCCTTCGCCCGCCGGATCTCGGAGCGCGGGGCGGGCGAGCTCCTCGTCACCTCCATGGACAAGGACGGCACCCGCTCGGGCTACGACCTCGCCTTGACCCGGGCGATCGCGGATGCCGTGCGGGTGCCGGTCATCGCCTCCGGCGGCGTCGGCGGTCTCGACGATCTTGTCGCCGGGGTGCGCGATGGCGGGGCGAGCGCGGTCCTCGCCGCCTCGATCTTCCATTTCGGCCAGCACACGGTCGGCGAAGCCAAGGCCCATATGGCCGCCGCCGGACTTGCGATGCGGCTCGATCCGTAACCGCGAATCCTGACATCGGGTCCGCACCGGCTACTGGCGCCCCTTGACCGGGCGGCAGCCCCTGCGCAGGGTCGAGTGAGCCGGCATCCGATCGTGCGATGCCGCACCGCACGGTTCCCAGTGCCGGATACCAAGCGCCGGATTCGATGACCACCTTCACCCTCGACGATCTCGCCGCCCTGGTGGACAGCCGGGCCGGCCAGCCCCCCGACAGCTCGTACACGGCCAAGCTCCTCGCGGAGGGGCCGGCGAAGGCGGCCAAGAAGCTCGGCGAGGAGGCGGTCGAAGCGGCCATCGCCGCGGTGCAGGGCGACCGGAAAGCCCTCGTCTCCGAGGCCGCCGACGTGCTCTATCACCTGATCGTGACCCTGAAGGCCGGGGGCGTGCCCTTGGCCGATGTCATGGCGGAGCTGGAGCGACGAACCGCGCAGAGCGGTCTGGCCGAGAAGGCGGCGCGGAGGCACACGTGATCGGCGCGCCGATCCCCTCCGCCGGGATCGAGCCCGAGGAGCGGCAGAACCCGGTGACCGGCCAGGGCCCGGGCCGCCTCTCGCCCTATCGGATCTTCGCCCGCGAGGAATGGGCGCAGCTGCGCGCCGACACCCCGCTGACCCTGACCGCCGAGGATATCGGCCGGCTCCAATCGCTCAATGATCCGATCTCCATCGAGGAGGTCGTGGCGATCTACCTGCCGCTCTCGCGCCTGCTCTCGCTCTACGTCGCGGCGACCCAGGGGCTGTTCAAGGCGACCCAGCGCTTCCTCCTCGCCGAGCGCGAGGCCAAGGTGCCCTACATCATCGGGCTCGCGGGCTCGGTCGCGGTCGGAAAATCGACCACGGCCCGGGTGCTGAAGGCGCTGCTCGCCCGCTGGCCCAACACCCCGAAGGTCGATCTGATCACGACCGACGGCTTCCTCCATCCCAATGCCGAGCTCCAGCGCATGGATGCGATGGAGCGCAAGGGCTTCCCCGAGAGCTACGACAGCGCCGCGCTGCTGCGCTTCCTCGCCGACATCAAGGCCGGCCACCGTCGGGTCGCGGCGCCGGTCTATTCCCACCTCGTCTACGACGTGGTGCCGGGCGAGGAGCAGGTGATCGAATCACCCGACATCCTCATCGTCGAGGGGCTCAATGTCCTTCAGCCCGCCCGCCTGCCGCGGGACGGCACCGCGATCCCCTTCGTCTCCGACTTCTTCGACTTCTCGATCTACCTCGACGGGCACGAGGACGACCTGCACCGCTGGTACGTCAATCGCTTCCTGCGCCTACGCCAGACCGCCTTCCGGGATCCGCTCTCCTACTTCCGCAAATACGCCGAGGTGACCGAGGCCGAGGCCCTGGAGATCGCAGACCGGCTCTGGACCTCGATCAACCTGCCCAATCTGCGCGACAACATCCTGCCCACCCGGCAGCGGGCCAGCCTGATCCTCGCCAAGGGCGCGAGCCACCGCATCGAGAGCGTGGCCCTGCGGCGGCTGTAGCGGCGCAACGCACGCTCGTGCCCTCTTGGCGTGCGCGGAGGCGGCGTCATCCGCCGCGCTCACCCGGCGGGTCCGACCCCGTCGCCCAGGGCGCGCCGCAGCGTCGAGCGGGTCGCCTCGATGGCGAGGCCGGCCGCCCCGAGCATCCGCGGCTCGGTCGGACGATTCAGGGCGTGGCGGGCGATGCTGGCGGCCAAGTCGTCCACCTCCGCCGCCATGGCCTCCAACCGCCCGCGGTCGGTTTCGCGACGCGCGGTGGAGCGGAGTTCGAGCAGGCGGGACGTGGCGACCCCGATCCGCTCCCGGCGGATGCGCCCGAGGCGCTGGCGCAACCACGCCACCGTCGAGCCGACGCCGCCGCCCAGGATCGCCACGAGGTAGATCCAGCTCTCGTAGCGCTCGATGAAGGTCTCCTGCTCGCGCTCGTAATAGTCGATTGCGCCGGGATGGATCGGCAGCCGCGCGCTGGTGGCGTCCGCCGTGTCCTCGTAATCCGGCGGGGTGACCTGCTCGGCGGCCGGCACGGTCTCGGCCAGGGCCGCGCGCATCTCGAACAGGTGCTGCGTCACCTCGGCGGCGACGCTGCGCGACAGGTCGGCCCGGGCCATCAGGCGATAGGACGAGCCGACGCTCGTGACATCCTCCGCGGGAAGGCGAGGGTCGCCCCCGAACAGGGCCGCCGGCACCGTCACGGTCTGCAGGCGCGGCCAGCGGGCGAGGAGGGCCGCGGTGTCGCCGGCCCCGAGGAGCGCGACCGCGCCGTCCCGGCTCGCCTCCCGCACGAGACCCACGACCCGCCGCGCCGCCGGGGAGGCGGGCGTCGTGACGAGCACCATCGCGTCGATGCGCCCCTTCTCGAGGGCGCTCGCGATCTCGGCCTCCCCGACCGGCACCAGGGCCACGGTCTTCTCCGCCACCGGGCCGTCTGCGGGAGTGTCGGTCGCGAGGGTGAGCCCGAAATGCCCGACGATGTTCGCAACGAGGGTGCGGTCGGCGGTCCGGCTCGCCAGCATGCCGAGGCGCCGGCCGGTCAGATCGGAGATGCCCTTGATGCCCGAGGTTTCCGGGGTCGCCACGAGGACCGCGAGTTCGCGCAGCACGGCGAGGGTGAGGCCGTTGCCCGGCATCGCCACATCCGGCCGGACCACGGCGAGGTCGGCCTTGCCGGTCTTCAGGGCCTCCGCGCTCTCGCGCACCCCGGCAAAGGGCAGGAGGGTGAGGCGGACCGCGCGCTTCCGGTGGGCGAGCTGGTCGGCATAGGCCCGCAGCAGCGCCGGCTCGGTGCCGCCCTGGGGCGCCACCGCAAGGGTCAGGGTCGTCGGGCGGGTCAGATGAAACGCGGCCACCGCGCCGAGGATGAGGACGAGCGCGAGGCAGAGGGTGAGCCACAGGCTCCTGACATCCGGAAGCACCGGCTTGTGCACAGATCCTCCCCGCCTGCGACGGCCTGATGCCATGCTCCGGCGGCCGGTCACCGCCCCAACCGTCGCGGGAGCCTTCGACGCCGAGGCATCGTCGATGGGCTTGCCCGGGCGTGCCGCAGAGTTAGGCACGGCTCCGCGCCTTGGCGAGGAGCCCGGGAGCCGCCTCACGCGGGCTTGACGGGATTGTCGTCCTCGACGCGCGAAACCGCGCAGAGATGGGACCATAGAGCATCCGCCGCGGGGCTACGGTGGTCCAGGGAGCGAAACAGCCTGATCTCGACGGGGATGTCGAACTGCGCCGGGCCCGCGCGAACGAGGCGGCCGTGGGTTTCGTCGTCCGACACCATGCTGTGCGGGAGCCAAGCGACGCCGTGGCCCTCTCGCGCCATCGTGGTCAGCGTGGCGGCCAGATGCGAGGTGAAGCGGGTCTCCGTCTGCGCCGCCTCCCCGGTGCGGCAGGCCGCGAGGATGCGCCCGAGGCCTGAGGCCGGGCTGTAGGCCAGGACGGGAATCGGGTGGGCCACCGATCCGGGCAGGAGCCAGAGCGCCCGTCCGGCGGCATCCGGGGCGCAGAACGGCGCCAGCACGTCGTGCCCCACGCGCAGGCTCTCATAGCGGTCGGCGTCCAGGCGCAGCGGCGCATCGCGGTGGAGGTGGCAGAGCAGGACATGCACCTCGCCGGATTGCAGGATCCGCTCACAGGCCTCCAGGCTGTCCGAGACGAGGTTGAGCGTGCCGAGGGCGGTTTTCCGCATCGCCTCCCGGATCCAGCCGGGAAAAAAGGTGAAGGACAGGGCGTGGGTCGCGGCGATCGCGAGCGTCGCCGTCTCGCGGGCGCCGGCCGCCCGCGTCTCGCGCCGCGCCCGATGCAGATCGCGCATGAGCTCGCGGGCCGCCGGCTCGAATTGGGCGCCCGCCGGAGTGAGGTTGGCCCCCTGCGCGCTCCGAGTGAAAAGGGGGCTGCCCATCCAATCCTCCAAGGCGCGGATACGCCGGCTGAAGGCGGGTTGGGTGACGTTGCGCACCTCGGCTGCGCGCGAAAACGTCCTCCGCTCGGCGAGCGCCAGGAAATCCTCCAGCCAATCGAGATCCATGGCGATGCCGTTCGTGCATGGGACATTCCGAACATGGCATTGGCCCGCCGGCTTCGTCCAGGCGTAGGCAGGGTGCGTGTCCGGACGACCACCCGCCGTCCCGCGCCCTGAAGCCCGAGGAGAGCCGCCATGCGCATCGTCGACGTCCGCGAGGTCACCAAGCCGATCGCCTCGCCCATCCGCAACGCTTATATCGATTTCTCCAAGATGACCGCGAGCCTGGTGGCCGTCGTCACCGACGTGGAGCGCGACGGGCGCCGGGTCGTCGGCTACGGCTTCAACTCCAACGGCCGCTACGGCCAGGGCGGCCTGATCCGCGAACGCTTCGCGAACCGCCTCCTGGAGGCGGATCCGAGCAGCGTCCTCACGCAAGACGGCGACAATCTCTGCCCGCACCGGCTGTGGGACGCGATGATGACGAACGAGAAGCCCGGCGGCCACGGCGAGCGCTCGGTGGCGGTCGGCACCCTCGACATGGCGATCTGGGACGCGACCGCGAAGATCGCCGGCAAGCCGCTGTTCCGCCTGCTCGCCGAGCAGAAAGGGGTCGAGGCCAATCCGCGGGTCTTCGTCTACGCGGCGGGCGGGTATTATTACCCGGGCAAGGACGACAGCCAGCTGCGCGCCGAGATGCGCCGCTATCTCGACCGTGGCTACACGGTGGTGAAGATGAAGATCGGCGGCGCGTCGATCGACGAGGACCGCCGCCGGATCGAGGCGGTCCTGGCCGAGATCGGCCCGCAGGCCCGGCTCGCCGTCGATGCCAACGGCCGGTTCGACCTCGAGCGCGGCATCGCCTACGCCAAGATGCTGCGCGAGTATCCGCTGTTCTGGTACGAGGAGGTCGGCGATCCGCTCGACTACGCCCTCCAGGCAGCCCTGTCGGAGTTCTATCCGGGCCCGATGGCGACCGGCGAGAACCTGTTCTCGCATCAGGACGCCCGCAACCTTCTGCGCTACGGCGGCATGCGCCCGGACCGGGACTGGCTGCAATTCGACTGCGCCCTGTCCTACGGCCTCGTCGAATACCTGCGCACCCTCGACGTGCTGGACCAGTTCGGCTGGTCGCCGAAGCGCTGCATCCCGCATGGCGGCCACCAGATGTCGCTCAACATCGCGGCCGGCCTCGGGCTCGGCGGCAATGAGAGCTACCCGGACCTGTTCCAGCCCTATGGCGGCTTCCCCGACGGCGTCCGGGTCGAGGACGGGCATATCGTGATGCCGGAGCTTCCCGGCATCGGCTTCGAGGGGAAGACGGACCTGATCAAGGTCATGCGCGAACTGGCCGAATAGGCCCGCCCCGCGGGGTCCCGAGCGTTCTCGGGGCCCCGTTCTCAGGACTCCCTGCCACCGCGTTGCGATCCCGCGCCCGCCCGGGCCGGCTGTCCTCGGTGGACAATCCCGGGGACAACCCGCCAAACGGCTCAGCTTGCCCGCAAATTGCCCCGCCTTGCCCTGGGGATGCCACAACCTCGGCCGTGATTGCGCCACATCCCGCAGCGTAACTGTTGCGCATACGCCGCTGACGGCATCGACAGGATGAGCGACCAGAACGATGCAGGGCCGCACGATCGGATCGACGCGCACCACCCGTGACGCCCACAAGAGCGGGCGCCGCATCTCCTCCGCCGACGTCATCACCGTCGCCGCCCGCACGGGCCGCGACCACGGCAGCCGCCCGGCCCTGCTCCGGTCGGTCCTCTCCATGACGCTGCTGGCCGGGGGCCTGAGCGCGATCCTGCTCAATGCCGGCACCGATCTCGGCCGGGCCGAGGCCTCGACCAAGGCCGAGCTGGCGATGCCCAAGCCCCGCCTCCACGCGATGGCCCCCGAGGCGCCGATCCCCACCGTGGTGGCGGCCTCCTCGAGCTTCCGCGCCATCGATGGCCTCGATAGCGATCTCGGTGCCGGTACGGTCGATCGCGTCTCCTACGACTTCCTGCTCTCGCAGACCTCGACCGGCGACCCGAACGACGTGCTCGAATTCGGGCCGATGAAGATCCGGCGCCACCTCGTCCAGACGATCATCAAGGCCGCCCAGGCGGTCGAGACCGATCCGGTCCTGCTGATGGCGGTGGCCGACAAGGAATCGAGCTTCATCACCGCGGTCCAGGCCAAGACCTCCTCGGCGACCGGCCTGTACCAGTTCATCGAGCGGACCTGGCTCGGGGTCATGCGCGATTTCGGCCCGAAATACGGCTACGCCCAGGACGCCGCCCTGGTGGTGCCGGACGGCAATGACCGGCCGAGCGTCCAGGACCAGGCCGAGCGCGCCCGCATCCTCGATCTGCGCCGCGATCCCTACCTCTCCGCCCTGATGGCGGGCGAGATGCTCAAGCGGGACGCGGGCCGCATCGCCCTCAAGATCGGCCGCGAGCTGACCCTGGGCGAGGTCTATCTCGCCCACTTCCTCGGCGTGGACGATGCCGAGAACTTCCTCGCGCAGGTGACCGACAAGCCGAGCGCGGCGGCGGCCGTGCTGCTGCCGGGTCCGGCCCGGGCCAACCGCTCGATCTTCTTCGCGGGCACCACCGGACGCGGTCGCCACCGCAAGCCCGCCAGCCTCTCGGTGGCCCAGGTCCACCAGAAGTTCGAGGCGATGATGAGCACCCGCGGCGACCGCTACCGCGATGTCCGCAGCATCGCCGGCCTCGTCGCCGTCGCCGAGGCGGACACTGTCCAGTAATCGCGCGCCCGGCCGTGGCAGCCCGCCGCGCGACTTCGGAAAATCGCCCTTCGACGCAACTCAGCGCCGTCCGCCCGCTTTGATGGAGTGTGCGGTCGCTCTGCGGCGGCCCCGCTCACAGGAGGGTTTCCGGCCTTGAAGGGTCCGTTTCGCGATCGGTCGTATGGCGGCCACGCCGTCGATCCGCTGCTGCCGGGCGTCCAGCTCGACCAGATCGGGCAGGCTCTGGCGTCGTGCTACGACAACCTCGTGGCGGAGGGGATTCCCGACCATCTCGCCGCCTTGGTCAAGCGCGTCGATCGGGCCGACCGCGACGCGCCGCCCACGGCACCGGAGTCGGGTGGCCGCATCGCCCTCGTCGTGGAGGACGAGCAGGAAACCCGCGACCTCGCCGAGAGCGTCCTGGAAGAGACGGACCTGCGCGTCGTCGGCTGCGCCAGCGCCGAGAAGGCGCTGAGCTTCCTGCAGGACCACGGTGGCGACGTCGCCCTCGTCTTTGCCGACATCCGCCTGGCGGGCGCCATGGACGGCGTTCAGCTCGCCCGCGCCATCGCGACCCTCTGGCCCTGCACCCGGCTGATCGTCACCTCCGGCGTCGAGCCGGAGCCCGGCGAGGCTTTGCCCGAGGGCGCGGTGTTCATCCCCAAACCCTGGCGCGCCTTCGACGTCCTGGTCGAGGCCGAACGCGCGACCCGAGATCCCGCACCGCCCATCGCCTGACTGCCCCCCGCCGCCGGGGCGATCGCGCGACGGAGCACGGAGTCCGCCGGGCGATCCGCGATGGGCCTGGGACGGTCCTTGGCGCCTCCGCCTCCTGTCACGCGCGTCCGCTTCCAGAAGCATGGGGTGGGTTTTCGGTGACGATCAGGCCTCGATCGCAACAACTTGACCGCGCAGCAACGCCCTGCCGGTCCACGCCGGGCGCGCCTCTTGCAGGCCGCCCCGACGGGTCCGCGTCCGCGGGCCGGAGAGAGTGAAACGACCCATGAAGATCCGAACCGGCTTCGACATCACCTTCGAGTCGGTTCAACCGACGCCGATGATCCTGATGCTGAACGTGCATCCGTCGCGCGTGCCCGATCTCGTCACGCCGGAGACCATCACCTTCGATCCGCCCGTGCCGGTGCATCGCTACACCGACGGGTTCGACAACATCTGCACCCGGATCGTCGCCCCCACCGGACGGTTGACCATCTCAACCGATTTCATCATCGCGGATTCCGGCCTGCCCGACCCGGCGGAGGTCTTCGCCACGCAGGCCGACGTGCAAGACCTGCCCGAGGAGACGCTCGTCTACCTGCTGGGCAGCCGCTACTGCGATACCGACCGGCTCGCCTCCCTGGCCTGGACCCTGTTCGGCCAGACGCCGCCCGGCTGGGCGCGGGTGCAGGCCATCGTCGATTACGTCCACGCCCGCATCCGCTTCGACTACCAGCGGGCCGATGCCACCCGCACCGCCCATGACGGCCACGAGCAGCAGGTCGGGGTCTGCCGCGACTTCGCCCACCTCGCCATCGCCCTGTGCCGCTGCATGAACGTCCCGGCCCGCTACTGCACGGGCTATCTCGGGGATATCGGCATCGCGCCGGTGCGCGATCCGATGGACTTCTCAGCCTGGTTCGAGGTCTATCTCAGCGGACGCTGGCACACGTTCGATGCCCGTCACAACCAGCCGCGGATCGGCCGCATCCCGATGGCGCGGGGGCGCGACGCCACCGATTGCGCGCTCACCACCGGCTTCGGGACCCAGCAACTCGTGCAGTTCGACGTGCATACCGACGCCATCGACTGACCCGAGGGGCCCGCGCCGCCGCCACGGTCAAGCTACCTGTGCCGGAGCGCACGGCGAACCTGTGCAAAATTCGTCATCCCCGTGGAACCGGAAAAGCACAGTCACGCTTTTTAAGGCAAAGGTTACTGCACAGGTAGGCTCCCATGAACACCCTGGCATCAGTCGTCGCCGGCGCCGTCGGCATGTGTGTTCTTGCCGCGGGCGCGGCTCAGGCCGCGCCCTACGATCCGTTCGGGTCGGATGGCGATGATTACTACGCCGAGGAGACCTCTCGCGGCGGCTGGCCGGTCTACGACCCCTACGGGACGCAGCGCGGCAACACGGCCCAGAGCGGTTACGGTTCCGCCGAGGCCCAGGCCCAGGTGGCCCGGATCCCGCGCGAGGTCGTCACCTATCCGACTCGCTACGCCCCGGGGACCATCGTGGTCTCGACGGCCGAGCGCCGCCTCTACCTCGTCCTCGGCGACGGTCAGGCCATGCGCTACGGCGTCGGCGTCGGACGGCCGGGCTTCACCTGGAGCGGCGTGAACAAGATCACCGCCAAGCGCGAATGGCCGGGCTGGACCCCGCCCGCCGCGATGCTGGCCCGCCGTCCCGACCTGCCGCGCTACATGGCCGGCGGGGTCGAGAACCCGCTCGGTGCCCGCGCCATGTATATCGGCCGGTCCGAGTACCGCATCCACGGCTCCAACGAGCCGGACACGATCGGCCAGGCGGTCTCATCTGGCTGCATCCGCATGACGAACGAGGATGTGACGGATCTCTATTCCCGGGTGAAGGTCGGCGCGACCGTCATCGTGAACTGAGTTTTCTTCGTATCTCTGCAAAACAGGCCGTCCTGGTCGTGACCGGGGCGGCCTTTGTGTTGGATGCGTCCTCGCGGGATGAGGGCGATCGGTCGGCGTCGCGTCGCGAGGCGGTGCCGCATCAGGCGGGCGGCAGCGGGGGAAGACGGGTGAGCCTCAGGGCGATGAGGAGCGCGGCGCCATAGAGGCCAGCGAAGAACCACACCACGCCGCTCCAGCCAAGATGCAGGAAGAACCACCCGCCCGCGGTGCCGAGAAGCGACGAGCCGAGATAGTACAGACAGAGATAGATCGCCGAGGCCTGGGCTCGGTCGGAGGGGGCCCGGCGGCCGACCCAGCTCGAGGCCACCGAATGGGCGCCGAAGAAGCTCATCGTGACGACGACGACGCCGAGGATGATGAGCACGAGGTTCTCGGCCAGGGTCAGCGCCATGCCGCCGATCCCTGAGAGGATGGCGAGCCACAGCACCCGCCGCCGCCCGAGCAGGCCCGCCACATGCCCCGTGATGGCGGAACTCGCCGTTCCGGCGACGTAGACCACGAAGATGATGCCGATCGCCGTCTGACTCAGGGAGTAGGGCGGTTCGAGCAGCCGGAAGCCGATGTAATTGTAGACGCAGACGAAGCCGCCCATCAGCAGGAACGGCGTCAGGAACAGCCAGGGGAGCCCGGCATCCCGGAAATGGTGGGTGAAGGTGCCCGGAACCTCGCGCCAGCGCATGCGGTGGGCATGGAAATGGCGCGAGGCCGGCAGGGCGAACTGGAAGGCCAGGGCGGCAGCGAGCGCCAGCACGCCGATCGTGCCGAGCCCCCACCGCCAGGACGCGTGATCGGCGATTACGCCCGCCAGCAGGCGCCCGACCATCCCCCCCAAGGCGTTGCCGCCGATGAGAAGCCCCATCGACAGCCCGATGGCGCGCCCGTGCATCTCCTCGCTCAGATACGCCATCGCCACCGCGGGCAGGCCGCTGGCGGCAAGACCGGTGAGCGCCCGCAGCACGAGGAAGCCGTGCCAGCTCGGCATCAGCACCGCTCCGAGGGTCAGCAGCGCTGAGGCGAACAGCGAGATCGCCATGACGGGCTTGCGGCCGAACACCTCGGAGAGCGGGCTGACGACGAGGAGCGCCACGGCCAGGGTCGCGCAGGGCAACGACAGGGCGAGGCTGCTCTCGGCCGGCGACACCGAGAACTTGTCCGCGAAGACCGGAAGCAGGGGCTGCACGCCGTAGAGCACCGCGAAGGTCGAGAAGCCAGCGGCGAACAGGGCCAGCGTGGCCCGCCGAAAGGCCGGTGTCCCGGCCTCGATCCTCCGGTCCGTGCCCTCGACGCCCATGCCGTCCGACCTTCGACACGAAAAACCCTCCCCCTGTCGTGGGGGAGGGTGCTTGTGGAGCAAGCACGCGAGGAGGTCGAGGGCGCCGGAGCGCCATGCGCCGTTCCGCGCCTGCCCTTCTCTTGGGCACCCTCTCCCGCGGGGCGGGAGAGGGTCAACCGCCGGCAGGTGACATTACTGCGGGGGTGCCGCCTGCGCCGGCGCCTGTCCCTCTGCCTGTTGCTGAAGCAGAGGGGTGATGCGGCGGACCGTGACGCGACGGTTCTCGCGGTTGGCCTCCTGGGTGTTCACCTTCAGGTATTGCTCGCCGTAGCCCTGCGTCGTCAGGTTCTCCGGCGGGACCTGGAAGGTCTGCGTCAGCACCGCGGCGACCGATTGGGCCCGACGGTCGGAGAGCGACAGGTTGTCGACCTCCGCGCCGACGGCGTCGGTATAACCCTCGATCAGGAAGACCTCCTGCGGATTGGCTTTGACCGTCTGGTTGATCGCCGCCGCGATGGACGAGAGGCGCTGAGCCTGGTCGGGCGTGACCGTGAACGAGCCGGACTCGAAGGTGATCGTGTTGATGTCGACGCTCGGCATCCGGGCGCGCAGCTGCGGGGAATAGCGCACCTGATCGAGGGTGTAGCGCCGCTCCACCGGCTGCACCGGCGGGGCGGAGAGCGCCTGATAGACCGTGCGCTCGTCGGCCCGCTCGTAATCCACGATGTAGCGGTCTCGCGGGATGCGGATGTCCGGCGGCGGCAGGTCGACCACGTCCTCGTAGACCGGCCGCGGCGCGCCCCCGTAGCTGTTGTTGATGAGGAACACCTCGCGCCCGTCGCTGTAGCGGCGGGAGCGGCGCAGGAGACGTCCGTCATCGTCCACCACGGTGACGATCTGGCCGCCCGCCGGGCTGTCGACATAGCTATAGACTTCCCCACCGCGGCGCTCGCTGCGGTAGCCGCGTCCGCCATAGACCGTGCGGAAGCGTTCGTTTTCGTCGTGGCGGATGAAGTAGCCGTCACGGTCGCGCACGATGATGCGGCCGGGCTCCCGATAATAGGTGCGGCCGTCCACGGCGTATTCGCGGCGGTCGCGCCGGATCGTGTCGTAGTCGCGGATCCGGTCGTCGTCGTCGCGGAAGCCGCCCGGGATATAGGCCGGCGTGCCGGGCACGTTGAACCGGTCGCGGCGTCCGTCGCCATAGCGGTCGTCCCGACGGTCGTCGCGACGGTCATCCCGGCCGTAGCGATCGTCGCGGCGGTCATCGCGCCGGTCATCGCCGAAGCGGCCATCGCGGCGGTCGTCGTCCCGCCGGTCATCCCGACGGTCGTCGCCGCGGCGGTCACGCCCGTCCGGCTGATAACCCGGCTGTCCGGGCTGCAGCGGCTGCGCGCCCGGCGGACTGGCGGGCGGCCGACCCGGAACCGGGGCGGTCTGGCCGGGCGGCACGGTGCCGGGCTGGCCGGCATTCGGCGGGGTGCCGGGCGGCTGCACGGGACGGCCCGGAACGCCCGGCTGCTGGTTGGGCGCCACGGGTTTGCCGGGCACGCCGGGCTGCTGGTTCGGCGGAGTGCCGGGTTGCGTGCCCGGCGCCGTGGGCGGCTGACCCGGACGGGCCGGCTGGTCGGCGTTGGGCGAAACGGGACGGCCGGGCACGCCGGGGCGCTGATTGGGCGGCGCATCGGGTCGATCGGCATCGCGCCCACCGCGGCCGGGCTGGCCGGAACGATCCGGCGTCTCGCGGTCCGGCGTGTCGCGTCCGGGACGGTTCGGACGGTCGGGCCCGTCGCGGTCCGGCGTGCGGTCACGGGTGGCAGGAGGCGCCGGCCGGTCCGGCGCA
>NZ_CAKLBV010000056.1 GCF_920984675.1 Methylobacterium sp. Leaf118
CCGCCCCGGCCGCCCGGCCGTCCGAGCGCGCGTCTTCGAAGGCATCGAGCAGCGTCTCGAAGCCCGGCGTCGCGGGGGCCTCCTCGCCCGTGGGCGCGCGGCCGGCCTCGGCCCTCGGCCGCGTCGCAGTCAGGATGTCGAGGGGACTCATCACGGTACTCTCGGTCCAGCGCAGCAAGGGTTTCGGGGCAGGCACGAACGAAGGCGCGGGCTCACGGAGCCTCTCACGGCGTCATTGCCCGCTCGGCCCGGGCCAGGGCCTCGCGGGCCCGCTGGACCGCCGCCGGCTCCGGCACCGGGCGGCGGGCGGCCTCAAGCGGCGCGGGCGGATCGGCCGTCCCGCCTGCGGTGGGCGTACGGATCTGGCGGGCGGTGGAGAGCGCCGCGTCGAGGAGCTCGGCATCGGCCGGCGCGAGCTCGGCGCGGTCGAGGGCGCGCAAGGCCTCGGCGCCTTCCTCGAACCCGCCCTCGGCGACGATCAGGGCCGCGCCCCGGTAGAGGCGCGCCTGCGCGGCGGGGCGCGAGTCCGGCGCGGCGAGCCCGGCCGCGCGCCCGGCGGCGAACAGGGCGGTCTCGCGGCGGCCCTGCTCCAGCCCGGCCCGGGCGACGAGGAGGTAGAGGTCGCGCCGGCTCTCCGGCTCGATCTGATCGAGCATCCGCTCCAGGCTGGCGATGCGGGTGCGGTCGCTGTCGAAGTCGAGGCGCGTCAGCGCCGCCGCGAAGCGCTGCCGGAAATTGCCCGCATAGACCGAGCGGCGGAAGCGGCGCAGATACTGAATCGACAGGGCCTCGAAGCGCGCGGCGTCGCCCCCTTGAGCCACCACGAAGATCTGGCGGCGCAGCGCCCCCTCTTCGACGAGGGTGCCGGGCGCGAGGAGGCGGGCGAGGTCGAGCAGTTCCAGCGCGCGCACCGGCGCCTCGCGCACCAGCAGGGCGGATTGCGTCAGCGCCAGCTGGCCGGCGAGCCCGGCCGGCAGGGTGCGGGCGTCGATCCCGGACAGCTTGGCGGCGGCCTCCCGCTCGCGGCCCTCGAGATAGGCCAGCGCCCCCTGGATCAGGGGCAGCTCCGCCTCCGCGGCCTTGCCGGTGGCGAGGATGCGGCGCAGGACGCCGGGCCCTCCGCCGGCCAGCGCGAAGGTGACGGCGGCCCGCAGGTTCTCGGGCTCGGCCCAGCCTTCCGGATCGTGGTCGATCAGCTTCTGCTCGATATGGCCGAGGAGCTGGCGCTGGGCGAGATGGGCCTGGGTCGAGCCGCGGGCGATGCGGTCCTGCAGGAGCTGGAGCGTGCGCACGAGCTCGACCGGCAGGCCGTGCGCCTTCACCGGCAGGGGCTCGATCGGCTTTGCCGGCTCGCCATGGCCGCCATGTCCGTCGCCGGCCGCGGCGGCCGGAAGGGCGAGGCAGAGGGCGAGCAGGACGCCCGCGCCTGCGCTCGCGATCCGCCGGCCGGCCTTGCCCGCGGAGGCGGACGGGGAGGCAGACGGCGAGGCGCCTCGCGCCGCGGCGGGGGCCTGCGCCGGATGGGGGGACGCGCCGCGGTGCCCCCTCATTCCGGCAGCCCCCGCAGCAGGATCTCGATGCGCCGGTTCTCGGCGGCCTTCGGATCGGCCGCGACGCGGGGCTGGCGGTCGGCGTAACCCTCGATCCGCTCCACGCGGGCCTCGTCGACGCCGCCGCGCACGAGCATGTAGGACGCCATCTGGGCGCGCGCCGAGGACAGGCGCCAGTTGTCGTAGGTCTCCGACTTGAACGGGCGCGCGTCGGTATGGCCGCGGACCACGATGCGGCCGGGGTGCTGGTTCAGCACCTTGGCGATGCGCTCCAGCGCCTTGACCACCTTGGGCGTCGGCTCGGCCGAGCCGATTCCGAACATGCTGAAGTTGATCTCGTCGGTGATGCTGATGAGCACGCCCTCGCCGACGCGGCGGACCTCGACATGCGGGGCCGGGCTGCTCGTCGCCAGCGGCTGCACCGCCCGGGCGATCTCCGCCTTCAGCGCCGCGGCGGCGGCGGTCTCGGCCGCCTTGGCCTCGCTCACCGGGTCCTTAGGCAG
The DNA here is from genome assembly GCF_920984675.1 of Methylobacterium sp. Leaf118. Classification (GTDB taxonomy): domain Bacteria; phylum Pseudomonadota; class Alphaproteobacteria; order Rhizobiales; family Beijerinckiaceae; genus Methylobacterium. The sequence continues at coordinate 2,054 of NZ_CAKLBV010000056.1, forward strand.
TTCCTTGGCGGGTTCCTTGGCGGGTTCCTTCGGCGTCTCCTTGGCCGGCCGCACGGCCTTGGCCGCGGGCGCCGGGGCTGCCTCCGGCGGCGTCGCAGCGGCGGCCTTGGCCTCCGGACCCTCCACCGGCTTCGGCTCCGGCTCCCGGGAGGGCAGCGTCACGGGCTCGGCGGAGGCGAGGCGCACGCCGGCCTGCCGCATCGCCTCGCGCAGGCTCTGCGGCGCGACCTCCTTCGGCACGTCCCTCGTGGGCTCCTTGATCGCTTCCTTGGCTGCGTCCTTGCCCGTCTCCTTGGGGGACGCCTTGCCCGGGGCGGTGCCGGACGGCGCCCGCGCGTCGAGGCGGGCCTCCGTGGGGGCGGCCGTCGCCGTGTCGAGGGCGCCCGGCGTTTCGGTGCGGCGGCGGGGCAGGGCGGCGACCTGCCAGTAGAGCGGATCGAACGGGTCGCGCCCGGTCTCTCCGCCGGACACGCCGGGCTGGCCGGTTTCCAGCACCGAGGCGTCGGCGCTCGCGGCCTCTGGAGCGGCGTCGGCGTCTGCGGCGAGCTTGGCCAGAACGGCGTAGGGGTCCTGGAACAGGGCGGATTCCCGCGCGCGGCTGCCCGGGGCCCCGGCGGCGCCGGCCTTGTCCCCGTCCTTGTCGGCGCCCTCGCCTTTGCCGGTGCCGGCCGGGGGCGGGTCGTTCGGCGCGTCCTGGGGGTCGTTGACGCCCTTGCGGTCGTGGGTGACCTCGGCGAGCTTCACCGGGTTGAAGTACTCGGCGATGGTCTGCTTCTGCTCCTTGCTCGTCGAGTTGATGAGCCACATCACGAGGAACAGGGCCATCATCGCCGTCATGAAGTCGGCGAGCGCGATCTTCCAGGCACCGCCGTGATGGCCGTCCTCGTGGTCGCCGTGGCGCTTGATGATGATGATTTCGTGGGGCTGCTCGGACATCTCAGGCCTCCGCCACGGCCGCGGCGATCAGCCGGCCCCAAGCCGCCAGTTCCGTCTCGATCACGGTCTCGCCGGCGGTCACCGTCACCTCGGGCGTGTCGGCGGCCGTGAAGGCGACCGAGGCCGACAGGTGACCGAGCCGCCCCGACAGAGCGGTGATGAGGTCTTCCGGCCCGGTGACCCGCAGGGCCGCGGGCTGCGGCTCGGCGAGGAGCCGCGTGACCGCCACCGAGAGCGCGGCGACCGCCTGACGGCGTAGGGATTCGGTCAGCACCGGGGCGAGGAGCCGCGCCACCCGCTCCGAGAGCTCCGCGTCGAGACGGGCGAAGGCCGCGGTCAGGCCGTCGGCGAGGGCCGCCCCCTCGTTCTCCGCCCAATCCTGCCGCGCTTCGGCGAGGCGGTCCTGGAAGGCGGCGCGCTCGGACGCGATCCGGGCGGCGGCCGCCTCCTCCGCCTCGGCCCGGCCGGCCGCCCGACCGCGGGCCTCGGCCTCGGCGATCAGCGCCTCCCGGTCCTCCGCCGGCCGGGCCGGAGAGGGGGCGACGCTCAGGGGCACGAAGGCCGCGGGAGCGGGTTCGACCATGGCGGCCACCGCCGGCGCGGGCTGCGTCTGCCGGGGCGCAGTCGGCCGTCGCGGGGGGGCGGCCTCGGTGCGCCCGAGGCGGGCGGCCGGGCGGAACCAGTCCGAGTCGAAGTCCGGCTCGCTCGCGGCACCCGCGGCGAGCGGGGCCACGGCGAAGTCGGGGAGGAGCCTCGCGATCACGCCGTCCATCACGCCGGCTCCTCACGCATCAGCCAGCGCTTGAGGACGGCCGCGACCTGTTCCTCGTCGAGGTCGATGAGCTGCTCCAGGCGCTTCTGCGGCGAGCGGGCCATCTTGTCTTCCAACTCCTCGAGAAGGCCGGCGACGCCCGGCGCGGGCAGTTTCTGCGCGTCCCCGGCGGCCATGGCGGCGCCGGGGGCGGCCAGCGCCGGGGCACCCGAGGCGCCGGGCGACCCGGCGAGGGCGGGCGCGCCGTCCGGGGCCGCCAGGGCGGCGACCTCGGTCTGCGCCGCCTCCGGCACGGCGAGGATGGAGCGGAGCGCCGGGCGCAGGCCGAACCAGATCAGCAGGGCGGCCACGACCAGGATGGTCGCCGCGTTGATGAGCGTGCCGGACTGCTTCATCATCACGTCGGTGAGCGAGAGCGGCGGCACCGGCTCCAGCGGCTGGCCGTCGTTGATGAAGCCGACCGCGGCCACCTTGATCGTGTCGCCCCGCTCCTTGTTGAAGCCGGCGGCGGACCCCACGAGCTCCTCGATCTCGGCGATCTGCTTGTCGAGGGCGGCCTTGTCGTCGGGGCCGGCCAGGGCGGTGAGCCGCGAGCGGTTGACCAGAACCGCGACCGAGAGGCGGCGGATGGCGTAGCCGTCGCTCACCGTCTGAACGGTCTTCTGGGAGATCTCGTAATTGGTGAGATCCTCCTTCTTGGAGGTCTCGTTGCTCGACTGATCGTTGCCGTCCGAGCGGGTGCGCTGGTCGGGCAGGTTCTCCTGCGCACTGGTCGGGCGCTGGCTGGCGCGGTTCTGCGCGTTCTCGCTCTCGCGCACGGAGCGGACCGAGCGCTCGACCCGCTGATCGGGGTTGTAGATCGTCTCGTTGGTGCTCGTCTTGTCGGTGTTGAGTTGGGTCGCGACGCTGATTTCGAAATTGCCGACGCCGAGATAGGGCGCGAGCGTGCGGCGGATGTTGTCCTGCATCTCGCGGCTGACCGACTTCTCGAGCGTGGCCATCTTGCCCGTCGGCGCGGTGGTCGCGTCGTCGCCCGCGAGCAGCACCGTGCCCTCCGAGCCGATCACGGTCACCCGGTCGGGCTTCATGCCGGGGATGGCGGAGGCGACGAGCTGGCGGATCGCCTGGGCGCCCGACACGTCGTCGGCGGGCTCGGTGCGCACCACGACCGAGGCCGAGGCCGGCTGCTGGTCACGGCGGAACGAGCCACGGTCGGGGAGAACGAGGTGGACCCGGGCGGCGCGCACGCCCTTCATGCCCTGGATGGTGCGGGCGATCTCGCCCTCGAGCGCGCGGACCCGCGTCACCTCCTGCATGAACGAGGTCATGCCGAGGGAGCCGAGATCGTTGAACAGCTCGTAGCCGGACTTGGAGCTCTGCGGCAGGCCCTTCTCCGCCAGCAGCATCCGGGCCTGGGCGGTATGGCCGTAGGAGACGAGCACCGCCGAGCCGTCGGCAGCGACGTCGAAGGGGATGCCGTTGTCCTTGAGCACGCCGCCGATGCGGGCCACGTCCTCGCGGGAGAGGCCCGTGTAGAGCATCTCCTGCGCCGGCCGGCTCAGATAATAGGCGCCGATGCCGACCCCGAGGAACACCAACAGGCCGACCAGCCCGAGGGCGATCAGCCGCCTCGCGCCGAGATCGACGATGTTGCTCCACAATCTCTCGGCTTGCTCGCGACCCGGCATCCTGACGCCACCCCGAACCGGACCCGATTCTGGGCCCGGCGGCCATGTTGCCGCTCAGCCTTGCGCGGGGGTTGCGCGGCCGTTCCGAGACGGGCGCCATCGGCGACGAGGCCGTTTTCGAAGGATCGCGGGTCAGACCAAGCGGCACGGGACAGGATCGCTGGTCCTGTCCCGTGCGACCGGCGGACGACCCGCCGCGGGTACTGCGTGTCCAGGCGCGGGCGCTCCGGCCGATCAGCGAGAGGCTCGGCGACGGTGAGACCCCCTCGCCTCGAGGGCCGCGACGATCGAGGCGCCGCTCGCGCCTGGGCTGCGGCGTCCGCGGGCGCATCCACGTCCATCGTTCGGGCCGTCAAAAAAACGACCGCACCAACCCGCTGACCAACAGATTCCACCCGTCGATCAAAATGAAAAAAAGCACCTTGAACGGCAGCGAGATCACGGTGGGTGGCAGCATCATCATGCCCATCGACATCACGATGGTGGAGACGATGATGTCGATCACCAGGAAGGGCAGCACGATCAGGAAGCCGATCTCGAAGCCGCGCCGGAGTTCGGAGATCATGAAGGCCGGGATCAGGATGCGCAGATCCACCTTTTCGCCCTGCTCGGCTTTGGGGAAGTTGCGGCTCGCCAAGTCCGAAAAAGTCTGGAGATCCTTTGGGCGCACGTGCTGGGTCATGAATTCCCGGAACGGCTCGACGATCTTGGCGAAGGCCTCCTCCTCGCCGATCCGGTTCTCCTGGAGCGGCTTCACGCCCTCGGTCCAGGCGCGGTCGAAGGTCGGGGCCATGACGTAGAAGGTCATGAACAGCGACAGCGAGACGAGAAACATGTTCGCCGGCGTGCTCTGAAGGCCCAGTCCCGAGCGCAGGAACGAGAAGGCGACGGCGAAGCGGGTGAAGCTCGTCACCATGACGAGCAGGCCCGGCGCCAGCGACAGGACGGTGAGCAGCGCGACGAGCTGGAGGATGCGCCCGCTCGCCGCCCCGTTGCCCGGCGGCAGCAGCGCGTCGAGGCCGGGCAGGCCGGTGACGCCGCCGGGCGAGGCGCCCTGCGCCAGGGCGGCGGTGGCGGTGAGGCTGGCCAGAGCGAGGACCGCCACCGTGACCCCGGACCGGGCGCGGAGCGGGCGTGCCTGCAGAGATCCGCCCCCGCGCGGCGGGGAGGGCGCTCGGAGGGGGGCGCCGTGCAAGGCGACCCCGCTCACTGGACCACCAGGGATTCGACGATGAGCTCGCGCACCGCGCCCTTGGTGCGGGTCGCGACGCGCTCGTTGAGGTCCTCGCGCAGGTGCTGGAGACCGCTTGCGCCCTCGATCTGGGCCAGCGACATGGTCCGCAGATAGGCGACGGCGTCGGCGCGGATCTCGGCCAGCGTCACGTCCGGGTTCGGCAGCGTCCCGGTCTTGAAGACCACCGAGGATTCGATGCGCACCCAGGAATCGGCGGGTTCGGCGAGGTTCGTCACCGCCGAGCCGACGCTGCGCAGGGTGAGGTCGCCCGTGAAGTTGAGCACCTTGACCGCCTTGTCGGCCTCCTCGCGCTTCTTGAGGTCGACCGACTTCTCGACGGTGCCGAGCAGGTAGACGCCGAGCCCGCCGCCGGTGCCGACGGCCACGAGGGTGACCAGGGCGAGTGCCCCGATCCAGCCCTTGCCGCCCTTCTTCGCGCCGTCCTTGCTCTCGGCCATGACGATTTCCTTTCGTTCCCCTCGCGGCGATGCGGCGAGGGTGGCTCGCCGCATCGGCGGCGGAGCGCGATCGCGCGGGCCGTGAACGGGGCCGTTCGCGGCGATTCGGCGTCAGAACGGCGCCACGGTCTCGAAGACCTGCTGGCCCAAGGTCGGCCCCTGCACGTCGGTGAGGCGGCCGCGGCCGCCATAGGAGATGCGGGCCTCGGCGATCTTGTCGTATTCGATGGTGTTCTTGCGCGAGATGTCGCGCGGGCGCACGATGCCGGCGACGTTCAGCACGCGCACCTCGTTGTTGACCCGCACCTCCTGCGAGCCGGAGATCACCACGTTGCCGTTGGGCAGCACCTCGGTGACGACCGCCGCGACCGAGAGGCTGAGCGTCTCCTTGCGGTCGATGTTGCCCTGGCCCTTGGTCGAGGTGCCGGAGCGGATGCCGGTATCGGCGGTGGCCGAATCCTTGAGCCCCGAGACGCCGTAGCCGAAATCGAAGCCCAGGAAGCTCTTCTGGCTGCGCTCGCGCTCGGTGGCGTTGTCGAACTGCGCCTTGTCGTTGATCGCGATGGCCACCGTGATGACGTCGCCGACATTGCGGGCGCGCGGGTCCTGGTACAGCTCCGCGCTCGCGGGCGACCAAGTGGAATGGTAGCTTGGGCGCGGGCCGTAGGCGCCGAAGGTGGTCGGCAGCGGCTCGCGGGGGGCGTTGAGCCCGGTGCCGATCGGCGTCAGCACCGGCGCGCGTCCGAGCCGGTCGAGGTCGCTCCGGCAGGCGCCGAGGCTGAGCCCGAGCAGGCCCGCCACCGCGAGGGAAAAGCCACGCATCACGACCTCTCGTTCTTCTTCGGGGCCGGCGGGGCGCCCGCGGGGGCATCCTTGCGGCCGGCATCGGTCATCTTGCGGGCGAGGTTGGCCGCGCGGGTCGCCTCCATCTCGGACAGGATGGCGCTGGCCGCGCGGGCGTTGAGCTTGGTGAGCAGGGCGGCGGCGGAGTCTTCCGGCATGTTGGCGAACTGGAGCGCCGCCGCGTCGGGCCGCATCTTGGCGTAGACCGCGACCACGCTGTCGTCGGCCTTGGCCAGGAACTCGTTGCGGCGCTTGAGCCAGATCTCGTACTCGGCCCGCTTCTCCTCCAACGCCTTGATCCGCTCCTCGACCTGGCGCTCGAGCGCGGCGAGCTGCTCCTTCTGCCAGGCGAAGCGGGCATCGGCGGCGGCGTCGGCGATGTTGGCGCAGTAGCCGGTTTTCGCGGGCTCCCGGGCGACGAAGTCCTGGGCCGAGACCTCCTTGGGCGCGTCGCGGACCGCGAGCGCCTTCAGGGCGGCCTCTTTGGCCGGATCGGGCTTGTCGCCGCCGCCGGCCGCGAGGGCCGCGCCGGAGAGGAGGAGCCAGAGGGCGAGGGTGCGCGGAAGCCTCATCACTGCACCACCAGCTCCGCCTGAAGCGCGCCCGCGGTCTTCACCGCCTGCAGGATCGCGATGATGTCGGTGGGTTTCAGCCCGACCTGATTGAGGCCGCGCACCAGCGTCTGGAGATCGGAGCCGCCGAGGATGGCGAGCTTGCCCATCTGCTCCTGCGCGGCGACCTCGGTGCGGGGCACCACCCGGGTCTCGCCGTTGGAGAAGGGCGCGGGCTGGGACACCTCGGGCATCTCGGTGACCCGCACCGTGAGGTTGCCGTGGGTGACCGCGACCGTCGAGATCTGCACGTTGCGGCCGATCACGACCGTGCCGGTGCGCTGGTCGACGACGACCCGGGCCGGGGTGTCGGGCTGGATCGTGAGATCGCCGATCTCGGCCACCAGCCGGGTCTGGTTCATCTGGCGCCCGCGCATCACCACGACGGAGCGCTGGTCGCGGGCCGAGGCGATGCGCCGGCCGAAGGCGGAGAGCGACCACGTGTTGATCGCGTCCGAGATCTGGATCGACGACTTGAAGTCCGGATTCTTCAGCTCGAACACGAGTTCGGGCAGATCGCGGAACGTGCCCGGCACCTCGCGCTCGATGAGCGCCCCGTTGGGGATGCGGCCCGCCGTCGGCACGCCCTGGGTCAGCTGCTCGGCCGCGCCCTGCACGGTGAAGCCCGAGACCGCGAGCGGCCCCTGCGCCGCGGCGTAGACGAGGCCGTCGCCGCCGGTCAGAGGCGTCATCAGCAGGGTGCCGCCTTTCAGCGAGGTGGCGTCGCCCATGGAGGTGACGGTCACGTCGATGCGCGAGCCGGTCCCGGTATAGGGCGGCAGGTCGGCGGTCACCATCACGGCGGCGATGTTGCGGGTGCGCAGCCGGGCGTCGCGCACGTTGATGCCGAGCCGGTCGAGGAGCGATTGCAGCGACTGCTCGGTGAACTGGGCGTTGCGCAGGGTGTCGCCCGTGCCCTGGAGGCCGGTGACGAGACCGTAGCCGAACAGCTGGTTGTCGCGCACGCCCTTGAGCGTGGCGATGTCCTTGATGCGGGTGCCGGCGGCCTTGGCCGGGCCGGCGACGAGGGCGAGGCTCAAGCCCGTGGCGAGGCCGAGCAGGATGGCGAGGAGGACGCGGCCGGGCAATCGGCGGTTCATCACTGTGCGCCGATCCGGATGCGGCCGTCGGCCATCACGGTGCCGAGCACGATGCGGTTGGTGTCGGTGTTGCGCACCCGGATCGTCTCGCCGAGGCCCCCGTTCTGGAGCGGCGCGCCGACGGTGGTGATGACGAGGCCGTTCTCCTCGAAGATCATCTGGGTCGGCGCCCCGCGGCTCACGAGGCGGGGATCGTCGACGGCGTTGACCGGCACCGGCTCGCCCGGCAGCAGCATCCGCCGCGCCTGCCGCCCGGCGATCGCCGCGGGCGCGTCGATCACCGCCGAGCGCGCCCGGAAGGTCGAGGGATAGGCCTGCATCCGCAGCATCGAGTCCTTGATGGTGTCGCCGGGATAGATCGTGACGGTGGGCACCGGCAGCATGATCTCGGTGGCGGCCATGCCCTCGGCGGCGAGGGCCGGGAGCGGGCCGAAGCCGTGCGCGGCGCCCGCGAGCAGGGACAGGAGCAGGCAGCGGGCGAGGAGCGTGCGGGCCATGGGGATCGCGCCGTGTCGGGAGGGAAGCGGGGAGGGCGGCCGGGGGGCGTCGCAGGACGCCGGCGGAGGCCCTTAGCGGATGCCCTTGGAGATGGTGCCGGCCATCTCGTCGGCGGCGGAGATCACCTTGGAGTTCATTTCGAAGGCGCGCTGGGCGGTGATCAGGTTGGTGATCTCCTTCACCGGATCGACGTTCGAGCCTTCGAGGTAGCCCTGGTGCAGCTTGCCGAAGCTGACATCGCCCGGATTGCCGACGACCGGCGCACCGGAGGCCGGGGATTCGCGGTAGAGACCGTTGCCGAGCGGCTCCAGGCCCGATTCGTTGGCGAAGTTGGCGAGCGTCAGCTGGCCGATATTCTGCAGCGCGACCTGCCCCTCGACCTTGGCGAAGACCTGGCCCGAGAGGTTCACGGTCACTTCCGAGGTGTTCTGCGGGATCAGGATCGCCGGATCGACCGCGTAGCCTTCCAGCGTCACGAGCTGGCCGGCATTGTTGCGGTTGAACGAGCCGGCGCGGGTGTAGTTGATCTCGCCGCTCGGGGCGGTGATCTGGAAGTAGCCGCGCCCGTTCACCGCCAGGTCGAGCTGATTGCCGGTGTTGGCGAGCTGACCCTGCCGGTGCAGGTTGCGGATCGCGGCGGCGCGAACCCCTAAGCCCAGCATCGCCCCCTCGGGCACCGCCTCCTGGCCCGCCTGGTTCGGCGCGCCCTGCTGGCGCTCGGCCTGATAGAGCAGGTCGGTGAACTCGGCCCGGGCCCCCTTGAAGCCGGTGGTGTTCAGGTTCGCGATGTTGTTCGCGATGACTTCGAGGTTGAGCTGCTGGGCCGACATGCCCGTGGCGGCGATGGCGAGTGCGCGCATGACGAGGGTTCCTCAGATCGCCATACGGCTGAGTTCGAGATAGGCGGCCACGACCTTGTCGCGGACCGCCACGACGGTCTGCAGGCTCTGCTCGGCGGACATCACCGCCTCGACCACCTGCTGTGCCGTGGCCCGCCCCTGGATGCCCGCGATCGAGGTGGCCTCTCCCGCCCGCAGGGAATCGCGGGCCTGCGCGGCGAACTGGGCCATGACCTCGCCGAAATCGGTGCCGGCGGGGGCGGCGACCTGCGTCGGCAGCGCGGCCTTCTGGAGCGGCGCCGTCTCGGCGAAGGAGGTGCCGGCGACCTTGTCGAAGGCCGACAGCGAGGTGAGGGCGTCGATCATCGGGGCAAATCTCAGGACTTGAGGAGATCGATGACGCTGGCGACCATGGCCCGGGCCTGTTTGATGACCTGGAGGTTCGCCTCGTAGGAGCGGTTGGCCTCGCGCATGTCCGCCATCTCGACGAGCATGTTCACGTTCGGCAGCTTGACGACGCCGTTCTCGTCCGCCGCCGGGTTGCCCGGATCGTGCTCGGTGCGGAACGGCGTCTTGTCGGTGCCGATCTCGGAGAGCCGCACCGAGGCCGCGCCGGCGGCCCGGTCGAGCTCGGCCATGAAGGTCACGGTCTTGCGGGCATAGGGCTCGGACCCGGGGGTCTCGCCGGTCGATTGCGCGTTGGCGAGGTTTTCCGAGACGACGCGCATGCGCACCGACTGGGCCTGGAGCCCGGCCGCCGCGAGCCGGGAGGCGGAAAGCAGGGGATCGATCACGACCCGCTCCGCACGGCGGCCATCAGCATGCGATGGAACGACTTGACGATCGCGGTGTCGAGATTGTGCTGCCGGGCGACCTCGCCGCCCTTGAGCATCTCCTGCTCCAGGCTGACCCCGCTCGAGGATTCGAGCACCTCCCAGCCCGCGGGCTGGGCCGTCTTGACCGGGATGCGCGTGCCCGCGGCCTCGAGATGGGTGTTCGCGGTCGAGGCCATGTCGAGCCCGGTCCGCGCCAGGACCTGGGCGAAGGGCACCGTGTCGCGCGCCTTGAAGGCCGGCGTGTTCGCGTTGGCGACGTTGCCGGCGATCGTGGCCTGCCGCACGGCGAGGTAGCGCGCGTGCTGCGAGGCGAGGTCGAACAGGTAGACGCCCGTCATGGCAACGCCCCCATCCCAAGGGCCCTCGTGAAACGTGGACGCCGCGGGCTCGAAGGCCCGGCGTCCCATGGGCGGTTTAGGCAGGCAATCTTGCACGAGGCTGGCTCGGCGCTTGACAGAGGGGGGGCGCCCGGTGCGCCTGCGCCCATGGTGTCGAGCGACGAAGAGCGGGCGGGAGCCGAGGGCGTGCCCGTCCTGGATCCGGGGCCGGCCCGCTATGCCGGTGGGGCCGGATCGGGCGGGCGCGAGGGCCTGCATCGGCTCGCGCCCAACCACCGCTTCGCCCGCGCGGTGCTCCCCTTCACCGGGCTGCGCCCCGGGGCCTGGGCCTGCCTGGCCTTCGGCCTCGCCTATGACGCGGCGGAAACCGCGTGCCTCGCCGCCGATTGCGTGGCGGTCGGCGTCGATTGTCTGGCCGGCGACGGGTCGAGCCTCGACCTCGACCATGTCCCCGGGCTCACCCGCGGCCTGCTCGATCCGCACGCCGCCTGGATCGCGGGGCCGGACCTCGCGGGGCCGGAGGCGCGGCGGCGCATCGCCTTCCGGGTGCCGGACCAGGCCCGCGATCTCGCCGTGACCTTCCGCTCCTGGCGCAACACGGCCCCCGTCACGGTGACCGATCCGGTCCTCCTCCTCGGCGCGCCCGATCCCGCCGCGGCCCCGCGGCGCCGACCCCTCGACACGGAGCCCGTCTCCCTGACCTACGCCCTGCCCGAGGGCGTCGGCCTGACCCTGCGCGGCCAGCTCTACGCCCCGCGGCCCGACGAGCACGCCGCCCGGGTCCGGCTCACCTACCGGGACGCGGCGGGCGTCGAGATCGCGCCGCCCTATCCCGGCGCCGTGTCGGTGCCGGGGCTGGGGGCGGTCGTGAACCTCTCCACCGTGCCGCAGGCGCGCCGCTTCACCCTCGCCCTGCGCCCGCCGACCGGCGCGGCCTCGGTGACCCTCGATCTCGGGCCCTGGGAGGAGGCGCAGGCGCCGGCCGGGGCCGAGCTGATCGGCGCGCCGGAAGTGGCGCTGGAGGACGGGTTCCGCCTGGAAAGCCTGTGCGGCGACGATCCCCTCGCCGGCCCCGCCTTCCTCGCCCGGCTCGCCGAACGGCTCGGGCTCGGCGCGGACGCCCCGGGCGGCTGGCTCGCTCCGCCGGCGGCGGGGATGTCCGTTGCTCCCCTGCTCGCCCGCATCCGGGCGACCCGCGCCGGGCCCGATCGCGACGCCCGCCATGACGGGGCGGGCGTGAGGCTGACCCTCGCCAGCCTGCCCGACTGGACCCTGCCGGCGGCGCCGGACTGGCGCGAGGACCCGTTCCGCACCGTCGGCTGGCGGCTCGCCTACCAGTCCCTGTCCTGGCTGCTGCCCCTCGCCGCGACCCCGGAGGGCGAGGCCCGCGCCCGGGCGCTGGCGGCTTCGTGGGCGGCGGCCAATCCCTGGGGCCATCCGAGCGACCCGCTGAGCCTGCACCCGGCCGCGTTGGCGCCCCGCGCCGACGTGCTGGCGCGCCTTCTGTCAGGGGAGCGGGACGCGGCGCGCGAAATCATCGCCGCGGAGGCGGCGCGGCACGGCTTCGCCCTGGCCGAGATCGTCGGGCAGAACACGCTGGCGCGCGCGCTCCACGGCCTCCAGGCCTCGGCCGCCCTGCTGGCGCTCGCCCGCGCCCTGCCGCATTTCGCCTTCGCGCCGCACTGGGAGACCCTCGCCTGCGAGAGCCTGGGGCGGGGCTTCGACGCCCTGCTCGGGGCCGACGGCGCCTTCGCCGAATCCGCGCCCCTGCGCCGTCTCGACCTGCTGACGCACGGGCAGGGCATCGCCGCCGCGCTCGGTGGCGCGGCGCCGGGGCCGGCCATCGCCGAGCGCGTCGCGGCGGCGCTGCCGGGCCTTGCCCGGCTCCTCGATCCGGCCGGGCGGCTGCCGCCCTTCGGCGACACCCCGCCGGGCCTCGACCACGCCGCCTGGATCGCCCGCCTGGGGGCGCCCGCGGGCGACCTCGTGGCGGTCCGTGAGGACGACCCGGCCGGGCGCGAGGCGGAAACGCCGGAGATCATCGCCCTGCGCTACGACGGACCCGAACGGGGCTGGGCCCATTTCGCCTGCCTCCATGCCGGCCCGTCGCCCCAGGACCACCGCGACTGCACCTCCTTCGTCTTCGCCACCGGTTCGCGGCGCTGGATCGTCGAGGGCGGCGGCGCGGAGGGCGTCGAGACCGGGGCGGCGCGCCATCACCTGAACTCGGCCCGCGCCCACAACGTCGCATGGCCCGACCGATGCGAGCCGGTGGCCGGCCGGGGCTGGCCGACGGCGCGCTTCGCCCTCGACGGCGCGCAGGTCATCGCCCTCGCGACCAACGTGCACGGGCCGGACTATGCCCACGCCCGGATCTTCGTGGTGCTGGACGATCTGCGCGGGCTCGCGGTGCTCGACCGCTTCACGCGGCGCCGGGCGGAGCGGGCGATCTCCTTCGCGGGGCAGGTGCAGCTCGCGCCCGACACGCTGGTCGCCCTGTCGGGGCCCCGGCGGGCGCTCGCCCAGCAGGACGGGCGGCGGCTCGAGATCCTGTCCTGGACGGTGACCGGGCAGGCGGCCGGGCTGGCGGTGAGCGTCGGGCGCAGCGATCGGCCGGGGGCGATGCGCGGCTTCGTCGCCGCGGGCACCGGCGGCCTCAAGGCGGCGCCGGTCCTGCGCTACGCCGTCACCGGACGCGGCACGGTCTGCGGCGGCCTCGTCGTGGCCGCGGATCGGGACTCCGAGCAGGCGCTCGTGCGCCTGCTCGCCTCGGAGGCGGTCCGCCGCCTCGCGGAGGGCGGGTAACCCCCCTCAGAACCCGGCGAGGAGGGCCGCGACGGCGCGGTCGATCGACAGGTAGAACACCCCGAAGGCGACGGCGGCCGCAGCCGCGAATTCGAGGGTCTGGTTCGGCAGGGTCTGGAGGCGGCGCATGGTCTCGCGGCCGAAATAGGCGGCGGCCCAGGCGAGCGTCAGCACCGCGGGCATCACGAACAGGTAGGAGAGCGTGCTCTCGACCCGCACCGGTCCGGCGGGGTCGATCAGGGCGCGGATGTTGCGCACCCACGGCACGTTGGCTGCGGCGTAGAGCGCCGTCAGCCACGACAGGCCGACCGCCACTCCGAGATGCAGCGTGAAATGGCGATGCAGGCGCGAGAAGTCGTCGCGCGCGTCGTCGAGCGTCATCCGGCAAACCCCCAAACGGCCCGGCCGGTGATTCTTGAGCGATCCGGCCGCGATGACGTGTGGATGCCGGGGAAGTCGGGGTTTTTTGTGACGGGGCGGGAACCATCCGCCTTCGGTCACGGGTGCAGTCACGGCAGGGGTTGAACGCAAACGGCCGCCCGAAGGGCGGCCGATCAAGGCGCTCCAGCATCCATCCCTCTTCACCCCTCAAGGGCGGCGCGGACGCGCTGCCATCTCAGGGATGCGGTCGGGTGTTGGAGGCCCGCGTCGAACAGGCGATCAGTTGTCGAGGAAGCTCCGCAGCTTCCGCGAGCGGCTCGGATGCTTGAGCTTGCGCAGCGCCTTCGCCTCGATCTGGCGGATGCGCTCGCGGGTCACCGAGAACTGCTGACCCACCTCTTCGAGGGTGTGGTCGGTGTTCATGCCGATGCCGAAGCGCATCCGCAGGACGCGCTCCTCGCGCGGCGTCAGCGAAGCGAGCACACGGGTCGTGGTCTCGCGCAGGTTCGACTGGATCGCCGCGTCGATCGGCAGGACGACGTTCTTGTCCTCGATGAAGTCGCCGAGATGCGAATCTTCCTCGTCACCGATGGGCGTTTCGAGAGAGATCGGCTCCTTGGCGATCTTGAGGACCTTGCGGACCTTCTCCAGCGGCATGGCCAATTTCTCGGCCAGCTCCTCCGGGGTCGGCTCGCGGCCGATCTCGTGCAGCATCTGGCGCGACGTCCGGACGATCTTGTTGATCGTCTCGATCATGTGCACCGGGATGCGGATGGTGCGGGCCTGGTCGGCGATCGAACGGGTGATCGCCTGCCGGATCCACCACGTCGCATAGGTCGAGAACTTGTAGCCGCGCCGATACTCGAACTTATCGACGGCCTTCATCAAACCGATATTGCCTTCCTGGATCAGGTCCAGGAACTGCAGGCCGCGGTTGGTGTATTTCTTGGCGATCGAGATCACGAGGCGGAGGTTGGCCTCGATCATCTCCTTCTTCGCCTGGCGGGCTTCGCGCTCGCCCTTCTGCACCATCGAGACGATCTTGCGGTACTCGCCGATCTTCAGGCCCGTCTCGGAGGCGAGCGTCAGGATCTGCTCGCGCAGGTCCGCGACCTGCCGGCCGCCGCGCTCGACGAAGTTCTTCCAGCCCTTGCCGCCCAGCGTGCCGACGCGGGCCATCCAGTTCGGGTCGAGCTCGTAGCCCTGGTAGTGGCGCAGGAACTCGTCGCGGGCGACGCCGTGGCTCTCGGCGGCGCGCATCAGGCGGCCCTCATGCGAGATGAGGCGCTTGTTGATGTCGTAGAGCTGCTCGACCAGGGCCTCGATGCGGTTGGCGTTGAGCGAGAGGGACTTCACGTCGGTGACGACGATGTCCTTCAGCTCGGCCTGCTTCTTGGTCTGGGCGGAGGTCGGCGTGCCGCCGCCCGTCTTCAGCTCCGTCTCCTCGTTCTGGAGCTTGCGGAGCTTCCGGTAGTTCGAGGCGATGTTGTCGAAGGTCTCGAGAACGCGCGGCTTGATCTCGGCCTCCATGGCCGCGAGCGACACGTTGTTCTCCATGTCGTCCTCGTCGTCGCCGCCTTCCGGCGGGACGGCGCCTTCGCCCTCCTCGGTCTCCTCGGTGCCTTCCTCCGGCGTCTGGGGCGCCCCGCGGGCATCGGGCCCGGCATAGGTGGCTTCGAGGTCGATGATGTCGCGCAGCAGCACCTTGCCGTCGACGAGCTCGTCGCGCCAGATGATGATGGCCTGGAAGGTCAGCGGGCTCTCGCAGAGGCCCGCGATCATCGCCTCGCGGCCGGCCTCGATGCGCTTGGCGATGGCGATTTCGCCCTCGCGCGAGAGCAGCTCCACCGAGCCCATCTCGCGCAGGTACATGCGCACGGGATCGTCCGTGCGATCGGTCGGCTCCTTGGCGGTGGGCGTGGCCACCGTGACGGCGCGCGCCGACGTCGAGGTCTCCGCGACCTCGGTGCCCTCGGCGGGCTCCTCGTCCTCGGTGGCCTCGCCGTTGGCCTTGGTCTCGGTGGCGGTCTCTTCCGATTCCTCGGCCTCGACCACGCGGATGCCCATGTCGTCGAGCTGGGCCAGCACGTCCTCGATCTGGTCGCCGTCGACCTGACCGTCGGGGAGAACCTCGTTGATCTCCTCGTAGGTGACGTAGCCGCGCTTCTTGGCGAGCTTCACCATCCGCTTGACCGCGGCATCCGTCAGGTCGAGGAGCGGGCCATCCGTCGGTTGCTCCTGGGCGGCGTCCGCATCGTCCCGCTCGGTTGCCTTCGTTGCCATGCTCAGCCTATGTTCTCGTGGCGGCGGCGGGGCCGTGAGCCCGCGCGCATCCCGCGAAAGACCCGTCGCAATGTAGGGGAATGGCGCGCTTGTCGAGTGCCCGCGCCGATTCTCGTCGCTTAAAGCTCTAGCGCGCCGTGTGTTGACCGACCGTTAACCATAGTGCGCGGCCCCGTGCCGTCGCAGGGCGGCCACGCTCGCGGAAATTCACTCCTCCCGAGAGACCTCCGCTTCCGCCTCGGCTGCGGCGATCACGGCGAGCTGCTGCTGCACGTCGCAGAGCCACGCGAAATTCGCCTCGGACCCATCCTCGGCAAGAGCCCGCTCGGCTTGGTGAAGTTCGCTATGTAGCGCGCCCGTCTGCCGGTGCAAGATCACGGCCTGATGCAGGGTATGTTCCAGACGCTGAGGGTCGGCGTGCGGATCGAGCATCCAGCGGTCGCCGGGATTGACCAGGGCGAGGAGCCGGGCGCTCGCCTCCTCCAGTCCCGCCCGGCGCAGGCGGGCCGCCATCAGTTCCGGTGCGCTCGCCTCGGCCTCCGCGGCGCGGTCGAGCAGGAGGGCGCGCAAGGCCGCCGCGTCCGGGTTGACGAGTTCGAGGGCCGCGAGCGCCTCCTCCTCGATCCCGACGAGTTCGGGATGCGCCAGCAGGCTCGCGATGATCATCGCCTCGCGCTTGGCTGCGCGCCCGCCCTGCGCCGGCCCCGGCCCCGCCGCCTTGAGCAGGGGGTTGAAGCCAGTGACGATCCGCGGCGAGGGCGGCGGGTCGCCCGGCCGCGGCCGACGCTGGAACGGCGCGGCGCGCGGCGCGCGCGGTCCCGGGGCATAGCCGCCCTCCGTTCGGTCGGGCCGTCCCGAAAGCCCGCGCAGACGCCCCTCGATCTCGTCGCGGTAGAAGCGCCGCACGGTCTCGTCGCGGATGCCGGCGACCGCCTCGCGGAGCGTCTTGGCGAGGCCCGCCCGGCGCTCGGGCGTGTCGAGGGCGCCGGCCTCGGTCTCGCGGGCCCACAGCACGTCGACGAGGGGCCGGGCCCCGCTCAGCACCGCGTCGATCGCGCCGGCGCCGCCCGAACGGGCGAGGTCGTCCGGGTCCTGGCCCTCGGGCAGCATGGCGACGCGCAGGGATTTTCCCGGCTCCAGCATCGGCAGGGCCACGTCGAGCGCGCGGAAGGCGGCGCGCTGCCCGGCCCCGTCGCCGTCGAAGCACAGGATCGGCTCGTCGGCGTGGCGCCAGAGCAGGGCGAGCTGGTCCTCGGTCAGCGCCGTGCCGAGCGGCGCCACCGTCTCGGGAAAGCCCGCCAGCGTCATGGCGATGACGTCGACATAGCCCTCCACCGCGACGATGCGGGCGCGCTCATGGGCCGCCTTGCGGGCCCGGTCGAGGTTGTAGAGCATCCGCCCCTTGTGGAAGAGCGGGGTCTCCGGCGAGTTCATGTACTTCGCCTTGGCCTCGGCCTGCATCGCCCGGCCGCCGAAGGCGACGACCCGCCCGCGGACGTCGCGGATCGGAAACATCACCCGGTCGCGGAACTTGTCGTAGGGTACGGCGACGCCCTCGGCGGTGGCGAGCAGCCCCAGTTCCAGCATCGTGTCGCGCTCGACGCCCTTGGCGGCGAGGTGATCGCGCAGGCCGTAGCGCTCGCCCCGGGCATAGCCCAGCCGGAACGCCGTGCGCGTGGTCTCGCCCAGACCCCGCCGGTCGAGATAGGCCCTGGCCTCCGCCCCGCCGGGGGCCAGCAGCTGCGCCTCGAAATAGAGCGCGGCCATCTCCATGATCTCGAGCGCCCCCACGCGGCGTGCTTCGGCCTGCTCGCTCTCGGCGCTCATTTTCGGCAGCCCGACGCCGGCCTCGCTCGCCAGCCGCTCGACCGCTTCGGGGAAGCTGACGCCCTCGGTCTCCATCAGGAAGGTGAAGATGTCGCCGTGCTTGCCGGACGAGAAGCAATGGTAGAACTGCTTCTGGTCGTTCACGTAGAAGCTCGGCGACTTCTCCGCGTTGAACGGCGACAGGCCGCGCCACTCGCGCCCCGCCTTCTTCAGCCGCACCCGCCGTCCGACCACGTCGGAGGCCGGGAGACGGACGCGGATCTCTTCGAGGATATGGGGCGGGTAGCGCACGGGGTTCTTTTCGATGCAGCCGCGGATGCCGGGCCTCCGGCCTCGGCCTGCATCCTAGCGCGGGTGGCCTAACGGAGTCTCACGCCCGCCTTGGAGCCTTCCCGGCCCGGACGCGTTGGCCGGCCGATGACCGATTCAGCCCGATCGTCCCGCGGCCTCACCCGCCGCCCGCTCCTCGGCCTCGCCCTGCTGGCGCCCGTCGCGGCCCAAGCCGGGGAGGGGCTCGCCTCCGTCCTCGCGCCGGGCGCGCGGGTCGAGACGCTCTACGGGGAGGGGGCATGGTGCGAGGGGCCGGTCTGGGTCCCGGCGCTGAACAGCCTCGTCTTCAGCGATGTGCGGCGCAACCGGATGCTGCGCCTCCCCGAGGGCGGCCGCCCGGAGGTGTTTCGCGCGCCCTCGGCGAACGCCAACGGCAACACCCTGGACCGCGAGGGTCGGCTCGTCACCTGCGAGCACCGCACCGGCCAGGTGGTGCGCCGGGAGGGGGATGGCCGCCTGACGGTGCTGGCCGAGCGCTTCGAGGGCCGCCGGCTGAATTCGCCCAACGACGTCGTCGTGGCCCGCGACGGCGCGGTCTGGTTCACGGACCCGACCTTCGGCATCGTGAGTGCCGAGGAGGGCGAACCGCGCCCCTCCGAGCAGGCGGGCAGCTTCGTCTACCGGTGCGATCCGGACGGGGGCCTCGCGATCGTCACGCGCGCGTTCCGGCAGCCCAACGGGCTGGCCTTCTCCCCCGACGAGCGCCGTCTCTACGTCAGTGAGGCCGGGGCGGCGCTCGACGCGACGGTGCCCCGGGAGATCCGCGCTTTCGACGTGGCGGACGGGCGCCTCACCGGAGAGCGCGTCTTCGCCCGGATCGAGAGCGGGGTGCCGGACGGAATCCGGGTCGACACCGAGGGCCGGGTCTATTGCGGGGCCGGCGAGGGCGTGCGGATCTGGAACCCCGATGGCGCCTTCCTGGGCCTCATCCCCACCGAGGGGCCCTGCGCCAACATCGCCTTCGGCGGCCCGGACGGGCGCCGCCTCTACATCTGCGCCGGTCCCCGCGTGCTGGCGGTCGAGACCCGCATGCGCGGCGCCGGCCTGCACGGTTGAGGACCCTCATGACACGCATCGGGCGCCGCGCGCTTCTCCGCGGCACGGCAGGCGTTCTCGCGGTTCGGGCGTCGGGCCTGCGGCCGGCCCGGGCGCAGCCCGCGACCGCCCCTCCGGTCGGCAGCTTCGAGCTGGTTGTCGCCGCCCAGGCGCCGACGACGCCGACCGGCCTGACGGTCTCGCGCGGCGGCCGGATGTTCCTGTTCATGCCACGCTTCGACGGGCGCACCGCCTTCACCGCGGGCGAGCTGTTCCCGGACGGGCGCGTCGTGCCCTATCCGAGCGCGGCGGCGAACCGCCCCGACCCGGCGCGGGCGGGCGAGACCCTATTCCACGTCCCCAACGGGTTGATCGACGGGCAGGGCCGCCTCTGGCTGCTCGATGCCGGCCTGATGGCCGCGTCCGGCGTGCCGGTGCCGGGGGCGGCGAAACTCGTCTGCATCGACCTCGCGACGAACGCGCCCGTCCGCACGATCCCCCTGCAGGACGCGATCACCGACCAATCCTCGCTGAACGACCTGCGGATCGATCTCCGTCCGGGTCACGAGGCGGTCTTCCTCACCGACCAGGGCCAGGCGGGCGAGGGCGCCCTCATCGCCGTCGATCTCGCCAGCGGCCGGGCAGTGCGGCGTCTCGCCGGTCACCCGAGCACGACCTCCGTCGCCGGGACCCTGAAGATCGTCGAGGGTCAGGTGCTGATGAAGCGCCCGGGCGACGGTTCCGCGCGCCCGATCCAGGGGGGAGCCAACGGTGTCGCGCTCAGCCCCGACGGACGACGCCTCACTTACGCGCCGCTGATGAGCCGGCGCCTCTACACGGTCGAGACCGCGGCCCTGCGCGATCCCGCCCAGGACGACGCCGCCGTCGCCGCCACGGTGCAGGACCTCGGCGAGAAGGGCCTGACCGGCGGCCTCATCGCCGATTCCCGCGACCGGATTTACCTCAGCCTTCAGGAGTTCAACGCGATCGCCCGGCGCGATCCGGACGGGCGGATCGAGGTGCTCGCCACCGATCCGCGCCTGATCTGGCCGGACACGTTCTGGATCACCCCGGACGGCTGGCTCTACGTCTCGTCGGCGCAGGCCAACCGCCGCGCGGAGCATCAGGGCGGCTTCAGCCGCGAAACGCCGCCCTACGCGATCTTCCGCATGCGGATCGATGCCGGGCCGGCGTGACGCGGTGGCCCGATCGCTTGGCCCGATCACTTGGCCCGATCACTTGGCCTTACTTCCCGGCGAGCGCGTCCTTTACGAGCCCGCTGGCGCGGCCGAAATCCATGCGGCCGGCATATTTGCCCTTCAGGGCCGCGATCACCTTGCCCATGTCCTTCGGGCCGGCGGCTGCGGTCTCGGCGATGGCGCCGGCGATGGCCGCTCGGGTCTCGGCCTCATCCATCTGCTGGGGCAGGAAGGCCTGGATGATCTGGACCTCGGCGCGCTCGGTCTCGGCGAGCTCGGGCCGGCCGCCCTGCTCGTAGACGCCCGCGGCTTCCTGACGCTGCTTGATCATCTTCTGGAGGAGCGCGAGGATCTCCTCGTCGCTGGCCGGGTCCTTGCCGAGGCCACGGGACTCGATGTCCTTGTCCTTCACCGCCGCCTGAATCATGCGCACGGTCGAGAGCTTCTGCTTCTCGCCGGCCTTCATGGCGTCCTTCATCTCGGCGGTGATGCGCTCGCGCAGCATGGTGGTCGGTCTCCAGACGTGTCGAGGCGCGGGTCTCGTGCGCGTCCAGGGCGCATTGTGCGCGCATGATCGCGCGCCCAGATTGACCCCGGCGCGGCCGGCTCGCTATGAGCCCGCCCAACTCCCGCTTTTCCCGCGGCCCCGTTCTCGGGCGGCGCGAGGCGGCGGACATAAGCCGGATCGGACCCATGCTGCAAGACGAACCCGCGACCCTGCGTGCCGATCCCGCAGGCCCCGTCCCCGAGCCCAAGCACCCGGAGCCCTGGAGCGAGCCCCGCGTCACGGCGCTCCTCGTGCTCGCCGACGGCACCGTGCTCGAAGGCTTCGGCATCGGCCAGACCGGTGCGGCCGACGGCGAGGTCTGCTTCAACACCGCCATGACGGGTTACCAGGAAATCCTGACGGATCCGTCCTATGCCGGGCAGATCGTCACCTTCACCTTCCCGCATATCGGCAATGTCGGCACCAACGACGAGGATCTGGAGAGCCTGGAGCAGGCCCCGGCCTCCGGCGTACGCGGCGCGGTGATCGCGTCCGCCGTCACCCGGCCCTCGAACTGGCGCTCCTCCTCGCATCTCGACGGCTGGCTGAAAGCCCGCGGGATCGTCGGCATCACCGGCATCGACACCCGCGCGCTCACCGCCCTGATCCGCGACCACGGCATGCCCAACGCCGTCATCGCCAACGATCCCGAAGGCCGGTTCGACCGGGACGCCCTGAAGGCCCGGGCCGCGGCGCTCGCCCCGATGGAGGGGCTCGACCTCGTGCCGCCGGTGACCTCAAGGGCGCCGTCGGCCTGGACCGAGACCGTCTGGGCGGTGAAGGGCGGCTACGGCTCCCGGGCGCCGGGTGCCGGGCTCAAGGTGGTCGCGATCGATTACGGCGTGAAGCGCAACATCCTGCGCCTGCTGGCCGAGGCCGGCTGCGACGTGACGGTGGTGCCGGCCACGACGAGCGCCGAGGCCATCATGGCGATGAACCCCGACGGGGTGTTCCTCTCCAACGGCCCCGGCGATCCGGCCGCGACCGGGCACTATGCCGTGCCGGTCATCCGCCAACTCCTCGACGAGCGGGTGCCGACCTTCGGCATCTGCCTCGGCCACCAGCTCATGGGCCTCGCGCTCGGCGGGCGCACGGTGAAGATGGGCCAGGGCCATCATGGCGCGAACCATCCGGTGAAGGACCACACCACCGGCAAGGTCGAGATCGTGTCGATGAATCACGGCTTCGCGGTCGACCCGACGAGCCTGCCCGAGACCGCGGTCGAGACTCATGTGTCGCTGTTCGACGGCTCGAATTGCGGCCTTTCCCTGACCGACCGTCCGGCCTTCTCGGTGCAGCACCACCCGGAGGCCTCGCCCGGCCCGCGCGACAGCCACTACCTGTTCGAGCGCTTCGTGACCCTGATGCGCGAGAACCGGCGGGAGGCCGCGCAGACCCGCTGACACCGGGCGCGCCGCCCGTCGCGGCGGAGCCCGGCCGAGCGCCGCGCGGATCCTCGTGCGGCGCCAAGCCTTGCCTTAACCGGCGAAATGCCCACCTTCGGCCCATGCTCGACGAGGACGCCCCGCGACCGCCCCCGACCGCCCTCGCCGACGGATCGGAGGCCGAGGACGTGCCCTTCGGGGCGCTGCAGGCCTGCGTCGGCATCCGCGACTGGCTCCTGGGGGAGGGGGCGCGGCTCCCCAAGGCCGACGATTTGCTGGCGGGCTTGGCCCAGCGTCTCGACGCCATCGGCGTGCCGATCGACCGCGCGACGACGGCGATCGACACCCTGCATTCGGAATATTCCGGGGTCGGGCGCCGCTGGACCCGCGAGGAGGGATCGAGCGTCCGCCTGTTCCCCCACGGCGAGGCCTCCGAGAAGGCCTATCGCGAGAGCCCGTTCTACACGGTCCACGAGAGCGGCGAATGGCTCGTCCTCGATCTCGGCAGGACGCCGGACGATTGCTACGCGGTCATCCCGGAGCTGAAGGCCGCCGGCTACACCCATTACATCGTCGCGCCGCTGATCTTCACCAACGGCACCCGCAACGGCATCACCTTCGCGACGCGCGCCCTCGAGGGGTTTCGCGACGAGGACATCGCCATCCTGCGCTTCGTCATGCCGACGCTCGCCGCCGTGATGGAGATGCGCCTCCTCAACAAGCAACTCGACACGGTGCTGCGCATCTATGTCGGCGACGAGCCGCACCGGGCGATCCTGTCCGGCGACATCCGCCGGGGACAGGTGCGGCGCATCCGCTCGGCGATCCTGTTCGCCGACATGCGCGACTACACCCGCCTCTCTGCCGACCTGAAGCCCGAGGGCGCGGTCGATCTCCTCAACGCCTTCTTCGACTGCCTCGTGCCGCCGATCGAGCGGGAGGGCGGCGAGGTGTTGAAGTATCTGGGCGACGGCCTGCTCGCGATCTTCCGGGAGACCGGCGACGACCTCGGCGGGGCGGCCAAGAGCGCGGTGACGGCCGCCGAGGCGGCGCTGGCGGCGCTGGCCGAGGCCAACGCGGTCGGGCGCTTCGGCGCCAAGGCGGTGGCGGCCGGCATCGCGCTCCACCACGGCGAGGCGGCCTACGGCAATGTCGGCTCGGGCACCCGGCTCGACTTTACGGTGATCGGCCGCGACGTGAACCTCGCGAGCCGGCTGGCGCGGCTGAACCGTACGCTGGGCGAGCCGCTGCTGATGTCCAAGCCGTTCGTGGACTTCCTGTGGGGCGATCCCGAGCCGCTCGGCATCCATGCCCTCGACGGGTTCGCCGAGCCGATGGCGGTGTTCCGGCCCGGCCGCAGGGTCCGGCCGCTGGCCAAGACGGGTTAGAGACGGAAGCAGGAACCCGCATCTCGACTTGCCTACCCGGCCAGCTTAATGCCGCTGCCGGGACCATGGACATCGAGCCGCGCCAACGCGCACGCGACCACTGTTGGCGAAGGGCGGGCCGCGTGCATGGCCCGTGATGTGCAGTTCGTTTGCGATGCTGTGTTGATCCGCGGCGGGGATCACACCGTTTAGCATTCGAAGTCATAACGCGTAGAGTCGTGAGAGTTCAAAGTGCATTCGACGAGGCGCGTGGGCGGGGATGGCAGAGGTGGGGGCCCAGCAGCCTACGTGTCGAGCTCGCTTCGGCATGGAAGCGCGTTCGACGACGGCTGAAAGAGTCAAGATTTGATTCCAATCACATTTATGCGTTGAGGGTAGTGTCAATGTCTCGTGTTCCCAATGAGTTATGGCGAGGAGAGGTGGTAATACTCAGAACGAATAAAATGACAGAAGTGGAAATTTCGCTTGCAAACCAGATAAAGCTTGCACCAAATTCCCGGTTTGTAATATTTGCAGACGAGAGGGATGGTGCCATAGCGAGCGAATCTTTTGAAAAAATTAGTTTCATAAAATCAAATGCAGAGAAAATGGGCCTTATCTATGAGTATGATACGCCATGGCGCTGCGGTGACTATGCTTTTTATATTGTGAGGGGTCATTTTCCGATGGCAAGTCAGTTTTGGCTCATTGAGCCTGATGTATATATTCACTCTGATGAACCAGAAAATTTCTTTAAAAAATTCTCTCACTGTGAAAATATCGACATGATATCCGCGCGCTACTCGAGGGCCAGCGAGCACTGGGCATGGTATAAGTATATGGCTTTTTATCATAGTGTTATATACACGATGATGTTTCCGGTTGTGCGACTCTCCGGTCGCGCCGTTGATTATCTGTTTCGTCGCCGTATTGCGCTAGGGCGTTGCTATGCAGAAAGAAAGTCCGCCAACGTCAGCAATATCGAAGTTCTATGGCCAAATGATGAAAGTTTTGTCGCGACCGAATTATCGAATGCAAACTTTGTATGCATGGATATGAATGATATCGGATCTCCCAGTTATTTGCATGAATACTTCGGATTTCAAAAGCCTGTGATACCAGCGATGCTGCCAGAAAATGCAGGTGATCTTGTGTGCCATCCTTTTGTGCATGGCGACAAGTTGTACGCTCAAGCGACAGTGTATGTCATGAGAATCTTGGAGAGCGGAGTGCCGTGGTCGGAGAGCGATAAAAATTATGTTGCGCGCCTATTAAACCAGATTATCAAAGAGCAACCAGAAAATGCAGAGAATTTTCGGTCCCTCCTGGAAGCTTCGGGATGGACGGAGTAATTTCGATCGAGATCAAAGCCAGTTGATGCCACTGGATGTTTGGTCCCGGCATATGGTGGAGTGGGTTTCCCTTGAAGCGGCTCGGCTCGGCTCGGCGGACCACGCCTTGCAAAGGGCTTCGTAGGGCGTGAGACCGCACAGGGTCTTGCGGCGGCGGGCAAAATTTTAGGCGCTGACGAAGTCGGCCAGATGGGTGCGGAGTTGCGCGTGGCTGTCGTAGTGGTAGCGCTTGACCGTCGCGTCCTTGATCGTGGGATTCATTCGCTCAACTTGACCGTTGGTCCACGGGTGTCGCGGCTTGATCGGGCGATGGTCGATATCGTTGCAGGCGCAGGGGGACTCGAAGCTGTGAGCTCAGGGGAATCGCATTTGAGGATTTTGATGTAGCGCCTTCGTGGGGTTTGGGCTTTTGCGACGCCTTCGGAGAGCGTCGGATGCGCGGCCTGATCACGATCCGGGGTTCGGTTCCCGATCCACGCACCGGCAATGCCCGCCGTCACGACCTTCTGGAGGTGGTGACGCTCGCGCTGGTGGCCTCGATCTGCGGCTGCCACACCTGCGGGGACATGGCCGACTTCGCCGAGGATCGCGGGGCGCTGTTCCGGGAGTTCCTGCGCCTGGAGCACGGTCTGCCGAGCCTTGACACGTTCTCGCGCCTGTTCCGTCTGATCGATCCCGAGGCATTGTCTGCGGCGTTCGGCAGCTTCCTGGATGCGCTCGGTGCAGACGGGCGCGGGGTCGTGGCCATCGACGGCAACACGCTGCGTCGCTCCTTCGACCGTGCTGCGGGCACAAGCGCGCTGCATGTCGCCACCGCGTTCGCCACGGACACCACGTTGGTGATCGGCCAGAAGGCGGTGGCGGCCGGCAGCAACGAGATCGTCGCCGGCCGGGCCCTTCTCGACCTCCTGAGCCTGGAGGGCACGCTCGTCACGGCGGACGCGATCCACGGCCAGAGCGAGACGGCCGCGACCGTGCTGGCGCGCGGGGGTGATTATCTGCTCGCGCTCAAGGGCAACCGCCCGGCCCTGCATGCGGACGTCATGGCGTTCTTCGCCGGCCCACCGGCCGACAGCCTGATCTGGCACGAGACGAGCGATGCCGATCACGGCCGCATCGAGATCCGCCGCCATGCGGTCACGCAGAGCGTCGACTGGCCGTTCTCCGACCGGCGCTATGCCGGCGAGCCGCACATGCCGGGACTCGCAAGCCTCGCCATGGTCGCGAGCACGGTGGACCGAGACGGCAAGACCGCAACCGCCACGCGCTACGATCTCTCCTCGGCACGCCTCACGCCCGAGCGCTTCGCCGAGGCCGTGCGCGCCCACTGGCCATCGAGAACACCCTCCACTGGGTCCTCGACACCGCCTTCGACGAAGATCGCGCACGCACCCGCAAGGATCACGGCGCGCACGACCTCGCCACCCTCCGCAAGCTCGCCCTCAACGTCCTCAAAACGGCCCGCCCGGACCTCTCCATCCGACGAAAGCGAAACCGCGCCGGATGGTCCGACGCCTTCGCAAGATCCATCATCGCTCGAATGCGATTGCCCTGGCCGAGAGGCCGGAGGCGCTTGCCAAGTCCGGGCTTGCCGTCTAAGACCCCCCCTCGATCCGCCGAACCCGAATCTTCGGACGGCTCCAGCGTCGCCGCAATAGCTCAGCTGGTAGAGCACCTCATTCGTAATGAGGGGGTCGGGGGTTCGAATCCCTCTTGCGGCACCACTAACCTCTTCAACGATCGTTGTTTCTCAGCAGCGACTTACGGGCCGGTGCGCTCTTCGACCCGCGGTCGATCTTCGCCTTTCTCCTCCCGTATGTTGCGCTCCTGTGTCCGCTTTTGTGCCACCCGTTCGATCTCCTCGTGGAGGTCGTTCGTACGAAGGTGCGCGTAACGGCTGCTCATCTGGAGCGTGGTGTGGCCGAGGATACGACTCAACCTGTAAAGGTCGCCTCCATCCTGGACCCACCATGACGCGAAGGTGTGTCTCAGATCGTGGAAGTGAAGGTCATTGATCCCCGCTCGGCGGCACGCACCTTCGAACGCCTTCTTCGGGTTGCCGATGCGCGTACCGTCCGGCTTGCAGAAGAGATAGCTTGAGCGTGGCCGCGAGCGTCGTTCCAGAAGCTCCCGCACCGTTTCGAACGCGCGGGCGGAAAGTGGGACCCTCCTGGGTGTGCTCGACTTCGTGTCTTCGAGGTGAGCCTCGCGTCTCCGAAGGTCGAGGCTTCCGAGGGTCAGGCCGAGGAGTTCCGCCTTGCGCATGCCCGTCTCGACGGCCAGCACAAGGATCGGTCTGAGATCATCGGAAGCGGCCACGTACAGCCGGTCGAACTCCTCGCGCGTCAAGAAGCGTGTCCGCGGGCGACTCAGCTTCAGGGCACGCTTGTTGAACGCTGTGACCGGTGATGTGTCCGCCCAACCCCAACGGATCGCGGTCGTGAACACCGAGCCCAGAACCGCGAGGTCTCGCCGGATCGTGGCATCGGTCACGCCGGTTCGCTTCCGAATCGCTACAAACTCGGCGAGCGAGCGGTGGTCGATCTCGTCGAGATGGAAGCTACCGAGCAGCCGAGTGAGCGTCCTGACGTTGAAGCGGTAGCCGTCGATCGTTCCCTTCTTGAGGGCTGACTCGTCGAGGAACCGGTCCATGGCCTCGGTCAGAAGGTGCCGTGGCCGCACCTCGCCCCGAGCAGCTTGGGCGTGCTCCTCCATGAGCTTCGCCAGGAACGCCTGGGCCTCCGCCTTCTTGCTCGTCTTCGCCGATCGGCGGACGTGCACCCCACCCAACCGGAAGCGTACCCACCAGACGTCGCCGCGGCGATAGACCCCTGCCACCCAATACCCCCGTGATGATCGTCAGCATGAGGGTCGAGCGAACCACGGATCGAGGAACGCGCAAGCGTTTGCTCGACGGTGCGGGCGCCGCCGCCCGCGAGGCTTGCCGCCCGTTCGGTGCCGTGATCGCTCATCGGGCCCGCAGATGGCTCAGAGCGGCCTCAGGACGGTCATCCGATCGTCGAGAGCAAGGCGGGCAGATCGTGGGAGAGCCCGCCCGCGGCGGTCGTGCGACGATACTGGACGGTGGTCACGAGCGTCCGTCGATCGCCCAGTATCACCGTAGAGCGATCAGGGCGGCCGTACTTGGCGAGCGCACTGAACGTCGTGAAGGAGCGAAGTACGATCGGGGAGAATCAGGACGATCGTCGAGTAATGGTTCGCGGGCGAGGCTCGGAGGTAGAGGACGGCGCGGCGAGGCG
>NZ_CAKLBV010000057.1 GCF_920984675.1 Methylobacterium sp. Leaf118
GCGGCGCCACCGGCCGCCCTCGCCCCGGCACCCGCCAAGGTCGGCGCGGCGCATCCGGGCGCGGTGCCCTCGCCGATGGTCGGCACGGCCTATCTGCGGCCCTCGCCGGAGGCGAAGCCCTTCATCGAGGTCGGCTCGAAGGTGCAGACCGGCGACAAGCTGCTGCTCGTCGAGGCCATGAAGACCTTCAACGAGATCGTTGCCCCGCGCGCCGGCACCGTCACGGCGATCTTCATCGAGGACGGCACGCCGGTCGAGTACGGCGAAGCCCTCCTCGTCATCGAATAGTCAGGCGCGGATGTTCGACAAGATCCTGATCGCCAATCGCGGCGAGATCGCGCTCCGCATCCTGCGAGCGGCCAAGGAACTCGGCATCGCGACGGTCGCGGTGCATTCCACCGCCGACGCCGACGCCATGCATGTGCGGCTCGCCGACGAGAGCGTCTGCATCGGCCCGCCGGCCGCCCGCGAGAGCTACCTCAACATTCCCTCGATCATCGCCGCCTGCGAGATCACGGGGGCGGACGCGGTCCATCCGGGCTACGGCTTCCTCTCGGAAAACGCCCGCTTCGCCGAGGTGCTGGCCCACCACAATATCGGCTTCATCGGCCCCAAGGCCGAGCATATCCGGGTGATGGGCGACAAGATCGAGGCCAAGCGCACGGCCAAGCGCCTCGGCATCCCCTGCGTCCCGGGCTCGGAGGGCGGGATCACCGACCCCGAGGAGGCCAAGCGGGTCGCCGCCGAGATCGGCTATCCCGTTCTCGTCAAGGCCGCCTCCGGCGGCGGTGGGCGGGGCATGAAGGTCGCCCGCACCGAGGGCGACCTGGAGCAGGCGCTCACCATGGCCCGCACCGAGGCCAAGGCGGCCTTCGGCGACGACGCGGTCTATCTCGAGAAATACCTGACGAAGCCCCGCCACATCGAGGTGCAGATCCTCGGCGACGGCCGCGGCGGCGCCGTGCATTTGGCCGAGCGCGACTGCTCGCTCCAGCGGCGCCACCAGAAGGTCTGGGAAGAGGGCGGCTCCCCGGCGCTCGATGCCGCGATGCGCGCCGAGATCGGCGGCATCTGCGCCAACGCCATGCGTCAGCTCAGCTATCTCGGCGCCGGCACGATCGAGTTCCTCTACGAGGACGGGCAGTTCTACTTCATCGAGATGAACACCCGCATCCAGGTGGAGCATCCCGTCACCGAGATGATCACCGGGATCGACCTTGTCAACGAGCAGATCCGGGTCGCGGCCGGCGGCGGGCTGTCGGTCGTCCAGGAGGACATCCGGGTCGAGGGCCACGCCATCGAGTGCCGGATCAACGCCGAGCATCCGGCGACCTTCCGGCCCTCTCCCGGCCTCATCACCTACTTCCACCCTCCCGGCGGTCTCGGCGTGCGGGTCGATTCGGCGGCCTTCCAGGGCTACCGCATCCCGCCGAACTACGACTCGCTGATCGGCAAGCTGATCGTGCACGGGCGCACCCGCAACGAGTGCCTGATGCGCCTGCGGCGGGCGCTCGACGAGTTCGTGGTCGACGGCATCGACACGACCCTGCCGCTGTTCCGCACCCTGGTGCGCAACGCCGATGTCCAGAACGGCGATTACGACATCCACTGGCTGGAAGATTTCCTCGCCCGCGAGGGGCTGTCCGAGACCGACCCCAAGCGCTGAGCGGCCGGCGCCGTCGGGCTCTTGGCGGGGCGACGCGTCTCGGATTTCGATCCGGGACGGGTCTTCCCAAGTCCCGCGCCGTATCGGCGCGAGAGCCTCCTTGGGCCGGTGATCCGGTCAGGTCGGCTCCGGCCTGGGGCGGCCCCTGTTCGGCGTGTGCACCGATCCCAGGGATAGGGCTGGCATTCGGGCGGCCGCGGCGCCACAACGGTGCGAATGCACGACAGCACCTCCGTGGACATCACGCCCGACATCCTGCTCAAGGCTTACGCGGCGGGCATCTTCCCGATGGCGGAGGATGCCGACGACCCGACCATCTACTGGGTCGAGCCCCGGGCCCGCGGCGTGTTGCCCCTGGACCGGTTCCACGTGCCCCGGCGGCTCGCCCGCACCGTGCGCTCCGACCGGTTCGAGGTCGCCACCGACCGCGACTTCGACGGCGTCATCGACGGCTGCGCGGCGCCCCGCCGCGACACCGCGCGAACCTGGATCAACGGCCGCATCCGCGATCTCTACGGCGACCTGTTCGACCGCGGCGCCTGCCACACGGTCGAGGTCTACGAGGGCGGGCGTCTCGTGGGCGGGCTCTACGGCGTCTGCCTCGGCGCGGCCTTCTTCGGGGAGAGCATGTTCCACGAGGCGCGCGACGCCTCGAAGGTCGCCCTCGTCCACCTCGTCGCCCGGTTGCGCCGCGGCGGCTTTCGCTTGGCCGACACGCAGTTCCTCACCGAGCATCTGAGCCAGTTCGGGGTCGAGGAGGTGCCGCGCCACGTCTACAAGCGCCGGCTCACCGAGGCCGCCGCCGGCCGCGCCGAGTGGGGCGACCCGGCGCGGATCTTCCGCGGCAGCGAGGTGCTGACGGACCTGGAGGCGCAGGGGCCCGAGTGAGGCGCCTCAGCGCTGCGCCAGCAGGGCGGCGGCGACACTGCGCAGCGCTCCGGTGCGGCCGTAGAGCCAGAGCGGCGTGCTCTGGACGACGCGCCGGCTCAGGCCCCGCTTGAAATGGTACACGCCGCGATTGCCGGCCGGGTCGATCCCGCCAAGATCGTAGATCGGGCAGCCCTCCTCCCGCGCGCGTTCCACGAGGCTCCAGACCGAGAGCGCCGCCGCGTTCGTCGCCCGGCCCCGGTCGTTCGAGGCGGCGAAGAAGTCGGTCCAGCGCGTCCGCGCCCTGTGGGCGATCCGCACCAGGATCGTCTCGCCGCACTCGCGCACCTCCAGGACGACGAGCCGCGGATCGGTCGCGGCGATGTCGCGGAAGGCCTCCGGGTTCAGCGTGTTCGAGAACCCCTTGCGGGCCTGAAGCGCGGCATACATCGCCGTGAACCGGTCGAAGGCCCGCCGGCGCGCGTCCGGCTCGGTCGGGATCACCACCTCGAGGTCGGGGTTGCTGCGGGCCTTGGCGAGGTTGCGCCGCCATTTCGGATCGGTCCCGGCCAGGATCGCCTCGAGGTCCTGGGTCAGATCGACCTCCAGGGTGTGGTGGCGCGGCGAGACCACCGGCACGAAGCCCAGGGCGACGAGGGCCGGCACCGCCTCGTTGTTCTGGAACGCGTGGAAGTTCACGCCGAGAAGGTCGAAGCGCCCGAGCGCGAGGTGATCGAGGAAGGCGCGCAGCACCGGCTCGGCCCGCGCGGCGCCCGCCGCCGTCAGAATCGGGCCGCCCTGCACCAGCACGAAGCGGGCGGGCCCGACCCGCCGCACCTGATACTGCACGTAGGCGAGCGCCCGCCCGTCCTCGCTGCGGATCTCGATGCGCCGGACGGTCCAGTTCAGGCGGGCCTTGTAGGTGCCCCAGGGCCGGAAGGCGTAGAGATTCGCCTCAGTTTCCTCGCCGAGCCGCTCGTCCCAGTCCTCCGACCCGGTGCGGTCGACGACGGAGAACGGGCCGGACCCTTTTCCGGACTCCCTCGATGCGAAGGGACCGCCGGCCCGGCTCGTCGTACGCAGCAGGATCTGCTGCAAGTCCGATCCGAAGCTCGCGGTTCGCGCATGGATCATCATCGGATTGCGGTTCCTTTTGCTCGGCGGGCCTGCCGCCGCGGATGGTCGAACCCCCATGGTCGTCCCGAGATCGTGGCACCGCGCGGGCACCGGACGGTCCGAAGCGCCTGCGCCCTGAGCCCGGGCGGAACGCGGACTGTCACGTCGTCCGACCCCGCCGCGAGATCCGGCCGAGGTCGGCCGGCCCCTCGCCGGTTTCGGCGAAGGGACCGGAGCCGGCTGGGCCGGCGGTCAGGCCTCCGCGCACTCTTGGGCCGGACGAGAGGCAGTCCGGATGCATCGCGCGTGCGGCGCGGCGGAAGGCCAGGAGCGTCGCCCGATCGGGACGGGCCACCGCTCAAGCGTTTCCTGACATGAACGGCGCCGACGCGAAGATTATTCCGCGCAATCCCTCAGTAACGACTACCGAGATCCGTGTATCGTTTTGAGAAGTTCACCGTGCTGATCGAGCAGAGATCGGGAAAAATTGGACACTGTGCCGTCTCATTCTTCCGGCGCACGGGTCTTTGTGCCTGAGGCCCCAAAAGCGGGCCGCGCGTCGCCAAGCTGAGCTGTGACATGCCTCAGCCCCACGCGATCCGTGCGGCGCCGGGTTCGGCCGCGATCGCACTCGGGCGGGCGCGATGGGATAGGGGAGGATCAGCCCAAGCCGACCCGAAAGCGGGCCGGACGCACGGCGCCGGGCCGGCCCGATCGGCCGCCTCGCCCGGGGGCGGGGGCTTGGACCGGAGCGGTGTCGTCCGGACGATCGCCGACGCGCGCCGACGCTACCGGAACAGCGCGTCGAACAGGTTCTGCGGCTCGCGGGGCGGGGGCGGCGCCGGGGCCGGGCCCTCGTTGTTGGGGAAGAACTTTCGCGAGGGCTTCTGCTTGGGCTGCACCGGCACGCCCCGCGGTCCCTCGACATCGACCTGGCCGTTCTGGTTGACCTGCGCGGTCGCCTTGTTCGCGTCGGTGCCCTTCTTCTTGCCGGGCTTCTCCGGGCGCGAGGCAAGAGCCGGCACGTCCTCTTGGTCCTTCGCCTCGGCGATCACGTCGGTGCCGCCCTTACAATCGGTCAGCCACACGTCGTAGATCGGATGCTCGATCGCGTGCAGGCCCGGGCTGGCGGCGAACATCCAGCCGGTGAAGATGCGGCGGTACTTGCTGTCCAGCGTCACCTCGTCGACTTCGAGGAACGCGGTGGTCTTGGGCGTCTCGGTCGGCGGACGCGAGTAGCAGACCCGCGGCGTCATCTGCAGGGCGCCGAACTGCACCGTCTCGTCGATGGCGACCTCGAAGGTCACGATCCGGCCCGTGATCTTGTCGAGGCCGGAGAACACCGCGGTGGGGTTCTTGATCTTGTCGGCGGAGGCCGGCAGGGCCGCGAGCCCGAGGGCGAGCGTGGCGAGCGCGGTCCGTCGCAGGTTTCGGGCGGGGATGCGGCTCAAGGCGCCCTCATGAGGCTTGTCGCGGTCGTGGATCGGTCCGCTCGTTCTCAACACCCGAAGGGTGGTGGAAAAAGGGCGATCCCGCCGGCCGGCGTCAGTTCCACTCCCGGCTCTCCGATGGAGGCGGCAAGCGGCCCGGCGCGCGTCGGTTCAGTTCGCGGCAGGCCGACCGTTCACTCGCCCGGCGTCCATGGCACGTAGTCGCCGGTGGCGGCGGGGCGGGCGCCCCAGGAGAGCTGCGACCCCTTGGGCCGGTAGGCGGCGGCCGTGCCCGTCAGATTTTCCTCGTGGGGCTTCTGCCACTCGCGAGGCTGGTAATCCTCCTCGCTCGGCGCCACGTCGCCGTTGTGGCACAGCCAAGCACGCCAGCCCGGCGGCACGCGGGAGGCGTCGGCGTAGCCGTTATAGACCACCCAGCGCCGCTCGGATCCGACCGAGCGGTCGATCAGCGCCCCTTGCGCCTTGTAATACTTGTTGCCGAGTTCGTCCGTGCCGACGAACTGCCCGCTGCGCGCCGTCACGAGCGCGAGTGACACCGTCTGCCCGTTCCACCACGTGAAGATGCGCAGCAGCGTGTCCTTGAGGGCCATGGTTCCTCCCGGCGGCGTCGAGCCGGCCGATCACGATCCGGGCGTTATGCGGAGGTGGAGCGCGCCTGTCCAGCGAGGCGCTCACGCTGTCGCATTTTCGGCACGCCCGGCCTCCCTCGTGAGGGCCGTTAACCCTGCCGCAGCACGGCGTTTCGGTGGGACCTGTGAATCCAAAATTTTTCCCGCCCGAATCCGGAAGGCCGAAACGGCACTTAGCGGGACGTGCCCGATATCCACAGGATTCTGGCCGAGAACACAACATCTAGCGCGGAACACGGGTAGCCGGCACTAGTTATTGACGTCAGAGGCAGCCGAGCAGTAAGGTTCGGGCGTCGCTTCGGACGGCCTTCGTGCGCGGCTCATCAGGCCGCGACCCGGCCGGAGCGAACATCCTGCTTTTCATCCTGACACGGTGCGGCCTCGGGCGCGCCGGGCGCGTCCACGCGTCCCATGGGGAAATGATTCATGCGGTTCGAGCGGCGCTACACCACGGCCGGCCAGTCTCCCTATGCCTCGATCGCCTTCCGCGAGGCGGTGAGCGAGATCCGTAATCCGGACGGTTCGGTCGTCTTCCGGCTGGCCGGCATCTCCGTGCCCGAGAGCTGGAGCCAGGTCGCGGCCGACGTTCTGGCGCAGAAGTACTTTCGCAAGGCCGGGGTGCCGGCCCGCCTGAAGAAGGTCGAGGAGAACAGCGTTCCCTCCTTCCTCTGGCGCGCGGTTCCCGACGAGTCCGCCCTCGCCGCGTTGCCCGAGGAAGAGCGCTACGGTTCCGAGATCTCGTCCACGCAGGTCTTCGACCGGCTGGCCGGCTGCTGGACCTATTGGGGCTGGAAGGGCGGCTACTTCTCGTCCGAGGAGGACGCGGCGGCCTTCCAGGACGAGCTGCGCTTCATGCTGGCGCGCCAGATGGTGGCGCCGAACTCGCCGCAATGGTTCAACACCGGCCTGCACTGGGCCTACGGCATCGATGGCCCGAGCCAGGGCCACTATTACTGCGACTACCGCACCGGCGAACTCATCAAGTCGGGCTCGAGCTACGAGCATCCGCAGCCGCATGCCTGCTTCATCCAGGGCGTTCAGGACGACCTCGTCAACGAGGGCGGCATCATGGACCTGTGGGTGCGGGAAGCCCGCCTATTCAAGTACGGCTCCGGCACCGGCTCGAACTTCTCGATGCTGCGCGGCGAGAACGAGAAGCTCGGCGGCGGCGGCAAGTCGTCCGGGCTGATGTCGTTCCTCAAGATCGGCGACCGTGCGGCGGGCGCGATCAAGTCCGGCGGCACCACCCGGCGCGCCGCCAAGATGGTCATCGTCGATATCGACCACCCCGATATCGAGGCCTTCATCGACTGGAAGGTGAAGGAGGAGCAGAAGGTCGCCGCCCTGGTGACCGGCTCCAAGGTCGTCTCGAAGCACCTCTCCGCGGTGATGAAGGCCTGCACCCAGTGCGAGGCGGAAGGGGATGCCTGCTTCGACCCGGACCGGAACCCGGCGCTCAAGCGCGAGATCAAGGCCGCCCGCAAGGCGATGGTGCCCGACGCCTATATCAAGCGCGTGGTGCAGTTCGCCCGCCAGGGTTTCACCAAGATCGATTTCCCCGTCTACGACACCGATTGGGATTCCGAGGCCTACCTGACGGTCGCCGGCCAGAACTCCAACAACTCGGTCTCCCTGACCGACGACTTCCTGCGGGCGGTCGAAGCGGATCAGACCTGGAACCTGACCTCGCGCACCACCGGCAAGGTCGTGAAGACCCCCAAGGCGCGCGAGCTGTGGGAGAAGATCGGCGAGGCGGCCTGGGCGTCCGCCGATCCGGGCCTGCATTTCAACACGACGATGAACGACTGGCACACCTGCCCGGAGGGCGGGCGGATCCGGGCCTCGAACCCATGCTCCGAGTACATGTTCCTGGACGACACCGCCTGCAACCTGGCCTCGGCCAACCTGCTGACGATGTATGACCGTCAGGCCAAGCACTTCGACGTGGACGCCTTCGAACACCTCAACCGGCTCTGGACGGTGGTGCTCGAGATCTCCGTGATGATGGCGCAGTTCCCCTCGAAGGAAATCGCGGAGCTGTCCTACAAGTACCGCACGTTGGGCCTCGGCTACGCCAATATCGGCGGCCTCCTGATGACCATGGGCCTGCCCTACGACTCCAAGGAGGGCCGCGCGCTCGCCGGGAGCCTCACC
This sequence comes from Methylobacterium sp. Leaf118, assembly GCF_920984675.1. GTDB lineage: Bacteria > Pseudomonadota > Alphaproteobacteria > Rhizobiales > Beijerinckiaceae > Methylobacterium. The sequence goes on from NZ_CAKLBV010000057.1 coordinate 7,884, forward strand.
GCGATCATGACGGGCGTGGCCTACGCCACCTCCGCCGAGATGGCGGCCGAGCTCGGCACCTTCGAGGCCTATCCGGACAACGCCGCCCACATGCTGCGGGTGATCCGCAACCACCGCCGCGCCGCCCATGGCGAAGTGCACGGCTACGAGGGCCTCAACGTCGCCCCGGTGCCGCTCGATCACGCCAACATCCCGCAGGGCGATATCGGCGTGCACGCGAAGGCGGCGTGGGACCGGGCGCTCGCGCTCGGCGAAACCTACGGCTACCGCAACGCCCAGGCGACGGTGATCGCGCCCACCGGCACGATTGGCCTCGTGATGGATTGCGACACCACCGGCATCGAGCCCGATTTTGCCCTGGTGAAGTTCAAGAAGCTCGCGGGCGGCGGCTACTTCAAGATCATCAACCAGGCGGCGCCCGACGCCCTGCGGGCGCTGGGCTATCGCGAGAGCGAGATCGCCGAGATCGAGGCCTACGCGGTCGGCCACGGCTCCATGGGACAGGCGCCGGCGATCAACCCGGGCGCGCTCCGCGCCAAGGGCTTCTCCGACGACAAGATCGCGGCGGTGGAAGCGGGCCTGAAATCGGCCTTCGACATCAAGTTCGTGTTCAACCGCTGGAACCTCGGCGACGATTTCCTCACCCAGACCCTGAAGGTGCCGGCCGAGAAGCTCGCCGACCCGACCTTCGAGCTGCTGCCCTTCCTCGGCTTCAGCAAGAAGGAGATCGAGGCCGCCAACACCCATGTCTGCGGGGCGATGACCCTGGAGGGCGCGCCGCATCTCAAGCGTGAGCACTACGCGGTGTTCGACTGCGCCAATCCCTGCGGGCGCACCGGCAAGCGCTACCTCTCGGTCGAGAGCCACATCCGCATGATGGCGGCGGCGCAGCCCTTCATCTCGGGGGCGATCTCCAAGACCATCAACATGCCCAACGACGCCACGGTCGAGGATTGCAAGGCGGCCTACCTGCTGTCCTGGCGCCTCGCGCTGAAGGCGAACGCCCTCTACCGCGACGGCTCCAAGCTGTCGCAGCCCCTCAACGCGGCCCTGATCGCCGACGACGAGGAGGAGGCCGACGACGTGGTCGAGGCCCTGGTGCAGGCGCCGAGTGCGGCGAAGGCCGCGGTGGCCGCGGAGAAGATCGTCGAGCGGGTGATCGAGCGCATCGAGCGCATCCGTGCGCGCGAGAAGATGCCGGACCGGCGCAAGGGCTACACCCAGAAGGCGGTGGTCGGCGGGCACAAGGTCTATCTGCGCACCGGCGAGTACGAGGACGGGCGGCTCGGCGAGATCTTCATCGACATGCACAAGGAAGGCGCCGCCTTCCGCAGCCTGATGAACAACTTCGCCATCGCGATCTCGCTCGGCCTCCAGTACGGCGTGCCGCTGGAGGAGTATGTCGAGGCCTTCACCTTCACCCGGTTCGAACCCTCGGGCTTCGTGCAGGGCAACGACGCCATCAAGAACGCGACCTCGCTGCTCGACTACGTGTTCCGCGAACTGGCGATCTCCTATCTCGGCCGCAGCGACCTCGCCCACGTCAACCCGGCCGAGATCGGCAACACCGTGCTCGGCGGCGGCGAGGGTGACACCACCCGCGACGGCGGCAGGCCCACCCCCGCCGCCTCGGCGGTGGTCTCCCGCGGCCTGCTGCGCGGCTCGGCCGACCGGCTCACCCTGATCCAGGGCGGACCGTCCGGTGCCACGGTGGGCGTCGGCGCGGCCAGCGCGGGCCAGACGGCACCGGCCGGCGGCGCGGTCCACGCGATGCGCGGGGCGACCGCGCTGAAGGCGGAGCCGCATAGCCTCGGAAGCATCGAGGCGCTTCCCTTTGCCAAACCCGAAGCCAAGGCGGAGCGTAGCATCGCCGACCGCCGGGCCGAGGCGAAGATGAAGGGCTATGTCGGCGAATCCTGCCCGGAATGCGCGAACTTCACGCTGGTCCGCAACGGAACCTGCCTGAAATGCGACACCTGCGGGTCGACGACCGGCTGCTCGTGAGGCGCGGGCGGATGGCGGCGCCCGGACGAGAGGGCCGCCGCCTTCGATATCTGGCGCATCCGGCGGCGCGGCGGGAGCGCCCGGCGGGAGCGCGCGAAACGTGAAGCGGGCGGGCGGGCCATCAGGGCGCGCCCGCCCGCTTCGTTTTTCGCCCGATTCCCGGATTCACTTTTTTCTCGCGGATCGATGAACCGGGTCCGGGCCTCACGCGACCAATGAATATCGGGACCGCACCGCGCGGACCGAGCCATTCGGAGGATCGCCATCATGACCCGGACCACGCTCATCGTCGCCCTCTGCACCCTCGGCGTCACTCTCGGCGCCGGCGCCGCCGAAGCGAAGCCCTTCCACTTCCACGGCCACCACCACCACGGTTTCGGACATGGCGGCGCCGTCCTGGGCGGCCTCGCCCTCGGGGCCGTCGTGGTCGGCTCCGCCGTCGCGGCCTCCGCCGATGACAGCTACGAGTGCATCGTCCGGGTTCGCCGGACCTACGACGACTTCGGCAACGTCTACGTTCGGCGGGTTCGGGTCTGCGAATGAGACCTGGTCTTGGCTGGCAGAACTGCGCGGTCCGGATCGTTCGGGCCGCGTGGACTGGGTTTGATCGCTCAACTACAGTCCCGGAGTCGCCCTCCGGCGCGGGCGGGCGGTCGCGGGAGCAGGTGCTGTGATGCGGGGTCCGCTCGTTCGGTCCATGCGCGGGTGGCCCTGCCGCATCCTGGTCGCGGCTCTGCTGCTCGTCCCCGGTTGCCTTGCCGCCCAGGCGCAGATGCGCGCCCCCACCGGGCCCGGCTCGTACGGTCCCTATGGCGGCGGGTCGCGCGGCGGCCCGATGATCGGCCTTCCCGGGGTGATCGGCATCATCCCCCGCCTGATCCCGCCCACGCGCCAGCCGGTGGAGGAGGCCGAGGACGAGGCGTTACCGCCAAGGCGTCCGATCCGCCCGGCCGAGGTCGAGGACGGGCCTCCGGTCTACCGGCCGAGGCCTCGCCCGCGGCCGCAGCCGCCCCCGCCGGTGCAGCGCGCGGAGCCGGCGCCGCGTCCGCGGCAAGCCGCCCCCGTTCGCGAGCCCCCGCCGAGGAATGCAAAGAGACCCGAACGTCCGAAACCCGTCGCGGCGCCGCAGCCGGCCAAGAGAGCGGTGGCCGCGGCACCACCGCCGCCGCGGCGGCGTGTCCCCGCGCCCGCACCGCTCCCGCCTGCCGCCCAGCCGGGCCCCGCCGATCCGGGCGAGGTCGCCGGCGAGGTGCTGTTCTCCCTGAAGGCGGACGCCCCCCCGGACAGCCTGCCCGCGATCCTGCGCCGGGAGCGCCTCGGGCTGGTCTCGTCGGACCGCTTCACCCTCGTACCGGTGACCGTGCACCGCGCCCGGTTCCAGGACCGCCGGTCCGTCGCGGAGGTGGTCGCGGCCCTGGTGCGCGACCCGCGCGTCACGGCAGCGCAGGCGAACCACGTCTATGCGCTCGTCGGCGAGGCCGTGCCCGCCCTCGCCGGGGCCCAGTACGTCATCGCCAAGCTCCGCCTGAAGGAGGCGCACGCCGCCACGACGGGCAGGGACGTGACCGTCGCGGTCATCGATTCCGAGGCCGACCGCGGTCATCCCGCATTGCGCGACGCCGTGTCGGACCATCATGATGCCCTCGATGGCGGCACGCCGTCGGCAGCGCATCCCCATGGCACGGCCATCGCCGGCATCGTCGGCGCCCGCGCCCAGCTGGCAAGCGCGGCCCCCGACGCACGCCTGCTGGCGGTGCGGGCCTTCTCGGGCGAGACCCGGGCCGGGGCCCAGGGCACCACCCTCCACGTCGCCCGCGGCCTCGACTGGGCGGAGCGCAAGGGCGCCCGGGTGGTCAACATGAGCTTCGCCGGCCCCTGGGACGCGGTCCTCTCCGAATTTCTCGCCGCCGGAACCGGCCGCGGGATCGTCTATGTGGCCGCCGGGGGCAATGCCGGCCCCGCCTCGCCGCCCCTGTTCCCGGCCGCGGACCCGAACGTCATCGCGGTGACCGCGACCGACGCGCAGGACCGGCTGTTCCCGGCCGCCAACCGCGGCGCGCATCTCTGCGTCGCCGCGCCCGGCGTCGACATCCTCGTGGCGGCGCCGAACGGGGGCTACGGGCTTCTCTCGGGCACCTCGATGGCGGCCGCCCAGATCAGCGGCGTGGTCGCCCTGATGCTGCAGGCGAAGCCCGGCCTGACTCCCACGGAGGTTCGGGCCGCGCTGACCCGGAGCGCCCGGGACCTCGGCACGCCGGGACCGGACCGGGACTTCGGGGCCGGCTTCGCCGATGCCGAGGGGGCGATCCGGGCCCTGGCCGCGCCCGCGGAGCAGACCCAGCCGACGCCCTCCCCCGAGGGCATGAGCGCGACCCCGGCGAGCGCCGCCGCACCGGCCCGGCCGTGAGGGCGGCCCTCGCTTGTCCGGGGCCGGCCGCCGCGCAGATTTCTCGCCGCGTCCGTGAACCGTTCGCCGCGCCCGCGCGACCCATGGAGGAGGGCGGATGAGTGCGCCCTCCGACGAGGAGCTGATCCGGCGCATCGCCGGCGGCGAGCGCGGGGCGATGCAGGGTCTCTACGCCCGGCATTCGACCGCCGTGTTCCGCTTCCTCGTCCGCATCGTGCGCGACCCGAGCCGGGCGGAGGACCTGATGAGCGATGTTTTCTTCGATGTCTGGCAGCAGGCCGGCCGTTTCGAGGGCCGGTCCAGCGTCACGACCTGGATGCTGACCATCGCGCGGTTCAAGGCGCTCTCGAGCCTGCGTCGGCGCCCGCACGAGGCGCTGGAGCCCGAGATGGCCGAGGCGGTCGAGGACGAGGCCGACACGCCGGAGGTCACGCTGCAGAAGACGAGCAAGGCGGAGGCCATGCGCCGCTGCCTCGAAGCCCTGTCCCTGGAGCACCGCACCGTGATCGACCTCGTCTATTACCACGAGCTCGGCGTCGAGGAGGTGGCGCAGGTTCTCGATATCCCGGCGGGCACCGTGAAGACCCGCCTGTTCCACGCCCGCAAGCGCCTGTCGGACCTGCTGCTGACAGCGGGCATCGATCGGGGATGGCCGTGAGGAGGCCGCGATGAGCATCACCGATCCGGAGCGCGACGAGGACGACTTGCTGCTTCCGTGGCACGCCACCGGTCGCCTGAAACCGGCCGAGGCCGCCCGCCTCGACGCGGTCTTGGCCCGCGATCCGGAGCGCGTGCGCCGGCGCGCCCTCGTGGAGGCCGAGCGGGACGCGACCGTGTCCGTTCACGAAGCCCTCGGCGCGCCCTCGCGAAGGCCCCGCGACGCCCTGTTCGCGCGGATCGACGGGAGCCGCGCGGCGCGGGAGCGCGGCGCCCGGGGCTGGCTGCGGCGGATCGGCGAGGGGTTGGCGGCCCTGTCGCCACCGGTTCTGGCGGGTTCCGCCCTCGCCGCCGGGGTGCTGCTCCTGCTGCAGGCGGGGCTGCTGACCGGGACGTGGCTCGGCGGTTCGCCGGCGACCTACGAGACCGCCTCCCATGGCGGCGACGGCCCTTCGACCGACGGCGCCGCCTTCCTCGTCGCCTTCGCGCCCACCGCCACGGCGGCGCAGATCACGGACGCGCTGGGGGAGGCCGGCTTGTCCATCGTCGACGGGCCGCGGGCCGGGGGGGTCTATCGCCTTCGCCTCGCGCAGGGGGCCGACGCGCGCCTCTCGCCGAGCGCCGTCCTCGACCGGTTGCGCGCGACGCCCGGCCTCGTCCTGCTCGCCGTGCCGGAGGCCAATCCGGCCCGTTGAACGAGGGAGAAGCCCCGATGCGCGTTGTCGTGATCCTCGCGCTTCTGGGGCTTGCCGGCCCGCTCCAGGCGCAGCCGATGCGCGGGGTGCCCCTCGCGGAGGACGGCTGGTGGGTAGTTCTGGGCTCCTTCGGCATCCACGGGGGGTCGGGCCACCGGGCCGCCGATGCGGCCGTCGTGCGGGTGCGGCGGCAGGCCCAAGCCTGCGGGGAACAGCCCTTCAACGACAACTCCGCGAAATTCAGCGGCTTCGCGCCGGGCTACGAGGTCGCGGTGCTCGGTGCCTATCCGACGCGGGCCCGCGCCGAGGCCGCCCTGTCCCGGATCGCCGCCTGCGTGCCGGGCGCCTCCCTCCGCCGCGCGCGCTACGCGGGCGAGTGACCCCACGCGCCGGGGCGGGCCCCAATCTGGCCCGGGAGCGGTCCCTCGGGAAACGCCGACGCCGCGCGCAGCCAGCGCCCGGGAGCCCGCCACGCCCGCGACAGGGGCGCGCGGGACAGGCACGCGAGGGACAGGGGCGCCCGGGACAGCGGGCGCCCGGGACAGCGGGCGCCTCGGCCCGACAGGCAGAGGCCAGGGCGTCCGGAAAAAAATCCAATGCAGCCCAGAGCCTAAGAGACGCGTCTCGGATCCGCGATCCGGGAGGCTTCGCTGCGACGGCCCAGCCGGCGCTCTGGGGCGCCGCGGGCGAGCCGTCACGGCACCGCGACGCGGACCACGACGACGCACCCGCCCGGACCTCGAGGCCCAGGCGGGTGCGTGTGGGACGGCGTGACGCCGGACGGAGCGGGGTGCCGCGGGGGGTCCGGCGTCGGTCGGTCCGGCCGGGCTCCTGCGACACCCTCGGCCGGACGCGGTCGGTCACGGGCGGTCAGTGGCAGACCCGGCGCACCACGACGTCGCCGAACGGGTTGATCCACCGGCGGGTGTGGCAGTGGCCGCCGTACAGGACGGTCGAATAGCCCCAGCCGCCGAAATGACCATGGCCGTGGCCGTCTCCCCAATGGCCGTGACCATGACCGAAATGGCCGTGCCCGAAATGACCGTGGCCGTGGCCATGACCGTGGCCCAGACCATGCGCCGAGGCCGCCGTCGCACCGAAGGTGCCGAGCGCCGCCACGACGAGGAGCGGGACGAGCTTGCGGGAACCGAACATGATGACCTCCTCCGAGTGAGGACCGCGATGCGGCCCTGACCTTCGTTGGTCGCGGGAGGCGGAGGGGCGGTTCAAAGAGTCCGCGAAAAAAAGTCGCCCGCTTCACGATCGGCGCGCTGCGCCACGGCGGATGACGACATCGCGAAAACGTTACAACTGGCACGCCCATGGTATCCGGCCTCGGTGAGACCGAGATCATTCGCGGATCGAGCGCCAAAGCCAGTCTCTGATGCCCTCCGAAGCAGCAGGACGCTGTCTTTAAGACATGCGCCCCCTGCCGTATAAGTGCGATTCGCCGCGCCCTTCAATGTTGCGATGATTTCGACTCGGAGCGGGTCGCATCGAGGCGCCGGGAGACGCATGATGACCCCGAACGACCCGCTCTACGCCGACCAGTGGCATCTCCGGATGCTCGGCAACATCGAGGCGATCTGGAACGATTATACGGGCACCGGCATCCATGTCGGCGTCTACGATTCGGGAGTGGATTACCGCCATCCCGACCTCAAGACCCGATACGACGCAAGCCGTCACGTGGTCGTGGACGGCCGGGTCCTCGTTCCCGATCCGGACGACAGCCCGGGCAACGAGAACAACTGGCACGGCACCGGCGCCGCCGGGCTCATCGCCGCGAGCGGCAACAACGGCATCGGCGTCGTCGGCGTCAGCTGGCGCGCGAATCTCACGGGCGTGAACATCCTCGGCAAGACGTCGCCGGCCTATCTGAACGAGCCGAACCCGGTGGGCTTCCTGTCGGCCGTCCACCAGATGACCAACTTCGACGTCACCAACAACTCCTGGAACGCGACGCCGGCCTATACCAGCAGCTTCCAAAGCCTCAACAATCCGGAGGCCTTCGCGGCGCGGCTCGCCGCCGAATACGCCTACGTCTCCGCCAACGGACGCGGCGGGCTCGGGACCGTGATCGTGCAGTCCGCCGGCAACGACGATCTCGACGTCAACGGCAACGGCACCAACGTCACCCGCCACAACATCACCGTCGCGGCGGTCAATCAGGATGGCTTCGCCTCCAGCTACTCGAATTTCGGATCGAGCGTCCTCCTGACCGCCCCCGGCTCCGAATCCGCGGGCAGCATCGTCACCACCGACCGCTCGGGCACCGCCGGCCTCACGAGCGGCGACTACATGACCACCTATAACGGCACCTCGGCCGCGGCCCCCATCGTCTCCGGCGCCGTCGCCCTGATGCTGGAGGCCAATCCCAATCTCGGCTGGCGCGACGTCCAGACGATCCTGGCCCTGTCCGCGACCCATACCGGCACCCGCATCGGCGCGAGCCAGCATTCCGCGGAGGAGAACAATTTCTGGCAGATCAACGGCGCCGACACGTGGAACGGCGGCGGGATGCACTTCAGCAACGATTACGGCTACGGCCTGCTCGACGTCTACGGCGCCGTGCGCATGGCCGAAGCCTGGAAGCAGTTCGGCCCCGTGGCCCAGACCTCCGCCAACGAGGTGCGCTTCTCGACCGGAAATCTGACCGTCAACGGCAACACCCATATTCCGGACGGCAGCTACCTGAACGTAACCGTCAACGTCACCGCGTCGATGATCCTCGAGCATGTCGACCTGACGCTGACCTTCCGGCACGGAAACTTCAACTTCGTCAACATCTACGCCTACTCGCCCGAGGGCACCCGGGTCCTGCTCCACGACGGCAGCACCGGGGCGTGGAACGCCGCCGCCAACGGCCTGACCTGGACCTTCGGTATCGATTCGCTGCGCGGCGAGGCCGCGGCCGGCACCTGGACCATCCAGTTCGTCGATACCTATCCGGAGACGGCGGACGGCGTCTTCACCAATGTCGAGCTGGTCGCCTACGGCACGCGCCCGACCGTCGATGACGTCTACCACTACACGGACGAACTCGCGGCGATGGGCGCGCTCAACGCCGCGCGCCTCACCCTGAGCGACACCGACGGCGGCCTCGACTGGATCGACGCGGCGGCGGTCACGGGCAATTGCTTCGTCGATCTCACGCCCGGCGGCAAGACGACGATCGCCGGCCAGCAGATCACCATGGGAAGCGGCGTGATCGAGTGCGCCGTGACAGGCGACGGCAACGACGTCCTCGTCGCCAACAGCGCCCGGAACACGCTGGTCGGCGGGCGCGGCGACGACATCTACCTCCTCGACTCCGCCACCGATGTGGTGATCGAGAAGTCCGGCCAGGGGGCCGACACGGTGATCGCCTCGGTGAGCTACCAGCTCGCGGCGCGCCAGTCGGTCGAGTCGCTGCTCGCGGCCAACAAGACCGGCACCGCCGTGATCGACCTGACCGGCAACGAGCTCGCCAATATCCTCCAGGGCACCAACGGCGCCAACAAGCTCGACGGCGGCCTCGGCGCCGATGCCCTGACGGGGCTCGGCGGGAACGACCTCTACATCGTCGACAATCTGGGCGATCGGGTCGTCGAGGCGGCCAATGCAGGCACCGACACGGTCCGGAGCACGATCACCTACACGCTCACCACCAATGTCGAGGCCCTGGTGCTGCAAGGCAGCGCCGCGATCAACGGCACCGGCAACGCGCTGGCCAACACGCTCACGGGCAATGCGCTGGCCAACACGCTCAACGGCCTGACCGGCGCCGACACGATGACCGGCGGAGCGGGCAACGACACTTTCCTCGTCGACAACGCGGGCGACCGGGTGTTCGAGGCGGCCGGTGGGGGCCGGGACGCGGTCGCGACCGCGATCGACTTCACCCTCACGTCCGGCCAGGAAATCGAGGAATTGCGAGTCCTGCTGTCGGCGGGCGACCGGGCGATCAACCTGACCGGCAACGCGTTCGGGCAAACCATCCGGGGCAACGACGGCGCCAACCGGATCGACGGCGGCGCGGGCGCCGACACGATGATCGGCGGAGGCGGCAACGACACCTATCTCGTCGACACCACCGGCGACACGGTGACCGAGGCGACGGGCGGCGGCCGGGACGCGGTCGCGGCGGGGGTGAGCTACACTTTGGGTGCCGGCCAGGAGATCGAGGAATTGCGGGTTCTCGCGTCGGCCGGCGACCGGGCGATCAACCTGACCGGGAACAGCCTCAGCCAGACCCTGACCGGCAGCACCGGCGCCAACGGGCTCAACGGCGGCTGGGGCAACGACATCCTGAGCGGCCGGGGCGGGGCCGACACCTTCGTCTTCGCCAACGGGCTCGGGACGGGCAATGTCGACCACATCATCGACTTCGCCGCCGACGACACGTTCCGGCTCTCCGACGACATCTTCAGGGCGCTGGCCCCCGGCCCGCTCGCGGCCGCCGCGTTCAAGAACCTCGATTCCGGCGTGGCCGATGCGAGCGACCGCATCCTCTACAAGCAGTCGACCGGAGAGCTGTTCTACGATGCCGACGGCTCGGGCAGCGCCGTGAAGGTGAAGGTCGCCATTCTCGACAACAAGGTCGCGCTCACGGCATCCGACTTCCTCATCGCGTGACGGCCTGGGCCTCGCCAGCGAGGCCCATTGCCGGTCCGATCACACCCTCGCCATCCCCCGCCGGACAGGTCGGGCTCGCGATGATCAGGGAATGGGCGCGCCCTTACGCGTGCACGGCATCGATCACCGTATCGGCGACCTTGCCCACGGCCCCGAGGGTCACCGCGCCGGAGAAGGCGAAAGCGCCGCCCGTCGCGACCACGCCGCCGACGACGGAGGACATCGTCGTCGCACCATAGGTGAGGGCGAGGCCGATGGCGGGGGCCGCTCCCATGGTCAGGATCGTCACCGCGGCGATGCCGAGGGTCGCCCCGAGGCCGAGACCGACCATCGCCCAGCTGATGCCGCCGTTCACGGCATCGAGCTCGTCGTCGTTCAGGCTGCCGCTATAGCGGTCGTAGGTGGTTTGACCGATCGCGAAGAGCGACTCGGCCGAGGCCTGTTCGATCCGGTATCCGGCCCCGCCGGCATAGGTCACGAGGTCGTCCGGCGTCCGGACTTTGGCCAGGAAATCCTTCAGCATCGCCGCGTCCTGTGAAACGTGACCGAGATGCCGCTCGAAGGCTGCGAGCGATCCATTCATGGCAATGACCTATGGGTTGATATCAGGCCGATGTATTGTGCAAAACAAACCTATGAAGCACCGGATTAAAGAACTCTTTCTTCAGCAACGCCGGCCATCATAGCCTGGCGATGGGCGATGATGTGGTTAGCGGTTTGCACCATCATCGGATCAATTCGACCGATCCGGCGGTTCGCGCGGCGGGGTTCGCGGCGCACCCGGCCCTCGCGCGCCCCGATCCATCGTGCGGCGCCTCGGCCCGACGCGCCGCACGGCCGGAACACGGGTATGGATCGGGCGCGCCGCGCTTCGGCCCTTGCGGCGGGGACGGGCGGCGGTGTTCATGCCGCTCATGTCCGATCTGTTCGCCTCCGCCGGGCTCGATGCCGGCGCGCCGCGCCCGCTCGCCGACCGGCTTCGCCCGCGTCGCCTCGCCGACGTGGTCGGCCAGGAGCACCTGACCGGGCCGGACGGGGCGCTGACCCGCCTGCTCGGCTCGAAGGCGCTGGGCTCGCTGGTGTTCTGGGGGCCGCCCGGCACCGGCAAGACCACTGTGGCGCGCCTCCTCGCCCACGAGACGGAGCTGCATTTCGAGCAGATCTCGGCGATCTTCTCCGGCATCGCCGAGCTGCGGAAGGTGTTCGAGGCGGCCCGCAAGCGCCGGGCGACCGGCCAGGGCACGCTGCTCTTCGTCGACGAGATCCATCGCTTCAACCGGGCCCAGCTCGACGCCTTCCTGCCCGTCATGGAGGACGGCACCGTCACCCTCGTCGGCGCCACGACCGAGAACCCGTCCTTCGAGCTGAATGCCGCGCTCCTGTCCCGCGCCCGGGTGCTGCTGTTCCGCGCCCTCGATCCGGCGGCGCTCGCCCGGCTGCTCGCCCGGGCCGAGCAGCTGGAGCAGCGCCCCCTCCCCCTCGACGAGGAGGCCCGCGCCGCCCTGGTGCGCATGGCCGACGGCGACGGGCGGGCGGCGCTGACGCTGGCCGAGGAGATCTGGCGCTCGGCCCGGGCCGGCGAGACCCTCGACGCCGAGACGCTCCAGACTCTCGTGCAGCGGCGCGCGCCGATCTACGACAAGGCCCAGGAGGGCCACTACAACCTCATCTCCGCCCTGCATAAGACCGTGCGCGGCTCGGACCCGGACGCCGCCCTGTACTACCTGTGCCGGATGCTGGACGCGGGCGAGGACCGCCTGTTCATCGCCCGGCGCCTCGTCCGGATGGCGGTGGAGGATATCGGGCTCGCCGACCCGCAGGCGCTGGTCGTCGCCAACGCGGCCAAGGACGCCTTCGACTTCCTCGGCTCGCCGGAGGGGGAGCTGGCCCTCGCCCAGGTCACGGTCTACCTCGCCTGTGCCCCGAAATCGAACGCGGTCTACACCGCCTACAAGGCTGCCACCCGCGTCGCCAAGGAGGCGGGCTCGCTGGCGCCGCCGCGCACCATCCTCAACGCGCCGACCGGCCTGATGAAGCGGATCGGCTACGGCCAGGGCTACCGCTACGACCACGACGAGCCCGACGCCTTCTCCGGCCAGGATTACTGGCCCGACGCCCTCGGCCGGCAGCGCTTCTACCGCCCGACCGACCGCGGCATGGAGAGCCGCTACGGCGAGCGGCTCGCCTGGTGGGAGCGGCTGCGCCAGGAGCGGCAGGAGGAGGGCTGAGCCCCCGCCCGTCCTTTCGCCGATCGCGGGCGACGCGGTACCAAGCCTGTCGGCCGCGCCGCATCCCGGGCCGCGGATCGGATCGCGGACGGCCCTCCCTCCGCGCAGGTCCGGCCTCCGAAGCCCGCCTGCCCTGCGGCGCGAAGCGGTGCTACACAGGCGCTCGTTCGCCGCCAGAGATCCAGGGGCAGCATTGACCACGCAGGCCTACACCACCCTCACCGAGACCTTCGCCCGCCACGGCGCCCTGGAGGATGCGTCCGGCATTCTCGGCTGGGACACCCAGACCCAGATGCCCGACGGCGCCTCCGAGACCCGGGGCGAACAGCTGGCCGTCCTCCGGGTGCTGGCCCACGAGATCCTCACCGACCCGCGCACCGCCGACCGGCTCGCGGCGGCCGAGGACGGCGCCGAGGGGCTCGGCCCCTGGGAGCGGGCGAACCTGCGGGAGATGCGCCGCGCCCATGTCCATGCGGCGGCGGTGCCGGGCGACCTCGTGTCGGCGGCCTCGAAGGCGGCGACGCGCTGCGAGATGGTCTGGCGCGAAGCGCGGGCGGCCTCCGATTTCGCGCGGCTGCGCCCGCCTCTCGAAGAGGTGCTGCGCCTTCAGCGGCAGGTCGGCGAGGCCAAGGGGGCGGCCCTCGGGCTCGCGCCCTACGATGCCCTGCTCGACGGCTACGATCCGGGCATGCGCCGAGCCCGCATCGATCCGCTCTTCGCGGAGCTGCGCGCCGTGCTGCCCAATCTCGTCGCCACGGTGCGCGACCGGCAGGCCGGACAGGCCCCGCCCCTGCCGCTGCCGGGCCCGTTTCCGGTCGCGGTCCAGCGGGAGATCGGCCTGCGGCTGATGCGGGCGGCCGGGTTCGACTTCTCTCGCGGGCGCCTCGACGTGAGCCTGCACCCGTTCTGCGGCGGCGCCACCGACGACGTGCGCATCACCACCCGCTACGACGAGGCGAGCGCCACCGGCGCCCTGATGGGCGTGCTGCACGAGACCGGCCACGCCCTCTACGAGCAGGGCCGCCCGGCGGCGTGGCGCCACCAGCCGGTCGGGCTCGCCCGCGGCATGAGCCTGCACGAGAGCCAGTCGCTGCTGATCGAGATGCAGGCCTGCCGCTCCCGCGCCTTCTGCGACTATCTCGCGCCCGTCCTGAGCGAGGCGTTCGGCGGCACCGGGCCGGCCTGGACCGGCGAGAACCTCCACCGCCTCTACACGCGGGTCGAGCCGGGCTTCATCCGGGTCGATGCCGACGAGGCGACCTACCCGGCCCACATCCTGCTGCGCTACCAGCTGGAGACCGCGATGATCGCGGGCGACCTCGCGGTCGCCGACCTGCCGTGCGCCTTCGCGGCCGGGATGAAGGAGTTGCTCGGCCTCACGGTGCCGAACGACCGGCTCGGCTGCCTGCAGGACATCCACTGGCCCAGCGGCAGCTTCGGCTATTTCCCGACCTACACGCTGGGGGCACTCGCCGCCGCCCAGCTCTTCGCCGCGGCCTGTGCGACGGCGCCCGGCATTCGCCAGGGGCTGGCGGGGGGCGACTTCTCGCAGCTCCTCGGCTGGCTGCGCCAGCATGTGCATGCCCGGGGCAGCCTGATGGAGACCGACGACCTCCTCGTCGCCGCCACGGGCCGGCCCCTCGGCAGCGGGGACTTCCTCGCCCATCTGCGACGGCGCTACCTCGACGCGTGATCCGGGCTCCGCTTGATCGAAGCGGAGCCCGTCTCAGGCAAGCCCGCGCGGCGTTTGAGCGAAGCCCAAATCCGCCATCCCGAAGGGATCAACCGGATTGGGTATGAGAGCCTCGTCCCGACGGGGCCGCACTGGTCCCCGTCGGTGCAACGATCAGGCCGCGCGCACCCCGGCGAGGAAGCGGGCGACCTCGGTCCGCAGGTGCTCGGATTGCCGCGACAACGCGGAGGCCGAGGCGAGCACCTGGGTCGCGGCGGCGCCGGTCTCCTCGGAGGCCTGGGCGACGCCCGCGATGTTGCGCGTCACCTCGCCGGCGCCGGTCGCCGCCTGGGAGACGTTGCGCACGATCTCTTGCGTCGCGGCGCCCTGCTCCTCCACCGCCGCCGCGATGGTGGTCGTCACCGCATTGATCTCGCGGATGCGGCCGGTGATGTCGGCGATCGCGGTGACGGCCTGGCCAGTGGCCCCCTGGATGCGGGCGATCTGGCCGGAGATCTCGTCGGTGGCCCGGGCGGTTTGCGCCGCGAGTTCCTTGACCTCGCTCGCCACGACCGCGAAGCCGCGCCCGGCCTCCCCGGCGCGGGCCGCCTCGATGGTGGCGTTGAGCGCGAGAAGGTTGGTCTGGGCCGCGATCGAGGCGATCAGCTCGACGACGTTGCCGATCCGGGCGGCGGCGTCGCTCAGGGCCGTCACGAGGGCCGCGCTGCGATCGGCCTCGTCGACCGCGACCCGGGCGATCACCGCCGAGCTGCCGACCTGCCGGCCGATCTCGTGGACCGAGGCGCCGAGCTCCTCGGCGGCCGCCGCGACCGTGCCGACATTGGAAGCGGCCTCTTCGGCGGCGGCCGCGACGGTGGTGGATTGCGACGCCGTCTCGGTGGCGGTCGCCGTCATCTGCTGGGCGGTGGCCTGCAGCTCGGTCGCCGAGGCCGAGACCATGCCGACCACGCCGCCGACCGACCGCTCGAAGCCGTCGGCGAGCTCCACCATGGTGCGGCGGCGCTCCCGGGCAGCGGCCGCGTCGGCGATGCGCCGCATCTCGGCCTGCTCGGCGGCCTTCTGCGCCACCATCGCCTTGATGCCCTCCACGGCCCGACCGACCGTGCCGATCTCGTCGCCGCGGCGCGCCTCGGCGATGGCGGCGTCGATTTCGCCCCGGGCCATGCGCTGGAGCACCGCGACCAGCCGGCCCATCGGCCGCGTCACGCCCGCCACCACGATCAGACCGAGGAGGCCGAACGCGAGCGTGAGGCCGATCCCGGCGATGGCGGTCATGGTCCCGGCGGCGGAGGCCGCGAGGGACGCCGCCTCGTCCCGGGCGATGCCGAGATCGCGCAGGTTGGCCGTGATGCGCCCGTCGATCGCATGGATCAGCCGCAGGCGGGCCGGGCGAACCTCCTCATAGGAGATCCGCGAGGCGTCCGCCTTCCGGTTCTGGACGCCCAGCGTCACGGAGCGCTCGGCGGTGGCGAAGACGTCGGTGAGGATCGTTTGGATGCCCTCGAGCATCGTGCGCCGCTCCGGAGAGTCGGCCAGGGCAACGAGCTGCGTCATCGCGGTCTCGGCCTTCCGGCGGGAGGCCAGGAACTGGTCGCGCTGGAGCGCGATCACCCCAGCCTCGGTCTCGAGGATCACGTTCTTCTCGGCGATGACCGCCTCGTCCACCGCCGCGGCGACCTGGAGGGCGCTGATGGCGCGGGCGGCGCGCACGTCCACGACCTGCTGCGTCACGCTCGAGAGGGTGGCGATCCGGTCGCGGGCCAACACCACGATGCCGATGGCCACGAGGCCCGCGAGCGCCGCCGGAAGCGCGAGTTTTCCGAGCAGGCGGAGATTTGTGAACCAGCGCATCGTCGAACTCGAGGGACAAACCGAAGCATCCGGCAGCCACTCTGCGCCGCAGCGGATTTAACCTTCTCGATGATGTGAGGTAAATAAGTTGTGATGATCTTCAAGATTCGATCCGGAATGTCGTGTTCGACGAATGCGATACGGAAGGATCTCGGTCTTTAACTTCGATCTTGCCATCATTTGTTGCAAATTTTTGTAATTTTCTGTCCCGATACGGACGATCGAGGGCCCCGACCGCGCTCGGCCGCCCTGTTGCAAAGACGGCGCGGCGGGCGGCTCCCTCGCATCGGTCGAGACGCCCCGCGGTTCAGCACCGGGAGCCTGCGTGTTCCTCGCCATTGCCCCCGCGCGCGCGCGCCACCGATCTTGGTTTTCTGCTCCACGAGAATCGAGCCCGCCTACTGGCACTGGGTCTCGGATTGGGGCAGGCCGCCATGGTCTCGTCCCAGGCGACGCCGGAGGCCTTCGCCCTCGAACCCGAGCCGGCCGATCCGCGTTCTCGGCAAGCAGACGACCCATGCGCGCCCCCGACATCCACGAACGGCTTCTTGCCACCGCCGCCGCGATCGGCCCGCCCCTGCACGACGCCCTCGCGCGGATCGGCCCGATCGTGATTGCCCCGCCGGCCCATGCCAGCGTGGCCGAGCGGCTCTTCGTCGAAATCGTCAGCCAGCAGCTCTCGACCAAGGCCGCCCTCGCCATCTGGACCCGGGTCGAGGCGGCGGCGCTGGCCCAGGGGGGCGCCCCGCGCGACCTGTTCGTGCCGGGCTTCGAAGCGGTGCTGCGCGGCTGCGGCGTCTCGGCCAACAAGGCGCGCGCCCTCCAGGCCGTGCGCGCGGCGGAGGCGCAGGGCCTGCTCGGGGCCGACCTCGCCGGTCTGCCCCATGCGGAGCGCTCGGCCGTTCTCTGCAGCATCCGCGGGGTCGGGCCCTGGACCGCCGACATGGTCGGCATCTTCCACTTCCTCGATCCCGACATCTGGCCCGTGGGCGATGTCGCGGCGGTCGGCACGCTGCGCAGGCTCACCGGCTGCGACGACACCGTGCCGGTCGCCGCCCGTTTCGCACCCTTCCGCTCGATCCTCGCCCGCGCTCTCTGGCGCAGCCGCGACGCCGCCACCTGACTGGGAAGTTCGGGCCCCGGCCAAGATCAGGCCCCGGCCAAGATCAGGCCCCTGGGAAAAACGGCCGGAAATTCTCGAGCCAGCCCCGCAGCCAGACCTCGAAACCGCGTTGCGCGCCGTCCGCGTCCTGCGCGTGACCCCAGGCCTCCTCGGCGAGCGGGCTCCACCACGTCCACAGGCGGTTCGATCCGTCATACTCGACGATGCCGACCTCGACGGCACCGACATGGCCGGTGAAGCGCTGCATCGGCAGGCCGGCGGATTGGGCCTGGGCCCAGCGGATCGGGGACGAAGACATGCCGCGACAACGCCGAGGGGGCCGGCGGCGTTCGCGACGCGCGGAAGACAGGGATGTGTCCCCCATGCGCTTGACCTTTGCGAACGAACCCGGCATTCGCGCGTTATCCAGGGAGTGTGCCGTGTGCGCGCCGCCTGGCTCCACAGGAACGTCCGACCCCAATGCCCGACGACAGTAGTCGATCGACCACGCCGCCCATGGCCACCCGCGTGATCCGCGCCTGATCGTTCGATCGGCTCGCCCGCGACCGGCCATTGGCGGCTGGTCCGACCGGAGGTGAGCCATGACTGACTCCACCGTCACCCATCGGCGCGTCCGCACCCGTGCGGCCCGCCCCAAGCGCACCCGTCCCGCCGGCCTCGTGGTCGCGTTGATGATGGCGCTTGTCTTCATCCCCGTCCTCGCCCTGCACGTGGTCGCCCTCTCGGGGGCCATGAGCGACGGCGCGCGACCGGCCGCGGTCGCCAACGCCGCCACATCGACGAGCCCCGCGACGGCCAAGAAGGTGCCGGGCTAACCGGACCCCGCCGGCGACCTCCGGGCCGCCGGCAATCGGGTTTTCGGGATTGCGCTCGCCGCCGCGGCGCCTTAACGGGCCCCCCCGGCACACGAAAAGCGATCCCGATCCATGGCGGCCTGCGGCCTCGATTTCGGCACGTCCAACACCACCCTCGGACTGGCCGCGCCCGGCCGGCCCACCCTGGTGCCGTTGGAGGGCCGCCATCGCACCTTGCCGAGCGCGATCTTCTTCGCGCCCGGCCGCGCGCCGCAGATCGGCCGCGCCGCCATCGACGCCTATGTCGAGGGCACGCCCGGACGGCTGATGCGGGCGCTGAAATCCGTGCTCGGCTCGTCGCTCGTGGACGAATCGACGCCGGTCGGGCGCGAGCGCATCCGCTTCCGCGACGTCATCGCCCGCTACCTCGCCGCGGTGAAGGCGCGGGCCGAGGCCGAGAGCGGGTCGAGCCTCGACGCCGTGGTGCATGGCCGCCCGGTCCATTTCGTCGACGACGACCCCGCCGCCGACCGCCGGGCCGAGGACACCCTGCGCGCGATCGCGGAAAGCATCGGCTTCCGCCACGTCCGCTTCCAGTACGAGCCCATCGCCGCCGCCCTCGACTACGAGCGCTCCGTGACCGCCGAGGAGATCGCGCTGATCGCCGATATCGGCGGCGGCACCTCGGATTTCTCGATCGTCCGCCTCTCGCCCGAGCGGCACCGCCGCGCGGACCGCGCCGACGACATCCTGGCCAATGACGGCGTGCGCATCGGCGGCACCGATTTCGACCGCACCCTCAGCCTCGGGGCGGTGATGCCGCTTCTGGGCCTCGGCAGCCCGATGAAGCGGGCGGACCTCGCCGTGCCGAACGCCTATTTCCACGACCTCGCCACATGGTCGAGCATCAACCGGCTCTACAACGCCAAGACCCTGCGGGAGATCGACGAGGTGGTGCGCGACGCCGCGCGTCCGGAGCTCATCGAGCGCCTGCGCCGCGTCGTCGAGGCCGAGCGCGGGCATTCCCTCGCCATGGCGGTGGAGGGGGCCAAGATCGCGGCCTCCGACGCGGGCGCCGGCCGGGTCGATCTCGATTGGGTCGAGGCAGGCCTCGCGGCCGAGGTCGACCGGACCACGCTCGCCGGCCGCACCGACGACCTCGCCCGACGGATGGCGACGCGGATCGGGCATTGCCTCGATCAGGCGGGGCTGAACGCGGAGCGGATCGACGCGCTGTTCCTCACCGGCGGCTCGACCGGCCTGCCGCATGTGCGCGCGGCGCTCACCGCCTGCGTGCCCGCCGCGCGGGTGGTCGACGGCGACACCTTCGGCTCCGTCGGGCTCGGGCTGACGCTCGAGGCGGCGCGGCTGACGGACGGCGTGGTCTGAGCCATCCTCCGGGACGCGCATCGGGAACGGCGCGAAGCGGGAGCGGCGACATATGAGAACCGACACCGCGAACCGCGTGCTGGTGGCAGGCGCCGGGATCGCCGGCTCCGCCGTCGTTCGGGCCCTGCATCGGCGCGGGATCTCCGCCCTCGCCCTGGAGCAGCGCCCGGGGGAGGCCGGCGGGGGACTGGCCGTCAACCTGCCGGGCAACGCGATTCGGGCTCTGGCCGATCTCGGCCTCGCCGGGGCGCTCGACGGCCTCGGCACGCCGCTGCGCCGGCGCGACTACCGCACCGACGGCGACCGCCTGCTGTTCGCCGTCGACGAGGCGGCCTTCTGGGGGCCCGACGCCCGTCCGCGCTGCCTGCGCCGCGCCGACCTCCTGCGCCTGCTGCGGCGCGACCTGCCCGCGGGGGCGATCCGCGAGGGGGTGGGCGTCGTTGGCCACCACCAGGACGCGGCGGGCGTCACCGTGGCGCTGAGCGACGGCACGGTCGAGCGGGGAGGCCTCCTCGTCGGCGCCGACGGCGTGCATTCGACGGTGCGCCGCGGTTTGTTCGGGGATCAGGCCCCCGCCGCGGCGCGGCTGGCTTCGGCGAGCTGGCGCTTCATGACGCCCAATCCGGGCCTCGAGGCCTGGACGCTCTGGGCGGGCCGGGACGGCTTGTTCCTCCTGATCCCGGTCGATGCGGACGAGGCCTATGGCTGGGCCACGGTGCAGGGCGTCGGGGCGGAGAACGCCGATCTGGGGGCCCAAAGCCGCGCCTTCGACGGTTTTCCGCGCCGCGTCCGCGACACCCTCGCCGCCGTCCTGGCGCGGCCGGAGGCGATCCATCACGCCCCCCTGGAGGAGATCCGCCTGCTGTCATGGACCCGGGGCCGGGTGCTCCTGGCGGGTGACGCGGCCCATGCCACGGCCCCGGTCTGGGCGCAGGGCGTCGCGCTCGCCCTCGAAGACGCCCTGGTCCTGGCGGATCTGGTGGCGGACGGCACCGATCCGGACCGGATCGGCGCGCTCTACGAGACCCGGCGCCGGCCCCGCGTCGCCCATGTCCAGGCGATGACCGACCGCCTGTCCCGTACCGCCCGGATGCCGGGCTGGGCCCGGAGGCTCCTGCTCCCCGTGATCGGTCCGCGCAGCTACCGCGCCACCTACGGCCCGCTCCGGGAGCCCGTGACGGGCTGAGACCGGGGCCGCATACCGGCGCGCCGGCGCCCACCGACCCACAGAGTGGGTTCCTGGCGTCGGGCCGCTTGCTCAGAACGCCAGGGCGAAACGGGATGCCGGGGGCTCGACTCGGCCCGGAAACAGGGGGATCGCCCCGTCCGCGCGTCCGCACCGCTTTGCGCCGTCATCCCAGGATGATAGCAGCGAGCCATGAAGGGACGTCCTCCACCACGCGGCTCAGGCGGCAAGCGCCCCCCTGGCAAGTCCGGCTTCGGCGGCAAGCCGGGTTTCCCGCCGCGCGCGGGCACCGGCCCACGCAGCTCCGCCCTGGAGGCGGCCAAGCGCGCCGCCCGCAACCGCGGCGAGGAGGCCGGCGAGCGCGCGCCCTGGCAGGGGGAGGACGCCCCCGCCCCCCGTCCGCCCCGGACCCGCACGCCGGATGCCGCCCCGCCTTCGGCCAAGACGCCCGGGGCGCCGCCCCGCCAAGCGTCCCGCGCGGCCCCCGGCAAGCCCAGCCGCGCGGCCGCCGCGCCACGCCGGGTCGAGACGTCCGAGGCGCCGC
>NZ_CAKLBV010000058.1 GCF_920984675.1 Methylobacterium sp. Leaf118
CCGTGGCACCGCGGGGATTGGTGGTGGAGGCGTAGAGCGCGCCGAGGCCGCCGGTGGCCAGCACCACGGCCTGGGCCGGCAGGCGGAAGGCCGCGCCGTCGCGCTCGCACACCACGCCGCGGACCGCGCCGTCCGCGTCGCGGATCAACCCGCGCAGCGTCGCCACCAGGATCTCGACGGTCGGGCTCGCCCGCACCGCCCGCACGAGGCCATCGAGCACCGTGGCCCCGGTCGAGTCCCCCCGGGCCCGGACGATGCGGCGGCGGCAATGGGCCGCCTCCAGGCCCAGGGCGAGGGCCCCGTCGGCCTCGCGGTCGAACAGGATGCCGGCGCCCACGAGCCAGTCGATCAGCCCGGGGCCGGCCTCGGCGACGGACAAGGCCGTGTCCGGCTCGGTCAGTCCGGCGCCCGCCGCGACGGTATCGCTCGCGTGCAGCATCGGCGCGTCGTCGGCGCCGATGGCGGCGGCGATGCCGCCCTGCGCCCAGCCGGTGGCGGTGCCGAGCCCGAGAGGCGCGGCAGTGACGAGGGTGACCGGGCGGGGCGCGAGCCGCAGGGCGGTCGCGAGGCCGGCCACGCCCGCGCCGACCACGATCACGCGGTCGGCGGGGCCGCGGGCGACGATGCTCATCAGGCGGCGGCCGCGGCGGGAGCGGGGGAGACGGTCGGGGTCGGCTTGACCGCGAGCATCCGCTCGACGGCCAGCCGGGCCCGATCCGCGAGCGCGGGCTCGACGGTGACCTCGTGGGTCAGCGTTTCCAGCGCGTGGCGGATGTTGGCCAGGGTGATCCGCTTCATGTGGGGGCACATGTTGCAGGGCTTGATGAACTCGATGTCGGGGTTCGCCACCGCGATGTTGTCCGCCATCGAGCACTCGGTCACGAGCACGACCTGGGCGGGCCGCTTCTCGGTGACGTAGTTCATCATCATCGCGGTCGAGCCCGAGAAGTCCGAGGCCTCGACCACTTCGGGCGGGCATTCGGGATGGGCGATCACGGTGATGCCGGGATAGCTGTCGCGCACCTCGGCGATGTCGGCGGGCGTGAAGCGCTCGTGCACCTCGCAATGGCCGGCCCAGGTCAGCATCTCGACCTCGGGCACCTGCTGCTGGACGTTGCGGGCCAGGAACTCGTCGGGAATCATCAGCACGCGCGGCACGCCGAGGGCGCGGACGACGTCGGCGGCGTTGCCCGAGGTGCAGCACACGTCGGACTCCGCCTTCACGGCCGCGGAGGTGTTGACGTAGGTCACCACCGGCACGCCCGGATACCGCGCCTTGAGCGCGCGCACGTCGGCGGCGGTGATCGAGTCGGCCAGGGAGCAGCCCGCGCCCAGATCCGGGATCAGCACCGTCTTGCCCGGGTTCAGGAGCTTGGCGGTCTCGGCCATGAAGTGGACGCCCGCCAGCACGATCACGTCGGCATCGACCCGGGCCGCCTCGCGCGCGAGGGCGAGACTGTCGCCGACGATGTCCGCCACCGTGTGGAAGATCTCGGGTGCCTGATAGTTGTGAGCGAGGACGACCGCGTTGCGCTCGCGCTTCAGCCGGAGGATCGCCTCCACGTCGGGCGCGAGCGCCGGCCACTCGATGGCCGGGACATGACGGCTCACGCGCTCGTACAGTTCGGGCAGCGGGAAGGCCGTTGGGCTCTCCTCGCGAGGGGCGGACGCTGCCTGCGGCATCGCGGACTCCTTTATGCTCAAAATGAGCATTGTGCCGTCTAAGTTAGGCGGCGCCCGGCGCCTTGTCCAGATATGCTGAGACTGAGCATAACGTTTTTGCGACGCAAAAATTCGACGCAGCTGCGAAGGAAGCGGCGGCCCAAGCGAGCGTGCTGGGAGCGATAAAATACAACATTTTATGTCTTCGCCCACTAAAGCGATCGCCGATCAGGCTGGAGCCGAGTTCAGGTTCGGTTCTCGTAGCGGCGCGTCGCTCTCCCGGGACGGCACTGGTCCGTTTTCGCGCACGCAACCGACTCGGCGAGCCTCAGAGATCCTGCGGATCAATCTGACGTTAACGTCTTCCCAGCCATGATCTGGTCAGCCCAGTCAAATGTAACTTCAATTTGGATTCCTGACGCCTCCCCGTGGGTTGCGGCGATCGCGCCCGGCGGGAGCAGCGGAAACCTGAGGTGGTTACGGACGTGGGTCCTATCCGGATTGCAGGACGGGCACCGGATTGAACACTTCATATGGGCCGTCCTGAGCACAGGCTCAGCCAGCGCCGGGATCGATCGAACGCCATGCTATCGCTCAAGCTTCATCGGAAGGCCGGGGCAGCCGCCGAGCCTCTCGCGGAGACGAATGTCGGGGGCCCGTCGGACGAGGCCCGGCTCATCCGGGCGATCCAGCGCCTCGCCGACCGGGCCGGGCTCGACGACGCGACGCTCTCGGGGACCGCGGTCGGCGCGGCGCTGAACGACCTCGACCGGGCCCGGTCGGACGGGCTGCGGGCCGAGCGCGTTCAGATCGCAGCGATCGCCCGGCAGACGTCGGAAGCCGCGATCAATATCGGCTGGACCACCTACGACGTCGGCGAGGTCGCGCAATCGACGCAGACCATCGCGAGCGCGATCGAGGAGATGGTCGCTTCGATCGCCGAGGTCTCCGAGACCTCGGAGGCTGCTGGACGGTGCGCGCTCAACGCCCGCGACTCGATGGCGACCTGCATGTCCGACGTGCGCGACGCCCGCGCCGCGATGGACGCGATCCGCGACCGCACCCACCAGATCGACGAGCGCCTGAAGCTCCTGCAGAACGCCATCGCCGAGATCGGCACCATGGCGGGCACCATCGCGACGATCTCGAGCCAGACCAACCTGCTCGCGCTCAACGCCACGATCGAGGCGGCCCGGGCCGGTGAGGCCGGGCGCGGCTTCTCGGTCGTCGCGGCCGAGGTGAAATCGCTCTCCGGCCAGACCGCCCGCTCGACCGAGCAGATCCGCACCTGGCTCAACACCCTCCAGGGCGAGATGGGCCAGATCGCCAAGGCGGTCGAGGAGAGCCGTGCGGCGGTGGCCACCGGCAACACCGTCGTCGAGGGCCTGGGCAGCCGGGTCGAGAACGCTGCCGGGCAGATCAGCCAGACGAGTGAGATGAGCACGGCGCTGGCCGCGACCCTGGTTCAGCAGAGCAGCGCCACCGCCGAGATCTCCGGCTCGGTGCAGAGCATCGCCGAGAAGGCCGCCAAGACCCGCACCGAGATCGCCAGCATCACCAGCCGGCTCGTGAAGGCGGAAGCCCTGGCCCAGACCGCCCTGGCGGATCCCGTCGGCCTCGACCTCTACGAACTGGTGCGTCTGCCCGCCGATATCGGCCAGTGGAAGCGGGCGCTGGCGACGATCCTGGTCGGGGCCGCCCCCGCCGATTCGGCGCAAGCGACGCTGCGGGGCCGGGCCGCCCGGCATGCGGTGGAAGCCGCGAAGGCCGGCCCCGGCCAGCCGGCGGTGGATGTCTTCCTGAAGGCGGAGGCAACCGCCCATGTCGAGGCCGAGCGCATGATCCGCGCCATCGCCCAGGGCAACTGGGATGTCGGGACGCCGGCCTACAAGGCCGCGACGGCGGCGATGAAGGAGATGATCCAGGCGGCCGACCGGATCGTCGGGGCGCGCTGACGGCGGCGCGCCCGCCTCAGGAGGCCTCTTCCTCCTCGGGGATCGGATCGGCCGTCCAGGCCGTCGCGAAGGCGGCGAGGTGGCGGGCGTCCGAGAAGGCCATCACGGTGACGGTCCGCTCGAGCGGGATGCCGCCGGGATAGGGCGCGAGCGTCACGCGCTCCTGCGAGAGGCGGGCCCCCGGGGCGTTGGCGTCGAGCCACGCCTGCGCCTCCGCGGTCAGCGCGTCGGGACCGGCGAGGGCCCGCGAATCGGGCCGCAGGACGATGATCGTCGTGCCGAGTGCCGGGTTGGCGTGCTGCAACTGCTTGATGATGTCGATCATCGGTCTCGATCTCGTCTCGGGATCCGCCGCGCCCTGGCGCGGCGGATGCGGGCGCCTACTCGGCGTAGTCGCTGAGTTGCACCGCGGCCTGGGTGTCCGTGAAATTCGGGATGTCCCCGAAGATCTCGGCCCCGTCCTCGCTCGCCGCGGCCTTGAAGGCCTCCGCCGACGCGAAGCGCAGGAGCGCCATCACCTGATAGGGCGGCGCCCCACCGTCCGGCGTGCCGATGCCCTTCACGACGGTGTAGTCGTGCAGGCCCTTGGACGACCAGCGCTCACTCACGAGCGGCATATGGGTCTTCAGATAGTAGTCCATGTCGAAGCGGGTGCCCGCACCGCTCGGATACATCACCGTCACGAGGATCATGGCATGTCCTTCCCTCCGGCCCTCGTTCACGCGGGGCCGGCGGAGGCCAAGATGATGCGCGCGCGCGTCGGATCAAGCGCGGGCCGAAGCGTATTCGGCGCGGCGGGGTCCGCGCCGCCGCGAAACGCCGCGCCTCAGTGCAGCTTGACCCGCGGCTCCGTGCGGCGGGTGAGCGCCCGGGCGAGCATGTCGAGGGAGGTCTTCCACCACCCGTTCACCGCCGTCTCGTGCATCTTGTAGAGCGAGCGGTACATCAGCCGGGCGAACAGTCCGGCGATGAACATGTTCTTCCCCTGGATGAACCCCATCAGGTTGCCGACGGTGGTGTACTCGCCGAGCGACACAAGCGAGCCGAAATCGCGGTACTTGAAGGCCTTCAGCGGCTTGCCGGAGAGCCGGTTCGGCATCTGCTTCAGGAGATGCGAGGCCTGCTGGTGGGCGGCCTGGGCGCGGGGCGGGATCGGCGTGTCGGAGCCCTGCTCGACGAGGTAGGCGCAATCGCCCATCGCGAAGATGTCCGGGTCGCGGGTCGTCTGCAGGGTCGGGGTGACGACGAGCTGGTTGTTGCGGGTCGTCTCGAGGCCGCCGAGATCCTTGAGGAAGCCCGCGCCCTTCACGCCCGCGGCCCAGACCACGAGTTCGGAGGGGATGAAGCCGCCATCGGCGAGTTGCACGCCGTCGGCCCGCACCTCGGTGACGCGCGCCTTCACCCGCACCTCGACGCCGATCTTGCTGAGCAGCGCCATCACGTCCGAGGACAGGCGGGCCGGGACCGCCGGCAGGATGCGGTCGGCCGCCTCGACGAGGGTGATCTTGAGGTCCTTCGCCGGGTCGATCCGGTCGAGGCCGGTCTTGGCGACCTCGCGGGTGGTGCGGTGCAGCTCGGCCGCGAGCTCGGTGCCGGTGGCGCCCGCGCCGATCACCGTGACGTGGAGCTGGCCGGGGCGCACCGGGCCCTCCTGGGTGTGGGCGCGCAGCATCCCGTTGACGAGGCGCTGGTGGAAGCGAACCGCCTGATCCTGCGTATCGAGCGCGATGGCGTGCTCCTTCACGCCGGGCGTACCGAAATCGTTGGTGGTGGAGCCCACCGCCATGATCAGCGTGTCGTAGGGGATCGTGCGCACGGGCGTGACCAGCCGCCCCTCGCTGTCCGTGCTGGCGGCGAGCTGCACGAGGCGGTGCTCACGGTCGAGCCCGGTCATCTCACCGATGCGGTAGCGGAAGTGGTTGGCGTGGGCGTGGTGCAGATAGTCGACCGCGTGATGGCCGACATCGAGGGACCCGGCGGCCACCTCGTGCAGCAGCGGCTTCCAGATATGGGTGCGGGCCCGGTCCACCAGCGTGACATGGGCCTTGCCGGACTTGCCGTACTTGTTGCCGAGCTTCGTCACGAGCTCGAGCCCCGCGGCTCCCCCTCCGACCACCACGATCTTGTGCAGATCGGTCACCGCCTCGCTCGGAACCATACTTGCCCCACTGCCCGATAGGTCGCCGCGCCGGGCGGCCCTTGCCAGTTTGGAATGATCTTACCCGAGCCAACGTGCAAGGGCCCACCGGTTCGATGCGGGGGTGGGCTGTCACGCCGACAGGCGTGACAGCCGGGAGCGGCGGCCCTCTACGGCGCCGGAGCGCCGGGCTGGCGCAGGGGATGGGCGCGGGCGACGGCGTCGAGGGCGAGCAGGTCCTCGGCGATGCGCGTCACCGTGGGATAGGGCGCGGTGTCGATGCCGAAGATGCCGGTGCCGACCCACAGGCTGATCAGGCAGAGATCGGCATGGCTGACGGCGTCGCCCTGGCAGTAGCGCCCGGTGCCGGATTCGGTCGCGAGCCGCTGCTCCAGCACCCTGAGGCCGGTGGTGAAGGCGTTGCGCAGGAAGTCGAGCATCTTTTCCCGCGGCAGTCCGTAATGCTCCATCAGGAAGGTGCGGACGCGGGGCACGTAGAGGGGATGCGTGTCGCAGGCGACGACCTGGGCGAGCGAGCGGGCGCGGGCGCGGGCGCGCGGGTCGGCGGGCAGCAGCCGCGTGCCGGGATGCGTTTCCTCCAGATAGTCGAGGATCGCGAGCGATTGGGTGAGGGGCGGCCCATCGCCGTCGAACAGGGCCGGCACCGCACCCTGCGGGTTGATGGCGAGGAAGTCCGGCTTGAACTGGTCGCCCGCGTCGAGATCGAGGAAGACTTCCTCGTAGGCGATGCCCTTGAGGTTCAGCGCGATGCGCACGCGGAAGGCGGCCGCCGAGCGCCAGTTGCCGTACATCTTCATGGGCGCATCTTCCCGTTCTTTCAGAACGCCTTGAGGGTCAGCTCGGTATGCTCGACCTGAGGCGGGCTGTCGAACGTATCGGAGACGAGCGCCCGGTACGCCTTCCAGGCCTGCGAGCCTGTGAAGTCCTGGGTGTGCGCCTCCAGCGTGTCCCACTCGATCAGCAGGCGGTAGCGCTGCGGCTTCTCGACGGAGCGGCGCACCGCGAAGCTGCGGCAGCCCTTGGCCTCGCGGAAAATCTCGGCGGCCTGCGTGATGCCGGCCTCGAACGCGGCCTCGGCGCCCGCCTTCACGTCGATCTGCGCGATTTCCAGGATCATGGTCGCTCCCCGCATCGCCCGCCGACAGCGGCGGACGCAACCCCTGAGGAAGCGGCTATAACCATCCTCTCGCGATCGCAAGGCGGCCGGCCGCGAGAGGATGGCCGAACCTTCAGACCGTGTAGACCGGATCGTTTCCGGAGACCTTAATCAGCTTGATGCTGTGCTCGCAATCAGACCTGCTCACGTAGCTCTCGCTACTTCTAGCAATTTTCTCGCCATTCTTGGCATAATAGACCCAATACCACTGATCCTTGTTGTCTTTCTGCTGCTTGTAGCAGGGATAGGTTTGCACCGACATGGTTTCCTCCTCGAAGTGCCCCGTGGGGGCGCCCTGGGACCGGCTGCCCGACGAGAAATCGCAACTTGAGGATAAGAAATCCACCCGTCCATATACCTCAGATAAACATCGTGTGAGGGCGCACGCAAAAAGCCCCTCCCTTGCGGGGAGAGGCTTTGGGCGAGAGGCTTTGGGGGCGAGCCTTGTGGCGACGGGCGAGCCCCGGAACCGGGGGCGTCGTCCCGAACCGGTTCTCCGGGACGACGCCCTCGCCGCGATCGCGGTTCAGGCCGCGAGTGATCGCAGCACGTAGGGCAGGATGCCCCCATTCCGGAAATACTCGAGCTCGTCGAGCGTATCGATCCGGCAGGTGAGCGCCACCTCCCGCTTCGTGCCGTCGGCCGAGGTGATCTCGGCGGTCAGCGTCTGGCGCGGCTTCAGCTCGCCGGCCAGCCCCTTGAGCGAGACGGTCTCGTCGCCCTTGAGCCCCAGCGACTGCCAGGACTCGCCGTTCTGGAACACCAGCGGCACCACGCCCATGCCGACGAGGTTCGAGCGGTGGATGCGCTCGAAGCTCTCGGCGATGACGGCGCGGACGCCGAGGAGCTTGGTGCCCTTGGCTGCCCAGTCGCGGGACGAGCCGGTGCCGTATTCCTTGCCGGCGAAGACGACGAGCGGGGTGCCCTCGGCCGCGTATCTCTGGGCGGCGTCGTAGATGTATTGCTTCTCGCCCGACGGCTGGAACAGCGTCCAGCCGCCCTCGACGACGTTGCCGGCCTCGTCCCGCACCATCTGGTTCTTGATGCGGATGTTGGCAAACGTGCCCCGCATCATGACTTCGTGGTTGCCGCGGCGAGTGCCGTACTGGTTGAAGTCCTGGACCCGCACCTGATGCGATTGCAGGTACTCACCGGCGGGCGAAGCCGCACGGATGTTGCCCGCGGGCGAGATGTGGTCGGTCGTGATCGAGTCGAGGAACAGGCCGAGGATGCGGGCATCCTCGATGTCGGTGATCGGGTCCGGCGTCTTGGTCATGCCCTCGAAGTAAGGCGGGTTCTGCACGTAGGTGGAGCCCCCGTCCCAGGCGAAGGTCTCGGCCTCGGTCACCTCCACGCCCTTCCAGTTCTCGTCGCCGCTGAACACGTCGGCGTAGCGGCTCTTGAACAGGGACGAGGTGATGTTCTCCTCGATGAAGCGGTTCACTTCCTCGGAGGTCGGCCAGATATCGGCGAGGTAGACGGGCTGACCGTCCGAGCCGTGGCCCAGCGGCTCCTTGGTGATGTCGATCTGGAGCGAGCCCGCCAGGGCGTAGGCCACCACGAGCGGGGGGGACGCCAGATAATTCGCCCGCACGTCCGGGTTCACGCGGCCCTCGAAGTTGCGGTTGCCCGAGAGCACGGCCGCCGCGACCACGTCGTTGTCGTTGATCGCCTTCGAGATGGCGGGCGG
Source organism: Methylobacterium sp. Leaf118 (assembly GCF_920984675.1). Classification (GTDB taxonomy): domain Bacteria; phylum Pseudomonadota; class Alphaproteobacteria; order Rhizobiales; family Beijerinckiaceae; genus Methylobacterium. The sequence goes on from NZ_CAKLBV010000058.1 coordinate 8,622, forward strand.
GAGCGGGCCCGAATTGCCGATGCAAGTGGTGCAGCCGAAACCGACGAGGTTGAAGCCGAGGGCGTCGAGGCTCTCCTGCAGGCCGGACTTGTCGAGATACTCGCCGACGACCTGGCTGCCGGGGGCCAGGGAGGTCTTCACCCAGGGCTTGGAGCGCAGACCCTTGGCGACCGCGTTGCGGGCGAGCAGGCCGGCGCCGATCATCACGCTCGGGTTGGAGGTGTTGGTGCAGGAGGTGATCGCGGCGATCACCACGTCACCGTGGCCGATGTCGAAGTTCGTGCCCTCGACGGCGTAGCGGCTGGCGATGTCGGCGGCGCGCTTGAACTCCGTCTCCATGGATTCGGCGAAGCCCGGCTTGGCGGCGTCGAGCAGCACCCGGTCCTGGGGGCGCTTCGGGCCGGCGAGGGACGGACGAACCGTGCCCATGTCGAGTTCGAGGGTGTCGGTGAAGACGGGATCCGGAGTCTGGGCGTCGCGCCACATGCCCTGGGCCTTGGCATAGGCCTCGACGAGGGCGATGCGGTCGTCGGCACGGCCGGTGACCTTCAGGAAGTCGATGGTCTTCTGGTCGATGGGGAAGAAGCCGCAGGTGGCGCCGTATTCCGGGGCCATGTTGGAGATCGTGGCGCGGTCGGCCACCGCCATGTCGTCGAGGCCGGGGCCGAAGAATTCCACGAACTTGCCGACGACGCCCTTCTTGCGCAGCATCTGCGTGACGGTGAGCACGAGGTCGGTCGCCGTGGTGCCCTCGGGCAGCTTGCCGGACAGGCGGAAGCCGACGACCTCGGGGATCAGCATCGAGAGCGGCTGGCCGAGCATGGCGGCCTCGGCCTCGATGCCGCCGACGCCCCAGCCGAGCACGGCCAGACCGTTGACCATGGTGGTGTGCGAATCGGTGCCGACGAGCGAATCCGGATAGGCGACGTCCGAGCCGTCCGAGGACTCATCATCCCGGCGCGTCCAGACCGTCTGCGACAGGTATTCGAGATTGACCTGATGGCAGATGCCGGTGCCGGGCGGGACCACGGAGAAGTTGTCGAAGGCCGACTGGCCCCACTTGAGGAAGGTGTAGCGCTCGCCGTTGCGCTCGTATTCGAGCGCCACGTTGTCGGCCAGGGCCTTCGGGGTGCCGAACTCGTCGACGATCACCGAGTGGTCGATGACGAGATCGACCGGCACCAGCGGGTTGATCTTCTGGGGGTCGCCGCCGAGGGCGACCATGGCGTCGCGCATCGCTGCAAGATCGACCACGGCGGGCACGCCCGTGAAGTCCTGCATCAGCACGCGGGAGGGGCGGAAGGCGATCTCGGTCTCGGCCTTGCCCCGGCTGTCGAGCCACGCCACCGCGGCTTCGATGTCGCCCTTGCGGACGGAGCGGTCATCCTCGAACCGAAGGAGGTTCTCGAGGATCACCTTCATGGAGAACGGCAGAGCGGCGGCGTCGGCCAGGCCGTTCTTCTGCGCCTCGGGGATCGAGTAATAGGTGTAGGTCTTGCCCCCGGCCTGGAGGGTCTGGCGGGCTTTGAAGCTGTCGAGAGATGCCACGGCTAGTCGGATCCTGAGCTGGCGTTGTCGAACACGGAGCAGGCATGACCTGCGCCAACGGCGGTGTTCGGCCGGATGCGCTCGTAAAAAAGAGCGCGCGCCGCCCCGGGGGCGCCCGGGAAGAGTGCCGCGAGGCACTCAGGATGGTGCGCGAGGGGCGATTTGGACGCCCTTAGGAGGATCGCGCGGCGCAGCCTGCCCGGTCTATAGAACGTTTCGAAATTGGCCGCTACTGCGTCGCGCGCGGGGCGTGACGCCCGCGCCGGGTTGAAACCGTGGGCCTCGCGGCCTTGTCAGGTCGCCTCCGGCGGCGGGCCTCCGAAACAGCGCCCTACGGCCTCCCAGAACGCCGCCAACTGCTCCGGTGTGAGGCGGGCGAGGCGCTCCTCCAGCAGGCTGCGGCCGGCGATCGCCGCGGGGTCGCGCTCAAACTCCGCTTCGGTGAGGGGGGTATCGGTGCTGCCCGTCATGGCGGTCTCCCTGGCGCGCCCGCCCATCCCGTGTGCGGATCAATGCGCGGAGGCCGTCGCCGGTTCGCGTCCCGCGCCGCGATGGGCTATCGGAACGCGGACGGCTGGGGGAGCCGCGACGAGGCGGCGCGCAGGCCGCGCAGGGGCGGGGAGGATCGGCGTGGCGCCACAGGCAAATCCGTGCGGCTGATCGTCGAGAACCTCGCCTGCCGCCGCTCCGGCCGCCGGATTTTTTCGGGACTGTCCTTCACTCTCGCGCCCGGCGAGGCGCTGATGGTCACCGGCCGCAACGGGGCGGGCAAGTCGAGCCTGCTCGCGATGCTCGCCGGGCGCCTCAAGCCCGATGCCGGCACCATCCGCGGCGAGGCGATCGGCGAGGCGGGCCTGCCCGAATGCCTCCACGTCGTCGGTCACCGCGACGGGCTGAAATCCGCGCTGACTGCGGCGGAGAATCTCGATTTCGCCCGGGACCTCCTCGGTTCTCCGGTCATGGCCCCGGGGGAGGCCCTCGCCGCGATGGGGCTGCCGCACGTGGCCCGCCTGCCGGTCGGCTATCTCTCGGCCGGGCAGCGACGTCGGGTGGCGCTTGCCCGCCTGCTCGTCTGCCGCCGGCCGCTCTGGCTCCTCGACGAGCCGACGGCGGCCCTCGATATCGCCTCGCAGGGCGTGCTGGCCACGCTGATGGGCCGCCACCGCGCCGAGGGCGGCCTCGTGATCGCCGCGACCCATCAGGCGCTCGGGCTGGAGGATGCCCGGGAACTGCACATCGGCCCGGCCTTGGCCGAAGCGCCCGACGCCGCCGAGGCGGAGGCATGGACATGATCCGGGCCTTCTCGGCGCTCCTCGCCCGCGACCTGCGCCTCGCCGGACGGGTCGGCGGATCGGGGGCGCTCTCCCTCGTCTTCTTCCTGATGATCGTGGTGCTGGTGCCCTTCGCCCTGGGGCCGGATCTCAACCTCCTGTCGCGGATCGGCCCGGCGATCCTGTGGCTCGCCGCCGTGCTCGCGACCCTGATCGGGCTCGACCGCCTGTTCCAGTCGGACGAGGAGGACGGCTCCCTGGACCTGATGACCGGCGCCGCGGTGCCCCTCGAAATCGTGGTCCTCGCCAAGGTCGCGGCCTACTGGCTCACCACCGGCCTGCCGCTGGCGCTGGCCTCGCCGCTGTTCGGCCTGCTCGTGGCGCTCTCGCCCGAAGCGATGGGCGCCACCGCCCTGACCCTGGCGCTGGGCACGCCCGCCCTGGCCTTCATCGGCGCGGTGGGCGCGGCGCTCACGGCCACGATCCGACGGGGCGGGCTGATCCTCGCGATCGTGGTGCTGCCGCTGATGATCCCGACGCTGATCTTCGGCGTCTCGGCGACGGAGGCCGCCCTCGACGGCACCGTGCCGTTCACGACCCCGCTGAGCGTGCTGGCGGCGCTGAGCCTGATGGCCGGCGTGGTCGGCACCCTCGCCGCCGCCGCCGCCCTGCGCTGGTCGGAATAGCCGGCGAGCGCCCCGGAGGCAGATCACGGCTGGGGCAGTGGCCGGCGACGCAATCGGAGCGGGGGTGCCCGGCTACTTGTCGCAGCCGATGCAGATGCCGGTGTCGATCTTGTCGTTCTTGCGCTCCACGGCCGTCTCGCGGCCGATCGAGCGCGATTCGGAGCGGTCGATCCGCTCCACTCCGCCGCCCCCGGTGGGCGGCATGGTCCGGCCGACGGCGGAGGTGTTGGGCGCGGTGACGGTCGAACCCGCACCGCCCCCGGTTCCGGTCTGGCTGGGGGTCTGGGCCGCGGCGGGGGCTGTGAGGGCAGCGGTCAGCACGGCGGCGAGCAAGAAGCGCGTGGTCATCGTCGAACTCCTTCGCCGCACCAACGCGGCGGAGCACCTGCGGTTTCACGGCTTCGCTCGGCCCGCGGGACCCTGCGCGCGGAGCCCGTCGCCGGATGGTGTCGCTCGCTCAGTCAGGCCAGTGGATCGTGCCCTCGCGCAGGCCGAACATCCTCTGGTCCGCGATGCCGAAGGTCCCGGACAGGTCCTCGACGACACCCGTGACGCTGACATGGCAGGCGTCGTCGAGGGCCCCGCCCTCGCACAGGGCCGAGGATCGCGCCGAAGCCCGGGTGGGCATCGGGACCATGCGGACCAGGAGGCGTCCCGGGGGCTGGTCTTCTCCGGCCGCGGCCCGCGGGCCGAGGCCGATGCAGGTCGCCTCGTTCTCGGTGGCGAAGACGAGGTGGCAATTGTCCACCGTGACGCGTTCGCCGAGACGGGTCTCGGCCGATACGGTGAACTCGGCCGCATCGATATGTAGTTCCGATCCCTGCGCGGCGAAGGAGAGCGGCGTCATCGCTGCCAGAACCGGAAATGCCAGGGACATCCGCATCGTCAGGGACCTCAAGATTTCGTCCCTTCGGCCAAGCAACGCTCGGGCCAAGGCGACCGTCGTCTCCCGTGAAAATCGGCGCAATGCACAGACAGTGTCGCGGCAGCGCCATCGGTACGCTCGGAGGCCTGACCTCGGGCCGGCGAAACTCGGACAGGCCGAGTATCCGTTTGGGCTCTGGGGCCCCCGGCAGCGCGATGGATCGTCGGGGTGTCGGCCCGACGAAATCGACCGGATGGGCGCCCAGCCCTGCCGGATCGGGGCCCCGACGCGGAGCGCAGGGGAGTTGCCTGGCTATCCATGCGTCAGGCGCATGGACGCGATCGAATCCCGTCGATTGTTTGGTGCGGTGCAACGTGAAAAGACTATGCGGGTGAGATCGCGATGGCGTTGCGGTCTCGCAGCCCTTCTTGGGCGTTTCCTCCCTAGACTTCGGGCCGCTCCATTCGGGGCGGCCTTTTTTCTTGCCTGCCCTCCGGATGTGCCCTGGAGGATGTGTTTTGGCGATGTGTCTTGGAAGCCACGGTTCCACAGGCACCGGACCGATGCCATTGACCGGGGCATCGCCGACCCCCTAGCTAAGCTTCGACGGTTTCCTTCGGGAATGAAAAGGGAACGTGGTGAGGAGCGCAGGCTCCGAAGCCGCGGCTGCCCCCGCAACTGTAAGCGGCGAGCCTTCCGCCACCTAAGTCACTGGGCCGCCTCGCCCGGGAAGACGGTGAGAGGGCAGCGACCCGTGAGCCAGGAGACCTGCCGTCAGTCGTGGTCACACGCGAAACGCGTCGGGCGGGGTGCTCCGGCGGGTGTCGAAGCGCCGCGAGTCCCGTCGGGACGCGGATGCCGAGGCCTCGTTCGCGGTGACGTGCCACTGCCGTCGCCCGAGGCTCACCGCCCATGCCCACCCCTCAGACACGCCGCCGAGGCGGCCGCGTCCCGGCCCGCTCCGTTCTTGTGCGCTCCGTCCTGGCCCGCTCCGTTCTGGCGGTCCTGATCCCGGCCGCCCTCCCCGCTTCTGTCCGGGCCGAGCCCGGCACCCCGACCGAGACCCGGCTCGACGAGATCGCCGTCGCGGGCAGCCGCGAGGCGGGCCCGCCGCCGAACGCCCCCGCCGACGCGGTCGGGGCGGAGGCCGCCGCAGCCCTGCGCGCCCCGAGCCTGACCCGGGCCTCGCCGGTCGGGCTCAACCTGCGCACGCCCTCGCGCGGGGCGAGCCGGCTCGGCCTCACGCCCCTGGAGACGCCCGCGAGCCTCGACATCATCTCGGGCGAGACCGTGCGCCTGCGGGGGCAATCCTCAGTGCTGGAGGCGGTCTCGCAGAACGGGACCGGCATCACCGCCTTCGGATCGCCGGGCTTCGGGCTGGGCGCCTTCACGAGCCGTGGCTTTGCCGGGCAGAACTCGATCCAGACGCTGTTCGACGGCACGCGGCTCTATGTCGGCGCCAACACCATCACCTTCCCGTTCGACACCTGGAACGTCGAGCGCATCGAGGTGCTCCGCGGACCCGCTTCCGTGCTCTATGGCGAAGGGGCCATCGGCGGCATCGTCAACGTCGTCTCGAAGAAGCCCCTGTTCACGCCCCTCAACGTCGCCCGGGTCGGGTTCGGCTCGGACGGGCTGGTGCGCGCGGCGATCGATACGACGGGTCCGATCGGCGAGTCGCTGGCCTATCGCCTCAATGTCAGCGGCAACCGTGCCGACGGCTGGATCTCCCCGAACGGCGAGTTCCGCAACCTCGCGGTCTCAGGCGCCCTCACCCTCCAGGCGACGCCCGACCTCGCCTTCACCCTCTCCCACGATGTCGGCTACCAGGAGCCGACCCGCTACTGGGGGACGCCGCTCGTGAACGGACGGGTGCCGGAGGCGATCCGCTTCAACAATTACAACGTGCGCGATTCCAAGATCACCTGGGCCGACAACTGGACCCAGCTTCGCACCGAATGGACGCCGTCCGCGGACGTGACGGTGCGCAACACCGCCTACCGCCTGCAATCCCGCCGCCACTGGCTCGACGTGGAGCAGTATGCCTTCGATCCCGCCACCGGCCGTGTGAACCGCTCGGACTACCTCGACATCTATCACAGCCAGGAACAGATCGGGAATCGCTTCGACGCGACCTTCCGCGGATCCCTGTTCGGCTTGGCGAACCAGTTCACCGCGGGCTTCGACGTCAATTCCATCTCGTTCCGCCACGCCAACAACTTCAGCGGCACCTTCACCGAGCCGCCCTCCGACGTGCCGCCAGCGAGCGTGCCGCTCACCGGCTACGATCCCGGCCTCTTCCCGGCGAACGGCCGGGCGGTCCCGGCCTACGCGACGCGCACGCGCCAGGCCTCGGTCTTCGCCGAGAACCGGCTGCAGCTCAGCGACCGGCTCTCGTTCCTCTCGGGCGTGCGCGTCGACGCGCCGCACCTCTCGCGCGTCAACCTCCTGACGGGGCAGAGTTTCGAGCGCTCGTTCCAGGCGCTCGGCTATCGCTTCGGCCTCGTCTACGACGCCTTCCCGGGAACCGCCCTCTACGCGCAATACGCCACCGCCACCGATCCGGTGAACAGCCTGATCTCGTTGTCGGGATCGCAGGTCGATTTCGATCTCTCCACGGGCCGCCAGGTCGAGGTCGGCGCCAAGGGCCTCCTCTTCGGCGGCACGGTCGAGTGGACGCTCGCGGGCTACCGTATCGTCAAGGACAAGCTCCTCTCGGCGGTGCCGGGCTCGTCGGCCCTCACGGTGCAGGTCGGCCAGCAATCCTCGCTGGGCGCGGAAGCCGCCCTCTCCTGGCTGCCGGCGCCGGGCTGGCGCATCGACGCCAACCTCGCCGTGCTGCACGCCCAGTACGACCGGTTCGAGCAGGGTGGACTCTCGTTTGCCGGCAACCAACCGGTCAACGTGCCCGAGCAGGTCGCCAATCTCTGGGTCAACTGGGCCTTCGCCCGGGACTGGGAGGCGCGGGTCGGCGTCCAGCACGTCGGCGCGGTGTTCAGCGATTTCGCCAACACGGTGCGGCGGCCGGACTACACGCTGGTCAATCTCGGCCTCGACCACCAGGTCACGCCCGCCTCACGCCTGTCGCTGCGGGTCTTCAACCTGTTCGACAGGGTTTACGCCACCGATGGCAACGGTGCGAACGGGGTGGGCACCAGCTGGTATCTCGGCCGGCCGCGCACCGTTGAGGTCGCCTACACGATCGCGTGGTGAGGCCGTCACCGAGGGCCTGGAGAATCGTCCCGGATCTCGGATCCGGGACGGGGCCTGTGGATGTCGCTCCGCCGCGGGTGACACTCCGGCTCAGCAGTCGAGGGTGGTGTCGCGCTCCCACTGGGTCAGGTGGCGGCAATAGCTGTTCCACTCCTCGGTCTTGAGCTTGAGATAGCTCGGGACGAAGGAGCCGAAGGCCTCGTTGAGCACGTCGCACTGTTCGAGCGCCCGCATCGCGTCGAGCATGTTGAGCGGCAGGCGCTTCACACCCTCGACCGTGTGCCCGTCGGTGTACATGTTGATGTCGAGGCGCTGGCCCGGATCGCGCCGGTTGCGGATGCCGTCCATGCCCGCCGCCAGGATGGCCGCCTGGAGCAGGTAGGGGTTGGCCGCGCCGTCGGCGAGGCGGAATTCGAGCCGCCCGCCATCGGGAATGCGGATCATGTGGGTGCGGTTGTTGCCCGTATAGGTCACGGTGTTCGGCGCCCAGGTCGCACCAGAGGTCGTGCGCGGGGCGTTGATGCGCTTGTAGGAGTTCACGCACGGGTTGGTGATGGCGGTGAGCGCGTCGGCCGAGTGGATCAGGCCGCCGATGAAGTGGTAGCCCTCCTGCGACATGCCGATCGCGTCGGACTTGTCGGCAAACACGTTGCGGCCGTCGCGCCAGACCGAGACATGGGCGTGGCAGCCCGAGCCGGTCAGATCAACGAAGGGCTTGGGCATGAAGGTCGCCCGAAGCCCGTGCTTCTCGGCGATCGAGCGGGTCATGTACTTGAAGAAGGCGTGCCGGTCAGCGGTGACGAGGGCGTCGTCGTAGTCCCAGTTCATCTCGAACTGGCCGTTCGCGTCCTCGTGGTCGTTCTGATACGGCTTCCAGCCGAGCGACAGCATGGCGTCGCAGATCTCGGTGATGACGTCGTAGCGGCGCATCAGGGCAGACTGGTCGTAGCAGGGCTTGATCTGCTTGTCGGCCATGTCCGCCGGCTCGGAGCCGCAGGGCGTGATCAGGAAGAACTCGCACTCGACGCCGGTCTTCATCTGAAGCCCCTCGCGGGCCGCATCCTTGATCAGCCGCTTGAGGATGTTGCGCGGCCCCTGCTCCACCGGCGCCCCGTTCATCACGAGATCCGCCGGAAGCCAGCCGACCTCGGGCTTCCAGGGCAGCTGGATCAGGCCGTCCGCGTCGGGCACGGCGAGGAGGTCGGCATCGGCCGGGCTCATGTCGAGCCAGGTGGCAAAGCCCGCGAAGCCCGCGCCGTTCTTGCAGGTGCTCCGGATGGCCGCCGCCGGCACCAGCTTGGCGCGCTGGGTGCCGAACAGGTCGGTGTAGGAGACGAGGAAGTACTTGATGCCGCGTTCCTTGGCGGCGATTTCGAGATCCAGCGGCATGGCGACATCTCCCGTCGGGCGGGCCCCGGCCCCGCATGAGCCCCCGAGCCCGCATTCAAGAAAAAGGCCGCCCTCCTGACGGGGCGGCCTCGGGTCTTCCTCAGAATCCGCTCTGGCCCGGAACCCAGGCCGTGCCGGCGAGCGGCACCTGAGCCATGGCCGCGGCCTCGATGGTCAGCGCCACCAGATCCTCGGGCTCGAGATTGTGCAGGTGGCTCTTGCCACAGGCCCGGGCGATGGTCTGGGCCTCCAGCGTCATCACCGCGAGGTAATTGGCGAGCCGCCGTCCCGCGAGCTCCGGATCGAGGCGCTTCATCAGCTCCGGATCCTGCGTGGTGATGCCGGCCGGGTCCTTGCCCTCGTGCCAGTCGTCATAGGCGCCGGCCGTGGTCCCGAGCGCCTGATACTCTTCCTCCCAGCGCGGGTCGTTGTCGCCGAGCGCGATCAGCGCGCCCGTGCCGATGGCGACGGCGTCCGCCCCCAGCGCCAGCACCTTGGCGACGTCGGCGCCCGAGCGGATGCCGCCGGAGACGATGAGCTGGACCTTGCGGTGCAGGCCGAGATCCCGCAGCGCCTGCACGGCGGGCCGGATGGCGGCGAGCGTGGGCAGGCCGACATGCTCGATGAACACGTCCTGCGTCGCGGCGGTGCCGCCCTGCATGCCGTCGAGCACGACCACGTCGGCGCCCGCCTTGGCCGCGAGCGCGGTGTCGTAATAGGGGCGGCTCGCCCCGACCTTCACGTAGATCGGCTTCTCCCAGTCGGTGACCTCGCGCAGCTCCCCGATCTTGATCTCGAGATCGTCCGGCCCGGTCCAGTCCGGGTGGCGGCAGGCGGAGCGCTGATCGACGCCCGCCGGCAGACAGCGCATCCCGGCGACGCGCTCGGTGATCTTCTGGCCGAGCAGCATGCCGCCGCCGCCGGGCTTGGCGCCCTGGCCGATCACGACCTCGATGGCGTCCGCCCGGCGCAGATCGTCCGGGTTCATGCCGTAGCGGGACGGCAGGTATTGGTAGACCAGCGTCTTGGAGTGGCCGCGCTCCTCCGGCGTCATGCCGCCGTCGCCCGTGGTGGTCGAGGTGCCGGCCAGCGTGGCGCCGCGCCCGAGCGCCTCCTTGGCATTGGCCGAGAGCGAGCCGAAGCTCATGCCGGCGATCGTGATCGGCGTCTTGAGGCGGATCGGCGTCTTGGCGAAGCGCGCGCCCAGGATCACCTCGGTGCTGCAGCGCTCGCGGTAGCCCTCGAGCGGGTAGCGGCTGATCGAAGCGCCGAGGAACAGGAGGTCGTCGAAATGGGGGAGCTTGCGCTTCGCCCCGGCGCCGCGGATGTCATAGATGCCGGTCGCCGCCGCGCGGCGGATCTCGGACATCACCTCGGGCGTGAAGGTCGCGGAGTAGCGCGGCGCCGTGCGGGGCCCCTTAGCGTTCTCGGCCATCAATAGGCTCCGGCGTTGTCGACGTGGAAGTGGTAGAGGGTGCGGGCCGAGCCGTAGCGACGGAATTCCTCGATGCCGACCTCGCCGAGCAGCCCGCCGGCCCTGAGCTTCTCTGCGAGCTCCGCACGATGCTCGTCGCGCATGGGCTTCTCGATGCAGTCCGCGCCCAGGCTCTTCACCGAGCCGCGCACGTAGAGGCGGGCCTCGTAGAGCGAGTCGCCCAGTGCCTCGCCCGCATCGCCGAGCACCGTGAGCGTGCCGGCCTGGGCCATGAAGGCCGACATGTGGCCGATCGAGCCCTTCACCAGGATGTCGATGCCCTTCATCGAGATGCCGCAGCGCGCCCCGGCATTGCCGTCGACGACGAGCATGCCGCCATGCGCGGTGGCCCCCGCCGACTGGCTGACATCGCCCCGCACGTGGACGAGGCCGCTCATCATGTTCTCGGCCACGCCGGTGCCGGCGCTGCCATGGATGATCACGGTCGCCTGCTTGTTCATGCCGGCGCAGTAATAGCCGACGTTCCCCTCGACCTCGACGGTGACGGGGGCGTCGAGCCCGGCGGCGATGGCGTGGGCCCCGTCCGGACCCGTCACCGTCCAGTGGGTCTCGTTGGTGTCGGCCCGCAGCGCGTGGAGCTGGCGGTTCAGGTCGCGCAGTCCGGCGCTCCTCAGATCGTAGACGGGCATCAGTGGCGCTCCCCCAATTCGCGCTCCCACGCGTAGACGCGGGCGGGCTCGGGCTCGAAAATGCGGGCCTGCTCGATGCCGGGCAGACCAACCAGCGCCCGATACTCGGAGCCGAAGGCGACGTAGTCGTCGGTCTCGGCCATCACGGCGGGCTTGCAGGCGATGGGATCGCGCACGACCGCAAAGCCCGATTCGGTGCCGACCACGAAGGTGAAGAAGCCGTCGAGGTCGGTCAGGCTCGACTCCAACGCGTCCTTCAGGGTGGCGCCCTCGCGCATGCGCCAGCTCAGGTAGCCGGCGGCGACCTCGGTATCGTTCTTGGTGGCAAACGTGATGCCCTCGTGCTGGAGCCGGCGGCGCATGTCGTTGTGGTTCGACAGCGAGCCGTTATGGACGAGGCACTCGTCGAGGCCGGTCGAGAACGGGTGCGCGCCGTTCGTCGTCACGGCGCTCTCGGTCGCCATGCGGGTATGGCCGATGCCGTGGGTGCCGGTCATCGCCGAGAGGTCGAACCGCTTGGCGACGTTCTCGGGCAGGCCCGTCTCCTTGTAGATCTCCATGCGCCGGCCGGCGCTGACGACGTCGATGCCCGGCGCCTGGGCCGCGAGCCAGGCCCGGGCCTCGTCCTCCTGCCCGGCGGCCAGGACCAGCACGGTGTGCGTGTCGCGCGCCGTCGCCTCGATCGCCCCGCCCAGCGCCGCTTCGAGACCCGACACCGCCTGGGCCAGCGTCCTCGCATCGGGACCGCGCAGCGTCAGCTTCACCCCGGCCCCGTCGGAGCCGTAGACGGCGAAGCCCGCGCTGTCGGGGCCGCGATCCGTCATGGTCTTCAGCATGCCCGAGAGGAGCGCGCCCAGCTGCGGCTCCAGCTTCGGATTCTTGAGAAACAGTCCCACAATCCCGCACATCGCGCTCAACCCTCGTGCGCTGTTTCGCCCGTTGCCGAACGCTCGCATGGGCGGCGATCTCTGTCAATTAAAGGGAACAAATATTTCTTGATGAGAAACAGAACGATCCTGCCGATCTGTGACCCGGCGGGGGAACCCGCGTCGCCGCGCCGCTTCCTCCCTGGCCGCTGACCCGCCCCCGCACCATAATGACCGGGTGACGACCGGAGGCCGTGACGGTGACCGCGGGACCCATGCTGAACACCGCCTCGAACGCGCCGGTCTCCGAGGAGCGACCGCTGGAGAAGGCGCTCGGCCATCAGGTGCGGGTGCTGCGTCGGGAGCGCGACCTGTCGGTGGCCGATCTGGGTGCCGCGGCGGGGATCTCGCCGGGCATGATCTCGAAGATCGAGAATGGGGCGATCTCGCCCTCGCTCGCCTCGATCAACGCCATCGCCCTGGCGCTCAACGTGCCGATCACCGCCCTCTTCGCCGCCTTCGAGGAGACCCGCGACTGCTCCCACGTGAAGAGCGGCCAGGGCGTGCTGATCGAGCGGCGCGGCACGAAGGTCGGCCACATCTACGAGCTCCTGGGCGCCGGCATCCGCGGCGATGTGGTGGTGGAGCCCTACCTCATCACGCTGCAGGAGGAGGCCGAGGCCTATACGAGCTTCCGGCACGTCGGCACGGAGTTCCTCTACATGCTGACCGGCGAGGTGATCTATCATCACTCGGGCCTCGACTATCACCTCGCCCCCGGCGACGCGCTGATGTTCGACTCGAACGGCCTGCACGGCCCGGCCAAGCTCTTGAAGACGCCGACGACCTATCTCTCGATCATCGTCTATCCACGCGGGTGAACGGGCCATGTCGCGCCTATCTCCCCGCCGCCTGTCGGCTCAGGCGGGAAGCGCTGGCCGAGGGCGGGCACGGTAACGAACCGTTCACCATCGGCTGCGACGGTTTTTTCGACTTGTTGATGTGAGGGAACGGCAGCGATGGCGGGCGGACGGCCATGGGCGGGCGCCCTTCTCGTCCTCGCGACCCTGGTCCTGGCCATCCAGGTCCCGGCCACCCTGGCCATGCCGGCCGCGGCCGCCGACCTGCTCGAACCCGGCTTGCTGCCCGGTCCGCAGGCGCCGCGCTTCTTTCCCCGGGGCGATGACGGGGTCGACAGCGACCGGCCGCCGCTGCCCCGGCTCCGCCGGCTCGTAGGCTGCGCCCCGCGGAGCGCCCCGGTCCCGACCGAGGCTCCGGACGATCCGAGCTATGTCGGCTCGGCCTACGGCCTGGGCAAGCCGAGCTATTACGGCTTCCGCCCGGGGCTCGGCCACGACGACCCGTTCGGCCGCCCCCTGCGCTACTGCCCCTGACGGGGGCTCAGAGACGCGCCTGGATCCGCTTGGCGATCTCGCCCAGGCGCTGCTCCAGGATCGTCGGGACCTCGCAGACGTAGGAGACGGACTGGTTGCGCTCCTCGAAGATGCGGCGATCCCAGTTGAACTTGGTCTCGAGCTCGGCGACCTCCTTGGAGGCGACCTTGGTGGGGTCGGATTCCGGCGCGTCCTTCAACTCGCTGACCTTGTCGGCCTCGTCGCGGATGCGCTCGGCCAGCCGCCGCTGTCCCTGCGCGTAGCGGGAGATGCCGTTCATCACGGTCGAGCGCTCGCCGTTGACGATCTCGAAGACGCCCGCGAAGACGCGGGTGAGACGCTTGCCCTTCTCCTCCGGGCCGGCCTTCTCGACGAACTCGTCGAGGAGGGTGTCGACCTCGCGCAGCTCCGTGCGGCGAGAGGCGAGCTTGCGGGCGAGCTGGGCCGCCTCGCGGTCGCTGCCCCACTCGCCGGCCTCGGCCGGGTCCGGCCCGGTCCAGATCGAGCCGTAGCCGAGGGTCGGCACCTTGCGCTGGACGCAGGGCCAATCCGGGTCCTGCCGCGGCTGGGCGAGGGCGGGCGCGGCCGCGAGGGCGAGCGTGAGGATCAGGGGCAGGCGGAAGGAGGGCATGGTCTCTCTCAGGCGGCTTCGCCGGCCGGTCCGCCCCGCCGGGCCATGATTCCGCGGCCCGGATCGTAGGCGATCACGGCAAGCGTGAAGAACAGGAGGCCGGTCCCGATCACGACGGCGCAGCTGAGCGGCTCGAACTTCCCGTAAAGGGCGAAGCGGACCAGCTCGACGGCGTGGGTGAACGGGTTGGCCTGGCAGATCCAGTAGAGCGTGTCGCTCGATTCCCGGATGCGCCAGAGCGGATATAGGGCGGAAGAGGCAAAGAACATCGGGAAGATCACGAAGTTCATGACGCTGGCAAAGTTCTCCAGCTGCCGCACCAGCGAGGACAGGAACAGGCCGATGGCCCCCAGCATCATGCCCGCCGCCAGGAAGGCCGGCAGCGCCGCGAGATATCCCACGGTCGGAATGTCGGTCTCCCAGAACCACGCCACGGCGAGGAACGCATAGGCCTGGACGATCGAGACGCTGACGCCCGCGACGAGCTTGGCGAGCAGCAGGGTCCAGCGCGGATAGGGCGAGGTGAGCAGCACCTTCATCGATCCGACCTCGCGGTCGTAGACCATCGACAGGGACGACTGCATGCCGTTGAAGAGTTGGATCATCACGGCGAGCCCCGGCACCACGTAGACCTCGTAGAGCACGTAGGTCTCGTAAGGCGGCGTGATCGAGACGCCGAGGGTGTTGCGGAAGCCCGCGGCGAAGATGAACAGCCAGACCAGCGGACGCACCAGCGCCGAGAAGAACCGCTCCTTCTGATTGAAGAAGCGCAGCAGCTCGCGCCGAACGATGCCGCCCAGCGCGATCAGATAGCCGATCGTATCGAGGCGGCCGGCATGGGGCGCCGGCTTGGCCGCCGCCGCGGCAGAGGGCGCGGCGGGGCGCGCGGGAGCGTTCATGCGGCGACCTTTCCGGACGGCTTGCCCGGCTCGGAGACGAGGCGGCGGAAGGCGGCCTCCAGGGTTTCGCCCGGCGCGCCGATCTCCCCGGCCTTCCCGCGCGCGACGATGCGCCCGCGATGCAGGACGACCGCGTCGTCGTCGGACGAGATCTCCTCGAAGATGTGGGTCGCCCAGAGCACCGACAGGCTTTCCTCGCGCACCAGGGCGCGGACGATGCCGACGATGTCGGCCCGCGATTCGAGGTCGAGGCCGACGGTCGGCTCGTCGAGCAGCAGCAGGCGCGGCGCGTGGATCAGCGAGCGGGCGATCTCGATGCGGCGGGACTGGCCGCCCGACAGGGTGCGGATCTTGTCGTCGCGCCGCTCGGACAGGCCGACGCGGGCGAGCAGCACCTCGATGCGGGCCCGCGCCGCCTTGCGGCCGATGCCGTGCAGGCTGGCGTGGTAGTGGAGGTTCTGCGCGACGGTGAGGTCGGTGTCGAGGGTGCGGGCCTGGAACACCACGCCGAGGCCGGCCAGCGCCCGGGACGGCTCCCGGTCGAGGGGATGGCCGAGGATCGAGACCCGGCCTTCCTGGTTGTTGTAGAGACGCGTGATCACCGAGAACAAGGTCGTCTTGCCCGCGCCGTTCGGCCCGAGCAGCGCCGTGAACCGGCCCCGCTCGACGGTGATCGACACGTCGGAGAGCGCGGCGCGCTGGCCGAAGCGGTGGCTGACACCCGCGATCTCCAGGGCGCCGCTCATCGCGGCAGGGCCCGCTTGGCGTCCGCCAGGGCGTCGAGGCACTCGTCGAACTCGCCCTCGCCCTGCTCGCGCTCGGCGACCCGCAGGGCCTTCTTCAGCTTCGGCGGCATCGCGTAGGGAGCAATCTTGGCCGTTTCGGCCTTGATCGCCGCGATGCCGTCGGCGCAAGCCGCTTTGTCGTCGGCCAGGGCAGGTGCCGCGAACAGACAGGCCGCCGCGACAAGGGCCGCGCGAACCTTCCGTCCTCCGGCGTCCGCCCGTCCCTGCATGGAGGGGAGAGCCGAGGCGATGCGTGGTGCCCGATGCGTCATGTCATTTCACCGAAATCTTGCCGGCCAGGCCCTTTTCCTCCAGGCCCTGCACGTACCATCGGTACTCGCCGGGCTTGATGGCGACGAACTCGATGGCGATCTCGCCCGGATCGTCGAATTCGAGGTGATCGGGCGGGCCGCCGCCGTGGATCTCCTTGTGCTCGATCACGATCTGGTTGAGCCAGATGTAGCGGAAGAACTCCGGCGCGTAGAATTTGTATTCCTGCCGGCCCTTGGCGACGATGCGCAACCGGTAGGCCTTGCCGGCCTCCATCTCGATGTCGCGGTTCTCGACGACGAAGTCGTTGCCTTCCTCGTTGCCGAGCACGAGGTCGGGCAGGTTCTGGCGCTTCTTGGTGAGGTCGAGGGCGCCCGCCGGGGCGACCGCGAGCATCAGGGCTGCGGCCGCGAGGCCGAGGCGCGGGGTCCATGCCATGGGGTTTCCTCCTCCGCCGCCGTTCCCCGGCGGTCGCGCGTTTGACAAGACTACTTCTTCGAGATCGTCACGCCCCAGGGCAGCAGGCCCACGGGGATGCTCTTGACCACCTTCAGCGCCTCGACATCGATCACCGAGACGTCGTTCGACGTGCCGTTGGTCGTCCAAAGCTGCTTCTCGTCGGGCGTGAAGGCGAGCTGCCAGACCCGCTGGCCGACCGGCAGATACTTCTGCACCTCGTAGGTCTTGGCATCGATCACCGCGACGCGGTTGGCGGGGCCGAGCGCCACGAATGCCTTGGCCCCGTCCTTGGTCAGGCGCACGCCGACCGGCTGGATCTGCTCGTCGGTGACGCCGGGGATCTTGAAGCTGATCTTGCGGATGACCTTGCGGGTGCCGGTGTCGATGATCGAGACGGTGCCGCCGACCTCCGCCGAAACCCAGAGCAGCTTGCCGTCGGTCGAGAACTCGGCGAAGCGCGGCCGGGCATCGACCAGCACGTTGTCGATCACCTCGAAGGTCTTGGTGTCGATGAAGTGGGCCATGTTGGTGGTCTCGGAGGTGTTCACCAGGATCTTGCCGTCCGGCGACAGCCCCATCCCCTCCGGCTCGACCCCGACCGGTACCTCGGCCAGGACCTTGTTCTTCTCGATGTCGATGATGGTGACTTGGCTGTCGTCCTCGTTGGCGACGTAGAGCGGGTTGCCGCTCTGATCGAGGATGAACTGCTCCGGATCGGGCCCGGAGCGGAGGGAGCGGACCACCTTGCCGGTGGCGGTGTCGAGCACGTCGATGCGGTCGTCGTCGCTCGCGCAGACGAACAGCTCCTTGTCGTCCTTGGAGAGGGTCACGCCGCGGGGCCGGCGCCCGACCTTCCAGGTCCCGGTCACCGCGAGCGTCGTGGTGTCGATCACCGACACGGTGTTGGCCTTCTCGTTGGTCACGTAGGCCGTGAAGGCCTCGGCCCCGCCGGCCGTGCCGAGCCAGACCAGCAGCGCCGCGCCCAACCCCGCTCTCACGCGAGCGACCATCGGCATCCTCCCTGTCCTCGTTCCGGCGCTTGACCACGCCTTCGTTCGTCTCGTGTCGACGCGACATGGCCATCTAGGGCACGCCGCACCAACGGAAAATCACGGTTCGGGGCGGCCGGGGCCCGGTGGTGGATTGCCGCATCGGCCCGGCGCGGAGAGGGGCGTGCGGCCCCTCACCGCAGCTTGCACGCCGTCTCCGGCTCGTCGGTCCCCAGGGTGTCGAGGGGCGTGCGCTGGTGGATGAAGCCCTGCTCCGGCGCCACCGAGACCATGGCCTTGGGCTGCACCACGATGACCGGCTGGCGCAGCTGGCGGTCCCAGGGACGGTAGGTGAGGGCGACGCCCTTGTAGGCCGGCAGGGAGAATTCGGGCGTCGTCAGATAGGGCCGGATCACGCCGATCTCGGCGCTCTTCTTCTGGGTGGCCGCCTCGCCGATCGTTCGGATCGCCGCCCAGGCCTGATAATCGAGGGGGCGCATCAGCCGGCCGGTCTGGCGGCGGAACCGGTTCTGCGCCTGAGCCGCACCCCAGGTCTCCAGCGTCGGATGCCAGGTCGTGGCGATCAGCCCCTGGGTGCCGGCCACGGGCCGGGGATCGACGGTGCGGAACGGGACGTAGTCGCCCCAGTCGCCCTCCTCGTCGGCCACGATGGCCATGTCGTAATCGAGGCCCCGGGTGAAGACCATCGCCTCGGCCCGGGTCGGCGTGTCGCCGCGCGCCTTGGCCAGCGGCCCGAAGGTCCAGGGTTTCTCCGCGGTGATCTTGAGACCGAACTTCTTGGCGGAGTTCCTCAGTGCGTCCGCGTAAGCCTTGTCGCGTTCGCTCGGGCCGACGATCAGAAAGATCTTCCGCCAGCGCATGAGGGTCATGTACTGCGCCAGCGCATCCGTCTGCATGGCGCGGCTCGGGATCGTGTGGAACACGTTGGCGCGGCAATCGGCGCCGCGCAGGCGATCGTCGGGCGCCCCGGCATTGAGGATCACGACATCTTCGCCCTTGAGGGCGTCGGCCACCGCCAGAACCTCCTCGGCCGGCAGGGTCAGGGCGAAGTAGTGCACGCCCTTGGCGGCCAGGGCCTTGGCCGCCGCGACCGGATCCTGGCCCGGCTCGAGGGCGACCTCGTCGAGGGCATAGGTCTGCTTGGTGAAGCGGCCGGTGGTGTTGTTGTCCTTCACCGCCATCCGGGCACCCGCCACCCCGAGATCCTCGGGCTCGGCCTCCGCGTCGTAGGACGAGGGCGCGGGCACCGGCCGGTAGAGCATCGCAATAGGGGTGTCGCCGGACCCGGCCTGGGCCGGCTGTGTCATCGGCGAGCCGGGCGGCGGTTCGCCGGTCGCCGCCTTGGGCTCCTGGGCGAGGGCGGCCGGAGATCCCGCCAGGGCGGCGAGGGCGATGAGGAACGGGAGGGAGACGCGCATGCGGGCAGCAGGCTAGCAACATCCGGCGGCCCACCTCAACGACGGAAACATAAGATTTTTCTAAGACATGGCCTCCCTGAAGGTGGCCTCGGGCCTGCGGGAACGTGCACCCGGGGCGTTGCCAAATGCTCCGGCAGCCCGAGTTAGACGGGCCCGGCGCCCGCGCCGCGCCGACCCGTCGAGGCTTTGCATGAGTCCGCGCTTTCTCCCGGCCGCCCGCCGCTCGGTCCTGGCGGCGCTGACCCTGCTGCCGACCCTTGGCGGGCCAGCTCTCGCCGAGGACGCCCGCAAGGCCGCGATCTTCCCCGCGGAGATGAACGACCCCAGCCTCGCCTACGGCCGCAAGCCCTTGCCGGCCGACCAGAAACGCCTCGCCATCGTCACCGATGGGCTGAAGGCGCAGCTCGCCGAGAGGGCCGGGATCGAGAGCGTCGACCTCGGCCCCCAGGCCGAGGAGATCCGCAAGGAGAGCCCGCTCTACAAGTGCAACGGCTGCGCCGTGCCGATCGCCAAGGCGCTCGGGGCAGAACTCGCCGTGACGGCCTTCGCCGACAAGGGCGCCAACCAGCTGTTCAGCCTCGTCGTCACCATCAGCGAGGCCGAGACCGGGAAGGTCGTGCGCCAGGGCCAGGCGGTGATCCGGGCCAACACCGACGACGACTGGTCGCACGCCGTGCGCTGGATCGTGAAGAACCGGCTGCTGGCCGAGCCCCTGCCCGGGCGCTCCTGACGGGCGGGACTTGCGCAGGCGCCCCGTCCGAGCGTTTAAGCATCCCCGTGTCCCAAGTTTCTCCGCCCGTCTCTCCCCCGGTCGTCCTGCTGCCCGCGCGCCCGCGCGTCCGACTGCTCGTCAGCGTCCGCGACGCCGCCGAAGCGCGCTGGGCGCTGCGGGCCGGCGCCGACCTGATCGACGCCAAGGACCCGGAGCGCGGAGCGCTCGGCGCCCTGGCGCCGGACACGGTGCGGGCCATCGTGGCGACGGTGGCCGGACAGGCCGTGACCAGCGCGGTGGCCGGCGACGGCACGGGCGCCGATCTCCCGCAGGCCGTCGCCGCGATGGCGGCGGTCGGGCCCGACTGGATCAAGGTGGCGGTCGGCCCGGCGCCGGACGACGCCGCCCTCGCCGAGGCCGCCGCCGCGGCGCCCGGCCGGCTGATCGGCGTCCTCTTCGCCGAGGATGGTTCGAGCGGCGGCGATCTCCCGGCGCGCCTCGCCACGGCGGGCTTTTCCGGCGCCATGATCGACACAAGGGGGAAGCAGGGCGTCGGCCTGCGCGCATGTCTCGCCCTTCCGCTTCTGTCGGCCTTCGTGGCGGCCTGCCGCAGCCACGGGCTGATGAGCGGTCTCGCGGGCTCCCTGCACCGCGCCGACATTCCCACCCTCGCCCCGCTCCAGCCGGATTATCTCGGCTTCCGCGGCGGCCTGTGCCACGGCGGCGACCGTCGGCAGCCCCTGGACGAAGCCCGCATCGCCGGGGCCGTCGCGGCCCTGCGGGCGCAGGCGCGGGCGGATGCCGCGTGAGGCCGCGCGAGCCCCATGC
>NZ_CAKLBV010000059.1 GCF_920984675.1 Methylobacterium sp. Leaf118
GGCAGCGCCCTGGATGCGGCGGCCGTCGGCGAGATCGAGGCGACGCTGCGCGACGGGCGGCCCGCCGGCGTCAGCCCGGGCCGCATCGCCCTCACCGCGCGAGCGCTCACCCCTTACGTCCTGCGCCTGCGCCGCGGCGGCGACAGCGTGACCCTGAGCGGCCACCTGCCCGACGCCCAGGCTCGCGACGCGCTGCTCGCCCGCCTGCGCCCGCGTCTGTTCCGGGAGGCGATCCGCGACCGGACCCGCCTCGCCGACGGGGCGCCGGAGGGATTCGCCGTCGCCGTCGCGGCGGCCATCGACCCGTTCTCGACCCTCGAAAGCGGCGAGCTCGCCATCTCCGGCACCCATCTGCGCCTGACCGGGACCAGCCTCTACCCCGAGAGCGCCGCCCGGCTGTCCCAGACCCTGCCGCGGGCGATGCCGACCGGCTGGACCGCCGCGGTCGCCGTCTCCGGCAGCGAGCCCTCCGTCGCCCTCGGCGCGCCGGATTGCCGGCGCCGCCTGACCGAACGCGTGGCCGCCCGCCCCTTGCGCTTCGCCCCGGGCAGCACCGCCCTGGCGCCCGACTTCTACCCCGTGCTCGACGCGGTGGCGGCGCTCGCCCGGGACTGTCCCACCGAGCGCATCGAGGTCGTGGGCCATCTCGACCCACCGGACGCCAAGCCCGCCGCGGCCCCGGCCGATTCCATCGCCGCCGAGGCGGCCCGGGAATCGGCGCCGAAGCCTGCCGCGAAGAAGGACGCGCGACCGGCCAAGGGCGAGAAGGCCGAGAAGGGCAAAGCCGAGAAGGCGCCCGAGAAAGCCCAGGAGAAGGCCCCCGAGAAAGCCCCGGAGACGGCGCAGGGGCCGCCCGAGAAGAGCGCGGGCGAGCGGGTGGAAGCCGGCGCCGATCTCGCCCGGGCGCGGGCGCTTGCGGTCATCGATTACCTGCAGAAGGCCGGCGTGCCGATGGACCGGGCGCTGCCGAGCGCCGCCGCACCGCTCTCGGATCGGCAGGGCATCGGCCTCGGCCTGCGCTCATGAGCCTGACGCTCGCCATCCTCTGGCCGGGGCTCGCCGTCGCCCTGGCCCTCGGCCTCGCCGTCGGCGGGCTCATCGGCCTGCCCCGCAGCCGCGGGAGCCTGGGCGCGGCGGTTGCGCTCGCCCTCGCCCTCGCCGCCCTGGCAGGCATCGCCGTCCTCGCGGCGCTTCCCGGACGACCCGGGCTCTGGGCGGAGATCGCGGCGCTCGTCGGGGCCGCCTATGGCGCGGGCTGCGGGCTCGGCGGGATCGGCCGACGGCTTGCCGGCCGCTCCCCTTGAGCGTCGGGGGCGGGCACCCAGATCCGCTGCGGCCGGCCGACGCCGCGCAGGGCGAACTCGCCGACCTCCGTCAGCGGCGCCGAACAACGCCGCGCGAACGCGTCCGAGAGGAGCAGGGGCCGGTCGAGGGTCCCGCACAGCCGCTCCATCCGGCTCGCCTCGTTGATGGCCCGGCCGATCATGGTGAAGTCGAGCCGCCGGTCGGTCCCGACATTGCCGTACACCACCGGCCCGAAATGCAGGACGATGTCCGCCTCGAGCGCCGGCAGGCCCCGGCGCCCGCGCTCCTGGTTGAGCCCGGCGTTGCGGGCCAGGGCATCCTGGGCCGCCGCGAGGGCGGCCGTGCAGGCCGGACAGGCCTTGGCCTCGGGGTCGTCGACGGAGAAGACCGCCAGGAAACCGTCGCCGAGGAATTTCGAGATCTCGCCGCCGTGGCGCCGCACCGGCTCGCCCAGCGCGTCGAAATGCTCGTCGAGCCAACCGACGACCTCGAGGGGATCGTCCCGGTCGGCGAGCGCGGTGAAGCCGCGTAGATCCGCGAGCAGGATCGCGGCCGGGACCACCGCGCTCTGCCCGCGCCGCATCTCCCCGGCGAGCACCCGCTCGGCGGTCGCGGGGCCGAGATAGGTGCAGGCGATCTCGCGCATGGTGTGGGCGAGGCTGAGCTTGGCGGTGGCCAGGGCGAGGGCGGGCACCAGCGCGGCGAGGGCGTCCCGCTCCTCGGGCGCGAAGCCGCCGGACCGGTCGGTCGAGAACGAGATGCCGACGCCGACGAGCGCGGTGCCGGGAGCGAACCCGACGACGTGGACCAGGTAATCCGTGGCGCCCGCCGCGCGCAGCTCGGCGAGCAGCGGCAGATCGGGATAGGCCCCCTCGTCCAGGCGCCAACGCGCGAAGGTGAGGTCCGCGGCTCGCAGCCAGCCGACCGGGCTGCGGGCGAAGGCGGCCGCGCTGTCGGGGCTGTGCGGGGCCGGAAACAGGCTCAGTCCCTGGCCGCGGCGCCAGGAGAGGCTCACGCCGCGAAACAGCGGATCGATGGCCGGAACCGAGAGGCTGAAGCGCCAGAGCGGGAGGCCGGCCGCGAGCAGGGCCTCGCAGAGGTCCGCGAGGATCGCCTCGCCGTCGTCGGATTCCGTCGCACGGGCGATCAGACGGGCTTCGATGTCGCGCAGGCGGGGGGAGGGGCACGGGTGGGGCGGAGCCATGGCGGCCACTCTATCCACTGAATCGGCGCGGCTGCCAGAGCCGCCCTCCCGCGGCTCCGGCCCGCTCTCCTGCCGAAGGGCCGCGCCCCTCGGCCTCCCGCGCCCGCCCGTCTAGGGCGTGGCCGGCTGGGCCTCGGCGCTCACCGCCGTACGGACGCCGCGGGCGAAGTCGCGCTCGATCGCCAGGGTGCTCTTGCCGTCGAGGCGGTTGCGGTAGACCTGCAGGTTCTCCATCACCCGCTGGACGTAGTTGCGGGTCTCGGTGAAGGGGATACGCTCGACCCAGTCGATGGCGTCGACCTCGGGCCGGCGCGGATCGCCATAGGCGTCGATCCACTTCTTCACGTTGCCGCCGCCCGCGTTGTAGGAGGCGAAGGCGAGGATGTAGGACCCCTTCCAGTCCTCCATGAGTTCGCCGAGATGCGCCTGTCCGAGCCGCGCGTTGTAGGCCGGATCGCTGGTCAGCCGGTCGGTGTCGTAGTTGGTCGAGACGCGCCGGGCGGTGCGCTGGGCGGTCGCCGGCATCATCTGCATCAGGCCGCGGGCCCCGACACCGGACTGGGCCCGGGGGTCGAACTGGCTCTCCTGCCGGGCGATGGCGAAGACCATGGCGCGCTCGACCTGCGGGACGGCCGTGAAGGTCTCGTAATCCGGGATGCCGATGGTCGGGTAGGCGTGGCTGTCGAGCGCCAGGCCCCGCTGGGTCGCGAGCTTGCCGATGGCGACCAGCGCACGGGCATCCTTGGCATCGATTGCCGTCTCGCCGAGCGCGTTGACCTGCGCCTCGTCGGTCAGCGACTTCGCCGCATCGATGTAGAGCGGCAGCGCCAATTCCTTGAGGCTGGCCGCCGCGAGCAGCTTGAGGCCGCGCACGAACAGCCGGTCGTCGAAGGCGGCCCGCGCCGGGGCGGAGAGCTCCGCCGCGCGGCGCAGGGGCAGGCTGTTCTGGCCGAGCCGGGCGCGGGCGAGCTGCCCGTAATAGGCGATCGGCTGGAGCGCGGCGCGCTCGTAGAAGCCCTTCGCCTCGGCCGTCTTGCCGGCGGCGTCCGCCGCGCGGCCCTGCCAATAGGCCGCCCGGGCCAGGGAGATCGGCGTCTCGGCGACCGCCGCGGCTCCGGCGAAGTGGCGCTCGGCCTTCTCGGCATCGTTGAGGAAGCGCAGGGCGATCCAGCCGGCGTGAAACTCGGCCTCGATGCGCTTCTCGGTGGTGCGGGCGGAGTGGGCCGCCACGACCGCGTGGGCGGTGCGGGCGTCGCCGGCATCCATCAGCTTGCGGGCGACGATGCGGCGCTCGACCCACCACTCGTCGCCGTCGACGAGCACTTCGGGGTTGGTGGGCGCGGCGAGCAGGACCCTGGCGGCGTCCTCGGTCTTGTCGGCGCGGCGAAAGTACTGCGCCCGGGAGAGCAGGTAGGAGGAATCGTTGCGTAGGCTCGGCGGCACGGCGTTCAGGGCGGAGGCCGCCCCGGACTTGCCCTCGACGGCGCGGCGCGCCCGGACGAGACTGGCATGGGATCCCCCGGCATAGTCGGCTGCACGCCCGGCCGCCGCCCAATCCTCCTTGAGGAGGGCGCGCTCCATGCGGAAGCGGTGATCCACGACGGAGAGGAGGCCGGGGAAGGTGTCCATCACCCGCGCTTCGAGGTTGCGGCCGAAGCTGTCCTCGCGCCACAGGGCGCGCACGAGCCCGGCCGCATCCCCGTCGAGCCCCTCGGCGCGGAACGCCAGGGCCAGGGCGAACTTGCCCGGGGCGCTCGCGGGCTTCGAGGTCGCGAAATAGGCCCGCACCACGGCCGGGCTCTTCTTCTCGGACAGCAGCATCTCCTCGGCGCGCCGCCGCAGGAGCGGGCCGGCCGGCCAGTCCGGATTGGCACGGGTGAAGGCCACGACCCGCTCGAAGCCGATGCCGGCGCCCGCGCGGATCGCCACCCATTCAAGCAGGGCCCGGGCCGAGGCATCGGCGAAGCCGGCGGCGAGCCGGTCGCCGTCGGTGACCTTGCCTTTTCGATAGAGGTCGATCGCCTGGCGCAGCAGGCCGAGATCGGTGTCGCCGGAGACGACCGGGCGGTTCGGATCGGGCACTTCCGGCGCGGGCGCGGCGGGCGAGACCGTGGCATCGGGGAGCGGGAAGGCCACCGGCGCGTCGGATTCGGTCGCGGCATAGCCGGAGACGGCCGCGGGCAGGGCCTTCTCGGCGGCGCCCTCTCCGCCACCGGCCGGATCGAGCCGCAGGGCGTCCGCCGCCACCGGGTCGGCGGCGGGGGAGGCGGCGTCCTTGACCCGCGCGGCGGGCGCGGTCGCGTCGCTCGTCGGCACCGCCGGCGCGGAGGCCGGACTCGGGTTGCGGATCTCGAGGTTCGCGCCCTGCTGGGCGGCCAGCACGGCGGTGCCGGTCAGCGCGAGACCGAGGAAGAGGGGGAGGGAGCGGGCGGGAAACGCCATGTGTGAAGACACCCCGTCTCGGGAGGCCAAGCCTTAAGCTGGCCCCCGGTCCGTTAAGAAGGGATAAACCAAACCGGAAATCGTGCGTCGCTCCGCTTGGAACGGCGCCCGGTCCCGGCCCTCGGCTCCGGCGGCGGCCCGACCGAACCGGCCGCGGGGCCCGTCCGCGAAGCGTTTGCGCGGGAACCGGGGACAGCCTATGTCTGCGCGTCCCGTCGGCGGCCGGCACGGGCGCCGGAGCCACACATACGGACCAGAAGAACGGCTGGGAACGCCAGGATGACCGAGACCCACGCGCGCCTTCGCGGCTCGATGACCGCGCTCGCGACCCCCTTCCGCGACGGCGAGTTCGACGAGGCGGCCTTCCGAAAGTTCGTGAACTGGCAGATCGAGCAGGGCACCCACGCCCTCGTTCCGACCGGCACCACCGGCGAGAGCCCGACCCTGAGCCATGCCGAGCACGACCGGGTGGTCGAGCTCTGCGTGCGGGAGGCGAACGGCCGGGTGCCGGTGATCGCGGGCGCCGGCTCGAACTCGACCCGGGAGGCCGTGGCGCGGGCCCGTCATGCGGAGAGCGTCGGAGCGGACGCGGTGCTCACCGTCACGCCCTACTACAACAAGCCGACGCAGGAGGGGATGTACGCCCACTTCAAGGCGGTCAACGACGCCGTCGGCATCCCGATCATCATCTACAACATCCCGGGCCGGTCCGTGGTCGACATGAGCGTCGAGACCATGAGGCGGCTGTTTGAGCTGAAGAACATCGCCGGCGTGAAGGACGCCACGGCCAAGATCGACCGCGTCAGCCTTCAGCGGCAGGCGTTGGGCGAGAGCTTCATCCAGCTTTCGGGCGAAGATGCGACGGCGCTCGGCTTCAACGCCCATGGCGGCGTCGGCTGCATCTCGGTGGTCTCGAACATCGCCCCCCGGCTCTGCGCCGACCTCCAGGAAGCGACGCTGCGGGGCGACTACGCGGCGGCGCTGGCGATCCAGGACCGGCTGATGCCGCTGCATGTGCAGATGTTCTACGAGTCGAACCCGGTGCCGGTGAAGTACGCCCTGTCGCGGCTCGGCCTGATGTCCCCGGAGGTGCGGCTGCCGCTGGTGCCCGCGACCGAGGGCTGCCGCGAGGCGGTCGACGCCGCCCTGTCCCATGCCGGGCTGCTCTGACCCCAGGCCTGATCCCGCGCGGACCGATCTGAACGAGGCTCGCCGCCGGGCGGCCGGGTTCCCATATCGGGAGCCCGGCGCCCGCCGGACGCGAACGACAGGACCATGGCCCCCAAACCCGAACCCGGCCGGCGCGTCGTCGCCGACAATCGCTCCGCCCGCTTCCACTACGCGATCGAGGACGTCTTCGAGGCCGGCATCGCGCTGACCGGCACCGAGGTGAAATCCCTGCGCGGCGGCAAGGCGACGATCGGCGAATCCTATGCCGGGCCCTCGGGCAACGACCTGATGCTGTTCAACGCCTACATCCCGGAATACCTGGAGGCGAACCGCTTCAACCACGACACCAAGCGGCCCCGCCGCCTGCTGCTGCACCGGCGCCAGATCAACAAGCTGATCGGTGCGACCCAGCGCCAGGGCTACACGGTGATCCCGCTGAAGATCTACTTCAACGACAAGGGCCGGGCGAAGGTCGAGCTCGGGCTCGGCAAGGGCAAGCAGCTCCACGACAAGCGCGAGACCGTGAAGCAGCGCGACTGGGAGCGCGACAAGGCCCGGCTGATGCGCGACAAGGGCTGAGCGGGAGTTCGGCCTCGGAAGGAGATGCCTGATGGCGGGACCCGATTTCACGCGCCTTCCGGACGATCTGCCCGTCCCCGTCGATGACGGGGCCGCCGGCCATCTCACAGGCTTGAGGCTCCCGGATGTGGCCCTCCGGGCGACGGATGGCAGCCTCGTCTCGCTGGCGCGTCTGAGCGGCCGCACCATCGTGTTCGCCTATCCGCGCACCGGCGTACCCGGACAGCCGAACCTCGTGGCCGATTGGGACGCGATCCCGGGGGCCCGGGGCTGCACGCCGCAGGTCTGTGCCGTCCGCGACGCCCATGCCGACCTGATCCGCCGCGGCGTCGATCGGGTCTTCGGCCTCTCGACCCAGGATGGCGCCCACCAGCGGGAGGCGGCCGAGCGGCTGCACCTTCCCTATCCCATCCTCTCCGACCGCTCCCGCGCCTTCGCACAGGCGGCGCGCCTGCCGACCTTCGGGGCCGGCGGCGACATCCTTCTCAAGCGGCTCACCCTGGTGATCGACGACGGCGTCGTGACCCGGGTGTTCTACCCGGTCTTCCCGCCGGATCGCAGCGCTGAGGCGGTCATCGCCTGGCTGGACGCCGCCGCCTGAGCGCCCCTCAGGCCAAATCCGGTTGATCCCTTCGGGATGGCGGATTTGGGCTTCGCTCAAACGCCGCGCGGGCTTGCCGGATCCGGGCTCCGCTTTGATCAAGCGGAGCCCGGATCAGACCTCGGACTCGTCCGAGGGCGGGGCGGCCGGGCGAATGCCGTAGCGACTCTCGAGCCCCGGATTGGGGCGCGGGCCGCGCTCGGCGAAGTCGCGGCGCGGACCGTCGCCGGGGGCGCGCACCGAGCGCTCGCCGGGGTCACGGCCGATGCGGCTCGCCAGATGCGCGAGTTCGACGAACTCGTCGGCCTGCCGGCGCAGGTCGTCGGCGATCATCGGCGGCTGGGTCTGGATGGTGGAGACGACGGAGACCCGCACGCCGCGGCGCTGGACCGCCTCCACGAGCGAGCGGAAATCGCCGTCGCCGGAGAACAGCACCATGTGGTCGATATGGGGGGACAGCTCGAGCGCATCGATGGTGAGCTCGATGTCCATGTTGCCCTTGATCTTGCGGCGACCGGACGAGTCCGTGAACTCCTTGACCGGCTTGGTGACGACCCGGTATCCGTTATAATCGAGCCAATCGATCAGCGGCCGGATCGACGAATACTCTTGGTCTTCAATCATCGCAGTGTAATAGAACGCGCGAATGAGATTGTCGCGAGCCTGGAAATCCTTGAGAAGCCGCTTGTAGTCAATATCGAAGCCGAGAGCCTTCGTGGTCGCATACAGGTTCGCGCCATCAATGAAAATGGCTGTACGCTGTCGATCGCTCATTGGTACATCCGTGTGTTGGAGCAAGAAGAAATTTTCATCTGAAAATTGTTTGACAGATGTCCATCGTCAAATCTTAGCACACGTGAAGCATCGGCCGCCCACCGCTTTATGGCGGGTCCGGTGCCCTCCCTCGACATGAGAGATATCCACGAGCGCCGAACGACCCGGAGAGTCCGGGCCGTGCGACCGGTCGTTCCGATCGGGAGAGATGACGCCCATTCACGGATACATCGCGGCTGGATCTGTCGTGGCCGAGCCCAGGCAGGTTGTCAAGCCGGCAGGATGGCGCACAATTTATCGCGCCGCCGTGTTTCGGACTCGGACGATTGACTTGGGCCGCAGGCTTCGCGGCCCCTAGTCTCCGGGACACCCGGCGATACCTGCAGTCCGGAATATATCTACTTCAGGTTGACCGCCTCAATCACAGGCCGTCACGGCCTCAACATCGCACGACTTCCCGGCTTGGTTGCGGGCAGAGCGGCGAGTTCGGGCGGCAGGGCATCGGCCGAATAGGTGGGGATGTCGAGGGCGACGAGGGACAGGAGCGGCAGGCCGATCTCGCCGCGCCCGCCCGAACGGTCGATCAGGCAGGCTGCGCCGACGACCTCGCCGGCCTCGTCTTTGAGCGAGGCGAGGCATTCGCGAGCGGACAGCCCCGTCGTCACGATATCCTCGACGATCACCGCCCGGGTGCCGGCCGGGATCGAGAAGCCGCGCCGCAGGGTGAAGGGGCCGCCGGGGTCGCGCTCGACGAAGATCGCCCGAGCGCCGAGATGGCGGGCGGTCTCGTAGCCGGGAATGATGCCGCCGATGGCCGGCGAGACCACGATGTCGATCGCCCCGAACCGGGCGGTGATCGCCTCGGCCAGCGCTCGGCACAGCCGTTCCGTGCGCTGAGGATCGGAGAAGATCGTCATCTTCTGAAGGAAGGTGGGCGAGCGCAGGCCCGAACTGAGGATGAAGTGGCCCTGCAGCAGCGCGCCCGCCGAGCGGAATTCTTCGAGGACGTCGTCCGGGCTCATGATCACCTGCTCGCCAATCCGGGTCCGGGGCTTGTCGCAGCGGGGGGGACAGGGTGCAAGCGGGATGCCTGTACGGGGCACGGCAAGGCCATCTGCGCCGTCGTCGAGGCACTCCGACACGCCTACCCGTTGACCCGCTCCACCCGGCTCACCGTGCGCTTGCCGCGCAGGTCGGCCACGATCGCCGTCAGGTGCTTCAGGTCCGGCACCGAGAGGTCGATGGCGATGTCGGTGAAATCCTGGGTACGGCGTTTCATCGAGACGTTGTCGATGTTGCCGTCATGCTCGGCGATGACCTGGGCAATCTGAGCGAGCGTCCCGGGCTCGTTGATCGATTCGAGGGCGATCTTGGCCGGGAACCGCTCCTGCGAGCCGTCCACGTCCCAGCGCACGTCGAGCCAGCGCTCGGGCTCGTTGTCGAAGGCGGCCAGCGCCGCCGACTGGATCGGGTAGATCGTCACGCCGACCCCGGGGGTCAGGATGCCAACGATGCGGTCGCCCGGCACCGCGCCGCCGTTCGGCGCGAAGCTCACGGGCAGGTCGCCGGCGAGCCCCCGGATCGGGATGGCACTCTGGCCCGCCCCCTGCGCCGTCCCGTCGGCGGAGAAGGTCAGGCGCATGGTCTGGTCGCCCGAACGGCTGAGCCGCCCGGCCGAACCGCTCGCCGCCGGCCCCCCCGTCCCCCCCGACCGGCGCTCGTCCTTGAAGTCGGGATAGACCGCCTTGACCACGTCGCCGGAGAACATCTCGCCCCGCCCGACCGCGGCGAACACGTCCTCCGTGCTGGCGCGGGCGAGCCGCGGCAGGGCGCCGCGCAGCTTGTCCTCGGAGAAGCTCTTGCCCGCCCGCTCGAAGGCGCGGTCGAGGATCTGCCGCCCGAGCCCGGCATATTGCCGGCGCACCGCCGCCCGGGTCGCCCGGCGGATCGCCGCTCGGGCCTTGCCGGTGACGACGAGGGATTCCCAGGCCGCGGGGGGCGAGGCGCCATCGGAGCAGGCGATCTCGACCTCGTCGCCGTTGGCGAGTTCGTGCAGGAGCGGCGTCAGGTGCCCGTTGATCTTGGCGCCGACGGCGGAATTGCCGACATCGGTGTGGACCGCGTAGGCGAAGTCGATCGGCGTCGCGCCGCGGGGCAGGGCGATGAGGCGCCCTTTCGGGGTGAAGCAGAACACCTGGTCCTGGAACAGCTCGAGCTTGGTGTGCTCCAGGAACTCCTCCGGGGAGTCGCCCTCGGCAAGCAGCTCGATGGTGCGGCGCAGCCACTGGAAGGCGCCGCTTTCGGTGGCGAGGCGGGGATGGACCTCGCCGGAGCCCGAGGCCTCCTTGTAGAGCGCGTGGGCGGCGATGCCGTATTCGGCGATCTCGTCCATCTCGGCGGTGCGGATCTGCAGCTCGACGCGCTGGCGCTTGGGGCCGATCACGGTGGTGTGGATCGAGCGGTAATCGTTCTGCTTCGGGGTCGAGACGTAGTCCTTGTAGCGGCCCGGCACCATCGGCCAGCTGGTGTGGACGACCCCCAGGGCGGCGTAACATTCGGCGACGGTCCCGACGATGACGCGGAAGCCGACGATGTCGGACAATTGCTCGAAGGCGACCGACTTGCGCTCCATCTTCGACCAGATCGAGTAGGGCCGCTTGAGGCGCCCCTTCACCTCCGCCTCGAGGCCCCGCGCCTTGAGCCGGGCGGTCAGGTCGTGCTCGATGCTCTCGATGACGTTGCTCGATTTCGCCGAGAGATCCTCCAGCCGCCGGGCGATCGTGGCATAGACCTCCGGCTTGAGGGTGCGGAAGGCGAGGTCCTCCAACTCGTCGCGCATCTCCTGGATGCCCATGCGCCCGGCGAGCGGCGCGTAGATGTCGAGGGTTTCCTCGGCGATGCGCGCGCGCTTGTCGTCCCGCATGAAGTGGAGCGTGCGCATGTTGTGGGTGCGGTCGGCGAGCTTGACCAGCAGCACCCGCACGTCCTCGGCCACCGCCAGCAGCAGCTTGCGGAAATTCTCGCCCTGCACCGCCCGCTTCGAGACGAGGTCGAGCCGCTTGAGCTTGGTCAGGCCGTCGACGAGCGCGCCGATCTCGGCTCCGAAGATCTCGCGGATCTCGTCGAGGGTGGCGGCGGTGTCCTCCACCGTGTCGTGCAGCACCGCCGCGACGATGGTCGCGTCGTCGAGATGCAGGTCGGTGAGGATCGCGGCGACTTCGAGGGGATGGGCGAAGAACGGATCGCCGGAGGCGCGCTTCTGCGTGCCGTGAGCCCGCATGGCGTAGACGTAGGCGCGGTTCAAGAGCGCCTCGTTCGTCGACGGATTGTAGCGCTTGACCCGCTCGACGAGTTCGTACTGGCGCATCATCCGCCGGGGGGTCCCACCATCGCGTCTCGAAAACCCGGCCGGGAACGGCCGGAGCGCCAGCTTCCCGCATCGTGGCCCCGCGCGCCAGTCCCAAGGCGTCGCAGACGGCGCAGGACCGGCCTTCCGGACGGGCATGCGGCCGAACACGACAGCGCCCGCCGCTCGAGGGGGAGGGCGGGCGCGCGAAATCGGGTCACGTGCGGAGAGAACTTACTCGGCGTCGTCGTCCGTCTCGGTCGGCGGCGCCAGGTTCTCAAGGCCGCGCAGCAGGTCGTCCTCGCTCATGCGGTCGAACTGTACGTCCTTGTCGTCGGAGGACGACGGGGGCGCCACCGCGGCGGCGGCCGGGGAGGAGGAAAGCAGCGGCACGGTCTCCGCCTCCGGCTCGTCCACCTCGACGTATTTCTGCATCGAGTGGATGAGCTGTTCCTTGAGGTCCTCGGCCGTGATCGTCTCGTCGCCGATCTCACGGAGCGCCACGACCGGGTTCTTGTCGCGGTCGCGCTCGACCGTCAGCGGAGCGCCGGCCGCGAGCAGGCGGGCGCGGTGGCTGGCGAGCAGAACCAGCTCGAAGCGGTTCTCGACCTTCTCGATGCAGTCTTCGACGGTGACGCGAGCCATGCGAGGCGGCTCCTTCCTCGGGGCGAAACGGTTTTTGGAGGATGAACGCGCCTCCTACACCGGATGGCGGCGCGCAACAAGCCGCTGGCCGCGGCCTCGGCCCCTCAATACCGCGCCGGCACGAACATCTCCGGCGGGATCGGCGCGCGGATGTAGTCGGCGTGGCGGACGCGGTCGGGCAGCATCACCGGGGGGTGCTCGACCGTGCCATAGGGGATCTGCTCCAAGAGATGGCTGATGCAGTTGAGGCGGGCGCGCTTCTTGTCCACCGCCTCGACCACCCACCAGGGCGCCTCGGCGATGTGGGTGCGGGCGAGCATCTCTTCCTTGGCGCGGGTGTAGTCCTCCCAGCGCCGGCGGGATTCGACGTCCATCGGCGAGAGCTTCCACTGCTTGAGCGGATCGTGGATCCGCATCCGAAAGCGGAGGGACTGCTCGGAATCGGTGATCGAGAACCAGTACTTCACCAGCACGATGCCGGAGCGCACCAGCATCCGCTCGAACTCGGGCACGGAGCGGAAGAACTCCTCCACCTCGGCCTCGGTGCAGAAGCCCATCACCCGCTCGACGCCGGCGCGGTTGTACCAGGAGCGGTCGAACAGAACGATCTCGCCGGCCGCCGGCAGGTGGGCGACGTAGCGCTGGAAGTACCATTGCGTGCGCTCGCGCTCGCTCGGCGCGGGCAGCGCCGCCACGCGGCAGATGCGGGGGTTGAGGCGTTGGGTGATCCGCTTGATGGCGCCGCCCTTGCCGGCCGAATCGCGCCCCTCGAACACAACCACCACGCGCAGGCCCTGGTGCTTCACCCAGTCCTGCAGGCGCACGAGTTCGTGCTGCAGCCGCAGCAACTCGCGGAAATAGGTGCGTCGCTCGATCCCGTGGCCGTCCGGGAGGGCGTCGCCGCGCCCCTCGGCATAGGCCTCGTCGAACGCCAGCTCCAACTCCTCGTCGTAGCTGTCGGCGAGTTCGCGGCGGATCGCCTCGATATCGTCCCGCCGCAGCGGGCTGCCGTCGTCCATCATCGTCCCTGGGATCCGGTGGTCGCCTGGGCCGCTTAGAGCATCCTCGTGTGACAGCCCGGCGAAGCCGGTCCGGACTCGCCCGACGTGGGCGCTCCGACCATGCCGGCGCCGGCCATGCCCGCTCCGACCATGCCGCCCTCGTGCCGACCCACGCCCTGCCCGAACAGGGCGGCGGCGCGGCGCACGAGACCGTTGCGCAGGCGGCGAACCGCCCAGACCGGACCGGGCTCGACCGCCATCGCCCGGGCGAACAGGCTCGCGCGGATCGCGTCCGCGTCGCAGGCCCGCTTGACGGGATCGTCGTAGAACGCCGCGATCTTGTCCGCGCCCATGCCGGGGGTGGCGAGCCAGCCCGGCAGATGGACCCGGCACAGCCGCTCGGCATCGGTCAGCACCCGCCGGACGCCGACGCCCGGGGCCGGGCAGGTGGTGCAGAAGGCGTCGCCGATCAGCACCACGCCGTCGCATTGGTGGCCCTCGGACAGCGTCAGGTCGATCGGGCGCACCTGCACGCGCCCCGCCACGCCGAGCCCGCCGCAGACCCGCTCCAGGCCCGGCAGCAGGGCCGCGAGCGTCGGGGCCGGGTCCGTGCGGAAGGCGCGGGTCCAGGCCTCGCCCGCCGCGCGGTAGACGAACAGGTTCGCCCGCATGGCCCCGCTCACGGGAAACAGCGTCAGGTAGGCGGTGCGGTCGGAGGGGCCACGCCCGTACCACGCGAGCGATTCGAACGGGTAGGTGGCGGCCGGGCGATCGAGGAAGAAGCCGAGCGACAGGGAATGGGCCTTGTGGGTCTCGGTGCGCGCGATCCCGGCGAGGCGGCGCACCGCGTCGCCGAGGCCCGTGGCGATCACGACGAGACGCGCCTCGATCCGCGCCCCGTCGGCCAGGGTCACGACTTGCCGCGCCGGCCCCGTCTCGAGGGCATCGACCCGCCCGACCCGGACGGCGATGCCCGGCGGCCGGCCGGCGCGGAGGGCGTTGACGAGGTCGGAATAGACGAAGCCGTATTCCGGCGCCCTCCGCCGCACCGGCCGCGTGCCGGGCCGGTGGATGTCGATCGATTGGATCGGGGTCAGAGCCGGCCGCGCCGCCGGGGCCAGCCCGAGACGCTCGAACAGGGCCCAATGGTCGCCCCCGAGCTTCTCGGCGCGGAATTCCGGCGGGTGGAGGGCGTGAGAATCCACGAGGGCGACGCCGTACCCGGCCCGGGCGACCACGCTGGCCACGGCCGTGCCGCCGAGCCCGGCGCCGATCACCGCGACGTCGACCCGGAGGGTCTCCCCGGTCGCGCCGGGAGGCTGCATCGACATCGCTTGATCCGAACCGGAGCGATCCGCCCCGCAACGGGACGGTTCTGGCCGCTCCGTCCGGTGCCCCGCAACCGGGATGCCGCCCAGCCAGCGGCCTCTCAGCGCCAGCGCGGGGCGCGGGCCGAGCCGTCGATGAATTCGAAGGCGGCGCTGCGGTTGAGGGTGTGCAGGCGGCTGCCGGGCCACAGGGGCCCGGGACGCAGGATCGTCTCGACGGTCTGGGCGAAGCCCTCCGGATCGAGTCGGTCGATGCGGGCGAGGCCGAGCGCGGCGCCGTAGCCGGCGCGCCCGTCCTGAACCGGGCGGATCAGCCGGCCGCCCCGGCGCACGATCCGGCCCGCAGGCCGCGCGGCGGCGCTGTCGATCAGCACCGGGTTGCCCGGATGCGGCACGAAGGGCCCGCGGAAATCCGGCGCCGACCAGAGGAAGAGCGCGTCGGAGAAGGCGCCGTGCGGATCGCGGGCGGTGGCGCCGTCGCGGACCGTGGCGAAGAGCCACCAGCGCCCGCCCTCCTCGAGGAGCGTCGCGTCGCTCGCCGTCACCCCGGCGAGCAAGGTCGCCTCCCGGACCCATCCCCCCGGGAAGCGTTCGGCGCGGTAGAGATCGACCGTTCCGTTGGCGCTCGATTCCGGCACCATCCAGACATGGCCGTCCCGCTCGAACACGAAGGGGTAGGAGAGGTGCCAGGGCTCCTCCAGCACCGGCTCGGGCACGCCCTCGGGCCCGTCGGGGCCGAAGGGGACGGCCGAGATCAGCGCCTTGCCCGAGGCATGGCGGTACTCCTCGACGAACAGGATCGTGCGCCCGCGTGCGTCGAGGGGGAAGGGATCGGCATAGAAGCGCAGGCCGTCGTCCGGGAGCCGGCGCCAGCCGGCCTCCGGATGGGCGCGCCGGTCGATCAGATCCGGCCCGTCGAGGGGCCGCCAGCCGACCCGCCAATGCGGGGCGCGGTAGCAGAGATGGTAGAGCCGGCGCACGACCTGCCGGGCCACGAGCCGCAGCGCCCGGGCGCCGAGACGGGCCGGGGGACGCGGCGCCGGCCGCTCCGCCACCGGGAGAGCCGGCCGGGCGCCGGCGAGGGCCGCCGCCACCAGGGTGATCGTGCGCATCAGCCCGTCCTCGAAGGCGGCCAGGACGAGCCCGGGCGATTCGGTGCCGAGCCGCGCCGCGGCGATGGGACGGTCCCCCTCGCTCAGGGTCGCGATCGGGGAACGCCCGTCCATCAGGGCAGCGAACAGGCCCGCCTCGCCGCAGGCACCGTCATAGGCGAGGCGCCAGACGGAACGGCCGTCGGCATCGCCGCACAGGTCGAGGATGAGGTCGGGGGGCGCGGCGGAGGGAGGGACCGCATCGAGCACCCCGGGTGGCAGGGTCGCGGCGGGTCCGTCGAGGGGAAGCCGGCCGAGCATCGCCTCCAGGCGGAACAGCAGGGCGGCGTTGCCGGGCAGCGCCCCGGGGCCGGGCCGGCCGTCCAGATCGACCGTAAACCCCTCGGCCACCAGCCGGTCGAGGAGCAGGCGGTGCCAGCGGCGGGCCCGCGGGCCGTCGAGACGGAGGCGCAGTCGCCCGTGCCGTGGACGATCGTCCCGCACGCGGGCCTCCCTCCGCCCGGCGAGGGGACGGCGTCAGTTCTTCAGCGAGCCCGTGGTCGTCACGGCCGCGTGCGGCTTGGCGGCGACCTTCGGCGCCGTGGCCTGGACCGGCTTGGCGGGCGCACTCGCCGCGGAGGCGGGCTTGGCGGGCGCGCTCGCTGCGGGGGCAGGCTTGGCCGGCGCACTCGCCGCGGGGGTGGGCTTGCGGGCGGGCGTCACCGGCTCCGGGGCGGGCGGGGCAGGAGCAGGAGCAGCCTGCACCGTGGCCGCCGCCGCGTCCTTGTCCTTGTCCTTCTTGCCGAAGACGTTGCCGAGCAGCTTCTGATAGGCGCTCGAATCGCCGTCCGCGTCGGCCACCGCGATCCGGGCGGGCTTGGCGGCGTCGGTCGCGGCCGGCTTGGCCTCCTCCGCCTTGGCCGGCTGCTGGACGGCGACCACCGTCACCGGCTTCTCCGTGGCCTTGCGGGCGGCGGCCGCCTTGGTCGGGCCGGGGGCATCGGCGGGCGCGGCCGCGAGCAGGATCGGCTTGCCCTTGGCGTCGACCTCGACCTCGCGCGGGCCGAGGGCGAGGCTCTCCGGCCGGCTGATCTCGCCGAGCTGATGGCGGCCGTAATCCGTCGCGGCGTAGGCGAGCTCCTTCTCCTTGTCCTTGTCGGACTCGGTCAGGCTCGCGAAGGTCTTGGGGGCCGGCTGCTGCGGCCGGAAGACCGGGTTCTGCCCGCCATCCTCGTAGACCACGCGGGTCGCGGGCGTGCCCTTGGCGATCAGTTCGGCGACCTCGCGGGTGTCACGCTCGCGCTTCTCGGCCACCAGGGTGTCGACCCGCGGGGTGCAATTGCCCGCCGCCACGTCCGCGCCGCCGAACACGTATCGGGCGCCGCAGGCCGCCACGCGCGGCTCATCCTTGTGGACCTCGAAATAGTCCGAGCCCTCTTTGAGGTTCTTCCAGAACGGCGCGTTGGGGTCGTTGCGGAACTTGGCGACGTTCGCCGCCGTCATCCGGAAGGGATAGGACTGGAACTGGAACGCGCGCTGGCCGCCGTTGAAGGACTCTCGGGCGATGGCGTAGATCTCCGACATCGTGGCGTCGGTCATGGCGAAGCAGCCCGACGACGAGCAATTGCCGTGCACCATGATGTAGTTGCCGGTCCCGCCCTTGGCCCGGTCGATCGCGTTCGGATAGCCGACGTCGAAGGACAGGTAGTAGCTGGAGTTCGGGTTCATCTGACCCGGCGTGATCGTGTAGAAGCCCTCCGGCGCCTGCCGGTCGCCCTGCTTCGTCTTGGGGCCCAGCTGGCCCGACCAGCGGCAGATCGGGTAGGTCTTCAGGAGCGCGTACTGGCCGGTGCCGGTCCGCTTCCAGACCTCCATCTCCGATTCCTTCTTGAAGGCCCGGATCAGGATGGGATCGCCCTGGCTCATGCCCTTGGTCTGCATGAGCGCCAGGGTCTTGGGCGGGATCGGCGTCTGACTGCGGGTCGACGCACCGCCGAGCATCCCGCTGTCCTGGCAAGCGCCGAGACTCGTCAGGGAGATCGCCAGAACGACGGCCGCAGCCGCCGCGAACGGACGCACAGCCATGGGGAACCGGTCCTCGACATCATTCGCCCGCCGGACTTCAGCCCGTTCGCGGACGCCACTCCCCAACCCCATAGCTCCGGTAAACTTACCCGGGCCTTACCACAAGGCGCCGCCGCATTCGGTCGGCGAGTGTTGCCAAAGCGCTACGGTTCCCGAGGAAGTGCCGCCTGACCCCGGAGCAGGGCGATCACGAAGGCGTCATCCTCCGGGTCGGCGAAGCGCAGGCCGACGGAGGCGGTGAGGGTCTCGATCCTGAACCAGGCCAGCGTCCCATGACGGGCGATCTCGGACGCCGCCCGCCGCCCCGCCTCGGGCACGAGCTGGAGCACGGTGAGGTGGCTTCCCGCACAGCGCGCGGCCAGGCGATCGTGGATCGCGGGGACAAGCCCGGGATCCAGGGGGAGGGCGGTCATCAGATAGAAATGGTTTCGTGCCGCCGGCCGGTCGAGGGCGGTGCGCAGGCGCCGGACCCCCTCTTGGAGAAAGCGGTAGTCCCGCTCGCTGGTCGCCGGGTCGTGGTGGTTGAAGACGAAGGGAATCGCGTAGCGCTCGCCGTAGAGGCGGTGGCGGCAGCAGGTCTCGTCGGACGCCCGGCGCTGGGGCAGCGGCGTGCTCTCGTACTGGTCGCGGTCGAGCAGGGCGGCGAAGTCGTCGGCGAGGCAGTCGTGGACCATGCCCGGGCAGGAGAAGATCCAGTCGAACGGGCCCGACCACGTGCGGAGACCCAACGACTTCAGGATCTGCGTCATGTGGCAGTGGCTGCCGAGGGAGACGTGATTGACGGCGCCGGGCTCGCGGGTGTCGCGCCGGGGGAGCCGGCGGCGCAGGCGCTTGAGCAGCCGCGCGACCGGCACGGTCGTCACGCCCGGGAACGGTCCGGCCAAGGCCGGTTCACAGCTTGCGCCCGATATCAAGGAACTTCTGAGCCCGGCGGTCGCGGATCTCGTCGGGGCTGAGGCCGTCGAATTCGGCGAGCGCGCGGGCCAGGGCATCGCCGGTGGCGGCGAGCGCCGCCTCGCGGTCGCGGTGGGCGCCGCCGGTGGCTTCCGGGATCACGGCGTCGATAATGCCGAGGCGCAGCAGGTCCTGGGCGGTGATCTTCATGGCGGTGGCGGCGTCGTGGGCCCGGCCCTGGTCGCGCCACAGGATCGAGGCGGCGCCTTCCGGCGAGATCACACTGTAGATCGCGTGTTCCAGCATCATCACCTTGTTGGCGGTGGCGATCGCGATGGCGCCGCCCGAGCCGCCCTCGCCGATGACGACGGCGACGTTGGGCACGCCCAGCGCGAGACAGGCCTGCGTCGAGCGGGCGATGGCCTCGGCCTGGCCCCGCTCCTCCGCCTCGATGCCGGGAAAGGCGCCCGCGGTGTCGACGAAGGCGAGCACCGGCAGGCCGAAGCGGTCGGCGGTCTCCATCAGGCGCACCGCCTTGCGGTAGCCCTCGGGCCGGGCCATGCCGAAGTTGTGGCGCAGCCGCGCCTCGGTCGTGGCGCCCTTCTCCTGCCCGAGCACCAGCACCGGCCGGCCGCGGAAGCGCCCGAAGCCGCCGAGGATCGCCTCGTCCTCGCCGAAGGTGCGGTCGCCGGCCAGCGGCGTGAATTCCTCGATCAGCCCCGCGCAGTAATCGACGAAGTGCGGACGCTGCGGATGGCGGGCGACCTGGGTCTTCTGCCAGGGCGTCAGCCCGGCATAGATGTCGGCGAGCGCCTGGGCGGCCTTGGCCTCGAGGCGGCCGACCTCCTCGCTGATCGCGACGGCGCCGTCGCGCTGGGCGAGCGTCCGCAATTCCTCGAGCTTCGCCTCGAGTTCGGCGACCGGCTTTTCGAAGTCGAGATAGGAGCGCGTCGCCGCCATCGGAGGTGGGTCCAGTCCAATTCGGGTCCGCGGCCCCGCCCGGCGCGGTGGGGCGTGATGTCGGGAAAGCCGGCGCGGGTGTCAACCATCGCGGCCCGTCAACGACCGCACTGCAGCGGCGTCGACTTCGCCCGCGCCTTCGGGCATGTCCGTGCCGAACTGCACGCGCGGAGCGCAACGGAAGAGACGATCCATGAGCCTCACAGGAAAATCCGCCGTCGTCACCGGTTCCACCAGCGGCATCGGCCTCGCCATCGCCCGCGGCTTCGCCCGGGACGGCGCGAACGTCGTCCTCAACGGCTTCGGCAAGCCCGAGGAGATCGAGGCCACGCGCACCACGATCGAGAGCGAGTTCGGCGTCCGGGCGGCCTATTCCCCCGCCGACCTGACGAAACCCGACGAGATCGGCGGCCTGATCGCCCTCGCGACCGAGACCTTCGGCAGCGTCGATATCCTCGTGAACAATGCCGGGGTCCAGTACGTCTCGCCGATTGAGGATTTCCCCCTCGAGAAATGGGACCAGATCATCGCGCTCAACCTCTCCTCGGCCTTCCACACCATGCGGGCGGCGATCCCGCACATGAAGGCCAAGGGCTGGGGGCGGATCATCAACACCGCCTCGGCCCACTCGCTGGTGGCCTCGCCCTACAAGTCGGCCTATGTCGCGGCCAAGCACGGGATCGCGGGGCTCACCAAGTCGGCGGCCCTCGAGCTCGCGACCTTCGGCATCACGGTCAACTGCATCTCGCCGGGCTATGTCTGGACGCCGCTTGTGGAGAGCCAGATCCCCGACACCATGAAGGCGCGGGGGCTGACGAAGGAGCAGGTGATCGAGGACGTGCTGCTGAAGGCCCAGCCGACCAAGGAATTCGTCACGGTCGATCAGGTCGCCGCGCTCGCGGTGTTCCTGTGCGGCGACGGCGCCAGCCAGATCACCGGCGCCAACCTCGCCATGGATGGCGGCTGGACGGCGCAGTAGCGCCGTCCGCCCGGGCGCCGCGTCCCGGTGGCGGGCGCCGGAGCCCCCGCGCCGGGACGAGGCCGGCGCCGCACTCAGCGGCGCGAATGCAGCAGCAGGGCGAGGCCGTAGCCGACCGCGCCCGCGACCAGCAGCGCCAGGAACGGGCTCTCGCCGACCTGCGTCTCGACCCGCTCGCGCCCGTCGCGCAGGTAGGTGCCGCCATGGCGGCTCACCCGATCGTAGGCGTCGTTGGCGTAGTCTCCGACATCGTCGGCCACGTCGCGCACCGCGTCCTTGGCTTGTCCGTAAAGCCGCTGCGCGCGGCCCTCCGCCTCGCGATAGCGGCCCTCGAGCGAGTCCCGGTCGGAGCCGGCGGCATCGCCGACCGCGCCCTGCACCCGGCCGCCGACATCCTTGGCGGCGCCGACGATGCGATCCGTGTCAACCATGGTGGCACTCCCTTTTGTCGTGCGTCCCGCCGCGTATGGTGGGGTCGGGCGGGCATCGGACAGGCAACGCCCGAGGCGCGGATCGGTCCCGCGACGCAGCGAAATAGCGCGGCCTCGGACGAATCGGGCGCGGGTTACGGCGCCTCCGCCAGAACCACGGCCCGGGGCGGCGGGAGGTTCGAGCGGAGTTCGCGGCTGACGGACGAGGCGGTCGAGACCGTGCCGAGATTGGCGTAGGTCTCGTGGTTCTTCTCGATGGCCGAGAGGTCGTAGAGATAGTTGACCATCAGCCCGTAGGATTGGCCGAGGCCCTTCTTCGAGATGTCGCCGAGGAAGTTCAACCGCTCCAGCCGGGCGCCGTTGCCGAGGTGGAACCGGGCGACCGGGTCGAGGGGGCGACCGCGCTCGTTCTTGGCCCGCAGGAAATAGGCGGCCGCCGCCGGCAGCATCGCCCGCCGCACCGCCTCGCAGGTCGCCTTGTCGTCCCGCCAATCGGCCCGCTCGAGCAGGCGCAGGGTCTCCACGTCTTCCTGGGTCAGCCCCTGGGGCGCGTCGGCCCGGCGCTCGCGGTCGAGCCAGGTGCGGAAGCCCGGCACGGGCGAGAGCGTCACGAAGGTCTTGAGGGTTGGAATCTCGCGGGCGAGATCCTCGACCACCTGCTTGATGAGGAAGTTGCCGAAGGTGACGCCGGCCAGCCCCTTCTGGCAATTCGAGATCGAGTAGAAGATCGCGGTCGTGGCGGCGCGAACCGGCACCGGCTCGCGGTCATGGGCGAGGATCGGCTGAATCGCGGAGGCGATCGTGCCCGTCAGCGCGACTTCGACGAAGATCAGCGGCTCGTCGAGCAGAGCCGGATGGAAGAAGGCGTAGCAGCGCCGGTCCGGCGGTTCGATGCGGCGTCGCAGCTCGTCCCAGTCGTCGATGGCGTGGACCGCCTCGTAGCGGATGATCTTCTCGAGGATGTCGGCCGGCGTGGACCAGTCGATGTGGCGCAGCACCAGGAAGCCGCGGTTGAACCACGAGGCGAACAGGTGCTCGAAGTCGCGATCGAGGCTCGCCGCGGCATCGAGCGCCGCGGCGGTGGCGCCCTGCTCCGCGAGGCGGCGGCGCAGCACGAACAGATCCTCGCGCATCCGCACCAGCGCGAGCGTGCCGCCGCGGGCGAGGTTGAGGCGACGGATCAGCTCCTGCGAGCGCGGCTCGGCCGCCTCGTGCAGCACGCCGAGCCGGGCCCGGGTCGGCTCGGATCGATAGGCGGCGATCGCCGCCTCGACGGCGTCGTGGTCGGCGCCGAACTCCGCGGCGACGAGGTCGAGGAAGACGAGGCGCTCCTCCTGCGGCAGCACGGCATACCGGTCGAGGATCAGCCGAGCGAGGGCGACGCCCGAGGCCTCGCCACGGCGGGAGATGAGGTCGTCGCACAGCTTGGCGAGATCCGCGGCGCTGGCGGCGCGGGCGAGGTCGTTGCGGCCGAAACTGATGAGATCGCGGCCGCGATCGCTGATCGTCTGGATGAGATCGCCGAGGAACGAGATCGCCGCCATGCCCGACAGGCCCCTGCACGCCGGGCCGGCGCCCAGAGCGGGCGGCCAGCCTTGGCCGGAAGGTAGGGCCGCGGGCGGAGCTTCGCCAGCGCCCGCCCCGGGCCATTGCGCGTCCGCCTTTCGCGGAGTCGATCAAGATTCCGATAACCCGATCGCCGTTGAAAACCCGTTCTCGGGGACGGGGCCGAGTCTCGAAGAACTCCTTAAACATTTTTCAATGCGAAGCCAATACAGGTCGAAAATCGGATTTCACAAAATCTTCGGCGCCGCCATGACCGACCTCAACAGCAACCAGCGTCTGCGCAGGGACGAACAGGGTTCTCTCCCGATCATCCTCGCGCTCATGATGGTTCCGCTGGCCGGTATCGTGGGTGGGGCTGTCGATTTCGGTCACGCCATCGCCGAGCGCACCCGGCTCAACACCGCCCTCGACGCCGCGGCGATCGTCGCCGCCAAGGCCGCTCAGGATGCGGACGCCGCAGGCAAGACCGATGCCGAGATCAAGTCCAGCGCCGAGAAGGCGGGCACCGACTACTTCAACGCCGTCAAGAACCTGCCGCCGAACTCCGTCCCGACCATCACCGTCGCCCTCAAGGACCGCTCCGCCAACGTGACCGCCGGCTACACCTCGGCGATGCAGACCACGATGATGGGCATCCTCGGCTACAAGACCCTGGCGATCGCCGGCAGCTCGAACTCGACCGTCAGCCTCTCGCCCATGGTGGACATCCACCTCTTGATCGACGTGTCGGCCTCGATGGCGATCGGCGCCACCGCCGCGGACGTCGCCACGCTCCAGACCCGATTCGGCTGCGCCTTCGCCTGCCACGACGGCGCCGCCGTGACCGACACCATCGTGACCGGAACCGGCAAGTACAAGAAGACCACCTACAAGAACTACGCCGACTCGTTCGACTGGGCGCAGCAGAACGGCGTCACCCTGCGCATCAACGAGATCAACAAGGGCATCAAGGATTTCGTCAGCTGGCTTGAGCTGCAAACCGTGACGAACAAGCGCATCCGGATTGCTGTCTCGACCTTCAGCAACGATCTCACTCAGCTGGTG
Organism: Methylobacterium sp. Leaf118; assembly: GCF_920984675.1. Classification (GTDB taxonomy): domain Bacteria; phylum Pseudomonadota; class Alphaproteobacteria; order Rhizobiales; family Beijerinckiaceae; genus Methylobacterium. Next base: position 23,446 of record NZ_CAKLBV010000059.1, read on the forward strand.
CCGCTCACCAAGACGCTGAGCGAAGCCCGCAACGCCGTGCCCAATACCCCGAGCGCGTCGAGCACCACCGACGGCGGCACCCATTTCAGCGACGTGATGCCGACCTTCGCCAAGAATGTCGGCGCGGGGGGCGACGGCACCGCCACGCCCAAGAAGCTCGTCATCATCGCCACCGACGGCGTGCAGGACCCAAACCGTCTGTGGAGCCATAGCGGCTACGAGTGGATGCGACCGCAGGTGCGCCCCTTCGCGCCGGCCGATTGCCGCAAGCTCGATTCGAAGGTCTCGATCGGCGTGCTCTACGCGCCCTACATCAACCTCTCGCCCGATTGGGGCTACCTCGCCACCCTCGGCCAGCCGAGCCAGGTCGGCGGCAAGGGCACGCGCTTCGACGACATCGTGCCCCAGCTCAAGGCCTGCGCGACGGCGGAGAACCTGTTCATCGATCTCTCGACCAAGACCTCCGTGGGCGACGCCTTCAAGGAGATCTTCAAGCTCTTCACCATGGTGAGGCTCTCGAAATGAGCCGTCCGGACCGCACGCCCGGCGCGCGCGCGCGCGGCTTCGCCCACGACGAGCGCGGCGCCTACGCCATCGAATTCGCCTTCTTCGGCTCGCTGCTGCTCGCGATGATGCTCATCCTGATGCAATACGCGGTCGTGCACCTCGCACGCCAGAACCTCGACACGGCCCTGCAGACGGCGACCCGCTCGCTCCTGACCGGAACGTTCCAGAACGACAACATCAAGTCGACCGATCAGGCCGCGATCCTGGCGAGCATGCGCAAGCTGATGTGCGAGGGATCGCAGTCGCCGGCGGTGTTCTTCAGCTGCGCGAACCTGAAGGTCGACGTGCAGGTTTCCACGACCTTCGACAACAATCTCTGGAACGCCTCCGCCGTCGATCCCAAGAGCGGCGACTGGGCGAAGGGGTTCGGCGCGACCTACAAATGCCCGAGCGCGCAGAGCATCGCCGTCGTGCGGGCCGGCGTGAAACTGCCGCTGCTCGCCCCGCTCTTCATCAAGCTCGGCATCGACAGCTTCGGGGACGGCGCCGCCATGCTCCAGGCGGCCTCCGTGTTCCGCGTCGAGCCCTATCAGTCCGCAAACCCGGCTGCCTGCTGATGGACCGCACTCCGCTCCGGCTCTTCCGCCGCTTCGCCCGCCACGAATTGGCGCGTCGCGAATTTGCGCGTCACGAATCCGGCGTCGCCACGCTCGAATTCGCGATCATCGTGCCGGTGCTGCTGACCCTGCTCTACGGGGTCGCGGAATACGTGAACGCCGCCGACAACCGCAACAAGGTCGCCAACCTCACCCGGACGCTCGCCGATCTCACCTCCCAGAACCAGGAGGCGAAGATCCCCGTGAAGATGATGGAACTCATCATGGGCTCGGCGAGCCCGATCCTCGCCCCGTTCCCGGCCGCGAGGGCGTCGATCCAGATCTCGGCGATCGGCATCTACAAGGGCAACAAGGCCTATGTCTGCTCGACCTGGCCGGCCACCTCGACGACGCGCAAGGTCGGCAAGGACGCGACCCTCGTGATCCCGACGAACTTCCAGCGCGAGGGCGCCCGCTACGTGCTGGCGGAAGTGACGATGCCCTACCAGCCGCTGTTTTCCACCGTGCTCGGCCGGCTGATGAAGACGGTCAATTACACGTTCCAGTGGTCGGAGAAGGTCGAGTGGCCGGTCCGGGGCGGCTCGTCCTGGGCGCTCGGCCGCGATGCCGAAGTCGTGATCCCCTCCGGATCCACGTGGACGGAGTGTCCCGATCCGACCAAGGTGAGCTGACCGCCCGCCGCCGCCCCCTCGCGCGGCGCGGAAGGCGGCTCAGCGCGACGCGGGCGCATCGGCGAGGCAGGCGGTATCGGCACGCTCGCGCCAATCCTCCACGCCATGGGCCCGGGCGAAGCGGATCTCGGCCGCCCGCAGGGCCCGCTCCGGATCCCGCGCGCGGGTGATCTGCACCTGGCCGACGGTGAACGGGACTCCGAGGATCTCCTTGGCGAACTGGATGCAGTAATTCGACATGCACGGCTCCATCGTGGCGTGAGGCACGGTCCCGCCCGGAGAGACCGCCCCGCCCGCGGCCGACCGGCTCCCCGGAAGCCGGATGCGGGCGGGGGCTTGCGAACACAGCCCCTTTTCGCGCACACGGCCACAAGACGTACTGGAGACATATAGGCAACGTCGCCGCGCATGCCAGCGAGGCACCCGCGCGCAGGCCCGGCGTCGCGCCCATCTCCATGGGGACACAATACGCAAGGCTCGAGAAGCATCTCCCATACCAGCAGGCAGGGTGGCGGCCGGGCCGCGCGCAACCTCCGCGGCTATGCGGCCGCGGGCCTCTTCGCCGACCCGTCTGGCCCCCGGCAACGGGCGCCGTCAGCGGAGAATGCGGGAGAGCCGGCACCACGCCGCCTTGTCCGGCGGCAGGCCGAAGCGCAATCGCTCCGGGTCTTCCGCGAAGCGCCGCACGAAGATGCCGGCCTCGCCGAGACGGCGGAACAGGCCGGGCCCGTCGGCGAAGGCGGCGGTGCGGAACAGGCAGGTGCCGCCCACCGGACGCCCGCCCGCCCGCGCGATCATCCGGTCGAGGCGCGCCGCGTCCCGCGCCCGCGCCGCGGCGGCCGCCCGCCGCCAGTCCGTATCGGGCAGGGCCGCGCAGCCGGCGGCGATGGCCGGGCCCGACACCGCCCAGGGACCGAGCGCGAGTTCGAGGCGTCGGACGAGAGTCGGCTCGGCGAGGGCGAAGCCGAGGCGCAGGCCCGCCCATCCATAGGTCTTGCCGAAGGAGCGCAGGACAACGAGGCCGGGGAAGGGCGCGGCGGGCGCCTCCTCCGGATCCAGATCCGCGAACGCTTGGTCGAGCACGGCGAGCCCGCCCGGCGCGATCGCCTGCAGGAGCGCGTCCGGGTCGAACCGGCGGCCATCGGGATTGTTGGGGCTCACGGCAACGACGATGTCGGCGCCCGCCGCCGCCGCGAGGTCCGGCACGGACGCGACCGCGTGGCCGGCCCGGCCCCAGGCGGCGGCGTGCTCGGCATAGGTCGGGCCGATCACCGCGACGCGCGAGCGGGGACGCAGCCGCGGCAGGGTCTCGATCAGGATCTGCGTGCCGGGCGCCGCCGCGACGTGATCGGGCCCCGGCGCACCGTAGGCGACGGCGGCGGCGACCTTCAGCCGGGCGAGGTCGGCGGGGGAGGGCAGGCGGTGCAGGACGCTGGCGTCGAAGGGCAGCAGCGGGTAGGGCACCGGGTTGATGCCGGTCGAGAGGTCGATCCACGGCTCCGACGCGTGCGGAAACAGCCTGCGGGCCGCCGCGAGGTCGCCGCCATGCACGATGACGTCCGCACTGGCCTCAGGCCCTTCGCCCTCCACGCCGACCCGTCCCTTCCCGATCCGCAGCGACGATGCCCTGGACCGCCCTGACCCATCCGCCGGACACCCTCGGCCTCCTCGCCGTCGCCCTCGCGATCGAGGCGGCTTGCGGCTATCCGGACCGCCTCTACAGGGCGCTCGGCCACCCTGTCACCTGGATCGGCCGGGGGTTCGCCCGGCTCGATGCCGGGCTCAACCGCGGCTCTCAGGGTGCGCGCCGGCTCGCGGGCGTTGCGGCGCTCGCGCTGCTGCTCGCCACCGTGGCCGCCGCCTCGCTCGCGCTCGCGGCGCTGGCGGGACTCGCGGGCGAGACCCTCGGCATCCTGATCCTCGGGGTGCTGGCCGCGAGCCTGCCGGCCCAGCGCAGCCTGTTCGTCCATGTCAGGCAGGTCGCCGCGGCCCTGCGCCACGAGGGGCTGCCGGGGGGGCGCCGGGCCGTGTCGATGATCGTGGGCCGCGATCCCGACAGCCTCGACGAGGCCGCCGTCTGCCGGGCGGCGATCGAGAGCCTCTCGGAGAACTTCTCCGACGGCATCGTCGCCCCGGCCTTCTGGATCGGCGCGGGCGGGCTGACGGGGGGCGCGCTCTACAAGGCGATCAACACCGCCGACAGCATGATCGGCCACCGCACCCCGCGCCACGAAGCGTTCGGCTGGGCCGCGGCGCGGCTCGACGACCTCGTCAACCTGCCGGCCTCGCGGCTCACGGCCCTGCTGCTGATCGCGGCGGCGGCGCTCCAGCGCGACGCCTCCGCCCCGGGCGCGTGGCGGGCGATCCGG
>NZ_CAKLBV010000060.1 GCF_920984675.1 Methylobacterium sp. Leaf118
TGGCCGGTGCCGCGATCGGCGGCGCGGGTGGCGCCATCGCCGGCGCCGCCACGGCGCCGCGCTGCCCCTACGGCACCTACCGCGACGAGTACGGCAACGTGTATTGCCGCTGAGCGGACGTTAAGGCGGAGCGGAAAGGGCCTGGGCGGGCAATGCCCCGGCCCTTTCTCGTTCGCGGCCGATGCCGCATCGAATGCCGAGCTTGGCTATTTGGGGCTTGCCGTGGTCGGGCATCCGTGGAATCACTCAAGAAAGCAACTTAAGCGATAGTTCGGGCGACGATCTCTCAAGCGCCGCCTGGGCAGGGTGCGAGGAATGGACGTCGATGGACAGGGTGCTCGTTCGTCTCCCTTCGGTGGCGATGAAGCTGGATCTCCTGCATGGCGCCGTTCTCGAAGATCGAGGTCCCCGTCACGTCAAGCCCGCCTTCTCGCAGCTCGACACAGTGTCGCTGGAACTGGACGACACCGAACGCAAGCGACTGGAAGGGATGGGAGCCCGCGTCTATGATAACGTAGAGTTTAAAATTACCCCCGCTTCTGGATCGCCTGATCCCTCCTCGTCCCGGTGGTCCGCCACGGCCGGCGGCAGCCAGAGCACGCTCTCGCTCGCCGACGTCACCGACCACATCAAGGCGCCGGGGGCCTGGACTGTCACGCGCGGCAAGGGGGCGACGATCGTCGTCGTCGATACCGGCATCGATGCGGGCTTGCGCGAGATCGCGCCCGCCCGCCGCTCTGCCATCGATCTCGACACCACACACAAGGGGCAGCACTGGATCGATTCCGTGGGCCACGGCTCGATGTGTGCCGCGATCGCTGCGGGTGCCCGCCGGCCCGACGGCCGCTACGACGGCGTCGCGCCCGAAGCCACCATCCTGTCGGCGCGCACCACGTTCATGTCGGACGACCTGTTCGAGATCTACGACGAACTCGTCAGGACGCGCGCCCAGGGACTGCTGCCCGGCCCGCTGGTGGTCAGCAATTCCTACGCGCTCTACGTCTGCCACGCCCCGCAAGTGCTGCCGAAGGACCACCCCTTCATCGGCAGCATCCTGGCGCTGATCGAAGCCGGCGCGTTCGTGTGCTTCGCTGCCGGTAACAATCATCACGACGTGCTGTGCAAGCACGACCCGGCGGCCTGCGGACCGAACACGATCTGGGGCCCGAACTCGCACGACCGCGTCGTGAGCATCGGAACGGTCAACCGCGAGGAGACGAACCGCGACCCAAGCACGCCGCACGTCAATTCCAGCCGCGGGCCCGGGGAATGGGCCCAGGATAGGTTGAAGCCGGACTGTGTGGCCCCGACCTACGGCGAGGTTCCCTGGGGCGCGGGCTACCAGACGATGGACTGGTGGGGCACGTCGGGCGCCTGCCCTCAAGTCGCGGGCCTCGCCGCACTCCTTTTTTCGGTCGCCCCGAGGCTGTCTCCGCAAGCTGTGGCCGACATCATCCTCAAGACTTGTGTTCGCTTGCCCGATAGCAGAACCTGCGTCGGGCATGGCATGATCGATTGCGAGGCGGCGCTTCAGGCCGCATTGTCCGCGCCCACGGTCTGAACCATGTCACCTCAGGGAGCATAACGCCCGCATCAGTTGCGGCAGAACCCGATCCTGGTGGAACGACCAGAATCTTGGAGGTTGCCTTGTTGCTGCGCTTCTCGACCCAGGATGATCTCGCCGACTTTCTCGATCGGCTGAAGAGCGAGGCGCCCGATCTCTATGGGCAGGCCAAGCAGTCCCACTCGCAACCCAACGTGCTCAGCGTACGGAACACGAGTGCCGGTGACGCGGCGCGCATCCGCTCGATGGCGCAGCACGCCAAGACCTACGCGGATGTCGAGTTCGGCACGACGTAGCGTGCTCCGGCCTATCTCGGTATAGGCCGCGGCGGGGCAGCGACGCCCCGACATTCGCCGGTACCCGACGTGCAGACGCAATCGAAACGCGCCGCCCGATCCGCCGCGCCTCCTCCCTTGCCGGACGTGGCCGACGATCTGCCGTGCGCCGCGAGTCCCCGATGAGCGCGGGCATCTGGGGCAAGATCGGCGGGGCCGGGCTCGGCGGGCTGGTCGGCGGGCCGATCGGGGCGCTGATCGGGGGTGTGGCCGGCCATTTCCTGGTCGACCGCGAGGGCGCGCCGTTCGGGCCGACGCCCCGGGACGTGGTGTTCACGACGGGCCTCGTCGCCCTCGCCGCCAAGATGGCGAAGTCCGACGGCGTGGTTGCGGAATCCGAGGTTCAGGCCTTCGGCCGGGTCGTGCAGGTCGAGCCCGAGGCCCGCGCGGGCGTCGAGCGGCTGTTCGACCTCGCCAAGGCGACGACCGACGGGTTCGAGGCCTATGCCCGCCAGCTCGCCACCACCTTCGGCGACGAGCCCGCTCTCCTGGAAGACGTGCTCGACGGCCTGTTCCACATCGCCACCGCCGACGGGGCGATCCACGAGGCGGAGGAGCGCTACCTCCAGGCGGTCGCCACGATCTTCGGCCTCGACGCGGCGGCCTTCCGCCGGATCGCGGCGCGCCACCTGCACCTTGCCGACGATCCCTACCTCGTCCTCGGCCTGGACGCGGGCGCGGACGGGGCCACCCTCAAGGCGCAGTATCGGCGCCTGGTGGCCGAGACCCATCCCGACCGGGCGCTCGCCCGCGGCCTCCCCCCCGAGGCGGTGGCAATCGCCACCCGCCGGCTCGCGGCGATCAACGCCGCCTGGGATCAGGTCGCCGCCGAGCGGGGCCTGCGATGAGCTTCCCCCCGGACAGCCCGTGCGTCGACGCGGTCCTGCCCTCGCCCAATCGCGGCCCCCGGATCGGCCCCGGTGCGGGAAGGCAACCCGACCTGCTGATCCTGCACTATACCGGCATGGCCACGGCCGAGGGCGCGCTGGCGCGCCTGCGCGACCCGAGCGCCGAAGTCTCGGCCCATTACTTCGTGTTCGAGGACGGGCGCATCGTCCAGATGGTGGCGGAAGCCGAGCGGGCCTGGCACGCCGGCGCGGCCGCCTGGGCGGGGCTCCGCGACATCAATTCCCGCTCCATCGGCATCGAGATCGCCCATCCGGGCCATCAGGGCGGCCTGCCGCCCTATCCGGAGGCGCAGATCGCGGCCGTGATCGCGCTCTGCCGCGACATCCTCGCCCGCAATCCCGTTCCCGCCTCTCGCGTGCTCGCCCATTCCGACGTGGCGCCCGACCGCAAGGAGGATCCGGGCGAGACCTTTCCCTGGGCCCGCCTCGCCGCCGCCGGCATCGGCCATTGGGTGACGCCGGCCCCGATCCGGGACGGGCGCTTCTTCGCCCAGGGCGATGCGGGTGAGCCGGTGGAGGCGCTTCAGGCGATGTTTGCCCTCTACGGCTACGATCTGGCGGTGACAGGGCGGTTCGACGCGGCGACCCAGGCGGTCGTCACCGCCTTCCAGCGCCACTTCCGGCCCCTGCGGGTCGACGGCGTGGCGGACGCCTCGACCATCACGACCCTGCGCGACCTGATCGCCCGCCGGCCCGACTGACGAGCCTGAACCGGACGACATCCCGAAGGGCCGCCCCGCGCATCGAGGGAGGGCCTGGGCGGCGTTTCGTCGCCGGGCACGAGCGCCGGGCCGGCGCGCCCTATCTGCCGCGCTCTCATGTTCGTGTTCCATTGGATCGTCGGCGTCCTGTTCGGGGCGGTGCTGCTCGCAGCCCTCGCCCGGCGGATCGGTGCGCCTTATCCGGCCCTGCTGGCCCTCGGCGGCGCCGGGCTCGCCTTCGTGCCCGGCGTGCCCAACCTCAGCCTCGACCCGGAACTGGCGCTGGCGCTGTTCCTCGCCCCGGTCCTGATGGATGCGGGCTACGACATCTCGCTGCGGGACATGGCCCGCAACTGGCGCCCCATCGCCGGGCTCGCCCTCGGCGCGGTGCTGGTCACCACCGCCGCCGTCGCCCTGGTCGTGCGCTGGCTCGTGCCGGACATGCCACTCTCCGCCGCGATCGTGCTCGGCGCCGTGGTGGCCCCGCCGGACGCCATCGCCGCACTCTCGGTGCTCGCCCACGTCTCCCTGCCGCACCGGCTCGCCACGATCCTGCGGGGCGAGAGCCTGCTCAACGATGCGGGCTCGCTCCTGATCTACCGCCTCGGGGTCACGGCGGCGGTGACCGGCCACGTCTCGGTCGCGGAGGTGGCGCCGGCCTTCCTGATCGGCGTCGTCGGCAGCCTGATCGCCGGCCCGCTCGCCGCGCTCGTCTACCTGCGCCTCCTGCGCCGGTTCGAGGACACGCCGAGCACCATCGTGGTCCAGTTCGCCGCCGCCTTCGGCCTCTGGATCGCCGCGGAGGCGATCGAACTGTCCGGCGTGCTCACCGTCGTCAGCTTCGCGATCACGGTGGCGCGGCGCGCTCCCGGCCAGACCGCGCCGCGCCAGCGGGTGATCTCCAACGCCGTCTGGGAGACGGCGATCTTCGTGCTCAACGTGCTGGCCTTCGTGCTGATCGGCAACCAGATCGGCCCGATCCTCGACCGGCTGACCCCCGAGCAGGAGCTCTCCTACGCCCTCGTCGCCGGGGCGGTGGTGGCGACCGTCATCCTCGTGCGCATCGCCTGGGTGCTGCCGGCGAGCGCCCTGCGCCGGTGGCGGTTCGAGCATTCGGGGCAGGGCGCGCCCGGGCCCGAATTCGGCCTCGGCGCAGGGTTTGCCGTCTCCTGGTCCGGGATGCGCGGCCTCGTTACCGTCGCCGCGGCGCTCGCCTTGCCGGAGAGCGGTCCGGGCAACGGGGGCTTCCCCTATCGCGACCTGATCGTGCTCACCGCCTTCTGCGTGGTGATCGGGACGCTCGTGCTCCAGGGCCTGACTCTGCGCCCGCTGCTCGCCCGGCTCGGCCTGGAGGACGCCGACCCGGTCGGCCACGAGGTCGGCTGGGCCCGGGCCGAGGCTTACGGCGCCGCGGTCGAGACCCTGAAGGACGATCCCTCGGAAGCGGCGGACGCCCTGCGCCGGGAATTCCACGCCGCCCTCGAACAGGCCCGGGCCCACGGGGAGGGCCTCGCCCCCGAGGGCCTGCCCACCGACGCTCCCCGCCGCCGCGCCGTGCGCGCCGCCCGCGACCGGATCCACGCCCTGCGCCGGAGCGGTCGCATCGGCGACGACGCCTATTTCGTGCTGGAGGAGGAGCTCGACTGGGCCGAACTCAACGCGACGCCCCGGGCGGAGGCGTAGCGTGGGGGTGTTGCTCGGATCATACCGTTTCCGGGTGATCCCTTCGGTCTGGCCTCGCCCGTCATCCCGGGACCGCGCAGCGGAACCCGGGATCCACCCGCGCTGCGACGCGCGAGCATGGCGTCGCGGCCAGCTCGGTCAGCTCGGCGATAATCCCCTCGTCGGCCTGCCCACACGGGCAGCCTGACCGATCCGGCCCTGGCCGGTGATCGTGGCGGCCCTCAGTGGGCGACACCACGCCAAGGGACACAACCTGCGTGGATCACATTGCGGACATCGGTTTGGCCGATGAAGCCCACCCGCATGCGCTCGGCGGTATTGCCGGCCCGTTCCGATCGAGCGAGCGTGAGCCTATCCAAGGGGACCCGCCAATGCCGAACCTCCGCCGATCGACCGCGATCTCGCTGATGGTCATGGTGGTGTCCGGCCCGGCCCTGGCCGAAGGCATCGCGGCCGTGACGCTCCTGTCGGGAGGGCTCGCGGAAGTCCTCACGCGTCATGTGGTGACCGGGGATGACAGCATCCGCATCGTGATCCCGGCCGACCAGATCGACGATCTTCTGAAGAGCCTCGTGGTGCGCGATCCGAACGGCACCGTGCGGGGCTTGCGCCTCGACGGACCGGCACAGGCCGAGGAGACCTTGAAGCGCCTCCCCTTCACGGCGGACGACATCGCCTCTCCGGCGCGCCTCGCAAACGCTCTCCAAGGGATCGGCATCCGGGTCGAATCGGACGGCAAGACGATCGAGGGCGCTTCGCTCGGCGTGTCGGAGCGCGCGGGCAGCCGGGACGAGGGCACGGTGCGCACCCTGTCGGTGATGACGCAGAGCGGCCAGATCGATTCCGTCCGCCTCGTCGAGGGCGCGTCGCTCGCCATCCTCGACCCGTCGATGGTCGCCCGTCTGCGGGAAGCGGCCGGCGCGCTCGGAGCCGCCAAGGCCAGCGGCGCGAGGACCGTCGAGATCGCCGTCGCGGGTGAGGGCGAACGCGAGATCGCACTCTCCTACGTCGTGGCGGCGCCCGTCTGGAAAACGGCCTACCGGATCGTCGGCGACGAGGCCGGCACCGCCCGAATCCAGGCCTGGGCCATCGTCGAGAACGCGACCGGAGCCGACTGGAAGGACGTCGCACTGACCCTGCAGACCGGCGCACCCGTGACGCTGCAGCAGCGCCTTTTTCAGCGCTTCTGGAGAGAGCGCCCGGAGGTCCCGGTCGATGCGGAGGTCGCACGGGTGCCGCAGCTCGATAGCGGCGGCCTGCGGAGCCCTGCGCCGCAGGCCGGCCGCGACCAGGCCCAAGCGTTCCGCGTCTCGGACGGTGGCAGGCTCGACCGCTCGACGGCGCCGGCCGAGGTCGCGCGTCCGGCCGCGCCCGTCGAGACGACCGAGGGCGCCGTCACGGCGAGCTATCGCCTGCCCACGCCCGTCACGCTCGGGGCTGGCGGCACTCTCTCGGTCCCGATCGTCGACGCGGACATGCCGAGCGAGCGGATCTCGCTCTACCGGCCCGGCGACGGACTGCATCCGATCGCCGCCATCTCCCTCAGGAATGCCGGCCAGACGACGCTGCCGCCGGGCATCCTGACGGTCTACGACAAGGCCGCCGGCTACGTCGGCGATGCCCGCCTTCCGGCGACGCCGCCCGGCGAGGAACGGTTCGCGAGTTTCGCGACCGATCGAAAGGTGCAGGTTCGCGCGGAGCGGAAGCCGGAGGAGCGTGTCGCCAGCATCAAGGTCGTGGATGGCGTCGCCCGGGTTTCGAGCGTGTCGCGCCAGATCACGACCTATACGGTCCAGGGGGCGTCCGACGGCGCCCGTGTCGTCATCATCGAGCAGCCGCGTGCGGCCGGCTGGACCCTCGCATCCTCCGCCTCCATCGGCGAGACCGCCACGGCCCATCGCCTCAGGGTGACGCTGGCGGCCGGACAAACCAAGGACATCGTCGCGATCGGGGAGCTCTCGCGACTCAACGCATTTCAGCTTGCCGACGCTGACGAGTCACAGCTCCTGCGATGGGCCATGGGCCCGGCCGATGCCAGGACGGCGGAGAAGCTGAAGGGGATCGCCGCGATCCGGACCAGCGTCGCCGCCGCCGAAGCGGAGATCAAAGCGGCCGAGGAGAAGCTCACACTCCTGAAATCGGACCAGGAGCGTATCCGCGCGAATATGGAGGCGGCGCCGCGCGAAAGCGGCTTCGGCAAGAGGCTGCTCGCACAACTCGAGGCATCCGAGGCTCAAATCGCGTCCGCCAGCGGAGGCCGGGAGAAAGCGGCTGAGCGGCGCGACAGCTTGCGGATGCAGATCAGGACCGCCATCGCTGATTTCTAGCAGGTCGCTTCGCGGTCGGTCCGCTGATGGGGGCGATCCGAGTCTGAGGCCGGCGACCTCGATCCGCGACGCCCCAAGCCGGGCGAGCCGGCGTTCTCACACGGCCCCGGTCGCAAGCGGTCCCGCGTCGGGACAAGCTGATCAGGCTTCGAGCCGAGCGGAACACGAGCGCAGGAAGACGCGTCGCCCCGGGAAGCCGCCGGCGCTCGCGGCCGGCGCAGGAAGCCGGCGGCCGGCCTCAAGCCTCGCCCTCCATCCGCCCGGTTGCCGCGGGCGGGTCGCCTCGCTACCTACGCCGGAACGTCCCTGCCATCGGCGCCCCGCGGGGGCCTGGAGCGAAACGATGGAGCTTCTGAAGCTCGCCGCCCTCGATGCCGAGGACCTCGCCGTGATCTCCGCCCACCTTCAGGACGCGGTCCTGCGGACGGGCGACCTCGCATGGCTGCCGGCCGAGCATCGCTTCGTGCTGGTCGTGCGCCGCTACGACTGGTCGGTCGCCCCCGGCGAGCCGCCGCGCCGGCGGCTGGCGGGGGTGCATTTCGACCGCGTCAACGGCGTGAAGACCCGGAGCATCACCCCGGGCGCGGCCTCGGACGAGACCCTGAGCCTCCTCGCCGTCACCTTCGAGGAGACCGAGGCGCCCTCGGGCGTCGCGACGCTCGTCTTCTCCGGCGGCGGCGCCATCCGCCTCGACCTCGAATGCGTCGAGGTCCGCCTGAAGGATCTCGGCCCCATCTGGGAGGCCGACGGCACCCCCGACCACGAGGCCGTGCGCCCCCTCGTCGAGACCCGCCCGTGATCCCGACCCTCCCGACCGGTTCCGCCCGATGATCCGCCTCGACAGCCGCTCCCCCGATTTCCCGGAGGCGTTCCGGCGCCTGCTCGGCCTGAAGCGCGAGATCGCCGAGGATGTCGACGAGACCGTGCGGGGCATCATCGCCGGCGTCGTCCAGGGCGGCGACGCCGCGCTCGTCGACTACACCCGCCGCTTCGACCGGCTCGGCCAGGATTTCTCGGAAGCCTCCCTGCGCATCACCGCGGAGGAGGTCGAGGCCGCCGTCGCCGCCTGCCCGGCGGAGGCGCGGGCGGCGCTCGCCCTCGCCGCCGAGCGGATCGAGGCCTTCCACCGCCGCCAGATCCCGGAGGATCACCTCGCCACCGACGATCTCGGCGTCACCGCGGGCTGGCGCTGGACCGCCCTCGAATCGGTCGGGCTCTACGTCCCCGGCGGCACCGCGAGCTACCCGTCCTCGGTGCTGATGAACGCGGTGCCGGCCCGCGTCGCGGGCGTGCCGCGCATCGTCATGGTGGTGCCGACGCCGGAGGGCCAGCTCAACCCGCTGGTGCTCGCCGCCGCCCACCTGTCGGGCGTCACCGAGATCTATCGCGTCGGCGGGGCGCAGGCCGTGGCCGCGCTCGCCTACGGCACCGAGACGATCGCGCCGGTGGCCAAGATCGTCGGCCCCGGCAATGCCTGGGTCGCGGCGGCGAAGCGCCGGGTGTTCGGGCAGGTCGGGATCGACATGATCGCCGGCCCCTCCGAGGTGCTGATCCTCGCCGACCGCCACGCGAACCCGGACTGGATCGCCGCCGACCTGCTCGCCCAGGCCGAGCACGACGAGGCCGCCCAGGCCGTGCTCATCACCGATTCCGACGCTCTCGCCGAGGCCACCGAGCAGGCGGTCGAGCGGGCGCTCGCCACCCTGCCGCGGGCCGCCATCGCCCGCGCCAGCTGGCGCGACTACGGCGCCATCATCCGCGTGACGGATTTCGACGCGGCGGTGCCGCTGGTCGACGCCATCGCGCCGGAGCATCTCGAGATCGAGACCGAGGAGGCCGAGGCGCTCTCGCGAAAGATCCGCAATGCCGGGGCGATCTTCCTCGGCGCGCACACGCCGGAGGCCATCGGCGATTATATCGGGGGGCCCAACCACGTGCTGCCCACCGCCCGCTCGGCCCGGTTCTCCTCGGGCCTCGGCGTGCTCGACTTCATGAAGCGCACCACGATCCTGCGCTGCGACGCACAGGCGCTGCGGGCGCTCGGCCCCGCCGCCATCGCGCTCGGCAAGTCCGAAGGCCTCGACGGGCATGCCCGCTCGGTGGCGATCCGGCTCAATCTTTAAACGCTTGCCTGAGAAGCTGGCTTTCGGCTCATGTGGCGGCAACGGGCGACCGAGGATTCGGCGCCGAGACGAAGAAGGCGGCGGCGATGACGGCCGAAGCGGGTCAGGGGGCGGGGGAGAAGCCGAGGAATCGGCTCGCTTCGGTGCGCCTGGACGAGGGCTCGATCGGGCGCGGCAATCCCGACCAGGAGCATGAGCGCGCCATCGCGATCTACGACATCCTGGAGGACAATTCCTTCACGATCCCGGATCGCGACGACGGGCCCTACGCGCTGCTGCTCGGCCTCGTCGAGAACAAGCTCTCCTTCGCGATCTCGACCGCGTCCGGCGAGCCGGTGATGACCCACCTGCTCTCCCTCACGCCGTTCCGGCGGGTCATCCGCGACTACGAGATGATCTGCGAAAGCTATTACAGCGCGATCCGCACCGCCTCGCCGAGCCAGATCGAGGCGATCGACATGGGCCGGCGCGGCCTGCACAACGAGGCCTCCGAGCTGCTGCGCCAGCGCCTCGAGGGCAAGGTCGACCTCGACCACGACACCGCCCGGCGCCTGTTCACCCTGGTCTTCGCCCTGCACTGGAAGGGATGATCCGCCCCCGGCATCGCCTTGCGCCGAACGCCCCAGGGCGACCGTGGCGCTTTCGGCGCGCACGGGGCCGCCCTATGAGGGTGAACCCGAGACGGTCTGCGTAAGGCGGGGCATGGCGGACGACGCGATCCCGGGGAGCGGGCCGAAGAAGCGGCGGGTGCAGTCCGTCCTGTTCATGTGCAATTTCAACGCGGTGCGCTCCCTCGCGGCGGAGGCGATCGCGCGCCACTATTTCGGCAAGTCGACCTATGTGCAGTCGGCGGGCGTGCGCTCGGGCGAGCCGAGCGACCCGTTCATGGTCGCGGCGCTCGACGAGATCGGCATCGACGCCTCGCGCCACAAGCCCCGCACGGTGGAGCAGCTGGAGGATTGGGAGGGGCTGAACTTCGACCTGATCATCACCCTCTCGCCGGAGGCCCATCACCGCGCCCTGGAGCTGACCCATACCCTGGCCGCGGACGTGGAATACTGGCCGACGCCGGACCCGACGCTCCACCAGGAGGGCACCCGCGACCAGCGCCTCGACGGCTACCGCGACGTCCGCGACGGGCTGACCTACCGGATCAAGGCGCGGCTGAAAGGCTAGAGACGCGTCCCGAGAGGGGACGGCCGGCGCTCCGAAAAAAAGCGCTCCGCCGGACGCCGGGTCAGAGCCGCCGAATCGAGGTGACGGCTCCGAAACTCTTCTCGGCGATCCGCGCGACGGCGCCTGCCAGCGGCTCGATCGCGACGCTCATGTGGTGGCCGTTGGCGTGGATCAGCCGGCTCGCGTCGAGCATCATCCCGACATGGCCCTTCCAGAACACGAGATCGCCGCGCCGCAGGCCGTCGAGGCCAGGAGGGAGCGCGGTGCCGAGCGCGCCCTCCTGCTGGTCGGCGTCGCGCAGGCAAAGCAGGCCGGCGCTCTCCAGACAGAGTTGGACGAGGCCGGAGCAGTCGAGGCCGAGGCTGGTGCGCCCGCCCCAGAGATAGGGCGTGCCGACGAGCCGCTCCGCCGTGGCCGCGACATCCGGCGCGGTCTGCGCGAGGGGGACGGCGTGGCCGGCGAAGACGTAGCCGCCGCCCGCGAGCCGCCAATACTCGCCCTCGCGGTCGTCCACCGCGACGGCGGCGCCGAGGCTCAGATGGGCCGTGTGCGGGCGCTTCAGGTCGGGGGCGGGATAGACGAAGGTGCGCAGGGCCGCGACCCGGTGGGTCGGGGCCGGATCGGCCGGGCCGAGGGCGGCCTCCGGCAGGTACCCGACATAGCCGTCCCGGACGATCTGGACGAAGGCGAAGCCGTCGCGGACCTCGTAGACGGTGACGGCATCGCCCCGCACGGCCTCGGTCTCGAGCCCGGCCAGCGGCTCCGGCCGGCGGCGCAGGGGCGCGGAGGGGGCGACCACCCGGGCGGGCCGGCCCTCGACGAAGCGCGCCGCCGCCACCTGCCCACGCAGGCGGTGATCGGCGAGGTCGGGCCGGGCGGGGGTCAGGCGGGGGTCGAGCGGCATCGTTCCGGTTGAACCGAAGATCGGGGCGGGAATCCGGCGCCGGCCCCGGTCATCCGTCCATGGGCGAGGGTGCGGCATTTTGTCCGGGATTCGCCTTGGCTGGGGCCCGCCCTGTCGATTCCGCTGGCCCGGACTGGGGTTCGGCGCGCATCCTGCTTGCGCAGGAGCGGGAGCAACCGCCGGATCAGCCATGCGGCCGACGGTCCGTCACGCCCGAGTTTGATGCACTGCACAAACCGAGCGGACCGTCCTAAGATCGGTGCATGAAGACCGCGAGTCGTGCCGTGAAGAAGACGCCCAAGAGCTTCCAGGACCTGCCTCCGATCCGGGTGCGGCGCGAGCCGCCGACGGTGGCCGAGGCGGTCGCTGCCGCCCAGGATCTCGCCGACGATGTCGAGCAGCAGGTCGAGATCGCGGCCGGGCTGATCGGCCTGGCCCTCGAGGAGGTGCGCCCGCATGTCCTCGCGGCCGCCAAGGCCGCCGCGACCCGCTCGCACCGGGCGCCGGAGCAGCGCATCCTCGCGCCCACGAGCCCCAACCGGGCTCCGCCCCGGGCGGTGATCGTGGAGCGCCGCAGCCGCCCGACCGTCGTGGTCGAGCGCCGCATCCGCCCGCTCGGCCCGCAGCGCTGAGGGCGTCCCGACAGCATCGGGCCTCCGCCTCGGGCGGGATTCCGGTGCGGGATCGGGAGATCCGCGTCGAATCCCCATTCCGGTTTGCGAAGACGGCGCGGGGCCTCGACCCTGGCGACCGCCTGGACGTCTCGTAGGCGATCTGAACGCGGGTCGCGTCGAAGGGGGTTGTCGGGGGAAGGCCGTCGTCGGGGACGGCCGCCTGGACCGGCACCCTGCGGTCATCCCGCGAGGCGCCGGAGCCCTCCGGTCTCGGCTCAGGCCGAGAGCGAGTCCTTCGCCCGCTCGGCGCGCTTGCGGTCGTTGGGGTCGAGCACCGCCTTGCGCAGGCGGATCGACTTCGGCGTGACTTCCATCAGCTCGTCGTCCTGAATCCAGGCCAGCGACTTCTCCAGCGTCATCCGGATCGGCGGCGTCAGGCGCACGGCCTCGTCCTTCGAGGTGGTGCGGATGTTGGTGAGCTTCTTGCCCTTGAGCACGTTCACCTCGAGGTCGTTCTCGCGGTTGTGCTCGCCGACGATCATGCCCTGGTAGACCTTGGCGCCGGGCTCGATCATCATCGGGCCGCGGTCTTCGAGGTTCCACATGGCGTAGGCCACCGCCTCGCCCTTGTCGTTGGAGATCAGCACGCCGTTGCGGCGGCCGGCGATCTCGCCCTTGTAGGCCTCGTAGGCCTTGAACAGCCGGTTCATGATCGCGGTGCCGCGGGTGTCGGTCATCAGCTCGCCCTGGTAGCCGATGAGGCCGCGGGTCGGAGCGTGGAAGACGAGCCGGAGGCGGTTGCCGCCCGAGGGCCGCATCTCGATCATCTCGGCCTTGCGCTCGGACATCTTCTGCACGACGACGCCCGAATACTCCTCGTCGACGTCGATCACGACTTCCTCGACCGGCTCCAGGACCTCTCCGTCCTCGCCCTTCTCCAGGACGACGCGCGGCCGGGACACGGCGATCTCGAAGCCCTCGCGGCGCATGGTCTCGATCAGGATCGAGAGCTGCAGCTCGCCGCGGCCGGACACGTAGAACGAATCCTTGTCGGCGGCTTCCTCGATCTTGAGCGTGACGTTGCCCTCGGCCTCCTTGAACAGGCGGTCGCGGATCATGCGGCTCGTGACCTTGTCGCCCTCGGTGCCGGCGAGCGGCGAATCGTTGACGATGAAGGACATGGTGACGGTCGGCGGGTCGATCGGCTGGGCCTGGATCGGCTCGTTGACGGCCGGATCGCAGAAGGTGTCCGCCACGGTGCCCTTGAGCAGGCCGGCGATGGAGACGATGTCGCCCGCCTCACCCACCTCGATCGGCGCGCGCTCCAGCCCGCGGAAGGCCAGGATCTTCGAGACGCGGCCGGTCTCCACGACCTTGCCGTCGCGCGAGAGCACCTTGATCGACTGGTTGGGCTTCACCGTGCCGGACGCGATGCGGCCGGTGATGATGCGGCCGAGGAACGGGTTGGCCTCCAGCAGCGTGCCGAGCATACGGAACGGCCCGTCCTCGGTGCGCGCCGGCGGCACATGCTGCAGCACCAGCTCGAAGAGCGGCGCGAGACCCTCGGACTGATCGCCCTCCGGCGTGGTGTTCATCCAGCCGGAGCGGCCGGACCCGTAGAGGATCGGGAAGTCGAGCTGCTCGTCGGTGGCGTCGAGGGCCGCGAACAGGTCGAACACCTCGTTCACGACCTCGTTGATGCGCGCATCCGGCCGGTCGACCTTGTTGATCGCCACGATCGGGCGAAGGCCGATCTTCAACGCCTTGCCGACCACGAACTTGGTCTGCGGCATCGGTCCCTCGGCGGCGTCGACCAGCACGATCACGCCGTCGACCATCGAGAGGATGCGCTCGACCTCGCCGCCGAAATCGGCGTGGCCGGGGGTGTCGACGATGTTGACCCGGGTGTCCTTCCAGACGACCGAGGTCGCCTTGGCCAGGATGGTGATGCCGCGCTCCTTCTCGAGGTCGTTCGAGTCCATCGCCCGCTCCTCGACCCGCTGGTTTTCGCGGAAGGTGCCCGACTGCTGGAGCAGTTTGTCGACCAGCGTCGTCTTGCCGTGGTCGACGTGGGCGATGATGGCGATGTTGCGCAGCTTCATCGGGGGTCTCGAAAGCGGAAGGGGCCCGGCCATAACGGCGGCCTGTCGCGGGCCGTGTTCGACGGTCGTGACGCCAGGATACGAATCGGGCGGTATCGCGTCGCAATATAAGCTGGGGGCCGATCCGGCAAGGGCGTGTCACGCGGGGTGGGTCTTCCCGGTTATGTCCGAGGGGACCGGGGAGGGGATACGGGATGCCGCGTTGGCGATGGTTCATGGCGCAGCTCACGCGGCGCCTGTGGGTGCGCGCGACGCTGATCGGCCTGGCGGGCGTGCTGGCCGCGATCCTGGCGGCGACCGTCGACCGCTCCCTGCCCTGGCAGGTGCCGGGCACGATCAGCACCGACGCCCTCGACAGCCTCCTCACCGTCATCGCCTCCAGCATGCTGACGGTGACGACGTTCTCGCTCAGCATCACGGTGTCGGCCTACGGCTCGGCCACGAACAACGTCACGCCGCGGGCCACCACCCTGCTGATCGAGGACGGGCTGACCCAGACCGTCCTCTCGACCTTCCTGGGCTCGTTCCTGTTCGGCATCGTCGGTCTCGTCGTGTCGAAGACGGGCGCCTACGGCGAGCAGGGGCGCACCGTCCTGTTCGTGGTGACGATCGCCGTCATCGCCCTGATCGTCGTCGCGCTCCTGCGCTGGATCAACCACCTGACCCGGCTGGGCCGCGTCGGCGAGACGACCGACCGGGTCGAGGCCGCCGCCCGCACGGCGATCGAGGCGCGGTTGCGTGCGCCCTGTCTCGGCGGACGCCCCTTGCGCGATGCGGGCGCCATCCCGGGCGACGCCGTCCCGGTGAGCCTGGAGGCGATCGGCTACGTCCAGCACATCGACATGCCGGCCCTTTCGACGCTGTGCGAGGCGCATGGCACGGAAGCCTTCGTCCGGGCGGTGCCCGGCGCCTTCGCCTTTCCGGACGCGCCGGTCGCCTGGATCGCCCGCCCCGAGGCGGAGACCGACCGCGAGGCGCTGGCGAAAGACATCGCCCGGACGTTCACGGTCGGCAACGCGCGCTCGTTCGATCAGGACCCGCGCTTCGGCCTCGCGGTGCTGAGCGAGATCGGCTCCCGCGCCCTGTCGCCCGCGACCAACGATCCCGGCACCGCCATCGACGTGATCGGCCGCTCGATCCGGCTGCTGAGCCTGTGGGCACGGGAGAGTGCCGCCGCGCCGGACGACGAGCCGCGCTACCCCTGCGTCCACATCCCGCCGCTCGCCGCCGCCGACCTGATGGAGGACGCCTTCATGCTGATGGCCCGCGACGGCGCCGGGCTGATCGAGGTGCAGTTGCGCATCCAGAAGGGGCTCTCGGCGCTGAGCCGCCTGGGCGACGCCGCCTTCGGGGAGGCCGCGCGGCACCAGTCGCGCATGGCCCTCGACCGTGCCGAGGCCGCCCTCGCCCTGGACGCCGACAAGGCACGGCTGCGCGCCCTGCTCAAGGCGCCGTCGCCATGACGGACCTTTCGATCGCCGCCGTCCTCGTCACGCCGCCGATGGCGCTCGCCGTCGGCCTGGGCGGCGCCGACGGGGCGCGCCGCGCCGACGGATCGCCGTCCCGACTTTGCTGTTGAGCAATCCCCACCCCTGGGCGGAGGCCACCGCGATCTGCCATAAGCTGACCGCATGACCCCTCCGCCAAGATCTCTCGTGTGACCGCCCCTCCCGTGACCACCCGTCCCCCGATCCGCTTCCGCGGCCGCTCGTTCCTGGCGATGGTGCTGGCGCCGGTGCCGCCGATCGATCAGTGGCTGGCCGAACTCGATGCCCTGAAGCAGCGCGCGCCCGCCTTCTTCGCGGTGCGGGCGATCATCCTCGACGTGACCGGCCTGTCCTTCGACCGCTCGGACCTGCTCACCCTCTGCGCCGAGCTGAACACGCGCTCGATCACGATCCTCGGGATCGAGGGCATCGGCCCGACCTCGCTCGGCCCCGGCTTCCCGCCGCCGCTGGTGGGGGGCAAGCCGATCGACGATTTTGCAGCGCCCGAGGGCGGCGCCGAGACGCCCACCGCCACCCCGTCCGCGGCCCAGGCACCGATCCAGGTCGCCGCGCCGCCGGCCTCGCCCCGGCCCCGCTCCTTCGTGCTCGACGCGCCGGTGCGCTCGGGGCAGGTGATCCAGCATCTCGACGGCGACGTGACCGTGATGGGCTCGGTCGCCTCCGGGGCCGAGGTGATCGCGGGGGGCTCGATCCACATCTACGGGGCGCTGCGGGGTCGGGCCATCGCCGGGGCGATCGGCGACGCCAACGCGCGGATCCTGTGCCGCAAGTTCGAGCCGGAGCTCATCGCCATCGACGGCCTCTACAAGACCGCCGACGATCTCGGCGCCGAGCGCCGCGGCCAGGCCGTCCAGGCCCGGCTCGACGGCGACGCGATCCGGCTGCTCGCCCTCGACTGAGCGGCCCTGCCTCGGGCGGGACCGGGTTCGAAGGGCAAGCCCTTCGCGGGTCCAGGGCAGAGCCCTGGCGACGCCAATGGGACGATCCCTTGGACGCCGGCCACTTCGGACTCCCGGCGTCCTCGCCGTGATTACCCGCCGACCCGCAGCAGCACCTTGCCCACCGCCTCGCGCCGCTTGAGCAGGCCGAGCGCCGCCTCGTAGGCGTCGAGTGGGTACGTGCCGTGGATCTTCACGGTGAGCCGCCCCTCCGCCGCCCAGGCGAGGAGCTGCGCCTGGTTCCTCCGGTGCGCCTCCGGCTCGCGCTCGACGAAGGCGCCCCAGTGGACGCCCTGCACATCGATGCCCTTCAGCATGATGACGTTGAGGGGGAATTTCGGGATCTCGCCCGCCGCGAAGCCGATCACGAGGAAGCGGCCCTTCCAGCCGAGCGCCCGCATGGCCGGCTCGGCGAGGTCGCCGCCGACGGCGTCGTAGACCACGTCGACGCCCCGCGCGCCGGTGAGGCGGCGCAGCGCCTCGCGCAGATTGTCGGCCCGGTAGTCGATCAGGTCGTCGGCGCCGTGGCTGCGGGCGGTCTCCAGCTTCTCCGGGGAGGAGGCGCAGGCGATGACGCGGGCGCCCATCAGCTTTCCGAGTTCCACCGCCGCGAGCCCGACGCCCCCCGAGGCGCCGAGCACGACCAGCGTCTCGCCGGGCTGGAGCCGGGCGCGGTCGGCGAGGGCGTGCAGGGTGGTGCCGTAGGTGATCGACAGCCCCGCCGCGACCTCGTCGGGGACGGCGTCCGGCACCCGGGCGAGGCGGGCCACCGGCACGGCGATCCGCTCCCGGGCGGTGCCGTGGCTGACATGGACCATCACCCGGTCCCCGACGGCGACACCCTCGGCCCCCGGCCCCAGCGCCTCGACCACGCCGCAAGCCTCGCCGCCGGGCGAGAACGGCAGTTCCGGCTTCACCTGATACTTGCCCGCGATGATGAGCGTGTCGAAGAAATTGAGCGCCGCGACCCCCACCCGCACCAGAGCCTCGCCGGGGCCGGCCACGGGATCGGGCAGGTCCTCGACCGACAGGTCCTCGGGCCCGCCGAGCCGGCTGCACATCAGGGCTTTCATGCCACTCCCGTCTCCCTCTCGACCCGCGCGCCCGGCTTTGAGTCGGGGCCTGCCTCGGCGCCCCGTCGCGCGCGGACACGCTTCGGCCGCCTCCGTTTCTGCCCATCGTGGCAGGTGGAGCGCAAGCACGCACGCCCGTTCCTCGCTCCCCGTGAGCAGTCCCATGGCGATCACGTTGCCGTTCACGGGCGATCAGCGCGCCGCGCCCCGGCGCGGCGGACAGATCGCGGGCGATCGCCAGGGCGAAGGCCTGGAACAGGTCGCGGTGCGGGCCGCGCCCGGTCGGTGGATCCAGGGGGAGCCCCGCATCCCACAGGAACGCGTTGCGGCCGAGATCATGCCGGCTGCCGATGCCGGCCGGGCTCGCGAAGTCGCCCTCCGGAAAGCTCGGGTCCGCCGGCTTTCCCGAGGCCGGCCTTCCGGTTCGAGAGAGCCTCGCCCACGGCGCGGCAGCGTCTCCCGCCTGGTTCGCGATGTCCCGGTCTCGGCAGGGAGCGGGTCACCGACGGTCGGCTTCGGTCAGGCGGGGCGCTGCGCCGCGAGCATGTAGTTCACCCCCGTGTCGCGGCTCGCCCGCCAGGAATCGCCGAGCGGATTGTAGGCCACGCCGGTCGTGTCGGTGACGCGCAGGCCGCCGGCCGCGAGGTCGGCCCGCAGCTCGGCCGGGGTGACGAACTTCTCCCAGTCGTGGGTGCCCCGCGGCAGCCAGCCCAGCACGTATTCGGCGCCGACGATGGCGAGGGCGAAGGAGCGCATCGTCCGGTTGAGAGTCGCGGCGAACAGGAGCCCGCCGGGCTTCACCGCCGCGCAGGTCGCGCGCAGGAAGCCGGCCCGGTCGGCCACGTGCTCCACCACCTCCATGGCGAGCACCACGTCGAACCGCTCCCCCCGCGCCACGACCACTTCGATGGTCTCGTCGCGGTAATCGATGGCGAGCCCCTCCGCCGCCGCATGGGCGCGGGCCGCCGCGACGTTGGCGGTCGCCGGGTCGAGCCCCGTCACCCGCGCGCCGAGCCGGGCCAGGGGCTCGGACAGCACGCCGCCGCCGCAGCCGATATCGACGATCGAGAGGCCGTCGAGGGGGAAGGGCGCGGCCGGGTCGCGGTCGAAGATCCGGCAGACCTCGTCGCGGATATAGCCGACCCGGACCGGGTTGAACCGGTGCAGCACCCGCATCGGCCCGCGCTCGTCCCACCAGCGCGCGGCCAGCGCGTCGAAGCGCGCCACTTCGTCCCGATCGATCGAGGCGCTCGTCATCCGGCTCACTTTCGTATCGTTTCAAGGTGTCGCCGGTCCGATTGACACGGCCGGGGGCCCCTTGTACCCGCCGGGCGCATCCCCGGTACAGCCGCGCCCCCTCTTCGACGCGGGCGACACGGCGCGAGCCGGTTCCCGACCGGCACCGGGGGCGACGAAAAGCGGACCGGACGCGACATGCCCCGTTTGGTGATGAAATTCGGCGGCACCTCCGTCGCCAACGTCGACCGCATCCGCAACGTGGCGGCCCACGTCGCCCGCGAGGTCGCGGCCGGCTACGAGGTCGCGGTCGTGGTCTCGGCGATGTCGGGCAAGACCAACGAGCTGGTCGCCTGGGTGAAGGACGCCGACGCGCTCTACGCGGAGACCGAGTACGACGCGGTCGTGGCCTCCGGCGAGCAGGTCACCTCGGGGCTGCTCGCCATCGCGCTCAACAAGGCCGGCATCCGGGCCCGCTCCTGGCAGGGCTGGCAGATCCCGATCCACACCTCCGACGCCCACGGCTCGGCCCGGATCGAGGGCATCGACCCGACGAACCTCGACGCCGGCTTCGCGCGCGGCGAGGTCGCGGTGATCGCGGGCTTCCAGGGGGTGCATGCGGAGACGGGCCGGATCGCGACGCTCGGGCGCGGCGGCTCGGACACCTCCGCGGTGGCGATCGCGGCGGCGATCGGGGCCGAGCGCTGCGACATCTACACGGATGTGGACGGGGTCTACACCACCGATCCGCGGGTGGTCCCCAAGGCCAAGCGCATGGAGCGCGTGACCTTCGAGGAAATGCTGGAGATGGCCTCGCTCGGCGCCAAGGTCCTCCAGGTGCGCTCGGTCGAGCTCGCCATGATCCACCGCGTGCCGACCACGGTGCGCTCCTCCTTCGATCCCCCCGATGCCGCGCGGCCGGGGACCCTCATCTGCGACGAGGACCAGATCGTGGAACAGCAGACCATCACCGGCATCGCCTTCTCGAAGGACGAGGCCCAGATCACCCTCCGCTCCGTGAAGGACAGCCCCGGCATCGCCGCGGCGATCTTCGGGCCCCTGGCGGACGCCAACATCAACGTCGACATGATCATCCAGACCGTGTCCGGCGATACGGGCTCTGGGGGAACTGCGACCACCGACATGACCTTCACGGTGCCGGCGGCCGATTACCAGCGCGCCCGCGCGGTGCTCGACGCGCAGCGGGAGATCATCCGGTTCGGCCAGATCGAGGGCGCGACCGACGTGGTCAAGGTCTCGGCGATCGGGGTCGGCATGCGCTCCCATGCGGGCGTCGCCGCCAAGGCCTTCCGGGCGCTCGCCGAGAAGGGTATCAACATCCGGGCGATCACCACCTCCGAGATCAAGTTCTCCGTGCTGATCGACGCCGCCTACACGGAGCTTGCCGTTCGCACGCTCCACTCGCTATACGGCCTCGATCAGGCCTGACCGTTCCCGCCGGCCCAACCTCCCGTGAGGGTTGTTCCGATGTGAAGCCAGAGTCTGGAGTCTCGTCCCGGATGTCCAGGGGCGCGGCTTCAGCCGACTCGGATTGACGATACGATGCCCGCTGCGCCCGGAGGTCCGCGCCTGCTGCTGCGCCGGCTCCGCGAAGCGATGGCGGAACCGGTCAGCCCCCAGGCGCGCCTCGACCGGATCGTCGTCCTGATCGCCGCCAACGTGATCGCCGAGGTGTGCTCGGTCTACGTGGTGCGGGATGACAACACCCTCGAACTGTTCGCAACCGAGGGTCTCAACCGAGACGCCGTCCACATCACCCGCATGCGCGCCGACGAGGGCCTCGTCGGCCTGATCGCACAATCCGCCGAGCCTCTGGCGCTGTCGGACGCGCAGTCGCACCCGGCCTTCTCCTACCGTCCGGAAACGGGCGAGGAGATCTACCACGCCTTCCTCGGCGTGCCGCTGCTGCGGGCCGGCAATACGCTCGGCGTGCTGGTCGTCCAGAACAAGACCTACCGGGTCTATTCCGAGGAGGAGATCGAGGCGCTCCAGACCACCGCCATGGTGCTCGCGGAGATGATCGCCTCGGGCGAGCTCCAGGCGCTCGCCCCCGGGGCCGGCTCCGCCGCGCGCCGCCCGGTGAGCCAGCGCGGCGTGGCTTTGGCCGAAGGGATCGGCCTCGGCCACGTGGTGCTGCACGAGCCGCGCATCGTCGTGAAGACGCTGATCGCCGAGAATGTCGAGCGCGAGGTCGAGCGGCTGGAAAGCGCCATCGAGGACGTACGCTCCGCCATCGACGAGCTGGTCGAGCGCGGCGACGTCATGGGAACGGGCGAATCCCGCGAGGTGCTCGAGACCGTGCGGATGTTCGCCCACGACAAGGGCTGGCTGCGCCGGATGCGCGAGGCGGTCCAGTCGGGCCTCACCGCGGAGGCCGCGGTCGAGCGGGTCCAGTCGGACAACCGCGCCCGGATGCTGCGCCAGAGCGACCCGTATCTGCGCGACCGCCTGCACGACCTCGACGATCTCGCCAACCGCCTGCTGCGCCGCCTCGTCGGCCAGGAGGGGCAGGGCGCCGGGGGGCTGCCCGAGAACGCGATCCTGGTGGCCCGCTCCATGGGCCCGGCCGCGCTCCTCGACTACGACCGGGCGCGCCTGCGCGGCGTCGTTCTGGAGGAGGGCGGGCCGACGAGCCATATCGCCATCGTCGCGCGTGCGCTGGGCATCCCGGCGGTCGGCGAGATCGCCAACGCCGCGAGCCTGTGCGACGCGGGCGACGCGATCATCGTCGACGGCCTCTCCGGCGAGGTCCAGATCCGCCCGACCCCCGAGGTCGAGGCCTCCTATGCCGAGATGGTGCGCCTGCGCGCCCGGCGGCAGGAGCAGTACCGGGCCCTGCGCGACGTGCCGGCGGTGACCCAGGACGGGGTCGGCATCGGTCTGCACCTCAATGCCGGCCTCCTCGTCGACCTGACCCACCTGCACGAGACCGGCGCCGAGGGCGTCGGCCTGTTCCGCACCGAATTGCAGTTCATGATCGCCGAGCGGATGCCCTCGGCGGCCGAGCAGCAGGCCCTCTACGAGGCGGTGTTCGCGGCCACCGGCGACCTGCCGGTCACGATCCGGACGCTGGATATCGGCGGCGACAAGATCCTCCCCTACATGCCGGCCCTCGAGGAGGAGAACCCGGCCCTCGGCTGGCGGGCGATCCGCATCGGCCTCGACCGGCCGGCGCTCCTGCGGGTGCAGCTGCGCGCCCTGCTGAAGGCCGCCTCCGGGCGCCCGGTCAAGATCATGTTCCCGATGGTCGCGACGGTGGAGGAATTCACCCGCGCCCGCGCCATCGTCGAGCGCGAGAAGGCGCATCTGCGGCGTCACGGCTACGCGCTGCCGAGCGATTGCCGGCTCGGCGCGATGATCGAGGTGCCCTCGCTCCTGTTCCAGATCGACGAGATCGCCCGCGAGGCCGATTTCCTCTCGGTCGGCTCCAACGACCTGATGCAGTTCCTGTTCGCGGTCGACCGCGAGAACCGGCGCGTCGCCAACCGCTTCGACCCGCTCTGCGGGGCCGCGATGCGCGCCTTCCGCCTCATCGCCGAGCGCGCCACCGCGCAGGGCTGCCCCGTCACCGTCTGCGGCGAGATCGGCGGGCGCCCGCTGGAGGCTCTGGCGCTGATCGGCCTCGGCTTCCGCGACTTCTCGATGTCCCCGGCCTCGATCGGCCCGGTCAAGGCGATGGTGCTCTCGGCCGATGTCCAGGCGGTCGCCGCCCTGATCGACGGGGAACTCACCAAGGTGACCGACGGCGCCTCGATCCGGCCGGCGCTGGCCGCCTTCGCCAAGACGCACGGCGTGCCGGTGTGAGGCGAGGGGCTCCTCGGCCTTGAACGCGACCCGATCCTCGATCGTGATCCAGCCCGACCCGCGCGCGCGGTCGATGTCGCGGATGCCGGCCGCATCGAGCGCGTCCCCGAATCGAGCGCCACGAACCCGGCCGCCCCCGACCAGGGGTGGTCGAACGTTTGGTGGCCGAACGGCACTCCGCCTCGCAAGAGCGGCCGCCTCGCGTCAGGAACACTCGCCCTCTGCCCGGCAGTGAAGTAGGGAAGCCTCTTTTCCGCGACGTGACATCGAAGAACCCGTGACACCGATCCCCTCCGAGCGCCTCGACGCCATCCTGGCGCGGCACGAGTTCGTCACGGCGCAGCTCGCCGACGGCGCGGGCGCCCCTGAGAACATCGTGCAGCTCTCCCGCGAACTGTCCGAGCTCGACGGCGTGGTGGCCGCGATCCGCGACTACCGGGCGGCGCAGGCCAATCTCGACGGCATCCGGGCGATGATCGACGAGCCCGGCGGCGATCCCGAGATGCGCGCGCTCGCGGCGGACGAGAAGCCGGAGGCCGAGGAGGCGCTGGAGCGGGCCCACCGTGCCCTCCAGCTCATCCTGCTGCCTAAGGACGCGGCGGACGAGAAGAGCGCCATCCTCGAAATCCGCGCCGGCACCGGCGGCGACGAGGCGGCGCTCTTCGCCGGCGACCTGTTCCGCATGTACGCGAAATACGCCGAGTCGAAGGGCTGGCGCGTCGAGGTGATCTCGGAGAGCGAGGGCACCGTCGGGGGCTTTCGCGAGGTCGTGGCCGAGGTGAAGGGCCGCTCGGTGTTCTCCCGCCTCAAGTTCGAGAGCGGGGCCCACCGGGTCCAGCGGGTGCCCGACACCGAGACGCAAGGGCGCATCCACACCTCCGCCGCCACCGTCGCGGTGTTGCCGGAGGCGGAAGAGGTCGACATCGCGATCAACGACGCCGACCTGAAGATCGACACCATGCGGGCGCAGGGCGCGGGCGGCCAGCACGTCAACAAGACGGAATCGGCGATCCGCATCACCCATATCCCGACCGGCGTGGTGGTGTTCGTCCAGGAGGAGCGCTCGCAGCACAAGAACCGGGCGCGCGCCATGGCCCTGTTGCGGGCCAAGCTGTTCGACGCCGAGCGCACGGCCAAGGATTCCGCCCGGGCCGCCGACCGCAAGGCGCAGGTCGGCTCCGGCGACCGCTCCGAGCGCATCCGCACCTACAATTTCCCGCAAGGCCGCGTCACCGACCACCGCATCAACCTGACCCTCTACCGTCTGGAGGAGGTGATGGCGGGCCAAGCCCTCGACGAGGTGATCGACGCGCTGGTGACCGAGCATCAGGCCGAACTGCTCGCCGCCGAGGGGATGGCGTGAGGGGCCTGCACCCGGGCCTCACCCCACGGATGTCGCGCCGGCCCGATCCCGGCCTCGTCGAAGGCCCGCCTCGGGCCCTCCCGACCCGGGAGGGGAGGGGGCCCGGTGCCCCGGGCGGGCTCCCCTCGGCCGATCGCCTGCGGGGGGCACCCCCTCCCGCCTTGGGGCGAGGCAGGTTTGGCGGATGCGCGCTCCGGCGTCCGGAATGAGCCTCGACCTGACGCCCGCCCTGTCCCGGGACGCTGCCCTGCGTCATCTCGTCGGGGTCTTCGAGGCGGCGGGTCTCGCCAATCCGCGCGGAGAGGCCCGCTTCCTCGCCGGGCACGCCCTGGCGCTGTCACCCTCCGACCTGATCCTGCGCGGCGGGGAGCCGTTGGGCGAGGCCGGCGCCCGGGCCCTGGCCGAGGCCGCCACGCGGCGGCTCGCCGGCGAGCCGGTGGCGCGCATCCTCGGCGAATGGGAGTTCTGGGGCCTGCCCTTCCGGCTCGCGCCCGAGACGCTGGTGCCCCGGCCCGACACCGAGACCCTGGTGGAGGCGGCCCTGGGCCTCTTCCCCGGGCGCGAGACGGCCCTGCGCCTCGTCGATCTCGGCACCGGCTCGGGCTGCATCCTCACCGCGCTGCTGCACGAGCGGCCGAAGGCCCTCGGGATCGGCCTCGACCGCTCCTTCGCGGCCTTGCGCGTCGCGCGCGACAATGCCCGCGCGAACGGCGTCGGGGATCGCGCGGCCTTCCTCTGCGGCTCCTGGCTCGAGGCCCTCGCCGGTCCCTTCCACCTGATCGTCGCGAACCCGCCCTACATCGCGGCGCCCGTCATCGCGACGCTCGCCCCCGAGGTGCGCCTGCACGATCCGCTGGCGGCCCTCGACGGCGGGGCGGACGGACTCGAGGCCTACCGCGCGATCCTCGCCGGCCTGTCGCGGCGTCCGGACCTGCTGGCGCGGGGCGGCGCCCTCGCCCTGGAGATCGGCTACGATCAGGGCGAGGCCGTCGCCGAGCTCGCGCGGCAGGCGGGCTTTGCCGCGTCCGCACCGATCCAGGATCTGGCCGACCGGGACCGGGTCGTCACGCTTCGGCCATCCTTACCGATCAGAGGAGAGCCCCGGACGCCGCGGGCGGGCGCCTCGCAAACCCGCGCAGGATCGGCATAAACCGCCTCCGGCCCGAAAAAATGCTTGTTGTCGGGGGCGGCAGTCACTAGCTTAGGGATGCAGACCGCCAACGGCCCGTTAAGCGTTTCTCGCGAAACTCCCGTCACACTGCCTCGGCAGGAGGGAGGGCTCCCGGTGAACGGGAGCTTTGCGAAGCACTTGGGTAGGGCAGCGGCAGGAGACGGGTTTATCCGCTTCCGCCGGGTTCGGACGGTCTTCCCACCATCGAGCGGACGTAGCCCGGCAAGCGCGGCCAGGCTCGGTGGGATCGAACCTGACAGTCGAGGGATGTCTCGCGGCGCGCCTGGAATCGAGCGCAGCCACCGGACGAGCGGCAGACATCGCGGATAGATCGCGGTCGTGCCGGTGCGCTCACCGAAGCGCCCCGCCCGAGGGATCTCGCGAACACCGCCGCAGCGCTGTCAGTCATGCTGAGCGACAGGTAACGAGGGTCAATCGAGGCCGATGAGACCAAACCAGAATCGACGGATGCGTGGCCGCAGCCGGCCCAAGGGTCCGAATCCGCTGACGCGTTCCTACGAGTCGAACGGGCCCGACGTCAAAATCCGCGGTACCGCTCAGCATATTGCCGACAAGTACGCGCAGCTCGCCCGTGACGCGCTGGCGAGCGGCGACCCGATCGCCGCCGAGAACTACTTCCAGCACGGCGAGCACTACTTCCGGATCATCACCGGCGCCCAGGAACCGGGTCGTCCGCAGGTCAGCCAGGGCTACGCCCGCAACGGCTTCGACGAGGACGAGGAGGGCGACGAGGAGGGCGTGAACGGGTCCGCGGAGGGCGGTCGCGCCGGCTACGCCAGCGACGAGTACGGCGATCCCACCCAGCAGCCCCAGCCGTTCGAGCGGCACGATTTCGACAACCGCCAGCAGGGCCGCGGCGATCGCAACGACCGGGGTCCGCGCTTCCAGGGCCGTGACCCGAACGACCGCCCGAACGATCGCCCGAACGACCGCGGCGATCGGGGTCCGCGCTTCCAGAGCCGCGACCCGAACGACCGCCCGAACGATCGCAACGATCGGGGCCAGCGCTTCGAGGGCAACCGCCCGGACTACAACCGCGGCGAACCGCGGCAGGAGTTCCGTGGGGATCGCCAAGACCGTCAAGATCGCGGCGATCGCCAGGATCGTGGCGAGTTCCGTCAGGACCGCGGACGGCAAGACGGTCGGCAGGAAGGCCGCCAAGAGGGCCGCCAGGACAACCGACAGGACGGCCGGCCGGATTACGGGCAGCCGCAGGACGGTCCGCGCCAGGACGGATCCCGCTCCGAGCAGGGCCGCCGTGAGTTCCGCGAGCCCCGCTTCGAGGCCGGCCGCGGCGAACAGCCCGAGATGGCTCGCCAGGACGCGCCCCGCCAGGAGGCGCCCCGCCAAGACGCGTCCCGTCAGGACGCTCCCCGGCAAGAGGCTCCTCGCCAAGACGCGCCCCGGTCGGAGCCCCGGGCCGAGGGCCCCGTGCGGCCCGACGCGCCGGCCCGGCGCAGCCGCCGCAGCAATCCCGACTTCAACCGGGCCGAGGCCGCCGATCCGGGCGCCCT
>NZ_CAKLBV010000061.1 GCF_920984675.1 Methylobacterium sp. Leaf118
CGCTCCGCCAGGGCGCGCCGCAGGGCGGCCCCATCCACCTCCGCCCCCGCCTCCGGCACCACATACCCGACGAGCTGCTTGTCGCCGTGATGGTCGTCGCAGACCAGAACGCTGGTCTGCGCCACCGACGGGAGACGTCCGAGCACCGCCTCGATCTCGCCGAGCTCGATGCGGAAGCCGCGGATCTTCACCTGATCGTCGGCGCGGCGCAGATAGTCGAGCGTCCCGTCCGAGCGCCAGCGCGCCACGTCGCCCGACCGGTACATGCGGCCCCCGGGCGGCCCGAACGGGCAGGCGATGAAGCGGCTGGCGGTGAGGCCGGGGCGGTTGAGATAGCCGCGGGCGAGGCCGGCGCCCGCGATGTAGAGCTCGCCCGGCACCCCGACCGGGACCGGCTGCAGGGCCGCATCGAGCACGTAGAGCTGCGTGTTCCAGATCGGGCGCCCGATCGGCGGCGTCTGGAAGGCGCCGGAGACCTCCCATTGCGTCGACCAGATCGTCGTCTCGGCCGGTCCGTAGACATTGCGCACGCGGCCGCCGCGGGCCACCAGATCCCGGGCGAGCCCGGCCGGCAGCGCCTCGCCGCCGACCAGCACCTGCAGGCCGCCCAGGTCGCTTCCGGCCAGCAGCAGGTTGCGGAACAGCCCCGGCGTTCCCTGGACGATCGTGGCCGCGCTGGTCCGCAGGCGGGCAGCCAGCGCCTCGGGATCGAGGATGACGTCCCGGGCCGCGACGACGACCCGCGCCCCGTCGAGGAGCGGCAGGAACAGTTCGAGGCCGGCGATGTCGAAATTGATGGTCGTGACCGAGAGGAGCGAGTCGCCCCGTCCCAGCCGCGTGGACGCGCGCATCGCGGCGAGCAGGTTGATGAGCCCGGCATGGCGAACGAGGATGCCCTTGGGCAGCCCGGTCGAGCCCGAGGTGTAGATGACGTAGGCGGTGTCCTCCGGCGAGAGCGGCGCGGCGCGGACCGCATCGTCCGGGTCCAGGCTCGGCTGCGCCTCGAGGAGCGCGGCCGTCTCCTCGGTATCGAGCGGGAGGGCGGGCACGCGGTGCTGCGTGGCCGCGGCGATGCGCGGATGGGCCTCGGAGGTCGTCAGGATCAGCGCCGGCCCCGCATCGGCGATCATGTGGACGAGGCGCGCGGTCGGATAATCGGGATCGAGCGGGAGATAGGCGGCGCCTGCCTTGAGCGTGGCGAGCAGCGCGACGACCAGATCGGTCGAGCGCGGCATCGCGATGCCGACGAGGCCGCCGCGGCCGATCCCTCGGGCGATCAGGTGATGCGCCAGCCGGTTCGCCCGGTGGTTCAGCGCCTCGTAGGACAGGGACGTGGTCTTGTAGACGACCGCCTCCGCGTCCGGCGTGCGGGCGGCCTGTCGCTCGAACCAGACGGGAAACAGCGCCGTCGGCGGCGCCCGCTCGGTCTCGTTCCAATCGGAGAGGAGGCGGCGGCGCTCCTCGAACGAGAGAAAGCTCTGCGCGCCGATCGGCGTCGCGGGTTGCGCGAGCACGGCCTCGAGGAACCGTTGCAGGTGATCGAGATGCGTCCGCACGGCCGCGTCGGTGTAGAGGGCCGCGTTCGCATCGAAGGCGACCTCGATCGGCTTTCCCGCCCCGCGATCGAAGAAGAAGATGTTGAGGTCGTCCGCCGGACCGTTGGCGACGTTGCGGGTGTGGATCGGATGGGGGCCGAACCGCAGATCGTAGCTGAACGGCTCGATGTTGATCGTCGTCGCCGTCACCGCCCCGTGATGCCGGATCTGATTCACGTCCCGCCGGATGGTCTCGCCGCGATAGCGTTGATGCGCGAGGCACCGGCGCACCTCCTCGTGAACCTCCCGCACGAGAGCCGGCAGCGTCGTCCCTGCGTTGATGGCGATACGGAACGGCACGACGTTGGCCATCATGCCGAGGCTCGCGCGCAAGGCGGGGCTCGCCCGGCCGCTGAGGGCGAGGCCCAGCACCAGATCGGGCTGCCCCGTCATCCGATGCACGAAGGCCGCCGCGAGGGCGATCAGGAGCCGCGGGAGCGACGTGTCCAGGCTCTTGGCGAGGCCGCGCAGGGGCTCCGTCGTCGCGAGGCCGAGGAAGCGGTGGTGCCGCAGCGTCGGGCCCACCGGCGCGTAATGCCCGGCGAGGCTCGCCGGCTCGGGCGCATCCCTGTAGCGCCCGATCCAGTAGTCGCGGTCCGTCGCGAGCGCCTCCGAGGCGGCGTAATCCGCCTCGTCGGCCAGGATCAGATCCTTGCTGGAAAAGCTGGGCCGGCCGGTCGCGTGATCGGCCGCGAGCGCGCCGTAGACCTCGGCGACGCGCCGGACGATCAGCGAGACCGAGGCGCCGTCGAGCGCGATGTGATGGTAGCGCTGCAGCCACGCGTAACGGGCCGCGCCGAGCCTGAACAGGCTGAAGGCGAAGAGCGGTCCGGCGGCCAGATCGAAGACTTGCTTCAAGTCGTGTTCGATCTGCGCCTGCAGAGCGCCCTCGGGATCGTCCGCGGTGCTGAGGTCGGCGAAGGCGAGGCTCCAGTCGCGCGGGGGGCGGGGCACCTGCGCCAGCCCGTCCTCGTCCCGGACAAAGGCGACCTGGAGGGCGTCGGCCTCATCGACGGTCTGCCGGAGGGCCTGCTCGAACCGGGCTCGGTCGACGGCGCCGTGGATCTCGATGCACTCGGCGATGGTGAAGGATGGGCTTGTCCGATCGAGTTCCTGCGCGAACCAGATGCCCTGCTGGGCACGCGAGAGCGGTTGGCGCGCACGGATCACGAGCATCCTCCCTGTCGGGTGTTCGTGCCGGCCCGCGGATCGCGGCCGGCGGCTCCCCGGCATCCGCGTCGCCCGCTCGCGCTCCGAGTCCCTGCCGTGATGGGGCGAGCGCATCGGCCTGGATCCCGGATCCCGGACGATGGTGTCTGGTCTTGTGGTGCATCGTCTTGATCCGAACGCCGGCGGTTGCCGTTCGGAAGGCTATTTTTCTGTTTTCGGGCCGCAGTGTCGCTTGCGAAACGCCGGTGTTCAGCTCTTGGGCCGATGCTCTAGCATGTCCCGTCGCGGTGTTCTTACCTCTGACGGCCAGGGACTTGCCTCGGAACGCCAGGAGGCGACGGTTCACGAGCCTTTGATGGAGCCTCCGGGACTGACCGGAGCCGGGCGGCGTCGAGCGCGCCCTGCACGGCGCGGGCGTAGTCGAACAGGAGGCCGGGGGTCCACGTCATCGCCTCCGCCCGGGTGCGCCAGAACGCGGCGCGCCACATCCGCGGATCGACGAGCAGCCTCAGGGCGGTTTGGAAGGCCGCCGGACCGCCCAGAACGCCCGCGAGGGCGGCGTCGAGGCAGAGGGCGACGGTCGACGCGCAGTTGCGTCGCGTGAGGTTGTAATGCTCGGCCTGCCGGTAGACCGACAGGAAGCGGGCGAGGGCGGCAGCGTCGTAGCACGGGAAACAGACCTCCCGATCCGGGCTCCCGCGCCGCCGGCTTTCGGCGGCGAGCGAGGGCAGGAAGGTGCCCGGCACGTCGTTGTGCGGCCGTCCGACCAGCATGCGCCGAAAATCGTGGCGCGATTGATCGAACTCCTCGATCGGACACAGGCTGACGTAGAGGTCGGGCGGCCGCGACAGGGCGATATGCCCGGTCTTCAGGAGGCCATCGGCCCCCACGGCGGCGATGTAGCGATCGACCAGGAAGCGGTGCGGGGCGGCCCGGCCTCCGCCGGCCGGGCTCCAGACATGCAGGGTCAACGGGATCTCGGTCGGGTCAGGCCGCGCCGGGGGCGGCGCCTCGGCGGAGCGCCGCAGGGCGAGCCCGAAGCCGCCGAGCAGGGCTGCGGCGCGGGCGAACAGCAACCCGATGACGAAGGCCGCCGCGTGACCGGACGGAATCGGCGACGGCAGCGCAATCATCCCGGCGAGGAGGAATTCCGCGATCGCCAGGGTGAAGGGCCGGCCCCAGCCCACCGGCCGGATGAGCGCGACCGACACGGAGCGGTGGAGCCCGTCGAGCCCGAGGGCGGCCGCCACGACGACGGTCGCCACGAGGTCGTCGTCCCACGGATTGCGCAGGGCGAGCCCCGCGAGGGCGAGCAGCCCCAGCCCCACGCCCCGGGGGAGCCACGGCCCATGACGGCCGCCCGCCTGCGCCGGCAGGGCGAGCCGGCGCAGGCCGAGCCCGGCCAGTCCGAGGGCGAAGAGGCCCGTGGTCGCGGCGACCGACAGGCCGTGCAGATCGAGGACGAAGACGGCGCTGAGGGCGAGGCAGGCGAGCGCGGCGCCGACGAACACCGGCCATCGCGTCCGGATCGCGGGCTTGCCCACCAGAAGAAGGGTCAGGCGGAGCAGGGTCGCCATCGGCATCGGACCTGCCGTCGGGGGCCGCGGGCGGGGGTTAGGTTCGCGGCCGACGCTTCAGCTTCAGCACGATCGGAGCATAGCCGAAGGCTTCCTTGAAGGTGCGGCTGAAATGGGCGGGATTGGAAAATCCGCAGATCAGCGCCGCGTCCGTCACGCTCGCGAAGCGGCCGTCCTGCAGCCCGGTATGGGCCGTCGTGAGCCGGATCTGCCAGAGCGCGCGCATGAAGGTGGTTCCATCGGCGGCGAACAGCCGGCTCAGCGTCCTCGGTGCGATGCGGAACGCGTCCGCGACGCTGTCCGGCCCCAGCCGCTGATCCGCCATGTGCGCCCGCATGTAGTGGACGATGTCCGTCAGGAGCCCGGGCCGGTCGGGGCCGATCGCCCGGGATCGAGGCTCCGGTGACGTCACCGAGAGCGCCAGCATGTCGAGAACGGCTGCGCCCAGGCGCCGCAAGGCCCTCTCGTCGACGTGATGCTGCAGGCTCAGGACCGTGCGGACGATGGAGGCGACCAACGCACCGAGGGGCGCCCGTCCGTCGATATGCCGCGGCAGCGGTCCCGCCGTCGCCTCGGGCCGCGGGGCGAGCCGGGCGCCATCGACATGGGCCGCCGCGAGCAGGGAGCGGGCGCTCGATCGTGCCGTGAACGGCGACCGATCGTCGAAGAGGAGCAGATCGTCCTGCCGGGCGCGGACGTCGCATCCCCCCTGCGACAGGACGACGTCGCCCTCCAGGACGAGGACCAGGACCTGCGCCACCGAAGGGCCGCGTCCCGGGGCTCGCAGA
Organism: Methylobacterium sp. Leaf118; assembly: GCF_920984675.1. Classification (GTDB taxonomy): domain Bacteria; phylum Pseudomonadota; class Alphaproteobacteria; order Rhizobiales; family Beijerinckiaceae; genus Methylobacterium. The sequence goes on from NZ_CAKLBV010000061.1 coordinate 5,131, forward strand.
TCGTGGAGGCTGGACATCACGGCGAACGCGCCGGGCCCTGGGGCGGGCGGCGCGCCTCGGCGGCCGGGATCATCCCCCGAGCCGTCCGCACGCAACGCCCGTCGCGCGGCCGGGGCCGACGGGTGGTTTGCCAAGTGTGGGCGTTGCGAGGGTGGGCGTTGCGAGGGTGAGCGTTCCGCGGGTGGGCGTTGCGAGGGGGGGCGGTCCGTGAGGGCCTCCAGACCGGGGAGCCAGGCCGGCCGGTCCGGGGCACCTTCGTCGGGTGAAATCGCCGTCATGACGCCGTCCCACGGTCCTGCCCTGCACCGGGGGCCGGATCACGCCTCGACGGTTCCGCGTTTTGCGGCTTCGCGCAATGTTCGGGGGACGAATCGACATATGGGCCGGACGAATGACCCCGCGGACCCTGCCTCCGTCACAGGCCCATCCGGGTCTTCAGTGCCTCGCGGCCGGACCGTGAGATCGGCAGGGCGTTGGCGAGGTGGCGCAGTTCGACGCTCCAGGACCCGCGCGGGTTTCGCGTGACCGCGCGGACATGCAGGAGGTTCACGATCGCGGTGCGGTGCACTTTCACGAAGGAGGCTGGCGAGAGGAGGCCGGACCAGAGGCCGAACGATCGCAGATCGGTCATGCGCGAGCCGTCGGCGAGCAGGATCTCCGTGACGTTGCGGGCCGATCGCAGGCAGACGATGGCGCTGGGTTCCACGCCGCGGACGCCCTTGCGGGCACGGAGATAGATCAGCGGGACCGGCCGGCTGCGGGGCTGCCCGGTCCCCTCCTCGCCGGCCCGGCGGCCATAGCGCGCCGCGGCGATGAGCTGCGCGCATTGAAACAGCGCCTTCACCTCGGCGTCGGGCCAGCGGTGATACTGTCTCACGGCATCGAAGCCGAAGGCGCTCCTGATGCGATTCTCGTAGATGATCGGGACGGCCAGAATGCTCTTGTCATTCTGGCGATACATCTCGGCCTGAAGGCTTCGCGCCGTGCGCGGCAGTCCCTCGACCCGATTGACCATCACGGCCCGGCCGTTCGCCAGATGGCGATGAAGCCACGCGAACATCGTGACGGGCGCGTCCTGCAGGTCGTGCACGAAGGAGGTGATGCCGCGCCGGCTCCATTCATGGGAGTTGCGAAAGGAGACGAGTTCGGAATCGTACTCGAACATCCAGGCCCTGTCGGATTCCGCCGCCCGGCCCAACGCCTCCAGAATGGCCGAGATGGCCGCATCGACCGGGAGGGTCAGCAGGGCCCGCCCCGCAAGGAAGGCCCAGTTCGAGTCGGGCGCATCGGCGCAATCGGCCTCGGACAGGATCTCATAGGCGGGCGGCGTATCGGCCTCCGTGACGCGGCGGATCACGGCCGGACCCCGTCGCACCCCCGCGAAGGGAAGGCCCCTGAGCCGGATCGCCGGGGGCCGTCGACGCACGGGGTCCGCATCCCGTCGGGCACGCCGCCGGCCCCCCGCCGCACGGCGCCCGCCACGTGGTGGTTCGAGGCCGCCTGCGGTCGAGGCCGACGGCCCTCCCCCCGGGCTCGTCCGGGCACCGGCATGCGTGTTCGCTCCTCACGTCAGAACGGCCATATCGAAGGGCCAAGGCAATGGGCCCTTCGCCGGGGGCTGTATCGAAGGCCCATGTCAGCAAGACCAAGCGAAAAGACCAAGTCAAAAGGCTTTGCGTCCGCTCGGATCCGAGCCACGATGCTGTGATCTTGGGAGATCCTCCCGCGCACTCCCCACAGGATGCACCGTTATGGCCACGGGACGAAACGCGGATGCAGGTCCGACGGTCCGAGCGCCCGGAGCTCGCGCCATGACCTTACGCACCCGATGGCTCGCCTTCGGGGTCGCAACCCTTGCGGCACTTGCCGGTTCGGGGCTCCGGGCGGAGGAAGCCCTGGAGGGGCCCCAGGAGGGAGCGAAGGCTGGGTCGTCGGACGACGCCGCCTTCGATCGGTTCGTGGAGGAGACGCGACGCCGCTACGGGGTGCCGGGCGCCGTCGTCGTCGTTGCGAATGCCCGGGGCGCCGTGACGGTGAAGGGCTACGGTCTCAAGGAGCAGGGAAAGCCGGGGCGCGTCGATCCCGACACGCGGTTCCAGATCGCGTCGGTGAGCAAGTTCGTGACCGCGACCGCCGTCGGGACGCTCGTCGAGCGGGGCGTGGTGTCCTGGGACGGGCCCGTGCAGGCGCTCTCGCCGGAGACGGTGCTGGCGCTGCCTTACGCGACCGAGACGGCGACGTTGCGGGATTACTTCGCGCACCGGACGGGCCTGCCCGCCTATGCGGGCGACCTGCTGCCCGATCTCGGCCTCCCCTCCGAGGACCTCGTCCGCCGCGCCCGCTTTCTGGCGTTCGACCACAGCTTCCGGTCGCAGATGGCCTATTCGAATTACGGCATCTTCCTCGGCCAGCACGCCGCCGCGACAGCGGCGGGGACGACGCCCCCCGACCTCATCGCCAAGGCGATTCTCGAACCCCTCGCGATGACCCGGTCCGGGCCGACCCAGTCCTGGCTCTTCCAGGACGACAACCGCGCGTCCAGCCACGACCGCGACGGGACCGTGATGGCCTACGAGAACGTCGACAGTTTCAGCGGTGCCGGTGCCGTCGTCTCGACCGGTGCCGATTTCGCGCGCTGGATGGGCATGGTGCTCGCCAGCGGGCAGGCCGGCGATCGCCGCCTCCTGGCGAAGGACACGCTTCGGCAGATCTTCGCCCCCAGCATGGTGGAGGGGCCCGGCGGCCCGCTGCGCGACGAGAACGCGGCCGCCGGGCTCGGCTGCGACAGCTACGGCTTCCTGGGGCAGCGCATCGTCGAGAAGAACGGCGCCCTGAACGGCGTGCGCACCATCGTGACCCTGATCCCGGAGCTCGAGATCGGCATCGCGATCTTCGCCAACAAGCAACTCACCGTGTTTCCGGAAGCGGTTCGGGCCGAGTTCCTCGAACGTCGGATCGGCCGCTCGGGCATCGACCTGCAGGCGCGGATCCGCGCCGAGCAGGACGCCTGGAATTCCATCGTCGACGTTCCCACTCCGCCGGCCGACACGCGTCCGGCGCCCCATCCGCTTGCGGCCTATGCCGGGATCTACGACAGTCCCCTCTATGGCCGCCTGCGCATCACGAACGGGGAGGACGGCCTCGCCGCCACGATCGCGGACCGGCCTGCCCTGCTGTCGCACTGGTCGGCGGATACGTTTCTCCTGCGCTTTCCCAATCCCGATATCGCCCCGGGGCTTCTCACCTTCCAATTGGACAGTGGCCGTGCGGTCCGGATCGAGGGCAGCCGGGTGCCGGGGGGCATGAGCGTCAGTTACGGGACCTTCGACCGTGCGCCGGAGTGAGGCCTGACGCCTGGCCTGACGCGCCACGCAGAGGGCGCGCAACGCCGTGTCGTGACGGCCCTCCCCTCCACGCCGGCCGCCTCGGACCGATGCGATGAAGCGGCCTCACGAACCGCCCGATCCCCGATTTCCGATCCCCGAGCCTTCGCCCTTCCGGCCCAGCGGGTGTTGCGAGACACGCTCCTATTCGGAGTTCTCGGCGAAGGGCGAGCGGATCAGGGGCGGGGCGATCGCCGCGGCGCGGCGGGGCCGAGCCTCCCGCAACCGGACCGGGCGATAGAGCCATCGCGCCGCGAAGGGGCCGGGGAAGAGACGGTCTTGGAAATGCGCGGATGCGGGCGCGATGGTCGAGAGCAATTGGTCGGTCTCGGCATAGTGCCGGTCGTAGATCCACGGCCGACGGGCCATGGCGCGATCGTTCAGCCAGAACCGATTCCAGTCCGCCGTCGTCTCGATCAATTCGCGGGCATAGTCGTCCCCGTAATCCAGGGCCCCCTCGACGACGGCATCGATGTAGGATTGCAGGATGGGAAAGTCGCCCGAGGCGGGTCCCACCTGGCTGAACTCCGCGTCGTCGATCGGGACATACACCCAGATCGTTCCGGACACGGGCAAAGGCTGCCAGGACACGGCCTCGATCTGTCCCGGCGGCACGGGGATGCGCCGATATCCTGCCTCGCGCAGGTCGAAGGCGGCCAGATCGTTGTGGGCGACGGGATAGATCACGCCGTTGACCGTCATCGGCGCTTCGCCCCGGCGCGGTGGGCGCAGTCCCAGGGCCGTGAACCCCGTCGGGCAGCGGAAGATCCACGCTCTGAGATGGCCGAAGGCGGCCGACAGCCGTACCGGCGAACCTGCGATCGGCTTCATCGACGTCTGATCGCGCAAGTGCCCGTTGATCAGCGAGCCGTAGCCGAAGATGAAGTCGGTCGGCAGATCCGGCAGGCGTCGGCCCCAATACCCCGTCGGCGGGGCGACCTCGACGTCGCGCGCGGCGCGAAAGCGGGTCATGCGAACAGCCCGTCGCGCGCGAGCGGGCGCCCTTCGTCGATGCCGAAGGACCGCGCCCGTCGATCGATGTCGGCGGCGGCGTCCGTATCGCGCCTCACTGGGGCGATTCCATCGAAAGTCCGGGACAGGTCACGGCCGTCCCGCCCGTCCTGTGTCCCCCCGTCCTGTGTCCCCCCGCCCTGTGGACGTTCGCGACCCCCCTGCCCTGCGACCGGCCGACGGGCGTCCCGCAGCGATCCTTCCTCCGCACCCCGCTCGACACTGCTTCGCTCCCCATAGGCTGACCCTAAAACGTCGCTCCGGCACCGGGGCGAAGTGCGGCCTGCGCTGCTCGCCCCATTCTCGCTCGCGACGCGAGACGGATGGATCCCGCGCCCCCTCCGATCCCTGGAGAACCGCTTTTCATGAGAGCCGGCGTCCCCCTCGGGCCGACGCACTCCTTGTCCCATCCCAGGCCTGCCGCGACGGACCGCGAATGCCGCGTCCCCTCGATCGCTTCGGCCTGTGACCGGATTCCTTTTCAGGCTCGACCGCCGTTCCGGATTTCGCAAGATCGGATGGACGAATCGACAGGGAGGACGGACGAGCCGCGCCCTACGGCGCGCTTCGAGCCACCGGCGGCCGGTCTGCCGTCGGGCTGACATCGGCCTTCGGGGCTAGGGGCGTCCTGCCCGATCGCGCCGTTCGGGCGTTCGCCTCTCGGCGGCCCTGCATCAACTGGGACGACGGGGGCCTCACCCCGCGCGACGCAGGAGTGGCAGCCAACACGCGGCGGGCAGGACCGTGACGGGCTGTTCTCAGGCCCGAGCGCCGCGCAGTCAGGGTGCGAACAGCCCGGGCGTGGCAGCAGATGCGGCGGCCCGTCTCCCGGTCCCCCGCCCTGACCCGAGGTAATCACCCGCGCCCGTGATCAGAGGCCGGGATACAGGCGCGTTTTTATGAGGTTGTCCGTCCACGCAATGTTCGGAGCCCCCATGAAACCGCTCACCGCCCTTGCCCTCGCCCTCGCCGCAGCCAGCCTCATCCCTCTGGCCACCTCCGCCGATGCGCGGCCGCGAAAGAAGGCCCGCGGTGTCGTCACCTCTGACAGCAACGTCACCGGTGGCCGCAACCGGAACCGCACCCTGTCGCGCGGGGCGACCGGCGCCAGCACGATCCAGTCCAATTCCGCCGCTGCCGGCAATGCCAACCAGCCGGCCCGGGCGGCGCCGCAGGGAAGCGGGGGCGGCGCGAGCGGCGGCAACAACTGATCCGGTCCGGGTCACGCGGCTTGCCCACCCCGGCGATGGAGCTCCCGCCCGGCCGTGGTGCGGGGGCATCGCAAAGCCGCGAACGCGCGCGGACCGGCGGCACGGGTCGAGCACGCGAACTTCCGCAGGCGCCTCTTCGCGAGATCGGCTTCGCCTGCCCCCGTGGACCGGGGCAAGCGCCCTCCGCACCGCTGACGCGGCGGGACACGCCTGGAGAGCGGGATCGGGATGAAGCGCGGAGGCCGGACCCTCACGATCCGGCGTGTCCGTCTCTTCAGATCATCTGGGACAGAATCAGGGCCGCGGTCACGGCCGGCGCCGCCGCCATGGCGACCGCCCAGGGCCAGACGGGCATCCCGCGCTGGCGGCGATTGTCGTTCGCGGCTCGGGGGGCGAGCCGCCGCGTTACCAGGTAGCGCGAAAGCCGGACGATGTCCGTCCCGGGGCGGGGGCCCGAGGGAGGCGCGGCGGTGGTCGAGTGGCGGCAGAGGGGCATGGCTTGCGTCAACGGGCGAAACGGCCAGGGCGTTCCGCCACGCCCCGCCGCCCCTTGCGAAATCCGCGAGGATAGTTCGACGGCTGTTGGAGGGCGCCCCTTCGCCGAGACGTTTGGCCGGGCCGGCGGCTCCGGGCGCCGCCCGATTTCCCGTCGATCCCCTTCCCCCGGCCGACGATTTTTGGGAAGGGAAGTTCCATGAGCGCACGCCCTCTCAACATCCTGCTCGTCGGCTCCGGCGGGCGCGAGCACGCCCTGGCCTGGGCCATCGCCAAGTCGCCGCTCTGCGGCCGCCTGTTCGTCGCCCCCGGCAATCCCGGCACGGCGCAGCATGGCGAGAACCGCCCGGACCTGACCGTCTCCGACCACGCCGCGGTCGTGGCGTTCTGCCGGGCGGAGGCGATCGGGCTCGTCGTGGTGGGGCCGGAGGCGCCGCTGGTGGCCGGGCTCGTCGACGATCTCGCGGCCGCCGGCATCCTGGCCTTCGGGCCGACCCGGGCGGCCGCACAGCTCGAAGGCTCCAAGGGCTTCACCAAGGAGCTGTGCGCCGAACACGCGATCCCCACCGCCGCCTTCGCGCGCTTCACGGCGCTCGAACCGGCGCTTGCCTATCTGCGCGAGCGCGGCGCCCCGATCGTCGTCAAGGCCGACGGCCTCGCCGCCGGCAAGGGCGTGACGGTGGCCGAGACGCTGCCCGAGGCCGAAGAGGCGGTTCGGGCGATCCTCGGAGGAGAGGCGGGGGGCGCCCTCGTGATCGAGGAATGCCTGTTCGGCGAGGAAGCGAGCTTTTTCGCGCTCTGCGACGGCACAAGGGCGATCCCGCTCGGCACCGCCCAGGACCACAAGCGGGTCCATGACGGCGACCGCGGGCCCAATACCGGCGGCATGGGCGCCTATGCACCGGCCTCCATCGTCACCCCGGCGATCGAGCAGGCGGTGATGGAGCGCATCATCGGGCCGACGCTGGCCGGCATGGCGGCGCGCGGCACGCCGTTCTCCGGCATCCTCTATGCCGGGCTGATGCTGACGGACGAGGGGCCCAAGCTCATCGAGTACAATACCCGCTTCGGCGATCCCGAGGCGCAGGTGCTGATGCCGCGCCTTTCCGGCGACCTCGTGCCGGCGCTGCTCGCCGCGGCCCGCGGCGACCTCACGGGCATCGTGATCGGGTTCGAGCCGGGCAGCGCCGCGCTCACCGTCGTCATGGCCGCCGCGGGCTATCCCGGTCCCGTCGCCCGCGGCTCCGAGATCCGCGGGATCGCGGCGGCGGAGACGGAAGGCGGCGCCATCGTGTTTCACGCCGGCACCCGCCGGGACGGCGACCGGCTCGTCGCCGATGGCGGCCGGGTGCTCGCCGTGACGGCGCTCGGCTCCAGCGTCGGGCAGGCGCGGGCGCGGGCCTACGCGGCGCTCGCCCGGATCGACTGGCCGCAGGGCTTCTGCCGCAGCGACATCGGCGGTCGGGAGGTGGCGCGCGAGGCGGCGGGCGCGGCCACCGGCCGCTGATGGATCCGTTCGACCTCGCCTTCGCCGCCGCCCGGGAGGCCGCCGCGCAAGGCGAGGTGCCGGTCGGCGCCGCGATCGTACGGGACGGCACGGTGCTGGCAGTGGCCGGAAACCGCCCCCGCGGGCTCCACGACCCCACGGCCCATGCCGAGATCCTGGCGATCCGCGCCGCCTGCGCCGCGCTCGCCGACGAGCGGCTCACCGGCTGCGACCTCTACGTGACGCTGGAGCCCTGCCCGATGTGCGCGGGCGCCATCGCCTTCGCGCGCCTCCGGCGCCTCTACTACGCCGCCAGCGACCCGAAGGGCGGCGGCGTCGAGCACGGAGCCCGGGTGTTCAACCAGCCGACCTGCCACCACGCCCCGGAGGTCTATTCGGGGTTTCGCGCGCGGGAGGCGGCGGGGCTGCTGCGGGATTTTTTCGCGCAAAGGCGGTGACGGCCGGGCCCATGTCAGTCGAGCCCCCGCCGCCGTGATCCGAGGGCGAGAAAGGCCAGGGATCCCCCGGCGACCAGCCCCAGGACGAACCCGGCGCCGAAATCGCTGTCGTGCTCGTGCGTGCCGAGCCAGAGGCTTCCTGCCGCGAGCGACAGGACCAAAGTGAGGATGGCGGGGTCGAGGAGCCGGCGAAGCCTGCGCATCCCGCACGATACCACAGCTGCGACGGGCAAGTGGAGGCCGCACCGGCGGGACGGATCGGCGTGCGGGGGATTCAAAGCTCCGGCCGGCTCGACCCGGACGGCTGACGATGACGGGCGCCACCGGCGCCCTTCATCGTTTTGGCTCAGGAGCGCACCGATGCCGAGACACGGCGCGGCCCCCGGCAACGGCGCGATCCCTCATCGGCGGGCCCGCGAGGAAGGCAGCCCGCGGCCGATCGAGGCCGTCCCGTCAGGCGCGGCCGGAGGGCGCGCCGAGGATGCCTTGGACGAAGTCGCAATGTTCCCAATGTACCGAGACGGACGGATCGTAGATCCGGTCCCGACCTTCCGCCATCAATGCGGCGTACTTCCGATACTCCTCCGCGTTGTTGAAGTGCTGGCCGCGTTGGACCTCGCGCAGAGCCTTCGCCCGGAACGACGAGTTATACTTGAAGTGGGCGAACAGCATCGCCTCATCGGAGACATCGACCTCCGCGGCATAATGCAATCCGGCCGACAGGCGCATCCACGGCTTGTACTTCAGGAGGGCGATCTTCTGCGCCACGAACAGGCTTCGCGGCGATCCCGGCAACAATCGATGGCGAAGACTGCTGGTCCAAGTCGGGGCGTTGGAGTAAGGGCCGTAACTGTCCGCCGACAACCGGAACGGCTCCGCATCGACGCAACTGGCCTCGCCGAAGGGGCCCTTCTTCCGGAACGTGGCCTCGGACAGAGGCCCCTCCGGATACATGTCCAGCATGAAGATGCGGCATCCGTTTTTCCCGGACGCATCGAGCTGGGTGATCTTCTCGGCGAGGGAGGTCGTCTTCCAGCCCTGATAGACGAGCAATTCGTCGGCGTCGGCGACGATCGACCATTTGTCCTGACGAAGCTCGGCGAGCAGCGCCTGCTGCCACGCGACGCCATATTGCGACATCGAGTACTCGGTATCGACCGAGAACACGACCGTATCAGGCTGCTCGTGGAGATACTCGAGCGTCCCATCATCGGAGATGTTGTCGACGAAAATAAAGCAATCCACTCCGAGCGCCCGGTAATGGGCGAGGAAATGGGGCAGCATGAACATCTCGTTGCGCACGCAGGCCACGACCGCGACCTTGCTGTCGGTGGCCAGCTTGATTTTTGAGATGTCCGAGACCAGTTCCAGCGCGTTGCAGTTCCAGCCCAGCTTCGGCTCGGAGTAGGTCGGCCAGATCTTGCGCGGGAACAATGTCTGGTCGTTCAGGTGCGCCATCGCCGCCAATTGGCTGTGCTCGGTGTCGAGATGCACGAGCTTGGTGCCCGACGCCTGCGACGGCCAGAAGCTGTTCCCCCACAGGGACACCGGGATCGCCTTGGAATGGGTGCGGCGCTGGACGGCGACATAATAATCCTCGTCGGCCATATAGATGCCCTCCGTCGCCAGCAGATCGCCGATCAACTTGTCTTCCATGAAGGAATAACGGATCAGCTTCTTCCCGTCCGGGCGCTCGACGACGCGCAGGATCGCTTCCATGGCCGTACGGCTGAGCGCATATCCCGATCCGCCATCCGCGTAGAGAGACGGCTCAGGGGATTTGTCGAGCTCCAGCTGGCCCCTCTCGGAGCTCGACTTCTTGTTGTGCCACGCCCGGTCGGTCGATCCCAGGGACCGTTCGACTTTACGCCCGTAGTAATCGAATTTCCGATAGCTCAGGCTATGAAAATACTCATCGACGTTGAGGAAGCAATCGTCATCGATCTTGAGCATGTATGAAAAATTGGTGTTCTGGGCGACCCATTCGACCGCCCGAACCGTCTTTTCAGGAAGCCCTTCGTAATTGTCGGCCGCGTTCAAGCGAACGACATCGCCGTCGATCTGGCCGTTCCCGTTGCCCGTGATGATGATGTAGGGGACGCCGAGCTGCTTGAGTTGGCTCAACCACCCTTTGCGCAACTCCGTGATTCTCGTGTTGAGGTATGGCTCGCACGAGAAGACGACCACGATCGTATCGAAGACAGGATTGTGGGGCGGATCGAACTTCTTGATCAGAGCGGACTGCGTCTCCGCCGGGTCGCTCGTCCCGACGGAAAACAGACTCAAGACCGCTTGGCGATTGACGTTCGGCTCAGCCGCCTGGCGGCGAATGACGGCACGCCGCGCTTCGCGCACGGCCGGAGCGGATTTCGCTGCCGCCGCTTGAGGCCCCAACCGATTGAGGTTGTCCGCGATCGACGACAACAGGACACGAGCCCTGAACGCATCCCGGCGCTTGAGCAGGACGTCGAACAGGACCAACAGAATGGCGAAGCCGATATAGGAACTCCTCTCGTGGCAGAGAACGGAGCACTCGTGACAGAACTGGGCTAAGTCGAAATCTTCCGGGAATGCACTGTCCGGATCCGAGAGAAAGTCGAGAGTCTTCGCCGCCTTCACCTGCAGGTGGTAGTAAGGAGCTTTGGCGACGCCGGAATGGCAGTGATCGATGTATTTTCGGGTGAAGCGTAAGATGTCGGAATCGCCGGTCTGATGTGCGAGCGGACTCGCCATGGACCGTAACAAGATTCCCGGACTCTTGAGCCGCGCCTCTTCGACCATTTCGAGGGTCAGCTTCGTATCGGATCCAACAACCGCGCTGCTCAATCCGCAGGTTTCCAGCTGAATGCGGGCGATATCGGGGTTCTTCACGGTCTGGAAGAAATTCAAAGCGGCCGTGAGATCGATCTTCTTTCCAGACGCACGATCGACCAGAGCGTTGAAAAACCGTCGCGCGACTTTGATCCGCCCAGGAATGAGCACGTCCGAATATTCTGCCAGCTGACGATAAAACTCAGGCGAAAGTCCATAATTTCGCAGGATCATATTCAAGATTTCGTTCTGCAAATATTCAGAGAAGCTCTGGACTTTTGCAGCCATCTCGACCGCGACGCGGATCAAATGGACGCAGTGAGAGCGCCCCCAGTAGGTCGCTCCCTGACTGTCGATGATCGAAATGTAAGCGTAGATGATCTCTTCGCGGAGCCTCTCGTCGATACGTCCGCCGATCGCCGACTCGCCTTCGATGATTTGCCGCATGGTCCAAGCCAGAGAAGGCGTGGCTAACCATCCGCTGAGGCTCGTCATGGCCCACATGTATTCGCGGACAACGTTGTATTGCCCCTTCATATAAACGTAGGGCAGGCCGTTCGAGCGGCTCCAGAGCGTATCACCGGCGTCGAGTTGGTTGATCCCCACCTCCGAGGCGACGGCGTGCAGTTCCAGAAAAGCGTTGCGAATAAGCAGAAATTCGGTCGCCATCGTCACGAACAGCTGTCGCGACTGAGAATCGCGCAGCTGTTCACGCAGAACCTGTCGCAGGAGTTGCGTGACATTTGCCTGCGGGTTTTGCCGGAGAGTCTGCACGAACAGTTCGTACGCTCCCTCGACAATCAGATTCGTTACCTGCCAAGCGCTCTGAACCGGGGCCGATTTGACGACAGGATCGCTGGGAGACGACTCCGCGTCTTCATGGGCGTCGGCATGAAGGAATTCGAGGACGTTGAGTTCCTTTGCGCGCGTTTCAAAATACTGCCTGGACGAATTCGTCAGCTTATCGAGAAGTTCGCCGAAACGAATGTGTTCAATAGCATACAAAAACGGAACGAGATCGACCTTGCCGAGGCGGCCATCGGCCATCCGCTCTAAATAACTAAGGACATAGCTTTTTGTAATCAGGAGCTGTGGGCCGCAATTGACCTTGTTGGATTGGACTTGAACGATGATCGGCCCGTCGTCCGGAACGCCGACCCAGATGCGCCCCGGCAGATCAATCCGGAAGGCGATCCGATCGGTGGGCGCCTCCTCTCGACGCGCAACGTCCGGCAGATCCAAACTATCGGCGACGAAATATTCTCCGACATCGACGTCATTCTTTCGAACCCAGATTCCGTGGACCTGAGTCGGGAGATACGGATCGAACGCCCAGCCGGCGACTTCCAGCCCGCAATCCGGCTGAATTTCCGCTTTTCCGGACCGCTCGTTCGCGACACTGCCCTTGATGTCAAAGCTGTCCGCTTCAATCCCACCCTCGAATCGAAGGTGAGAAATAGTCTCGATCTCGCGGAACCGCCCAGGGGCAAACTTGATCAAATCTTCATCGCCCACTTTGAGGGCGATGTAATCTTTTTCAAAAACAAGATTGATGACAAATTTTTCAACAGTCGGGTCAAACGACACCCGCAGCTCGTCACCCCAACCGGTTCCAAGATCAGAATTTAATACGATGATGCCCAGCTTTGCCCGAATCGACAAGTGCAGCGGCGTATTTTTAGTGTTCTTTGAAGTGAAATATAGATTGGATATATCAAACTTATCAGTGCATACACTAAATTTGAAAGAAAGGGGACTTTTCGCGTCAAAGGCTATCATCATAGATTTCCGCCGCAAAGTTGACTAGTAGCGCGCTTCAGAATTTTACCGATTTTTGCATTTGATGTCAACGTACGGCTTAGCTTCGTGCTTGCTGCTCTTCTGCTCGCAGGGGTAGTATCAAAGCCATAGATGCCGCTTTCGTTTACAGTCTTCAACGCGGGACGATGAGGCAAGGCGCCCGCCAAACCGTCCCTCCACTTCGAGGTCGGACGGCTAGACTCCGGCCAGGACGCGCACGGCGCTGGCCGGATCCGGCGTGGGCTCAGAGTCTCGGGGGCCGTGCAGTTCACCCATGCCTCGATGCTGCCCGCTTGGGAACCGCGGGACCCGGCCATGCAGGATTCGGACCTAGCAGCCTCTTACAAAACTCTCGCAGCGCTGTCGCGCTCGGAGGAGTACGCTCGGTGTTCGGGCGTTGTGCGAAGAGCTCGCCGTCGCCTGAACCCTCAAGAGCGCGCTCCGCAGTTGGAAAATTCACGAGCGTAGGAGCCGGTGAGTACGATATTGCCTAGTGTGCGGCGCGGTAACCCTGGGACACGCGGCGTGTACGGTCGATAGCCGAACTCCGGCGGGTGACCGGATCCCCACGGACGAGCCTGAAAGCGCGACGCTCCGGCATCCGATCGGGGGTTGCCATCGCAATCATGTCGCGGGAGCAGACGGTGCTCGCGAGCAAGCGGCAGGACAGGGTGGACCAGCGTGGTGTTCGGGCCCGGGCGCCGTCAGCGATGTCGATCCCTCACGATGTCCCGCATCCGCGCGTTCCCGACTCGAACGTTTGGGGGGGGGGCGTCGGGCGCTTTCCAGGCCTTGTCGGCTCTTCTCGACAGCGGGCCCCCGGCTGGCGGGCCGATTCCTACGCAAGGCCCCTCGTTGAACGCGCTCTGGTGCGCCGTTCAACGAGGGACCTTGCAGCAACCGGCGAGGCGCGGTTCACCAAACGCCTGGGGCGCCGTCACGGCCGCAGGATGAGCGCTCGGGAATCGGGGGGGGGCGTTTTTCGAACTTAGCGGACGCTCACCCGATTGCAGTCCATCGCGGATTTGGGGGCCGGCCACTGGAATTGGGCGTAGTAGCATCCAACGCGTGTCAGCTTGCCGTCGGGCGTGAACAGACTCGAGGTACGAAGCTCCTCGTACTTTGCGGTTTTCCGTCCCGCGCTGTACCAAGAATACCGTTCGACGAATTTGCGCTTCTCCAATTCCGGCAGGACAACCTTCAGGAACTGGAGCACGTCCTCCTCGTCGTACTTATTGACGCAATCTTGCGAGCAGCGTCCCGCCCTGGAAGACCAATCGGCGACAGCGAATTCCGTGATCCAGATCGGTTTGCGGTATCGACGATAAATCGCATCGAGTTTCGATAGAAACTCTGCGGGATCCGGTTTCGTGTACAAGTGCACCGCCATGAAATCGACTTGGAGCCCTTGCTCCTCCGCCATTTCGTTGAACTTGGCGAACCACTTACCGAAGGGATTGGCGGCGGCGGGACTCGATAACCGTCCGGCAAGGCCACTGAGGGATTTCCAACGGCTGACGACCTCCTCCACGGACATCGTCGCCTGGCGTTCGACGTCGGGCTCATTGGCAACCAGCAAGGCAGGGACTTTGCCCAAGCTTTTGACCTGGGCATATTGCCGATCCCAGTCGGCGCCGCCCCAAAGCATCGGAACGAATTTCTCCGGGGGCGCATTCACGACCGGTTTTGGACGCCAAGTGTAATACCAGGCGACATTGAGGGCCTGAATGCGATCGTCCGCATCTTGTTCGTAGAGGGCGATGCCCTTCTTCTCGCTGGCGGCCGCCGGCGCCACAAGGGCGCCGGTGAGAAGTGATGCAAAGCACGCCCACACGATGGCCTGTGAGGCGGCGGCTCGGGGAGAGCGCACAGCCTCGTTTCGGCGTCGATGCTTCAAAGAAACAAACAGGCTGCCCAATCGTGTTGCATTGAGAAAGTCCTCAATCGCAGCCATCACCGAAGCCCTTTCGCCTGCCGGTTGTCGTTTTCGAGCGGACTGAGTCTGCCGAATTTTGGGCATTATCAAGACAACGAAAGCACAGGAGCCATGCAGAGGCGCGCGATGCGTTTCAAGATGTCGTGACGGGTCATTGGGGGGCGAGAGGGCTCTCGATGGATGCTGATCGTTGGCAGCGAGGGGCTGCCACGCCGCCGTTTCGGTCGACGACGGCCTCCGACGATGAGAGCCCTCGGCGAGAGGCGTCCGGTTGCCCGTTGGAGGCCCCTCCCCGTCGCACACGGGGTGAGCGACGGGGAACGGAATCTCTCCGAAGTGAGATCGGTGCATACGATGCGGAACCGAGGAGCGGTTCCGCGGGCTGAACGCCCGTGCCGAGGGCCAGCAGCGGCCTGATCGGCCTCCTGTCGATCCGCGATGGCCGGGAGGCCGGCTTTTGTCAGCGTGCAGCCGTCGCTGCACCGCCCTTGATGATCTTTCCAAATCCCTCCGTCACCCGCGGCGCCAGAAGATCCGCGACCTCGTTCTTCTCAAGGTACGTCAGGAACTCCTGAGTGCGCGCCGGCATGCTCTGCCAGAAGCTGTCATAGGAGCATTCCCTGGCAAGATCGTGGATATCTTTGTAGTTCCATAGTTCGTTATGATACAAAGAGGGCAGGTTGAGGTGTTCGCACAGTTCCTTGGTGCGCATGTCATGCTTCACCCAGGTTGCCGGGACGCCGGCCTGAAGAGCCACCATGTTGCCGTGGAACCGCGTGCCCAGGCAGAAATCATAATTCTCGGCGATATACTCTCTCCATTCCAGAACATTATAAAACTTCTGGAATCGGTTCTTTATGTAATCGTGGTACTGTTCCCGGGTCGGATTTCCTTCGGCGAAAGCCTTGACCAAGAAGGGGGCGACCCAGTTCTTGTTCGCTTCGTCCTTGGCGAAGTCCTCTTTCGTGAGCTCTCCGGAGACGATTTTCTCCTCGGTCGTGTCCCCCTGGCTGATGATGCCCGCGTTCGAGGTGATGCCGAGCCGCAGCAGGGGACGCTCGTCCGGATCCAATGACAAATTTATGACCGGCCGCTCGCCCTCCGTTTTCGGAATCGGCTTGTCGACGTTGGCGATTGCAGCAATATAAGCCGACTGACACCCGATAACGGTAACGTTGTTCACCCCATACTTCTTGCACAGGTCTGCCGTGAACTCGCCTCGGACACCGACCGTCTTCGACCGTTCGGCAATGACGCGCAGGAGGCGAATCGAGCGCTCGTCGACATTTGCTTTCGCAATCGTGTCATCAAGCATCGCATGGCAGCCAAAGCCGAAGGCGATGACGGGAAGATCGAGCTTCTCGATGAAATTGGCCGAATTGACGTGACCTTCGATGTAGCTCGGAGGCCGCTTGGTGTGCAGCATCGTCGCTGCAATGAAGCCCAGATGCGTAATTTCGCTGCGCAATTTCTCAATGTATTCGGGATCGGCCTTCGGATGGGCGTGCTTCCATTCAAGAAACAAGTCCCTGGCGGCGTGCCCGTGCACGTTGTTGCCAGTATTATCTTTGGACCCTACCTCGGAAACGGGAGGGTTCCCGATAAATCCAATCCGGTTTTTTTTCACGTTTGATGCCTCTGTATTCGAATTCACGGCGTCACACGAAACGGCGTGCGGGTGTAGACGTTTGATCTCTCGTTTGCGGAACAGCCCGAATCACGTGCCAGCGTCAGACATCACAACCCTTCAAGCTGTTTGCTTAGCATACGAATTGCCGGGATATCCACACCTCTGTGGTTCATGACCCTCGCGGGTGTGAGGGGGTTGACCGCTTGCTTTGCCGCCGCGTTCACCCGGGTGAAGGTCAAGGCCAGAGCGCGTCCTGTGCTGTCGAGAGGGGAGAGCCAAGGGGCGATCCGCCTCGCCGCCGCCACGAGCCGCGCCCCGTTGGCCTCGCCTGTCCGCGTCCTGTCTCGGCGTCCCTCCCGCCCATGCTCCTCTGCGACTCGACCCTGCGACCGAGGGAATGAGTCTCCTTTGCCCTGGCCGCACAGAACCACCTCAGGATGGTTGTCTGTCGCAGTACGGGCAGGACTGTTCTCTCAAGGTTGAAATACTCGGCCCCACGCATCGTGGGGGAAGCGGATCTCGGTGCCGGCGGCGCGTCGTTCGGTGCCGGGATTGGCGCCCATGTGCCAAATCTCGATGGGGCGGTCCAGCCTGGCCCTCGGATGCAGGGCATGCCTCGGACGGGGGCAGGCTCCCGGCGGCCGCTCATGCGGCCGCTCATGGCGCGAGGAAGGCCTGCAGGGCGGCGAGCGTCGCGGCCGGGGCCTCCTCGGCGAGGAAATGGCCGCAGGGGATCGAAACGCCCTCGGCCGTCGGCGCGAAGGTCCGGTGCCAGGCGGCCAGAGCCGTCTCGGGCTTGCCCCGGTCGAGATAGTCGCGGGTCGCCAGCACGAGGACCGGCATCGGCAGGGTCCGGCCCGCCGCGAGATCCGCCCGGTCGTCCGCCCGGTCGGGCCCGTCGGCCCCCCCCGCGCGGTAATCCTCGCACATGGCGTGGATGCGCTCGGGCACGTTCCAGGCCTGCCGGTAGAGCGTGAGCGCGCGCGCGTCGAAGGGGGAGAGGTCGCCCGCCCCGCACCAGCTGCGCAAGAGGCCCTCGAAATAGGCGTCCGGATCGCGTCCGATCTCCCGTTCCGGCTCCGGCGCCGGCCGCGCCAGGAACGGCCAGTGCGGGTTCATCCCCGGATGCGCCTCGATCCGCTCCCACTGGACGGAGGTCGGGACGATGTCGAGCAGCGCGAGGCGCTCGACCCGACCCGGCGCGTCGAGGGCCAACCGGTAGGCGACCCGTCCGCCGCGGTCGTGGCCGGCCAGCGCGAAGCGGACATGGCCGAGCCGCTCCATCACCGCGACGATCTCGGCCCCGACCTTGCGCTTCGCGTAGGCGTTCCCGTCCGCCCCGGAGGCCGGCGCCGCCGACCAGCCATAGCCCTTGAGGTCGAGGGCGATGACCCGGTGGGTCCGGGCAAGCGCGGGCGCGAGCCGGTGCCAGATGGCATGGCATTGCGGAAAGCCGTGCAGCAGCAGCAGCGGCGGCGCATCGGCCGGCCCCCCGGCCCGGCCGAACCAGCGCCCGGCCGGCCCCTCGATCCAGAGCGGTTCGAAGCCCGGAAACAGGTCGTCGCCCTCTGCCATCCGCTGTCTTTCTCTCCGTTTCGTCCGCAATCCCGCGAACCATCGGCCGCCCCGGCCCACCCTTCGGACATCTTCTGGAATTCTGTTTCGAGATCAAGACTTAGGCGTTATGCCTGTAGATTGGGCACGGCGAAAATTAACGCCTTGCGTGCAGAGTTCGGATCGATGCGGCGCGGCGCCGCGCCGAAGCGATCCCTCTGACGATGTTCGAAGACGCTGCCCCGATCGCCGCCGACTGGTTCTGGGAGACCGACCCGGCAGGTCGCTTCAGTCATTTCTCCCCGGAGATCGAGCGGTTCTTCGGCCGCCCGGTTGCCGCCTTGCTCGGCGCCGAGCGGAGCGCCTTCGCCTGGGAGGCCGGGGAGGAGGGCCTGGGCCGGTACCGGATGGCGCTCGCCGAGTGTCGGGCGTTCCGCGGCCTGACCTACCGCTACCGCCATCCCGACGGGGTGCCGCGCTGGTTCGAGATCAGCGGCCGGCCGCGCTATTCTCCCGCGGGCGATTTCCTGGGCTACCGGGGCGTCGGCAGCGACGTCAGCGACCAGCATCGCACCCGGGACGCGCTGGTGCGGGCCCATGCCGAGATCACCGAGCAGAACCGGCGCTTCGATGCGGCGCTGGAGAACATGAGCCAGGGCCTGTGCCTGTTCGACGCCGACCACCGGCTCCTGGTCTGGAACCGGCGCTACCTCGAGATTTTCGGGCTCGAGCCCGGGGCGCTCGACGTCGGCATGAGCCAGCGGGCCATTATCGCGCTCTTGGTGGCGAGCGGGCGCTACCGCGTCGGGGCGACGGTGGATTCGGTGAGCGAGGGCACCCGCACCTCGCTGACGGGAGACGGCCCGACCTCCATCCTGCGCGAACTCGCCGACGGGCGGGTCGTCGCCGCGATCCATCGGCCGATGCCCGGCGGCGGCTGGGTCGCGACCTTCGAGGACGTGACCGAGCGGCGTCGCAACGAGGCCCGCATCATGCACATGGCCCGCCACGACGGGCTGACCGACCTGCCCAACCGCACGGCCCTGCGCGAGATCGGCACCGAACGGATCGGCGCGGCGCGGGACGGGTCGCGATCGGGGCTCGCCGTGCTCTGCCTCGACCTCGACCGGTTCAAGCCGGTCAACGACAGTTTCGGCCACGCCGTCGGCGACGGTCTGCTCAAGGCGGTCGCCGAGCGCCTGCGGGTGCAGGTCCGGGCCGGCGACACGGTCGCAAGGCTCGGCGGCGACGAGTTCGCGGTGCTCTCCGCCATCGGCGATGCCGAGGACGCCGCGGCTCTGGCCCAGCGCCTGATCCGGTCCATCAGCGCGCCCTACCAGCTCTCCGGCATCACGGTCGAGATCGGCATGAGCGTGGGGATCGCGCTGGCCGACCTCGGCGAGGGCGACCCGGAGAGCGGCCGCGACCCGGGCATCGGGTACGACATCGAGCGCCTGCTGAAAGAGGCCGACATGGCCCTCTACGAGGCCAAGGCCGGCGGGCGCGGCACCGTCCGCCTGTTCGAGCCGCAGATGGACGAGACCGCCCGCGAGCGGCTGGGCCTCGAGCGCGAGCTGCGGGAGGCGCTCCAGGCGGACCGGTTCGAACTGCATTACCAGCCGCTGGTGGATCTCGCCTGCGACCGCATCACGGGCGTCGAGGCGCTGGTGCGCTGGCGCCATCCGGAGCGCGGCCTCGTCAGCCCCGCCACCTTCATTCCGCTCGCCGAGGAGACCGGGCTGATCCTGCCCCTCGGCGGGTGGGTGCTGCGGCAGGCCTGCCGGGACGCGGCCGGCTGGCCCGAGGGGATCAGCGTCGCGGTCAACGTCTCGCCGATCCAGCTGCGCCATCGCGGCTTCGCGCAAAGCGTGGTCGCCGCGCTGGGCGAGAGCGGGCTCGCCGCCGAGCGGCTGGAACTGGAGATCACCGAGAGCGTGCTTCTCGACGACACGGAAGCGAACCTGGAGACCCTCCATACCCTGCGCCGTCTCGGCGTGCGGATCTCGATGGACGATTTCGGCACCGGCTATTCCTCGATCAGCTATCTGCGGCGCTTCCCCTTCGACAAGATCAAGATCGACCGCTCCTTTGTGCGCGACTGCGCCGGCAGCCGTGACGCGGGCGCGATCATCCGGGCGATCGTCGGCCTCGGGGCGAGCCTCGGCATCACCACCCTGGTCGAGGGGGTCGAGACCGAGCCGCAACTCGCCACCGTGCGGGCGGAGGGCGCGCAGGAGGTGCAGGGCTACCTGTTCAGCCCGCCCCGGCCCTTCGCCGAGATCGCCGCGATGCTCGCGGCGCAAACGATCCCGGCGAGGGAGCCGGTCGGCACCACGTTGGCGGCCTGACGGCGCCGAGGCGCGGGCCTCCCCACCGCGACGTGATGTTAATCGGCGGAACATGACCGCGCGGGCCGTCGTTGCTCCCTGTGAACGGCCCCGCCCGACGCAATGTCGGGATGGCCCAACGGGAGACACGCCATGAGCAGCACCGCCGACAAGGTGAAGGGCCTCGCCAACGAAGCCGCCGGCAACCTCAAGCAAGGTGTGGGCAAGGCCACGGGCAACGAGCAGCTCCAGGCCGAGGGCAAGGCGCAGGAAGTGAAGGGCGAGGGCCAGCAGCTGAAGGGCGACGCCAAGCAGGCCGCCCACGACACCGCCGAGACCGTCAAGGGCAAGCTCTGATCCACCCGGGGTGATCGCCTGCGGCGATCGCCCCGCCATGACCGCCCGGCCTCGCGCTCCGGCAGCCCGGCAGGCGCCGGAGCCCGTCCTGACCGACCGGATGTCGGTTCGGTGCGCGCCCGGCGAACTGTTTCCCCCGGACCAGGTTTTCCGCAGCATCGACGGAACGATCCGGGCAGCTTGGCAATTTTCAAGGCCAGAACGGACCTTCAGGAGGACACCATGATCGGTTGGGCCATTACCTTCCTCGTCGTTGCCCTGGTCGCCGCGTTGCTCGGCTTCGGCGGCATTGCCGGGACCGCCATGGAGGCGGCCAAGATCGTCTTCTTCGTCGCGATCGCGCTGTTCCTGATCTCGGCGGTGCTGGGCGCAGTTCGCGGTCGCTCGCCGCGGCTCTGACCACCTGACTCTCTTCCGGGCCCCTGAGGCCCGGTCGGAGAGGGCGGCCCGTCAGGGCCGCCTTTTCCTTTTGTGCATCCCCCGGCTCTGCTAAGGGGCGCCATGACCGATCTTCCAGACCCCTCCCCGGCCGCGCCCGCGGAACCCGCCGCCGCGCCGGAAGGCGAGCGCATCGCCAAGGCCATCGCCCGTGCGGGCATCGCCTCGCGCCGGGACGCGGAGGCCTTGATCGAGGCCGGACGGGTCTCCCTCAACGGGCAGATTCTGACCTCGCCCGCGATCAACGTCACTGAGGCCGACCGCATCACGATCGACGGCGAGCCTCTGCCCGCCCGCGAGCGCACTCGGCTGTGGATCCTGCACAAGCCCCGTGGTGTCGTCACCACGGCCCGCGATCCGGAGGGCCGCGCCACCGTGTTCGACGGGCTGCCCGACGACCTGCCCCGCGTCGTCGCCATCGGCCGGCTCGACATCAACACCGAAGGGCTCCTGCTCCTCACCAACGACGGCGGTCTCGCCAAGGTGATCGCCCATCCGGATACCGGCTGGTTGCGCCGCTACCGCGTGCGCGCCTTCGGCGAGGTGAACCAGGTCGATCTCGACAAGCTCCGGAAGGGAGTGACCATCGACGGCATGGAATACGGCCCCGTCGAGGCGACGCTGGACCGCGCCCAGGGCGACAATGTCTGGCTGACGCTTGGCCTGCGCGAGGGCAAGAACCGCGAGGTCAAGCGCATCCTCGAGCATCTCGGCCTGTCCGTGAACCGGCTGATCCGGCTGTCGTTCGGGCCGTTCCAGCTTGGGGAACTCGAGGTCGGGCTCGTCGAGGAGATCCGCACCAAGGTGCTCAAGGAGCAGCTCGGAAAAAATCTTTCCGAGGAGGCCGGCGTCGATTTCGAGAGTCCGGTGCGCGATCCGATCGCTCCGTTCGGCAGTCCCAAGAAGAGCGCGGCCCCGGCGGCCGCATCGCGGGAGGATGCCTCCCGCGCCCGCGGGGCCGGCCGGCCGCCGCGGGATCCCGCTCGCGCCGCCGCTCCGGCCCGGGGCGGCGTGCGGGCTCCG
>NZ_CAKLBV010000062.1 GCF_920984675.1 Methylobacterium sp. Leaf118
GGCGCCGGCCGCCGCGCCGCCGATCAGCCCACGGCGGCTGAGGCCCGGCCCGGCATCGTGCGGTGCGGACGGATGCGCGGGGCGCGTGAGGTCGGTGGGTTGCGTCATGCCCTCGCCGGTTCGGTCTCGCGTCGGCCCAGATAGCGCGTCAACGCCTGAACCGGGTGTTAAGGTTGCCGGATGGTCTCGGCCTTCGGAGGCGGGCCGGCACATTGGTCTTTCGCACCGCAATGGCCTTCCCGCCCAGGTCCGCTTAAAGACACCGGATGACCCTCGTCCAGATCACCCACAACGACCTCGATGGCTATGGTGCTTCGACCGTCGCCGCCTGTTTCGCGCCGGTGGCGCGGGTGGTGCACGTCGCCCGCTACAGCGATGTCGGGCCCGTGGTCGAGGACGAGCTGAAGCGGCTCCGCAAGGCGGAGGCCGCCGAGACGCTGCTGATGACCGATCTCGGGCTGGAGGAGCCGGCGATCGCGTTCTTCAAACGGTTCGCCGCGATGAACCGCAACCGGGCGGAGGGCGCCCGCCACCGGCTCGTCGTGCTCGATCACCACGCCTCCTCGATCGACCAGCTGCGCCGGCAGAGCCTGGACCCCGCCCCCGATCCCGAGCGCCCCGGCCTGCTGCGCACCGATCTCGGCGATCCCGACCTGTACGTGCTCATCGACGAGGCGCATTGCGCCACGCGGATGACCTACGACCAGCGCGCCCTCTACGCCGGCGAGACGCCCTCGGGCGCCGAGCGGCCGGAGCTGTCCGCCCTGATCGAGGCGGTCGAGGCGCTCGATCTGTGGCGCAAGACGGAAGCCCAATTCCCGGGCGGGCTCGCCCTCGACGAGATCTTCTGGGACAGCGTGTCCCCCCTGGTGCCGCCGGGCCATCCGGCCCATGACCGCTTCGTCTCCGACCTGCTGCTCGCCGCCGCCCGCTGCCTCGCCGAGGGCGCGACCGCCGCCGAGCTGGAGCGCCGCGCGGGCGGATTGCGGGCGGGCCTCGTCGACGCTCTTCTGGCGAACGAGCCCGGTGACGACGCGACGCTGACCACGCGGATGCGGCTTGCCCGGATGCTGGCCCGCTCCGAGGCGCTGTTCCACCCGCTCAAGGACGGTACGCTGCTCTCGTTCGGCCTCGATTCCGGCACCTTCCAGCGGGTCTCCGACCGCGTGATGGAGGGGGGACGGGCCACGCGGGTCGTCAACGTGCAGCGGTCGGGGACGCTCTCGTTCCGGTCCATCAACGGCACGGCGCTCGATGGGGCGCGGGCCTTCCGCGGCGGCGGCCATCGCGACGCCGCCGGCGGCAAGCTGCCGAACGGCGCGGCCCATTCCCTGGAGGACGCGGTCGCGCAAGTCGAGCCGGTGCTCAACCCCCCCGCCGCCGACCCTTCGGCCAGCCCGTTCGCGGCGCTGAAGAACTGGAAGGGCTGAGACCCCCTCGCCCGCTCCCCGGCCGCTCTGCGGCCATGCCGTGCGCCGGCCTCCGCCGCTCGGGCCGATCTGCGGGCTCATCGAGGGGCGGGCCTTCATGTCTCTCACACAACGCCCGCTGCTCCGTCGAGCCTTGCAGGGGAAACCGGCGAACGGGCGTCGGATGAGGCAACTCTCAGAGGCGCAGGTCGAAGGGCAGATCGAACAGCAGCGTGTGGTCGTCGTAGCGGACCTGGAGGGTGTGATCCCGCGCCGCTTCGGCGAGGCGGTCCTCCTCCCGCAGGGTCCGAATCATGTCGCGGGCGGCGCGGAAGGCCATGCCGCAATCCGGGCAGTCGCGGGTCTGCATCGGGCCGATCCGCTGCCCGTTGCGGCGAAGTTCGAAGTGGAAGATCGTCATCCGGGGGGCGGCCTCCGCGAGATCGGAGGGCTCGTGCAAGGCCCGCGCCGCTCGGCATGCGTGCCGAGCCCGAATTCCAGGCAACCGTGACATGAAAAAAGCCCGCCGGCTCGCGCCGACGGGCTTGTGCAGGGGCCACGCTACCTAGCGCCGCTCGGGAGCATCCAGCCCCGTCCTCGGACCGACGGGGGAACTCGACCGAACGTGGCGCTGCTGGGCAGCCACTATCCCTGCTGATGGTGGTTGGGTGGCGTATCCTGGTCCGCGTCAGCGGTACGAGCGGCGGAGACGGTGCTGCCTTGATGTCTCATGGCCAACCTCCTTTCGCAGGACGGCATCCCTGGGGCGCCGATGAGGTGAGGCTAGGACGGGTTTGGGTCGGAGCGCAAGCCCCTGTCTTGCGGATTCTGTTCCGGCTCACGATCTGCCGGTCAGCAGGGGAGCGACGTCCTGCGCCCCCCACGGGCGCGGCGTGATGCGTGTGGACGAAACCAGTGCCCGAAGCCGCGATGCCCCCGCTTCCCCCTCTCTCCGTTCTCGACCTCGCCCCCATCCCCGAGGGCGCCACACCGGCCGCGGCGCTCGCCCATAGCCTCGATCTGGCCCGCCACGCGGACGACCTCGGCTATCGGCGCTTCTGGCTCGCCGAGCACCACAACATGGCCGGCATCGCCAGCGCCGCGACCGCGGTGGTGATCGGCCACGTGGCGGCGGGAACCCGGCGCATCCGGGTCGGCGCCGGGGGCATCATGCTGCCCAATCACGCGCCGCTGGTGATCGCCGAGCAGTTCGGCACGCTGGCGACCCTCTATCCCGGCCGGATCGATCTCGGCCTCGGCCGCGCCCCCGGTACCGACGGGGCGACCCTGCGGGCCCTGCGCCGGGACTACGCCGCCGCTGAGAGCTTCCCGCAGGACGTGCTGGAGGTGCAGGCGCTCCTGGGCGACACCCGGCCCGGCCAGACCGTGCGGGCGGTGCCCGGCGAGGGGACCAAGGTGCCGCTGTGGATTCTCGGCTCCAGCCTGTTCGGGGCCGAACTCGCGGCGATGCTGGGCCTGCCCTACGCCTTCGCCTCGCATTTCGCCCCGGACGCGCTGCTGCCGGCCTTGGAGACCTACCGCACCCGGTTCCGGCCCTCGGCGCAGCTGGCCCGGCCCTACGCGATCGTCGGGATCAACGTCGTGGCGGCGGAGACGGAGGCGGAGGCGCGGCGCCTGTTCACCACCTCGCAGCAGGCCTTCACCAACATCCTGCGCGGCACCCGCGGCCTCCTGCCCGCGCCGATCGCGGACATCGAGGTCCACTGGACGCCGCGGGAGAAGGCCCAGGTCTCGCGGATGCTGGCGCGCTCGTTGGTGGGGGACCGGGATACGATCCGGGCCGGGCTCGCGGCCCTCGCCGCCGAGACGGGGGCCGACGAGCTCATCGTGGCGAGCGCGATCCACGATCACGGAGCGCGGCGACGCTCCTACGCGATCCTGGCCGAGGCCCATGGCGGGCTGATCGACGGCTTCGAGGAGGCCGAGCGCCGTCCGGCCGCCTGAGGGGCGGCGTTCAGGCCGCGCGGGCGGCCGGGGCGGCGGGGCGGGGGCCGAACAACGCCTGGTAGAGGGTGGCGGGGCTGTAGCGGCGGCCTTCCGAATCCGTGATCCGCACCTCGCTGAGCCCCGTGCTCGCCAGCGACAGGCTCTGCTCCAGGGCGCTCAGCATCGAGCCGTGCTGCCAGGAATAGACCCGCGGGGCGGTGCCGGCGCTGACGGTGAAACTCACGGAAATGGTTCCCAATGCTGAGGCGGCATGGCGGAGCGGTCACGCGCACGATGCGCGGCCCGGCCATGGCTGGCGATCACGGTGAAGATCCCACCCGATAGTGGCTCTTGGTTGACGAAGCCTTCGCAGAACCTGATTTTTCGGTGGCAAAAGCGCGGCCCCTAAGACCCATCAGCGGCGGGGCGGCGGGGCGGCGGGGCGGCGGGGCGGCGGGGCGGCGGGGCGGCGGGCGTCCGCCGGACGCACGGAACTGGGCCACCGGTCCTGCCCCGTGCCGCTTGGTACGAGTTACGGCGATGATGCGGCCTTCGGGCCCGGTACAGACGAGACACGGAGCGGCACAGCCATGGAATACCGCCAGTTCGGACGTTCGGGCCTCACGGTGCCGGTCCTCAGCTTCGGCACCGGTACCTTCGGTGGCACCGACGCCTTCTTCGAGACCTGGGGCAAGACCGATGTCGCCGAGGCGAGCCGTCTGATCGACATCTGCCTGGAGGCGGGCGTGAACTTCTTCGACACCGCCGACATCTATTCCGGGGGCCATTCCGAAACGATCCTGGGCGAGGCCATCAAGGGGCGCCGCGACCGGCTCCTGATCTCGACCAAGGCGACCTTCCGCACGGGCGACGGCCCGAACGCGGTCGGTTCCTCGCGCCACCACCTGATCCGCTCCTGCGAGGCGAGCCTCAAGCGGCTCGGCACCGACCATATCGACGTCTACTTCATGCACGGCTTCGACGCGTTGACCCCCGTCGAGGAGACCCTGCGGGCCCTCGACGACCTGACCCGCTCCGGCAAGATCGGCTATATCGGCGCCTCGAACTTTTCCGGTTGGCAGCTCATGAAGGCGCTCGCCACCTCGGAGCGCGACGGGCTCGCCCGCTACGTCGTCTACCAGGGCTACTACTCGCTGGTCGGTCGCCATTACGAATGGGAGCTGATGCCGCTCGGCCTCGACCAGGGTGTCGGCCTGATGGTGTGGAGCCCGCTCGGCTGGGGCCGGCTCACCGGCAAGATCCGGCGCGGACAGGCCGCTGCCTCCGGCCGCATCGCCGCGGGCGGGGCCGAGGGCGGGCCGAGTGTCCCGGACGACTACCTCTACGGCGTGGTCGATGCGCTGGATGCGGTGGCGCAAGAGACCGGCAAGACCGTCTCCCAGGTGGCCCTCAACTGGCTGCTGACCCGCCCGACCGTCTGCAACATCGTGGTCGGTGCCCGCAACGAGGAGCAACTGCGCCAGAACCTCGGCGCGGTGGGCTGGACCCTGACCCCGGACCAGATCGCCCGCCTCGACGCGGCGAGCCAGGAGACGCCGATCTATCCCTACTGGCACCAGAAGGGGTTCGACGAGCGCAATCCGAAGCGGACGGTGTGGTGAGGCCTCAGGGCAGGACGGGCGCGCACACCGCCCGCCCCTCCCCCGGCAGCGGCACCACCGCGACCTCGACCCCGTAGAGGAGCCGCAGCGTCTCCGGCGTCACCGTTTCGCCTGGCGGGCCGAGACCGGCGAGGCGCCCGGCATGGAGCAGCGCCACCCGGTCGGCGCAGAGGAAGGCGTGACCGGGATCGTGGGTCGAGAGCACGACGGCGATGCCGCGGCCCGACAGGCGCCGCACCTGCCCGAGCACCCGGGCCTGATTGCCGAAATCGAGGCTCGCGGTCGGTTCGTCCATCACGAGGAGCCGCGGCTCGCCGACGAGCGCCCGGGCGATCAGCGCGAGCTGGCGCTCGCCGCCGCTGATCTCGGTGTAGATCCGGTCCGAGAGGTGCCCGATGCCGAGGGTCGCGAGCGCCCGCTCGGCGGCCGCCTGATCCGCGGGGCCAGGGCTCGCGAAGGCGGAAAGGCGGCTCGCGCGGCCCATCAGCACCACCTCCCGCACCCGGAACGGGAAGAAGGCCGCATGCGCCTGCGGCACGTAGGCGATGTGTTGTGCGACTTCGCGTCGGGGCAGCGCGGATAGATCGGTGCCATCCAGAAGGATGCGACCATGGAGCGGCGGCAGCAGGCCGAGCATCGTTTTGAACAGGGTGGTCTTGCCGCCGCCGTTCGGCCCGAGCAGGCAGAGGGTCTCGCCAGGCGGGAGCGTCAGGCTGACGCCGGAGCCGACGGTCCTGGCGCCGTAGCCGAAGGCGAGGTCTTGGAGTTCGAGCATCAGGCCCAGCCGCGCTTGGCCGTGGCCAGGAGCCACAGGGAGAACGGCGCGCCGACGAGCGCGGTCAGGATGCCGAGCGGCACCTCGATGGTGGCGACGGTGCGGGCCAGGAGATCGACCGCGGTGAGGTAGCCGGCCCCCAGAAGCAGCGAGGCCGGCAGCAGGCGCCGGAAGTCCGGCCCAACGAGGAGCCGGGCCACGTGCGGCACGATCAGCCCGACCCAGCCGATCACCCCCGTCACCGAGACGGCCGCCGCGGTCACCAAGGTCGCCGCCGCCACCAGGACCGGGCGGATCACCCGCGTCTCGACGCCGAGCGCGCGGGCCTCCTCGTCGCCCAGGCTCATCAGGTTGACGCGCCAGCGCAGGAGCACCAGCGGGATCAGGCCGATCAGCATCGCCGGCAGGATCGCGCCGAGATCGCCGCGGTTGACCGAGGCGAGGCTCCCCAACAGCCAGAAGGTGATGGCGGGCAGCTGGTTGTAGGGGTCGGCCAACACCTTGAGGAGCGCGATCCCGGCCCCCAGCAGCGCGCCGACGGCGACGCCCGCGAGCACCAGCGTCAGCACCGGATCGGACGCCCCGCGCCGGCGCACCGCGATCCCGACGCCGTAGACGATGGAGACCGCGCCGAGCCCGCCGGCGAAGGCGAGCCCCTGGATCGCCGCGGCCGGCAGCGTCAGCACGATACCGAGCACCGCCCCGAGGCTCGACCCGGCCGATACCCCCAAAATATCCGGTGAGACGAGCGGATTGCGAAAAAGTCCCTGATAGGTCGCCCCCGCCGCCGCCAACCCGGCCCCGACCAGGAGCGCGCCGAGCACCCGCGGCAGGCGCACCTGCAGCACCACGGTCTGCGCAGTCGGATCGACCGAGGAGGCGAGGCCGAACGCCTTCGCCAGCAGCAGTGAGAACACGTCGCCGAGCGGCACGGGATAGCGGCCGGTGCCGAGGGAGACGAGGACCAGCAGGAGCAGCGCCAGCACCGGCAGGGCCGCGAGGCTGAAAGACGCGAGCCGCCGCCGGGCCGGCGCCGCCGCGACGGAGGCGGCCTCGCTCATCGCGGCTTGGCCAGGGGCGCGGTGGGCCCCAGCAGCGCCTCGACCTGCGCCGGACTCGGCTCGACATGGTAGAACCGCCGGTAGAAGCGCCGCACGGCCTCATCCAGCGGCTCCTTGAACGCCTCGGGGAAGAACAATCCGGCGAGCCAGCGCAGGCCGATCAGGCGGTTGACGCCGGGCGGGGCATCGACCCAGCCGAACGGCAGCACCGGCGCGGCGTAGACCTGTCCGCTCCGCACCGCCGACAGGTCCTTCCAGAGCGGATCGGTGGGCAGGCTCGCGGCGAAGGCCGGGTCGAGGATCAGGATCACGTCCGGGTTCCAGGCGAGCACCTGCTCGGGCGACACGCTGGCGAGCCCGCCCATGCCCTCTGCCGTGGCGACGTTGCGCCCGCCGGCCGCCTCGATGATCTCGGTGTTGATCGAGCCGGCGAGCCCCGTCTCCAGCCCACGGGGGCCGCGGCCGTAATAGACCCGCGGCCGCTGCGCGGGCGGCACCGTGGCCACCGCCTCCGCCACCGCCTTCAGGATGCGCTCGGATTCCGCGGCGAGCGTCTCGCCGTCCCCCTCGGCCCCGATGAGGGCGCCGAGGCGGCGAAACGTCTCCGGTACCTTCGAAAAGCTGCCGTCGAGGAGGAGGTAGGGGATGCCGGTCTGGGCCTGAACCCGGTCGGCCAGCGAGGCGTAGGTGGCGCCCGTGCTGCCGACATCGACGATGAGGTCGGGCTTCAAGGCCAGCACCGCCTCGACATTCGCGGTGCCGCCCCGCCCGGTCAGCCGCCCGGTGGAGGGCAGGGCCGCGGTCTCGGGCGTGAGGAAGGCGCTCTCCGCCGGCCTCGGGGCACGGGGCCAGCCGATCATCTTCCCCGGCGCCAGGCTGTAGAGCAGCACCGCGGCAGGCGGGCCCGCGGCCAGCACCCTCTCGATCCGGTCGGGCACCTCGACCCGCCGCCCGGCGGCGTCGATGACCGGCCGCGCCTGGGCGAGGCCGGGGGCCAGAAGCGGCCAGAGGCAGGCGAGCGCGACGAGGCGGCGGACGAACGGCATCGGGCCGGAGCTTTCCTCAGGGATCGGACCCACTATAGCGGCTCGCAGCGCGCTCCGAACCCTGGCCATCCTGCCGCGTTCGCCCCGCTCTCCCCTCGCCTGCCCGGAGCCCCATGCCCGATCCGGACGTCACCCATCGCCACCTGTCGCTCGGCGCCCTGCGCCTGCACGTGGCGGAGGCCGGCCCGGCCGATGGACCGGCGACGATCCTGCTGCACGGCTTTCCCGAATTCTGGTTCGGGTGGCGCCATCAGATCGGCCCGCTGGCGGCGGAGGGCTTCCGCCTGATCGTCCCCGACCAGCGCGGCTACGGCCTCAGCGACCGGCCCCGGGGCATCGAGGCCTACCATCTCGATCATCTCGCCGCCGACGTCGTCGCCCTGGCCGATGCCTGCGGCGTCGATCGGTTCCGCCTCGTCGGGCACGATTGGGGCGGCCTCGTCGCCTTCTGGACCGCGAGCCGCTTCCCCGAGCGGGTCGATCGCCTCGCCGTGCTCAACGCCTTCCACCCGGCGGTGTTCGGCGATTACCTCCGGCGCCATCCCGGGCAGGTCCTGCGCAGTGCCTATGCGGGCATCTTCCAGCTTCCGCTCCTGCCGGAGCGGCTGCTCCTCGCCCGCGACGGTTCCGGCCTGCGGGCGATGATGCGCCGCTCCGCCCGGCCGGGCACCTTCTCGGACGCCGACCTCGATCGCTACGCGCGGGAATGGCGCCGGCCTGGGGCGGTCACGGCGATGCTGGACTGGTACCGGGCCCTCGCCCGCCTGCCGCGGGACGCGAACCCGCCGCGGGTCACGGCCCCGACGCTGATCCTGTGGGGGCGGCGCGATCCCGCATTGCAGCCGGGGCTGGCCGAGGCGAGCCTCGCCCTGTGCGATCGAGGCCGGGTGGCGTGGTTTCCCGATTCCACCCACTGGGTGCAGCACGAGGCCCCTGAGGCGGTGAACGCGTCTCTGACCGCGTTCCTGCGGGCGTGACGCGGCGGCCTCCAGCCAGATCCGCGGCGCGACCGGATCAGAGCGCGGCGGCCGCGTTCCGCCGCCGCACCGACGCGGCCTCGTCCCGCGGGGACGGCGCCCCGACGGCCGAGGCGACCGGGGGCGCCGGGGCGAGCGCGGCGCGGCAGGCCTCGTAGCGGCGGTTCACGGCCCGCGCGAAGATCTCGGTCGTCATGCCCTTCGCGATCTTGATGCTCGTCTTCCTGAGATCGATCTCCGGAATGCGCTCGTAGGGCGGCTTCTGGCGAAACCGCGCCTGATACAGCGCCCGGATCATCGTGAATGTGTCGGTCCGGTTGAAGTCGAGCGACTTCTCGAGCCGCAGGTCGGCGTGCAGCTGCGCCTGGGTCATGCGGCCGGTCTTTCCGAGGATGTCCCACAGGATGGCCTGCGTCCGGCCGGGGCGCGGGGCCTCCCCCTCCGGATAGGCGAGAAGGTCGCCGTCGAGGGCCACCGCTTCGCCGGTGAGCTTCCCGGCCATCCACTGGATCGCCGCGTTCCGGCTGCTGTAGCGCCCGGCATTGTAATCGGCGAACATCGACAGCCTGCTCTCGTAATCGGCGCGATATCCGAGCAGCTGCATGGTGCCGTAATAGAGGCCGCCCGAGCGCGTGTAGAGGCTGTCCCGGACGCGATAGATGTCCGAAAGCTCCAGCTCCGAAAGGGATTTTCCGGTCTTGGCCTGGATGGCGAAGCGCGCCGAGACCTGCATCGCGCCGAGCGTCTTGATCTCGTTCCGCGTCTCGAAGAATTCCGGCAGGGATCGTCCGTTGCTCGCGGTCGAGAGCAGGAAGGGAAGGCCGGGCGTGTCGAGCAGCCGGCGGGTCAGCCAGCGATAGGCGAGGTCGAGATCCTGCTCTGTCCGCGAGGCGCGGACCTTGGCCAGGAACTCGTCCCGCAGGCTCCGGTAGACGGAAAACAGCAGGCGCTCCTTGCTCCATGCGTCGAGCCGGGCGAGCGTCTTCCGCTCCGCCATCTCGCCCAGCCGCGGCACCTGCGGACTCGCCGTGAAGCTCGATTCCTGGCCGATGATCGCGACGGAGGCGCAGACATTGTCCGGGCTCGGCGCGAAGCGCAGCTCCGCGAGTGCGCGCAGCAGGTCGGCGGCCCATCCGGCCGGGTCCCGGGCTCGTGGGTGGGTCTTGGCAATGTGCCGGGTGAGCGCGGTGCGTTCCACCGGAGCGCCCTCCGCGCGGGCCTGGCCGGGCGCGGCGAGGGGCACGAGGGCCGCGACGCCGATGGCCAGGAGCCGGCGCGCCGTGAGCCCGACCCGGGCGATGACGGTGGAACGACGGGACGAGGTGAAGCGCTTCACACCCACTCGAGCACCAGAACGCGAGACAATCCGCGCCATGGTTCGTAAAATTTAACGGAACATTCGTCGGTGAGAAAACGCGCATGCCGGCTCAACAGGGGCGCGGTGTTGCGGGTCAAAACCCCATCCGATCGGCGGTTCGAAGGGCCGCTGAAGCGGGAATGCGGACTTTGGCTCCGCGGTCGAGACCGGACGTGCCGGCGTCGGCCCGGAACGGGCGTCGATCCAGGGCGCGCGCGACATCGCAAGCGAGCGTCACGCCCGGACGAGGCCGGGGAGCGTCTCAAGCGACGCGGCGAGCGCATCCACCAGCATCCGAACACGCTTGATGCGCGTCCGACCGGGCACGACGAGCAGTGACAGGGGCACGGGCTCGGGCGCGAAGGCGGGGAGGATCGGCTCGACCGTCCCGGCCGCCAGCAGATCGTCGACGAGCCAGAGATGCGCGGCCGCGATCCCGCGTCCCTGGGCCAGAGCCTCGCGGGCCGCCAAGCCGTGATCGACCCAGAGACGGCCCTCGAACGGAGCGCGGATCGCTGCGCCGTCCGGTCCGCGCAGCGCGAGCATCGCACCACCCGCGAGGTTGCTCATGCGGATCGCGGTGTGTCCGGCCAGGTCTTCGGGCCTGTCCGGCCGCCCCCGCTCCGCGAGATAGGCCCGGGATGCCACCAAGACGCGGCGCGACAGGCCGATGGTCCGACATTGCATGGTGCTGTCGGCCAGGGCCCCGAGCCGGATCGCGACGTCCACCGCCTCCTGCACGAGATCGATGCGCGCATCCGACAGGCTGAGATCGACCACGATCTCCGGATGGCGGTCCTGGATGGCGAACAGCATCCGGCAGACGTGGCGGACGCCCAGGGCCGCGGTGCAGGAGATGCGGATCGTACCGGTCAGGCCTTCGCCGGCGCTCCGCGCGCCGTCCGTGGCCTCGTCCACCAACCGCAGGATGGTGCGCGCCTCGGCGTGGTACCGCCTCCCCTCGTCGGTGAGGGTGACGCGCCGGGTGGTCCGGTTGAGGAGCGTGACGCCCAGAGCGCCTTCGAGCTCCGCCACGTGCCGCGAGACGGTCGATTGTCCCACGCCCAGCTCGCGCGCCACCGCCGACAGGCTCCCGCGTTCCGCGACCCGCACGAAGCTGCGCATCCGCTCCAGCGTGACGTCCGATTGATCCATCGTGCGGCACAATCCTATCCGTTGCCCTCAGCTACCGGATGGATCAGGGGGCGCCTAGCCTCGCGGTCCCGTCCTTTGGTGAGCCGCACGCATGAAGATCCTCGTCGTCTCCGCCCATCCCGATCCGGCCTCGCTGACGAACGCCCTGCGGGACGGGGCCGTCGCCCAACTCCGGGCCGATGGTCACGCGGTTCGCGTGACGGACCTCTACGCGATCGGCTGGAAATCCGAGGTCGACCGCCGGGATTTCCCCGCCCTGCCCGAATCGGCGCGGCTGCGCGTGCCGGCGGCGTCGGGCGAGGCCTTCGTCACCGGAAGCCTGACGCAGGACTTCCGCGCCGCGCAGAAGGATCTGCTCTGGGCGGACGCGCTCATCCTGGCGTTCCCCCTCTGGTGGTTCTCCATGCCGGCGATCCTGAAGGGGTGGATCGATCGGGTCTACGCGTTCGGCTTCGCCTATGGCGTGGGCGAACACAGCGAGACGCGCTGGGGCGACCGCTACGGAGAGGGCACGCTGGCGGGCAAGCGCGCGATGCTCATCGTCACGGCCGGAGGTTGGCCGTCCCACTATGGTCCCCGGGGGATCAACGGGCCGATCGACGACCTTCTCTTCCCCATCCACCACGGGGTGCTGTTCTATCCGGGCTACGACGTGCTGCCGCCCTTCGTGCTGTACCGCGCCGACCGGACCGATGCGGCGACGTTCGACGCGACGGCGATCGCGCTGAAGGGCCGGATGCAGACCCTGTTCGAGACGCCGCCGATTCCGTTTCGCCGCCAGAATGGCGGGGATTACGCGCTTCCCTCGATGGCGCTGCGTCCCGACCGGGTCGGACCGGATCTCGCCGGTTTCACCGCCCATATCGAGCGACCGGATGAGAGCGTCCGGCAGGCCGAGGGCCCCGGCTGACGGAGGCCGGACGACACCCCTCCCGCTCACTGTCCGCCGCTGCCTCGTCAGGCGGGCCTGCGCGGCATGACAACGCCCCGGGACCATCCGGTCTCGGGGCGCGTTGGTCAGGGCGGCACGAAGGCCGCACGGCGTGTCGTGGGAGGGTGCGCGCCCGGCGGAGGCGAGCGGAGCCCGGAGCGGGGCGACCGCTCCGGGCCCGGGCCTCAGTTGCGGCCGCCGCGGCCCTCGCCGGTGCCACGGCCGGTCTCGCCGCCCATACCACCGCTCATGCCGCCACTTGCGCCGCCCATCTTGCCCTTGCTGGCGCCCATGCCGCCGCCGGTGTCACCGCCCATGCCGCCTTTGTCGGAGGCGTTGCGGACATTGCCGCCGCGGTCGCCGGACTCGCCGCCGCGCATGCCGGCATTGCGCATGCCGTCACGCTCGCGGCCCTGGCCCATGGACTCGTTGCGGTTCGCGCCGCGCTCCATGCCGCGGGCCTGATCGTTGCCGCGCATCTGCTCCCGCTCGGAGCCTCGGGTCTCGGTGCGGCTGCTGCGGCTGTCCGTGCGGCTCGTGCCGGAGCGGACCTCGTTGCGCTCCCTGAAGCCGGCATTGACCACGCCGCCGCGCCGCTCGGTGGTCGAGACGGTGGTGGACAGGCGCCGGTATTCCGGGGAGCCGTAGATCACGCGCTGGCCGCGGATCGTGACGTAGCGGCGCTCCTCGCCGACGCTGACGAGGCGGCGGTACTGGGGCGAACCGTAGATCACGCGCTGACCGCGGATCGTCACGTAGCGGCGCGGGCCGGAGCTGCGGCGCTCGGTGACGATCAGGCGGCGGTACTCCGGCGACCCGTAGACGACGCGCTGGCCGCCGATGAACACGAAGCGCCCCTCGCGGCGGTAGCCGCCGTCGACCGTGGTCGAGCGGACATCGGTACGGCTGCTGATGCGGGTGCGATCGGTGTCGCGGGCGCCGAAGCGCTCGCTGCGGCTCTCACCGCGGACGCCCTCGCGGCGCTCGCCCCGCTCGGCGGTGTCGCGGCCGGCCCGGCCGTCCATGCCGCGCTCGCCGCTGCGGGCCATGTCGCCCTTGGCGTCGCCCTTGGCCCGATCGCCCCGGTTCATGTCGCCCTTGGCCGTGTCGCCCTTGGCCGTGTCGCCCTTGGCCATGTCGCCGCCGCGGGCGCCGCCCCGCTCGGACCCCTTGGAATCGCCGCCGCGGGCCTGCATCCCGTCGCCGCCGCGGGCTTTCATGCCATCGCCGCCGCCGGCTTGCATGCCGCCGCGCTCACCGCCCGAGGTCGCACTCCGCTCGCTGCCGGCCTGCATGCCGCTACGCTCCCCACCGCCGGCGGCGCTCTGCGCGTAGACCGAGGTGCTCATGAGCAGTGCGGCAAGACCAATCGCAACCGTCCTCATCGACGTACCCTCCGAATTCTTGAGACGCCTTCAAACGCTGCGAATCGCGAAACGGTTCTCCAAAAATGGCCGCGAGCGAAGAAAGTTTTCGTTCATTCGACATCGCTCGAACACATCGGCGAAAGCTTGACCGTGGCTCGGCTGGGTCGCGTGAGACCATGGCGACGGGCAAGACGAGAGAAACGGGCAATCCGGCTCACCCGGCCGGTTTCGGACGCGGGCGGCCTGACCTCGGAGGCCCCTCCGCCCTTCCCGCCGCACCGCCCGGATGGCTTCGCCGAAAGTCCGGCTTGTGCGGTCCACCCTCCGGCATCATATCTCCGGTGGCGGTCGCATTTTCTCGCGCAGACCCCGACACTTGGCAGATTCCCCCGGCTTCTGTGAGAAATATAAGTGGAGGGCCCGCTTGAATTGCGCCCAACACAATGTCTATATCCCTCTCGTCGAACACGAGGGGCCGGGTACGAGGAACGGCACCGCCTCCGTTCGAGGTCGGGCCGGTCTTGCGACCGACCTTCGTTTTCTAGGTGTTTTAGAGGAGACATGCCATGAAGTGGTCTGCCCCCGTCGTTGCCGAGATCTGTGTCGGCATGGAAGTCACCAGCTACGAGTCCGCCGAGATCGACACCTTCAACTGAGAAGGTGGCCCCGGTCTTAAGGTCGGGTGTCTCGACGCCAACCGATAATCGAGGAGTTCTGTCATGAAGTGGTCCGCCCCCGTCGTCGCCGAGATCTGTGTCGGTATGGAAGTCACCTCCTACGAGTCCGCCGAGATCGACACCTTCAACTAAGAAGGCGTCGCCGGTCCTCGGATCGGTCGTGAGAATCCAATCCAACCAAGCTGGAGTTTTGCTATGAAGTGGTCCGCCCCTGTCGTCGCCGAGATCTGTGTCGGCATGGAAGTCACCTCCTACGAGTCCGCCGAGATCGACACCTTCAACTGAGAAGGTCGTCACCGGACGTGACCGGTGAACGGGGCGCTGCCTGAGAGGGCAGCGCCTTTTTTGGTTTGGGGCGAGAGCCATTCATGCCAAAGGCCCGGGCGGCACATGCCGCCCGGGCCTTTTTGGGGAATGCCTTGGTGGGCTCGAAGCGGTTCGCCTGCGGGCACGGGGCCAGGGTTCCGGCAGGTGCGCCTTCGTGCTGAACCCGAGCGGGTCGGCTCTCAGAGCCGGGTGCGGATCTGGTCGGTCCAGAAAGGCGCACAAGTCCGGTGTTCCGGACTTGTGTTTCCCTGCTGATGATGAGCGCCTCCGCTCTCAGAGCCGGGTGCGGATCTGGTCGGTCCAGAAGCGCGGACAAGTCCGGTGTTCCGGACTTGTGTCTCCCTGCTGATGATGAGCGCTTCCGCTCTCAGCGCCGGGTGCGGATCTGGTCGGTCCAGAAGCGCGCACAAGTCCGGTGTTCCGGACTTGTGTCTCCCTGCTGATGATGAGCGCTTCCGCTCTCAGAGCCGGTAGCGGATCTGGTCGGTCCAGAAGCGCTCGAGCCGGGTGAGCGCCTGGTTGAGGCGACCGAAATCGTCTTCGGAGATGCCGCCGATCGGAGCGATCGTGCGGGAATGCTTGTCGTAGAGGCCCTGGATCAGGTCGTGGACCTCGCGGCCCTTGGTCGTCAGGCTGATGCGCACGGACCGGCGATCGGTCTTGGAGCGGGCGTGGTGCAGGAAGCCGGCCTCGACGAGCTTCTTGACGTTGTAGGACACGTTCGAGCCCAGATAGTAGCCCTTGGAGCGCAGCTCGCTCGCCGTCAGTTCCTTGTCGCCGATGTTGTAGAGCAGGAGCGCCTGGACGCTGTTGACGTCCTCGCGGCCGCGGCGGTCGAACTCGTCCTTGATGACGTCGAGGAGGCGGCGGTGCAGCCGCTCCACGAGGTGGAGCGCCTCGAGGTAGGAGCCGGCGGCGCCAGCGGCGTCGGGGGCGACGTCGGCGGTCTTGAGGGCGGTGTTGGCGGCCTTCGTGCTCATCGGTCTAGCCTCTCTGTCGGATCGTGCCGGCTGCGTCGTCCGGCATCGCTTATGGGCTGAACCTAGGCACCGCGGGTGAAAGCCGATTTAAGCGACAGGATGAACTTCCGATTTACTTCTGTCGGTAAATGCAAAATGAAACGTTCGTTTTGACGTTTCGTTTAGCTATTTTCGCGTGCCGCCAGCCAGGACAGCACGAAGTAAGTCACGACAATGCTTGTCTGGACTGCAATCAGTGTCGGCGAGGTCGGCAGGAGCTGGGGCGTCAGCGCCGCGAGTGTCAGCGCCGAGGTGGCGGCCAGCAGCCAGACCACGCCGCCCCAGGCGCTGGTCAGCCACAGGCCGACCGCGGCCACGAAATCGATCACCGCGAAATAGACGATCGCGGCCTGCCGTCCGGGCGGCAAGTCGGCGAAGGGCGTGGCGCCGGGGAACAGGTCGAGGATCTGCCCCCAGGTGACCAGTCCCTTCGCGACCCAGACCAGGGCCGTGATGCGCATGAACCAGACCAGCACCATGTCCCAGCGGGTCTGCGCCCGGGGTTGCGCCTCCTCGATCCGGTCGCCCGTCCGGGGTACCACCCGGCCGCGCTCGTCCCGGCCCGCGCCGATCCTGGTGGCGCTCCTCATGGCTGCGGCCCCTCCGTGCCGTCGAAGCGGGGCCCCTCGCCATCGCCGGCCTCGAATGCCGCCGTGATCGCCGCCGCGTCCACCTCCGCCAGCGTGGCGGGGCTCCAGGCGGGCCGGTTGTCCTTGTCGAGGATGACCGCCCGCACGCCCTCATAGAAATCGCGACCGCGCATCAGCCGCTCGCACAGCCGGTACTCGGCCCGCATCGCCTCGGGGAAGCGCATCGCGGCGCCCCGGCGCATCTGTGCATGGGCGATGGTCAGGCTCGTCGGCGAGCGGAGGCGGATCGTGGCGGCGGTTTCCGCCGCGAAGTCCGAGCCCTCGGCCGCCGCCCTGTCGAGGCGGTCCAGCACCTCCGCCACCGTGTCGGCGCCGAAGCAGGCATCGATGCAGGCGCGCTCGGCCACCAGAGGCCCGCTGTCCGGCGGGGCCGCCGCAACATCCGCGAGGGTGTCGGCGATGTCGGCGCCCTCCGCCAGCCGCGCGACGACCGCGTCGAAATCCGCCGCCCGGGCCGCGTGGGTGGCGAGCCCGACCGCGAGCGCGTCGCCGGCGCCGATCCGGCTGCCGGTGAGGGCGAGGTAGGCGCCGGTGCGGCCGGGCAGGCGCGGCAGGGCGTAGGTGGTGCCGACATCGGGAAAGAAGCCGATGCCGGTCTCGGGCATGGCGAGGCTGTAGCTCTCGGCCGCGACCCGCACGTCGCCGTGCAGCGAGATGCCGACGCCCCCGCCCATGACGATCCCCTCGATCAGGGCGATGTAGGGCTTCGGATAGGTCTTCACGCAGGCGTCGAGACAGTATTCCGCCCGCCAGAACGCCATCACCTCGGGCAGCCGCCCGGCCCGGCCCAGGGCGTGGATGCGACGGATGTCGCCGCCGGCGCAGAAGGCGCGGCCGCCCGCGCCGCGCACCACGACCCGGGTGACGGCGGGATCCTCGGCCCAGGCCCGGAGCTGCCGGTGCATCGCCTCGACCATCGGCAGGGTCAGGGCGTTGAGCGCCTTCGGCCGTTGCAGGGTGATCAGTCCGGCCACCCCGCGCGTCTCGAAGACGATGTCGGCCTCGGCCTCGCCCGGCTGCGCGTCGTGTCGCGCCGCCTCCGGCCCATGCCCACGCACGTGGTTCTGCAAGCTCTCCCGCAAGTTCTCCTGCAAATGTGCCTTCCCACCCGACATGCCGCGGCTCCCGCCTCGCCCTCCACCCCGCCGCCGCGTCCGGCAGGACGCTCCGGCAACGGACGTCCCGTGCTGCAAGCCGCGGTGCGGCCCCCGCGCCAGGACGGCTGCGAGGGAGACGGCTGCGAGAGACACGGCCGCAAGGGACACGGTCGGGAGCCGGGAGGTTTTCGAGGCTCTCTTAGACGAAGTCCCCCTCCAGGCGTCAACGCGGGGGCGTGCCGAGGTGACCCGCGCGCCGATCGTGAGGGCCGCGCCGGTGCACGGGTCCCTTCCGCCGTCAGGGGCCAGTCCCCCGGCCGGGTCCGAGCGTGCGGCGCGGCGTATCCTCGGTTGTCCCAGGCCGACGGTCGTGCGCCGGGAGCCCGAGGAGGCGGCTCCGCCCGGCGCTATCGCCGGTTGCCGGGGGGACCGGCCGGATTTCTCGCGGCCGGCGTCCGAATATTGATAATTTTCTTCACATTTGTTTGTTTTCTCGTAGCACGTGTACACATGATCCGTTGCCGAGGGACACCGATGAGCTGCCCCCATCTCGATTCGTTGCCGGCCGATCACGGCGCCATCGAGCCCCTGTCCTTCGCCACGATGCTCGAGGCACTGCCCGTCGGGGCGATGACGTGCGAGCTGCGGACCTTCACGATCGACTACGCGAATGCCTGCGCGCTCCGGCTCCTGCACGCCATCCGCGATTCGCTGGATTTCGACCCCGAGAAGATCGTCGGGACCTGTATCGACGTCTTCCATCGCCAGCCCGGCTACCAGCGCGGCCTGCTCTCCGATCCCGACGCCCTGCCCCACAAGGCCCGGATCCGCTTCGGCAAGGAGTGGCTCGACCTGCACATCCACCCGCTTCCGGATTCGCAGGGCCGGGTCGTGCGCGTACTTCTCGTCCTGGTGATCGCGACCGCCGACGTGGCGAAGGAGAACGTGGAGTACAAGCTCCTGCGCATGATCGGCGACATGCCGATGGCGGTGATGACGGTCGACCCGTCGACCTTTCAGATCACCTACATGAACGAGTCCTCGAAGGAGACGCTCTCGCAGATCGAGAACCTGCTTCCGGTCAAGCCGGACGCCCTGCTCGGCCAGACGATCGACATCTTCCACCGCCATCCGGAGCATCAGCGCCGGCTCCTGTCCGACCCGGCCAACCTTCCCCACCGCGCCCGGATCAAGCTCGGCCCCGAGGTGCTCGACCTGCAGGTCTCCGCGGTGCGGGACACGGACGGCGACTATATCGGCCCGATGCTGACTTGGTCGGTGATCACGAAGCAGCTCGCCGCCGAGGCGCGCATCCATCAGCTCGCCCATTACGACACCCTCACGGGGCTGGCCAACCGGGCCACCTTCCGCGAGCATCTGGAAGCGGCCCTCCAGCGGCCGCAGCCCTGCCTCGCCCTGCTCTTCATCGATCTCGACGGGTTCAAGCTGGTCAACGACGCCAACGGCCATCTCGTTGGCGATGCCCTGCTGAAGCGGGTCGCCGACCGCCTGCGCGAGCATTGCCCCGAGCCGGACGTGACGGTCGCGTGCCTCGGCGGCGACGAGTTCGCGATCCTGATCCAGGGGGGCGACGCGCACGCGGCGATCCAGCTCGCCGAGATCCTGGTGGCGGCCCTGGTCGCGCCGTTCCTCGTCGAGGGCGAGCGGCGCCTGCGGCTCGGCGCCAGCATCGGCATCGCCGTGGCCCCGCTGCACGGGGCCGGGTCCGAAACGCTGCTCTCGCGCGCCGACATCGCGCTCTACGCCGCCAAGGCTGCCGGAAAGAACACCTTCCGGGTGTTCCAGGAGGAGATGGAGCGGCGGATCACGTGGCGGCTGCGCCTGGAGGCGAAACTGCGGCTGGCGGTGGAGGCGAAGGACGGCCTGTTCCTGTTCTACCAGCCGATTACGGACATCGTCACGGGCCAGGTGACGGCGCGGGAGGGGCTGATCCGCTGGCACCATCCCGTGCTGGGCTGGATCTCGCCCGCCGAGTTCATCCCGATCGCCGAGGAGAGCCGGCTGATCGACGAAATCGGAACCTGGGTGCTGCACCGGGCCTGCATGGATGCGATGACCTGGGAGGACGGCGCGTCGGTCGCCGTGAATGTCTCCCCGCGCCAGCTCGGCACCGGGCGCCTGCTGGAGGCAGTGGTCGCCGCGCTCCTGGCCAGCCGCCTGCCGCCCCAGCGCCTGGAGCTGGAAGTGACCGAGAGCGCCCTTCTCAACGACCAGGTCGACGGCCTGGGCGAGCTGCGTCGGATCCACAGCCTCGGCGTGCGCATCGCGTTGGACGATTTCGGTACCGGCTTCTCGTCGCTGGCGCATCTGCGCGCCTTCCCCTTCGACAAGATCAAGATCGACGGCTCCTTCGTGCGCGACGCGACCAGCCGGCCGGATTGTGCGGCGATCGTCGGCGTCGTCGCCGATCTCGGCCGCCGCCTCGGCGTGAAGACCGTGGCGGAGGGCGTCGAGACCGAGGCGCATCTGGCCCTCGTCACCGCGGAGGGCTGCAACGAGATCCAGGGCTATCTCCTGGGGCGCCCCGAGCCGTCGGCGCGCGACCGCGCGGCCGTCGCGAGCCTCAACGCGCGCGGGGCCGCCGGACGGCGGGGGGAGACCCCGGTCGACGGCGAGGCCGCCTAAGGGCCGCGGCGTCCGGGACCCGGGTTCGCGCCCCGGCCGCACCCTTGGGCGCCGACCCTGCGGCGACGGCACCTTTCGGATGGGAAGACGGATGCGCTAAGAGCGCTCCGGAACGACCGGAGTGCCAGGACCATGCCAGACGCCACCCCGCGCCCGCTCGCCGTCGAGACCGCGCGGGAGGCCGCCCCCGGCGCCGGCTCGCTGAGCCTG
Source organism: Methylobacterium sp. Leaf118 (assembly GCF_920984675.1). Lineage (GTDB taxonomy): Bacteria > Pseudomonadota > Alphaproteobacteria > Rhizobiales > Beijerinckiaceae > Methylobacterium. The sequence goes on from NZ_CAKLBV010000062.1 coordinate 20,274, forward strand.
ACCCAGCGCCCGCGCCGCAACCGCAAGGCGGAGTGGTCGCGCCGCCTCGTGCGCGAGCATACGCTCACCGTCGACGACCTGATCTGGCCGCTCTTCGTCATCGAGGGCACGGGCCGGCGCGAGCCCATCGCCTCCATGCCCGGCGTCGAGCGCCTCAGCGTCGACGAGGCCGTGCGCGCGGCGGAAACCGCGGCCCGGCTCGGCATCCCGGCGATCTCGTTCTTCCCCTATACCGAGCCGTCCCTGCGCGATCCCAACGGCACCGAGGCGCTCAACCGGGAGAACCTCGTCTGCCGGGCGGTGCGGGCGGTGAAGAAGGCCGTGCCCGAGATCGGCGTCATGACCGACGTCGCCCTCGATCCCTATACCAGCCACGGTCATGACGGGCTGATCGCGAACGGGGCCATCCTCAACGATGAAACGGTGGCGGTCCTGGTCGAGCAGAGCCTGATCCAGGCCGAGGCCGGCACCGACATCATCGCCCCCTCCGACATGATGGACGGGCGCGTCGGCGCGATCCGCACCGGCCTCGACCGAGCCGGGTTCCGCGACGTGCAGATCATGGCCTACGCCGCCAAGTACGCCAGTGCCTTCTACGGACCGTTCCGCGACGCCATCGGCACCAAGGCCGCCCTGGTGGGCGACAAGCGCACCTACCAGATGGACCCCGGCAACGCGGCCGAAGCCCTGCGCGAGGTCGCCCTCGACCTCGACGAGGGAGCCGATTCGGTGATGGTGAAGCCCGGCCTGCCTTATCTCGACATCATCACCCGGGTGAAGACCGAGTTCGGCGTGCCGACCTTCGCCTACCAGGTGTCGGGCGAATACGCGATGATCGAGGCCGCCGCCCGCAACGGCTGGCTCGACGGCGACCGGGCCATGACCGAGAGCCTGCTCGCCTTCAAGCGGGCGGGGGCCGACGGCGTGCTGACCTACTTCGCCCCCCGGATCGCCGAGCGGCTGCGCGCGGGCGTCTGACGGCGGAACCGGTCTTGGCGCGGGGTGCCCGGCGCGCGGCTCTGGCCGGCCTCCTCCTCTGGATCGGCCTCGGGTTCGGCTGCGAGCCCGGCCCCGAAGCCGGGCGCCAGACCCTCTGCCGCCGGGCCGTGCCGGCCCTGCGGCCCTCGCCCCTGCCGGCCGGCACCGTGATCCGGCTCCTGCGGGTGGGGCCCGGATCCGGCCGCGGCAGCGTCCGGGTCGATTACCAATTGGCCGAGGCCGACGGCACCCTGCTCAGGGGCGAGGCCGGCCGGGTCCGCTTCCTCGTCTGCGGCTTCGATGCCGGGACCGACCTGACCGGCCTCGCCACCGAGCGCGGTCCCGTGAACGGCGCCTCCCTCTACCTGCTCAAGCGCTACTACCTCGACACGCCGGAGGCCGAAGCGGCCGATCCCGGGCGGTCCGGGCGCTGAGCCCGGCCGCGCGCCCCTCGGCTCGCCCCTTGGCAGCCGAGGCGGCCCTCCCCACCTCTTTCGAGTAGACGCCTCGCGGATCACGGAAGGGCATCATGACCAATTACGAGCCCGGCTACCGTCCGGGCTATACCGACATTCCCGGGGCACCGGCCTTTGGCGGCGTACCGGTCCCCTATGTCCGGGCGAGCCTGGGCGGGCGCTCCGTCGCCTACCTGCTGGACCTCGCCTTCATCTTCGTGTTCACGGCGATTCTCGCGACCGTGATCGCGGTCCTCGGCGTCGTCACCTTCGGCCTCGGCTGGGCGCTGTTCCCGATCCTCGGCGTCAGCGCGATCCTCTACAGCGCGATCACGGTAGGCGGCGACAAGCAGAGCACGCTGGGCATGCGGATGCTGGGCTTGCGCGTCGTGGCGCCGGAGAGCGGGCGCCGGGTCGACATGCTGACCGCGGCGGTCCACGCCCTGCTGTTCTACGTCGCGATCTCGACCTTCCTGCTGTGGTGCCTCGACATCGTGTTCGGCCTCGTGCGGCCCGACCGGCGTCTCGGCCACGACCTGCTCCTCGGCCTCGCCGTGGTGCGCGTGTGACACGGTGCCCGGCCGGCGGCGGATAAGGCGCCGCCGCGCCCACCAAGTCCATTGAGCGGCGCCGCGATCCGGCTACATTGGGTCCGGCGGTGCGGGCGCCTTTCGTGCCGCCGCGCCCGAGGCGAGCCTTACCCAGCGTGACGAGCCATCCGCGCGACACTCCGCAATTCTACCTCACGGCGCCCTCCCCCTGCCCCTATCTGCCGGGCCAGGAGGAACGGAAGGTGTTCACGCACCTGGTCGGGCGGCGCGCCCGCGATCTCAACGAGATCCTGACCCAGGGCGGCTTCCGCCGGTCGCAGACCATCGCCTACCGGCCGGCCTGCGAGACCTGCCGGGCCTGCGTCTCGGTGCGGGTGGTGGTGGAGGACGTCCGCATCACCGGCAGCCAGCGCCGGGTGATGCAGCGCAATGCCGGGCTGATCGGCACGCCCGAGCCCAATCGCCCGGCCTCCGAGCAATACGCCCTGTTCCGCCGCTATCTCGACGCCCGCCACGGCGATGGGGGCATGGTCGACATGACCGTGCTCGACTACGCCATGATGATCGAGGACAGCCACGTCGACACCCATCTCGTGGTCTATCGCGAGCGCGGCCCCGACAGCGCGATCCACGGCCGCGGCGTCGGCGCGCCGGTCGCGGTCTGCCTCACCGACGTGCTCGCCGACGGCCTGTCCATGGTCTACTCGTTCTACGACCCCGCGGCGGCCGACCGGTCGCTGGGCACCTACATGATCCTCGACCATATCCGCCGCGCCCGGGCGCTCGGCCTGCCGTATCTCTATCTCGGCTACTGGGTCGATGGCTCCCGCAAGATGGACTACAAAGCCAAGTTCAAGCCGCAGGAGCGGCTGATGCCGCAGGGATGGGTGCGGGTGGAGTAGCGCGCCGTTCCGTGCGGACGGTCGCGGGTGGGGCCCGCTCGTCCCCCTTCGATCGGGAGGATCCGGATGGCCGGGGACGCATCGAAGGCCATTAACCATCGCTCGGCTACACGGCGGCGATGGACGATGCGGGGCCGGCAGCCGCGAGCATGACGACACGGAATGCGGGCCACGCCGCCGTCGATGACAGTGAAGCGATCGTCAGGTCGGACCTGCGCTTCCCGGAACTGTGCCGGATCGCGCGCCTCCTGTTGGACGTTCCGGCCGCATCCCTCCGACTCTCGGGCGAGGCCGGCAGCTGGACCGATCTCGATCCCGCCGCCGATCCCGATTTCCGGCGCGCGGTGACGGCGCAGGAGGGGTGGCCCCCGTCGGGATCCTCCCTCGTGTGGTGCGGCGACACCCGTGAAGACCGGGCCTTCGCGGCGTGGTCCGCGACGCACGGGCCGGGCATCCGCTTCCTCGCCCGCATCCCGTTCGGCCCCGACGACATGGGCTGCCTGACCGTTCTCGGCCCGAGCCCCCGTGCGGAGACGGCCGAAGGCGTGGAACGTCTGACGGCCCTCGCCGCCCTCGCCGACCAGGCGCTCCGTCTCTCGCATGCCGCACGCAGGGCGGTCGAACGGGAAGCCGCGTTCCGCCTGCTCGCGGAGATGTCCACCGACACCATCATTCGCGGAAACCTCGAGGGGGTCCGCCTCTACGTCTCACCGTCCATCCGGAACCTGCTCGGATACGAGCCGGAAGAACTCGTCGGGCAGAAGGCGATCGCCATCGCCCATCCCGACGACGCCCCGGCCTTCAAGCGCTTCATGGAGGGCGTGCGGGAGGCCCGGATCGACGTCGCCGTCATCGAACTACGGCTCCAGCACAAGAACGGAGCCTGGATCTGGATGGAAGCGTCCCTGCGCCTGACCCACGATCCCGTGACGGGTGTGGCCAACGGCTACGTCGTGTCGGTGCGCGATGTCGGCAAGCGCAAGGCGTTGGAGGCGCGGTTGGAGCACCTCGCCTCGTTCGACACGCTGACGGGACTGCCCAACCGGATGCAGTTCGGCCAGAGCCTGATCATGGCCATCGAGCGCGCCCGTCTCGGCCGTGTGAGCGTCGCGCTCTTCTACATGGACCTCGACCGCTTCAAGGCGATCAACGACACGCTGGGGCACGAGGCCGGCGATTTCGTTCTGCAGACCTGTGCGGCCCGACTCCGCACGGTCCTGCGCGGCGCGGATGTCGTCGCCCGCCTCGGCGGCGACGAGTTCACCGCCCTTCTCGCGCGCGATCGATCGGAGCTGAGCCCCATCGCCGAACGCCTCGTCGCGGCCATCGGCGAGCCGATCGCCTACAAGGCGACGACGCTCTCGGTCGGATTGAGCATCGGCATCGCTTGCACGCCCCAGGACGCCGACCGGCCGGATGCGCTCCTGTCCGCGGCCGACCAAGCCCTCTATCGGGCAAAAGCCGCGGGACGGAACACTTTCCGCTTCTTCGGCAAGGCCGATTGAAGGCCGGGGTCACATCCGCTTCACGATCTTGGCCGGGTTGCCCACCACCAACGCGCCCGCCGGCACGTCCCGCGTCACCACGGCGCCGGCGCCGATCACGGCCCCGTCCCCCACGGTGATGCCGGGCAGCAGGATCGCTCCGCCGCCGATCCACACGTCGTCGCCGAGGGTGACGGGGCGCGCGCTCTCCCAGAAGGCCGCGCGCTGGGCCCGGTCGAGGGGATGCTCGGCGGTGTAGATCTGCACCATCGGGGCGATCTGGGCCCGATGGCCGATGGTGATGCGCGCGCAGTCGAGGAAGACGCAGTTGAAGTTGCAGAAAAAGTCGTCGCCGACGCTGATGTTGCCGCCGTAGTCGCAGGCGAAGCCGGGGCAGACCGTCGGGTTGCGCCCGGCCGCACCGAAGAGTTCGCGCACGACCGCCTCGCGCCCCGCCGCGTCCTCGGGCTCCATGGCGTTGAGCCGGAGGAGCCGCTTCTTGGCGGCGTTGCGGGAGGCCACGAGTTCCGGATCGTCGCCGCGATAGAGCTTGCCGGCGAGCATCCGCTCGCGCGCGGTCTCATCCGTCATGAACGCTCCGAGAAATCGAGACGGGGTCAGCCGCGGCTGGCGCGGAACGTGTCGCAGGACTTGGTCTGGCCGCTCTTGTAGCCCGTCATGAACCAGCGCATCCGCTGCTCCGACGATCCGTGGGTGAAGCTGTCCGGCACGGCGTAGCCCTGGCTCTGCTCCTGCAGCTTGTCGTCGCCGATGGCGCTGGCGGCCTTCAACGCCTCCTGGATGTCGCTCGGGTCGAGGGAGTTCCAGCGGTCGTTGGAGTTCTTGGCCCAGACGCCGGCGAGGCAATCGGCCATCAGCTCGACGCGGACCGAAAGCTGGTTGGCCTCGCGCTTGTCGCCCGCGGCCTGCTGGCGGCTCTGGACCTTGCCGAGGATGCCGAGCACATCCTGGATGTGGTGGCCGATTTCATGGGCGATGACGTAGGCATAGGCGAACTCGCCCTTCACGCCGAACTTCGTCCGCATCTCCTGGAAGAAGCTGGTGTCGAGATAGACCGTCTTGTCGATCGGGCAGTAGAACGGCCCCATCGCGGCCTGGGCGTTGCCGCAGCCCGAGCGGGTGCCACCTTGGTAGAGCACCATCTTGGCGGGGGTGTATTGCCGGCCGGTCTGGTTGGGCAGGATCTCCTTCCAGACGTCTTCGGTGTTGCCGAGGATCTTGGCGGCGAACTGGCCGGTCTGGTCGGTCGGGGCCTGACGCCGCTTCGCCTGCGTCTCAGGATCGACCCGCTCCTCGCGCTGGCGGCCGCCCCCGGTGATCTGCTCGGCACCGCCCATCAGGATCGCCGGGTTGATGCCGGTGACCCAGGAAATCAGCAGCACGATGACGATCGCGCCGATGCCCAGGCCCCCGGCGCCGCCGCCGGGAAAGCCGCCGCCGCCTCCCCCGCCCTCGCCGCGCCGGTCCTCGACATTGTCCGAGGCGCGAAAGTCGTCCCAGCGCATGGCGCTCCCCTGGCTTTCCCCGCTCGCGGACGGGGCTGTCGACCCGATGCCGTCGCATCGGCCCCGTTCCGGGCGCCGGACGCCCCGACTCGGGCCGATGCGGTAGAATGGCGGCGCGAACCATACGGTTCCGCTTCTCGCGGCTCTACGCGAGGCTAGCGGCCCGCGTCGAGGGCGTTCTTGAGCATCCGGAAGTCGCGCCAGGCCAGCCGCTTCTGCACCGGCTGGCGCAGGAGGTAGGCCGGATGGAGCGTGGCGAGCGCCCGGATCTCGCGCCCGTCGCGCAAGGGGTAGGGGTAGAACCGCCCGCGGGCCTTGAGGATGCCGTCCTTGGTGCCCGTCAGCGTCTGGGTGGCGGGCGCGCCCAGGCAGACGAGCAGCTCGGGCGCGGCGAGTTCGATCTGGCGCTCGATGAAGGGCCGGCAGATCGAGACCTCCTGCGGGGTCGGGTTGCGGTTGCCCGGCGGGCGCCACGGAACGATGTTCGTGATGTAGGCCGAGCTGCGGTCGAGCCCGATCGCCGCCATCATCCGGTCCAGCAACTGGCCGGAGCGGCCCATGAAGGGCTTGCCGATGCGGTCCTCGTCGGCCCCCGGCGCCTCGCCCACGAACATCACCCGCGCCTGCGGATTGCCGTCGGCGAAGACGAGGTTCTTGGCCGTGAAGCGCAGGCCGCAGCCCTCGAAGCCGCGCAGGAGCGCCTCCAGATCCTCCAGGGTCTGCATCTGCGCGGCCCGCGCCCGGGCATCGTCCGCCGCCTCGCCGGGCTTGGCCGAGGCCGCGCCGCCATAGGTGCGCGGCGCCTCGCGGGCCGGCGCCGCGCCGCGGGCCGGCAATTCCCGGCGCTGATCGAACGG
>NZ_CAKLBV010000063.1 GCF_920984675.1 Methylobacterium sp. Leaf118
GATGGCGGATTTGGGCTTCGCTCAAACGCCGCGCGGGCTTGCCGGATACGGGCTCCGCTTTGATCAAGCGGAGCCCGGATCAGGCGTCCGGCAGCGTGGCCAGCGCCGCCTTCACCCGCTCGAAATGCATGTCCCAGGTCGGCGCCACGGAGCCGGCGAGCCGCGCGGCGAGGTCGCGGCGCAGGGCCGAGCCCGGCTCGCTCAGGGCGAGCACCGCCCGCTCCCAGCCGGGCCCGTCGAGGGGGTCGAGGAAATGGGCGAACGCCCCGCCGATCTCGCGGTGGACCGGGATGTCCGAGGCGACCACGGGCAGGCCGCTCGCCGCCGCCTCGACCACCGGCAGGCCGTAGCCCTCGATGAAGGAGGGCATCAGCAGGGCGGTGGCCGTGCGCATGAGCCGGGCGAGGCCATGGGTCGAGAGGCCGCTCACCTCGGTGACGTGGGCCCGGATCCCCGGACAGCGATCGAGCATGTCGGCGACGTTCTCGATCTCCCAGCCGCGCCGGCCCACCAGCACCAGCTGCGGCGTCTCCTCCCCCAGGCGCTCGGCGAGGCTGCGCCAGAGATTGAGCAGGAGCAGGTGGTTCTTGCGCGGCTCGATCGTGCCGCAGACCAGGAAGGTCGGGCGCCCCGTCGGTGCTCCGCCGGCCGCCTCGGCCGCGCCGGCCGCGAAGACCGGCTCCACCCCCAGGGGCGCCACCGTCAGCGGCTTGCGGCCGAGGCCCCGGGCCAGGGTGTAGGCGGTGAGGCGTTCCCCGACATCGGCCGAATTGACGATCACGTGGGCGGCGTGGTGCGCCACCGTCTGGATGCGGTCGGCGTGGCGCTCGGCCTCGCCCGGACGGCCGTATTCGGGATGCGAGATCGGGATCAGGTCGTGGACGAAGAAGACCGGCCGCACGTCGCGGCGGCCGTAGAGCCAGTCGAAGCGCCCGGGCCGGTCGAGGCGCAGATGCGAGGTGTGGAGATAGATCGTTCCCTCCGGCAGCCGTTCGGGACCGGGCGCGCGCCAAGCCCGCAGGGCGGTCTCGATCTGCAGGCGGCGTCGGCCCCAGCTCCCGGCCCGGCCGGGCACCGCCCCGCCCCCAGACGCCCGATCGCCGGAGATCCGGCCGCCGGACGTCCCGCCGGAGGCGAGGGTGGCGCCGAGCGCCCGGTAGACGGGGTCGTCCTCGGCGGCGACGTGCTCGATCCAGCCCGCCGCCACCGCCTCGATCACCGCGCGGGCGGTCCCGCGCTCGAGGATCCGGGGGCCGAACTCCGTCGAGACGAGGCCGAAGCGCTCGCCGGGTCCCGCCCCGTCGCCGAGGACGCGCCGGGCATAGGCGAGATCGACCCGGTCGATGCCGGTGGGGCTGGCATGGCGCAGCCGGGTGATGAGGCGGGTGAGGTCGATGGCGACGGGGCGGGCGGTCATGGGCCTCTTCGTGGCTCGTCCGGGCCGTCGCGGATCGCGCCGAGCGATCCCGGGCCCGTCGGCGTGCCTTCGATCCCGGACTGGCCTTCCGGCCGGCCAAGGGCTTGGTGGAACGCATCGGCTTGGTGGAACGCGTCGGCGCGCGAGACGATCCGCTCCCGGTCCCGGCAGCCTCTCGAACGCGCGTCCCGACACGGGTCGCGAGGGGCGGGCCGGCGAGACGCCCCGCCCTCCCTGCCGCGTCGCAGCGAGTCTGTCCGGTGCGCCGGTCGCAACCGCGCGTCCGGCTCTAACACGGAGAGCCGGACGCGCATCGGTCCGGGGGGCGGTTCGGGACGGCCGTCGCGTCAGTGCCGGAGCGGCGCCGTGCGGGTCCGGCTCGCGATCTCGCGGCCCACCTCGAGGAGCACCACGTCGACGAGGTCGCGGAGCTTGAGATTCCCGCTGGCGTCGATGGCCTGGCGGGCGGCGATCAGCAGCCCGGCCGCCTCGTCGATGGCCGCGCCGGCCGCGTCCTCCGGTAGGCCGAGCAGGGCCCGGGCCTCGTTCCCGACGGCCGCGGCGTCCACGAGCGTCCCCTCCCCGCGCACCGGCCGGCCCAGCCCGTCGCGATGAATCTGGCCGCGGCACAGTATCCGGCGCGGGTGTCTCAGCGCGGCGGCCGGCGGCCCGGACAGCCGCAGCTCGACGAGCACGGCCCCGTCCTGCTCCGCGGCGCGGCGCACCTCGCCGAGGAAGCGGGCGACGTCCGCGGCCTCGAGGCCGGCGGTCGCCCGGTCGCTCAGAAGCGCATCGCCGGCCAGCCTCGGATCGCCCGCCATCAGCCCGGCCGCACCCTCGTCGAGGACGAAGCGACCGGTGGCCGGGTCCCACTCCCAGGCACCGACGACGCCGGCGTCCGTCAGCGTCCCGACCAGGCCCGCCGCCGCATCCCGCGCGGCCACACTGCGTCTTCGTTTCACGGTCATACCCCCCGAGCACGATGCGTCAGCTCGAATGAAATCGGAAGCCCGGCGGCGTCATTATGGTTTCGCACGCGATTCCGCGGCGGCGTCCTGCACGGGGCGGGAGCGCTCGATGATCGCACGGATGTTGAGGTGTTCTCAACGCCTTGAAGCGGTCAAGATCAGGAGGCGAGCCGTGCCACGCTCGTCCGCGGGGGGGCCAGCACCGAGCGGGAATCGCCCCGCTTGGCCTGGAGCTGGCGCAGCGAGCGGCGGTCGAACGCCGCCTCCACCGCGACGATCTCCTCGCCCTCGATCAGGTGAGGCAGCCCGAGGGGGATCGCCCGCAGATGGAGCTGCAGGAGGCGCAGGATCCAGCTCGTCGGCATCTCGGAGACGAAACTCGACACGCCGCGGGGCAGGCCCCACTCGACGATCCCGGTCATGATGGCGAGCGCGGTCGGGTTCAGGCGCCGGCCCGAGGTGCGGGCCGATTCGGCCACGCAGATGCGGCCCCATTCGACCACGTGGGGCCCGGAGGGCGGCGGGCCCTCGCAGAGCTGCGGCAGCACCTTCGGCAGCAGGTAGGGCCGGGTCGTGGGCAGGAGGCGGGAATAGCCGATCACGGTCTCGCTCTCGTCGAGGGCGAGGAGATGCACGGCATGCGCATCGTCGAACTCGTCGATCTCTCGCTGGTCGGGGCGGGCGAGATTGCTCCAGCCGAGCTCCTCGACGAAGACCCGGTGCCGCAGGCGGAAGGCCTGATCCAGGGCGCCGGCATACTCTTGCATGTTGTCTGCGGTCACGACATGGATCATGGGAGCCTCTCCTCGGTCATCCGAAGAACAGGTCCCAGAAACCGGCCCGCCCCGGCACTACGGGTTCCCGTAGGATTTGGCCCGACGCGCCCCTCGACGGCGGCCCGCCCGCGGCAGGCCCGCCCGTGCGGGGCCCGCGGTGAGTCCGGCCGTCAGACGATCAGCCCGCGCCGCATCCCCTCGGCCACCGCCTGCGTCCGGGTCACGCAGCCGAGCTTCAGCCGGGCGGAGCGCAGGTGAAAATCGGCCCCGTGCTGCGAGATGCCCATCAGCTCGCCGATTTCCCAATCGGTCTTGCCCTCGGCCGCCCATTGCAGGCTCTCGCGCTCGCGCTGCGTCAGGATCATCGGGCGCTCGCCGCCTCCGCCGTCGATCAGGAGGGTCTGGCCGACCATGCAGGAGGCGAGGAGCGTCAGGATCCCGCGCTGGGCCGGGCTGATCTCGAGCCGCGGACCGGCGAAGGTCAGGCCGCCGCGCTCCTCCTCCAGCGTGGCGAGGGGCACGGTGAACCCGTCGGCGAGGCCGAATTCCCGCGCCTCGCCCATCACCTGGCGAGCCCGGGCGTCGAGCGGCGCCGGTGGCTCGACCTCCGCCCAGGCGAAACCGGTCGTGTTCTGCAACGTCGCCTGAACGATGGGGTCCTGATACATGTACCCCTTCGAGAAGTAGAGCCGTCGCCACTCCTCGGGTGTATTCTCGAGAATGAGATAGTTCTTCTGCGTCCGTGCCGGAAGCCGGTTCTGCGGGATCATCGCGGAGATGATGTACTCGATCCCGAACGGCTTCAGCCGTGGCAGGATCCCTCGCAGGATGTCGTCGCGGGACCGTGCCCGGTCGAGCGACTTGAGAATTTCCAACGTAAGGTCAAGGGATTTCCGGGACATGATCGTTGAAATTCTCAAAAAATGATATTGAACTCTGAAGGATAAATCGTCGAACCTGAATTGGAAGCCGGGCTCAGAAATTTCTTTCAAGTTGCCTCGGTGGCGACCGTTCAACGTAGGCGCCAGAGCCCGTCCCGGGAATGGCGGCGGCGGGACGGAGATCCGCCGACCCGGTCTGAAAGCCTGTGGCTGTTCGGGGTTCCCGCCGCATGTCCCCCGCTCGGGCGCCCTCGACCGCGGTCAGCGCTCACCGGGTCAGGACGGTCGCTGCGTGCAGGAGATGTGGGTCCGGCCCCGCGCCCGATCGGGGATGCATCGCCCCACTCGGGCGCGTGCGCGGCAGACGGTCTCCTCGGAGACCGGGCGGGCGGTCATGCGCCGCAAAATTTCGGTTCCGAGAACCACCGGGGAGAGCCTCGGCCCGAACGAGGCGGAATCCCCAGAGAAACAATGGTCGGAGTGGCGGGATTCGAACCCACGACCCCTAGTCCCCCAGACTAGTGCGCTAACCGGGCTGCGCTACACTCCGACGCCCCAGAGGGCTCGGCGCTCTTAGCTTTCCGCCTGTGGCGGCGCAAGCCCCTCGGGGGCGATCTTCGGGGCAATCGCGCCGGGTCCGGGCCCCGAGCCGCTCATTTGCCCGGGGCTGTCCTGTCCCCGCCGCGTCCTGTTCACGGCTCCGCGGCGGGGACTGCGGCGATGCCCGCGCCGGCCGCCCAGGCGGTGAGGTCCTGCTTGCGGATCGCCGCGGCCATCAGGTCGGGGAAGAGATCCGGCGTGCAGGCGAAGGCGGGCACGCCGAGCGCCGCGAGCCGCGCCGCCAGCCCCCGGTCGTAGGCCGGCGCGCCCTCGTCGGAGAGGGCGAGCAAGGCCACCATCTGCACGCCGGCCCCGACGAGGCGCTGCGCCTGGGCGAGCAGGCCCGCCTCGACCCCGCCCTCGTAGAGGTCGGAGATCAGCACCAGCACCGTGTCCTCGGGCCGGGTGATGCGCGCGGCGCAATAGCCGACCGCCCGGTTGATGTCGGTGCCGCCGCCGAGCTGGACCGAGAACAGCACCTCGACCGGATCCGCCACCGCGTCCGTCAGGTCGACGACCTCGGTGTCGAACACCACGAGCCGGGTGGAGACCGCGGGCAGCGAGGCCATCACCGCCCCGAAGATGCTCGAATAGACCACGGAATGGGCCATCGAGCCGGATTGGTCGATGCAGAGGATCACGTCCTTGAGCGATCCGCGGCTCTTGCGCCCGTGGCCGAGGCGGGTTTCCGGGATGATCGTGCGGTACTCGGCCTGATAGTGGCGCAGGTTCGCCCGGATGGTGCGGTTCCAGTCGATCTCGGCGTGGCGGGGACGGCGGTTGGTGCGGGCGCGGTCGACCGCCCCGTTGACCGCCTGGCGCAGGGGCTCCTCCAGCCGCTTCATCAGCGCGTCCACCACCTTGCGCACCACGAGGCGGGCGGTCTCCTTGGTGCGCCCGCCGAGCAGGCCGCGCAGGGAGATCAGGGTCGAGACGAGGGAGACGTCCGGCTGGACCGCCTCTAGCATCTCCGGCTCGGTCAGCATCCGCTTGAGGTCGAGCCGCTCGAAGGCGTCGCGCTGCATCACCTGCACCACGGAAGCCGGGAAATAGTCGCGGATATCGCCGAGCCAGCGCGGCACGGAGGGGGCGGAGGCAGCCAGGCTCCCCTTGCGGTCGGAATCGTAGAGAGCACCCATCGTCCGGTCGAGGCGCTGGTCGTGCTCGGACAGGGCGCAGCCGGTGCCCTCGGCCGCGCCGCCGCCGAGGACGAGGCGCCAGCGGCGCAGGCGCTCCGCGTCGCTCTCGCTCATGCGGCGTCTCCTGAGGGTTCCTCCGCCCTGCGGGCGGGTTCGGGGCCGAGCAGCAGACGCAGGATCGGCAGCAGCTTGGCCGCGCGCGCCGCGTCGAAGCCCGGCGCGCCCTCCGCCTCGCCGGGGGCCGCGCCCCCCGGTCGGGCCAAAATCTCGCCGACGGCCCGGCGCTCGGCGGGCGCCAGCGTCGCGAAGGTGCGGCGCACGAGCGGGAGCAGCTCGGTGAAGAGATCCGCGTCGAGGCCGCAGAGCCATTCGTCGACCACCGCGAGCAGTTCCCGCCCGTGGATCAGCACCGTGCCGCTCTCCTCCAGGAACCCTTCGATCCAGGCGGCGGCCGGCCCCGCGCCGGACGCCCGCGACAGGGCGCGGCGCAGGCGTTCGCCGGCCTGCCCGGCCTCGAGGGCGCGGGCGTCGAACAGCAGGCGCACGGCGCGGCCGACGACCCTGCCATGGACGTGGTCCTGGTCGGCGAGCGCCCGCAGGGCCTCCTGCCAGACGGCGTTCAGCGCGGGCTCCTCGATCAGCGCGACCGCGCCCGAGACGGCGACGATCCGCTGCTTGGCGGCGCCCGCCGCGTCGTCGTCGAGGCTCTGGCAGGCGGCGACGAGCCCGGCGGCGGCCCGGGGGACGAGGCCGCGCACCACCGCGCGCACCGGCGCGGTGTCGGAGGAGCGCACGGAGCCGTAGCGGGCGAGTTCGGCGAGCGGGGGCAGCGCATCCATGAGGTCGAACACGTCGGCCGAGACCGCGGCCCGGTCGTTGAGCGCCTGGATCACCGCCGCCGTCGCCCCGGCGAGGTCGGCGTCGAGCAGGGTACCGATCAGGATGGAGAGTTCGGCGACCCGGGTCGCCGCCCGGGCCCGGGTCCGGACCCGTCCGGCGGCGGCCTCGGCGACCGTGCCGCCCTCGGCCGAGGCCGCCACCAGCTCGACCACCCATTCGGGCTGCCAGGACAGGAACCAGCCCTCCTTGAAGGTGCCGCGCCCGCGCGCCTCCCGCCGCTCCCCCCAGGGGATGCCGATCAGGGCCAGCCGGTTGAGGAAGTGGCTGCGGGCCAGATCCGTCTCCTTGCGCAGGTCGAGGGTGATCTCCCCCGCCGCCGCCCCGGGCTTGAGGCGCAGGCGCTTGCACTGCGCCTCGAAATCCACCTCGACCGGGGTGCCGGGGCTGTCCGGCGGGGTCGCGCCGAGGCGCTCGCCGATGACGAGCTTGCGCCGGATCAGCCCCATCGGGGCCGGGTCGGCGAAGCAGAGCGTCGCCTGGGCGGCCTCGTCGAGATCGTCGAGGGAGGGCCGGGACCGGCCTCGAAAACCCGCCAGCGCCTCGGCGAGCCGGGCCGCCTCGATCACCGAGGCCGGCGAGGCGTCGAGATCGTTCTCGCGCAGCAGCGCGGCGGCGCGGGCGAGCCAGCGGGCGGCGACCCGCCCCTCATGGTGCCACAGGGTGTCGTACCATTCCGGCGAGAGCACCCCGGCGCGGTAGCCCGAGGCGGTGGCGAGCCGCTCGTAGGACCAGGGCGCCCAGGCCGCGGCGACCTTGGTCTTGGGCAGGTTCTTCAGGGTGGCGGCATCCGCGGTGGCTTGGCCCTTGGCGTCGTGACGGGCGAGCGCCGGCACGTGCCACGCGCCGCAGATTACGGCGATGCGCGCGAACCCGTCCTTGGCCGCCCGCCGGATCGCCGCGCGCATATGCGCCTCGCGCGCCTCCTCGCGCGCCTCCTCGCGACACGCGTCGTCGGGGTCGGACGAGGCGCCCTCGCGCAGGGCTTCCATCGCCTCGCCGATCGCGGCGAACACGTCGCCGTCGGCACCCGCGCGGCTCTCGACCAGCGCATCCCACCAGCGCTCCCCGTCGGGATAGCCGGCGGCGGCGGCGAGCTCGCCGAGCGGGTCGCGCCGGATCGCGGCGGGCGCCGATCGGGGGCCATGCTCGGGCTCGGGCGGCGTGTCCGCCGCCTCGGCCACCGGCTCCGCCTCGATCGGCGCGGCCTCGGGCGGGGGGGGCGAGGCGCCGAAGCCGTCGGCCAGCTGGATCGCGTGCGGCAGGTCGATGAAGCGCAGGGTCGCGCCCGCCGCGAGTCCATGGCGCATCGCGACCCATTCCGGCGAGAAGGCCGCGAAGGGGAAGAAGGCGCAGTCCCGCGGCCGGTCCGGCCGGTAGACGAGAAGCGCGACGGGCGGCGCCATGCCCGCGTGCGCGGCCAGCGGGATCAGCGCGTCGGCGTCCGGCGGCCCTTCGATCAGCAGGCAATCGGGGGCGAGCGCGTCGAGCGCCGCCTTGAGCGAGCGGGCCGAGCCGGGGCCGTGGTGGCGGATGCCGAAGAGGCGGATGTCAGGCATCGCTCGGGGTCACGCGCTCGCGCGGGCGGCCTTGTAGAGATCCTTCCAGCCGTCCCGCTCCTTGACCACGGTCTCGAGATATTCGCGCCAGACGATGGCGTCCTGGACCGGGTCCTTCACCACGGCGCCGCTGATGCCGGAGACGAGGTCCTGGGCCGAGAGGCGGCCGTCGCCGAAATGGGCGGCGAGCGCGAGGCCGCTGCCGACGACGCTGATCGCCTCGGCGGTCGAGAGCGTACCCGAGGGCTGCTTCACCTTGCTCTTGCCATCCGTGGTCACCCCCTCGCGCAATTCGCGAAAGATCGTGACGACGCGGCGGATCTGCTCGGCGCCCGGGGGCTCGGCCGGAATCTCGAAGGCGCGGCCGAGGGCGGCGACGCGGGTCTCGACGATGGCGATCTCGGCTTCGATCGTGGCGGGGGGCGGCAGCACCACGGTGTTGAAGCGGCGCTTCAGGGCGCTCGACAATTCGTTGACGCCGCGATCGCGGTTGTTGGCCGTGGCGATGAGGTTGAAGCCCTTCTGGGCCGCCACCTCCTCGTTCAGCTCCGGGATCGGCAGGGTCTTCTCGGACAGGACCGTGATGAAGCTGTCCTGCGTCTCGGAGGGGATGCGGGTCAGCTCCTCGACCCGGGCGATGCGGCCCTCGTTCATCGCCCGCATGATCGGCGAGGCCACCACCGCCTCGCGGCTCGGGCCCTTGGCGAGCAGCAGCGCGTAGTTCCAGCCGTAGCGGATCGCCTCCTCGCTGGTGCCGGCGGTGCCCTGCACGATCAGGCGCGAGGTGCCGCAGATCGCCGCCGCCAGATGCTCGCTGACCCAGCTCTTGGCGGTGCCCGGCACGCCGAGTAGCAGCAGCGCCCGGTCGGTGGCCAGCGTCGCCACCGCGACCTCCATCAGGCGCCGGTCGCCGATATATTTCGGCGTGACCGCGAAGCCCGAGGCGAGCCGGCCGCCGAGCAGGTAGGTGACGACCGCTTGCGGCGACATCTGCCAGTTCGGCGGGCGCGGCCGGCGGTCGGATTGGCGCAGGGCCGCGAGCTCCTCGGCGAAGGCATCTTCGGCGGCCTGGCGCAGCTGCGTGGCCTTGACTCCGTTGGTCGCTGTCATCCTTGGGCCGTTCCCCCTGTGATGGTCTCCGGTCGGAAGTCGCGCCGGATCGCGGCGCGCAGCTCCAGCACGCGGGTCATCCCGGTGAGCTGCGTGCGCAGGCGGTCGCCCTCCCCCTCCGGCAGGCGCGCCAGGATGGCGGCGGCGGCGGCCGCTTGGTCGTCGCTCGGCCAGAGCCGGTCGCCGAGGCGGGCGATGACCCAGGGCTTGGCGAGGTCGCGGCGTAGATCGTCGGAGCCGCGGGTGACGAGGGCGAGCCAGTCGAGGAGCCCCGCGCTGAAGCGTTCCGAGAACTGGTCCGGACCCTGGCCCAGCAGGGCCAGCACCACCTCGATCTTGCGGGCGCGGATCAGCGCGTCGACCCGGGTCTCCCATTCGGCGTCCGGCAGGAGCGCGAGGGCCTCCACCCACATCCCCAGAACCTGGTTGGTGCGGCGGACCCCCGCGATCTTGCCCTCGTAGGCCTCGGCCACGATGTCGGCCATCGCCGCCGCCCAGGCCGGATCGTGGGTGCGCTTGGCCGCCGAGAACAGCCCGTGGAAGACCGGGTCCGCCCATTCGCTGCGCAGCGCCAGCTCGATCCAGAGCCGCGGTGGATGATCGGCGAAGGCGTGGAGCGGCGCGCGGGCCAGGATCGTCCGCAGCAGGGCGGCCCGGGCGCCCCCGCCCTGCCGCTCCCCGTGGTTCGCCTCGACGCCGTCGCGGGCGAGGTCCGGGCTCTCTTCCGGCAGGGTGACGCAGAGGGCATGGGTGGTGCCGCCGAGCAGCTTGCGCTTGCTCTCGACGCTCAGCGCGGCGCGGGCCCGGGCGGCCATCCGCGCCGCGTAGCGCGAGTCCGGCAGGCCCGGCAGCAGGTGCTGCGCAGCCTGCCGCACGCCGCCGGCGCGGTCGTCGAGGCAGGCCTCGAGGAAGGGTTCGTCGGCCGCGTTCAGGCCGGCCTGCAGCGCCTGGACCAGGGCCTCGCGCAGATCGGCCTTCTCCCTGCGGAAGACCGGCTCCAGCGCCGCACGCGCCCCCTCGGGATCGCGGGCGCGGAAGGCCGTGAAGGCGGCCCGGCGCTCTGCCGCGGTTCCGTCCGTCCAGTCCGACGCCTCCGCCGCGCCTGAACCCTGGGCCGCAGCCTCGCCGCAGGCACGGGCCAGCCAGTCGAGTTCGGCGCCCGTGACGGCGCGGGCGGAGGCGGGCAGTCTGTCGCGGTGGAGCATCAAGAGCTGGAGCAGCCAGGCGGGTGGGCGGCAACCCGCCGCGGCGGCGCCATCGAACCACTCCTCGACGCGGTTGCGCGCCGAGTACCCCTCGGTGAGGAGGTCGTGGAGCCGTGCCGCCGCAGCCGGCGGGCAGTCCGGTCCGAGGGCGGGGCGCGCCTCCAGCGGCGCCAGCGCCTCCGGCCCGAGGGCCGTGCCGGCGAGGTAGTGGGCGCCCGCCGCGGCGAGACGCGCCAGCAAGGCGGCGGCGGGATCGGCCTCCGTGACGAGATCGGCGAGCGGGTTGGGCGCGGCGGGCGGGGCGCGCTCGGCCCCGAGCAGGGCGGCGGCGAGGGTCGGCTCCCAGACCTCGGCGGCGAGGTCGGGCGAAGGGCGCACCGCCTCCATCAGGCCACCTGCACCAGGACGGGCTGCGACCCCTGGGCCGGCACCGCGTAGAGGCGGCCCTCCGCGACCAAGGCGAGGGGATGGAGGCCGTAGCCGTCATAGAGGCCGAACAGATCGACCGGACGGCCCGCCGCCACGGCGATCAGGCTCGGCAGGCGCGGCTCGGCCCGCAATGCAAGGCTGCCGGTCCCATCGCCCGCCGCGAAGGCCGTCGCGCCGCTGCTTCCGCCCGCGAGGCGTCCGAGCCGCACATCCCGCAGCCGCACCGGCCAGCGCTCGAGCCAGGGCGCGCGCGCCAGCGCGTCGGCGAAGGCGTCCCGCGCCGCCGCGACGCTGGTCCCGCCGGGCAGGGAGGCCCCCGCGGCCGGGCCGGCGCGGCCCTCGCGAAACACGGCGCGCAGGGGCGGGTCGCCGGGCTGGAAGGCGAGCGCCCCCGAGAAATCCTGGCCCGCCGCCGGTGCCAACGGGAGGGGCGAGGCTGCGGTGCCGTAATCGACCACCTGGGCCAGGGCGCCGCTGGCGCGACCGACGAGCCAGACCGAGCGGGCGGTGAGCGTGTCCTCCTCCTCGACCGCGTGGGCGATCACCGCCCAGTCGTCGGCCTGGTCCGGCCGGGCCGCCATCTCCTCGGCGGTGACGGGGTAGCCCAACGCCGCGCGCACGCCGGCGGCCTGCTCGGGCGTGAGCGCGTCGAGGCGCCGGGCGGCGCGCATCAGCAGGGCGAGGCGGCCCAGGCCGAGGCCGAGGGCCGCCTCCGGGCGGGGCGCGCCGATTTGGGGCGCCGCCGCGATCAGCCCCGGCAGGGCCCGCACCCGGCGGGCGAGGCCGGGGACCTGCCCGTCCACGAGGCGGCCGGCCATGCGGTCCCAGGTGGCGTAGGGCTCGGTGCGGGCCACCGCGAGACCGCGCCGCATCAGGTCGCGCAGCCAGAGGTCGAGTTCGTCGAGCGCCGCCGCGACCCGGTCCTCGCGGGCTTGCCGGCGCTTGGCCTGCGCCTTCGCGTCGACGGGCTTGGCGGGCGCCTGGGCCCGGGTTTCGGCGGCGGCGGTGCGGCTCTCGCGCCCCTTCATCCAGGCGGCGGCCCAGTCCGGCGGCGCGCCCTCGGCGACCGGCGCCGCGGCATCGACCAGCATCAGGCCAAGGGCGTGCTTGCAGGGGAATTTGCGGCTCGGGCAGGTGCATTTCGAGGCCGGCCCGGCGAGGTCGGCCACCGTGCGGTAGGGACTCGCGCCGCTGCCCTTGATCTCACCCCAGATCACCGTCCCGGCCCGCCCGAGCCCCGCCCATTTCACGGGCTTCGCCTGATCCTGCCCGGCTTTTCGGCTCGCCGCGTCGGGGGCGAGGTCGAGGATCTGCGCGGTCGTCAGGCTCATGCGACGCTGGCTGAACATCCACCGATCAGGGGCGTGCGATCAGTCTGCATGAATTCAGGAGCGGGGCAACCGCGCCGGCCGAACGACGGTCAAGGCCGTCATTGCAAGATCTCAATGCAGGATGGGCGCTCGATCCCTACATTTCGGACATCCGCGCGAAGGTTTCGCAAGAATCGCGCTCGGGGGGCAAGAGTCATGGTCGGTTCCGTCGCCGCCCGGTTCGCCCGGGCGGTCGGTCGTCCCATCCGGTCGGCCTACACCACGAAGACGTCGTCCGCCGTGAGGGCGGCCTTGTTGTCGAGCACGGCGACCTTCACCTTGAGGCCGCTGCCCAAACCGTCGGCATCGTAGAACAGCTCGCCCGTCGACTGCTTGTAGAGAAGGCGGTCATCCGCGTCGGCCGTGCCGGTGGTGATGTTCTTGAAGCGGCCCGGGTCGAGGGCGCCCGTCGCGAGCGTCGTGAAGATGCTCTTCGAGAGTCGGATCGTGTCGTCGGAGGCGAAGTCGGTGATGCGGTCGACATTGCCGGTGCCGATGGCGCTGTTGAACGCGAAGGTGTCGGCCCCGCCCTGGCCGCTCAGCACGTCATTGCCCCAGCCGCCGTTGAGGATGTTGGTGCCGGTGCTGCCGGTCAGGGTCTGAGCGAGGCTGTTCCCGGTCAGGTTGACCGCCCGGTCGCCGGCCGACTGAAGGACCCGAAGCTCCTCGATCTCCTGGCCCGCCGCGAGGGTATAGCTCACGCCCACAGCGACCGCATCCCGGCCGCCGCCCGTTGCCTCGGTCACCCGGTCGCCCGCGTTGTCGACGAGGTAGGTGTCGTTGCCTGCCCCACCGACCATCGTGTCGGCGCCCGCGCCGCCATCGATCCGGTTGGCGCCCTCGTTGCCGGTGAGGAGATTGGCCAAGCCGTTGCCGGTGAGGGTGAGGTTGGCTTGGCCGAGAAGCGTGACGTTCTCGATGCTCCCCTTGAACAGTGTGATGTTGGTGAGATCGACACTGAGGGTGGCGGAGGTGACGGTGTCCGTGCCCCCCGACCCAGCGAGGCTTTCGTCCACGACGTCGCCGGCACTGTCCACGACGTAGGTGTCGTTCCCGGAGCCACCGGCCATGGTGTCGAAGCCGAGTCCGCCGTCGAGATAGTCGTTGCCGCCGCGGGCGCCGGCCTGGTCGGACAACGTTTTCCAGTCCCCATAGATCGTGTCGTTGCCCCCACCTCCGTAAAGTCGGTCGTCACCTCCGACCAGCGATCCGCTTCCGGTCATTTCCTCGACGTCGCCGAAGATCATGTTGTCGCCGCTGCCGCCCGTGATGAGATCGTCGCCGCCGACGACCACGCCCGGGCTCCTGCGGACATCACCATAGGCGGTGGAACTCGCGGACAGGGTGATGGTGTCGTCGCCGCCGACGACGGTCGATGGGTTGCTGGTGGTGATGTCTCGGGCATCGCCATAAAAGATCGCGACGGTTCCGCCGCCTTGCGCCGCCAGCGTGTCATCGCCGCCGCTCAGGAAGCCTCCAGACACCGTTTCCGCATCGCCACTGACCTCGAAGGCCGTCACCGTGATGGTGTCGTCGCCGCCATAGACCGAGGCTCCACCGGAAATGCCGACAAAGTCACCGAAGATGGCGGCCAGGGGATTGCTGGGGCCCGCGTTGCCGGTGATCGTATCGTTGCCGCCATAGAACTGTTTTGCGTCGAACAGATTGCGTCCATCCCCCGCGAAGCTGATGAAGAAGCCCCCTCCTCCGGCCGCATTGCCAAGATTGATCGTGTCATCACCGCCGAGCACCAAGCGCCAGAACAGGTTGTTCGATCCGGCGCTGCTGTAGTTCGGGTCGAGCACGAGGGCAAAATCAGCGAGGTTTACGGAAAGGCCGGTGATCGTCAGCTCCGGCGCGTCTGAACTGTCGTCGCCGAGATCGTAGTTCAGTGACGAGACAATTCCGCCAGTCGGAACGTCACCAGAGAAGGTGAAGCCTGAACCGAGAAGGTCAATGTCTGTGTTGCTGTTGGTGATGTAGCTGTAGGACGTTGTGGATTTTCCGTCGATTGTAAAAGGGCCGGTGGTCTGCAGTGCGAGCAACCAGAAGTCTTGATCGAGATTGGCAAAGCTGATCGTGGCCATCGTGATGCCTCCCATCATGATGCGTGATTTGCCAGCACGTTGCCATGGGAGCGCAGCTCCTGTCGATTGGCGCGACGGGCCTCGGTGACGTGGCAACTGTATTCGCTGCCGCGATGGTCCGTGCCGGGGTCGCGGCGACCCCCACGGCCAGGGCCTGCTTCCACCCCGACGGGTATAGGACTGCCCGTCCGAATCCGATGCCCGATCCGGCGCAGGGATGCGACGCGATCGCCCGTCGCCGGCGAGATGAAGGGCTCCGCCCGCGGCAGGGGGGCACGTCGAACGCAACGGCCCCATCGGGCCCCGGCTTCCGCGGGCGCCAAAAACGACAAAGGCCGCTGAGAAGCGGCCTTGTACGTCGTTCGAATGGTTGGGAAAATTGGAGCGGGCGAAGGGATTCGAACCCTCGACCCCAACCTTGGCAAGGTTGTGCTCTACCCCTGAGCTACACCCGCTCTCTAGTCCGTCCGGTCGGCGCCGTGGGCGCCCCGTCGGTGGGCGTGTCTAAACACCATTCCGGTGGGCCTTGCAAGGCCTGGCTGCGCTTTTCCTGTCGCGGGCTCACCAAATCTCGGCGGGGGGGCGGCCCTCGCGGATCTCGGCCAGCCGTTCGCGGGTCGCCCGGGTGGTTCCCTCGGGCAGGGCGTCGAGGGGGAAGAAGCCGGTCTCGGCGATCTCGCGGTCGGGTCGTTTCGGGCCGGCGAGCGCGAAGGCGGGGGCGTGATAGACCGCGATGTGGTCCCGCCGGGGCGCCCGGGCGCTCAGGAAGAAGCCGTGCAGGCGCAAGGGGGCGTGCGGATCGACGACGATCTCCGCCTCCTCGCGGAACTCCCGGCGCATGGCCTCCGGGGCGCTCTCGCCGGGATCGATCCCGCCGCCCGGAAGGTGCCAGCCGGCGAGGTAGGTGTGGCGTACGAGGCACACCCGGTCCTGCGCATCGATCGCCACGCCCCGCACCCCGAGGGTCATGCCGCGGGTGAGCAGGCCCGCCTGCATGACGAGGCGGTAGAGCCAGGGCCGGTCGAGATTGAGCGCCATCGCGGGGCGGCGCCTCACGCGACCCGGAGGGTGATCGCCCCGACGCCCTCGACCCGCGCCGTCATGGTCTGGCCCCGGGCGACCGGGCCGACGCCCGAGGGCGTGCCGGTGAAGATCAGGTCCCCGGGATGCAGCTCGAAATAGGTCGAGAGCAGAGCCACCTGCTCGGGCACCGACCAGATCATCTCCGAGAGATCGCCGCGCTGGCGCTCCGTCCCGTCGACCTGCAGCGTGATGGCGCCGGAGGCCGGATGCCCGATGGTGCCGGCCGGCCGCAGCGCCCCGACCGGGGCGGAGAAATCCGCCGCCTTGCCCATCTCCCAGGGACGGGCGAGGCGCTTGGCCTCGTCCTGGAGATCGCGGCGGGTCATGTCGAGGCCGACCGCGTAGCCGTAGACATGGGTGCCCGCGGTCTCGACCGGGATGTCGCGCCCGCCCCGGCCCAGAGCCGCCACCAGCTCCACCTCGAAATGGTAGTTCCCGGTCCGCGGCGGGTAAGGGTGTTCGGCAGTCTCGCCCTCGGACACGAGCTGGAGCGTGTCGGCGGGCTTGAGGAAGAAGAAGGGCGGATCGCGCTCGTCGGCGCCCATCTCCCGGGCATGGGCCCGGTAGTTGCGCCCGACGCAGTAGACGCGCCGCACGGGGAAGAAATCCTCGCTGCCGAAGATCGGCAGAGCGGGCCGTGGCGGGTTCTGGATCACGGAGAGCATGGCGCCTCGAGTCTCGTCGGCTCATCGGAACGCGGCGGCCCGCGCCGCTCGGGAACAGCGGGGACCGGCGTCCGGTGTGCCCCCGCCGTGTAAAGTCCGGTCCCCGCGCCTATCTAGCGGCCGGAGCGCCCCCTTGTCCCCTGCCCTTCCGATGCCCGACGCCGATTCGCAGGCCCGCCTCCTCGCCGCCCTGCGCGGGCGCCTCGGTGCGCGCGGGGTGCGGACCACGCCGGAGGCCCTGGCCCCGCATCTCGTCGAGTCGCGCGGGCTCTATCGCGGCCACGCCCTCGCCCTGGTCGAGCCCGGCGACACCGAGGAGGTCGCCTTCGCGGTCGCCGCCTGCGCCGAGGCCCGGGTGCCGGTGGTGGCGCAGGGGGGCAATACCGGCCTCGTCGGCGGCGGCGTGCCCTATGGCGGGATCGTGCTCTCCCTCAACCGCCTGACCCGGCTGCGCGCCCTCGATCCCCTCGGCGCCACCATCACGGTGGAGGCCGGCATGATCCTGGCCGAGGTCCAGGCGGCGGCGGAAGCGGCCGGGATGCTGTTTCCCCTGTCCTGGGCGGCGGAGGGCACGGCCCGGATCGGCGGCGGGCTCGCCACCAACGCGGGCGGTCTCGCGGTCCTGTCCTACGGCAACGCCCGCGATCTCGTGCTCGGCCTCGAAGTGGTGCTGGCCGACGGCCGGGTCTGGAACGGCCTCAAGGCCCTGCGCAAGAACAACGCCGGCTACGACCTCAAGCACCTCTTCGTCGGATCCGAGGGCACTCTCGGGATCATCACCGCCGCGACCCTGAAGCTGTTCCCGCGGGTTCGCTCGCGGGGCGTCGGCTTCGTCGGCCTCGCCTCGGCGCAGGCCGCCCTCGCCCTGTTCGAGCGGCTGCGCGCCGGGGCCGACCGGGCCCTCACCGCCTTCGAATACATGCCCCGCTTCGGCCTGGAGATGGTCCTGCGGCACGCCGCGGGCGTCCGCGCGCCGCTGGCCGGCCGCCACCCGGCCTACGCCCTGGTCGAGCTCTCCGCGACCCGGCCCGGAGCCGATGCGCGGGCCGACCTGGAAGCCCTGCTCGCCGCGGCGATGGCGGATGGGCTGATCGAGGACGCGACCCTCGGCGCGAGCGACGCCCAGGAGGCCGGCCTGTGGCGCCTGCGCGAGGCGTTGCCCGAGGTGCAGAAGGCGGAAGGGGGCTCGATCAAGCACGACGTGTCGCTGCCGCTCTCGCGGCTGGCGGACTTCCTGGACGAGGCGAGCGCGGCCTGTCGCGCCGCGATGCCGGGTCTGCGGCCCTGCCCGTTCGGGCATTTCGGCGACGGCAACATCCACTTCAACCTCACCCAGCCCGTCGGCATGGACAAGGCGGCCTTCCTCGCCGAGTGGGGCCGCTTCAACGGCATCGTCCACGGCATCGTCGAGCGGATGGGCGGCTCGATCGCCGCCGAGCACGGCATCGGCCTGATCAAGCGCGACGAACTCGCCCGCACCATGGATCCCGTCGGCTTCGACCTGATGCGCCGCCTGAAGGCGGCCCTCGACCCGCACGACCTTCTTAATCCGGGCAAGGTCGTCGCCCTCTCCGACGATCCGCCGCCTGCCCTGCCACCGCCTGCCTTGCCCCCGCCTGCCTTGCCCCCGCCTGCCGTGCCACGGTGAGCGGCCGGGTTCGGCCAACCGGCTTGGGCACGGGGCGAGCGCCGCGTGAGCCTGCGCACGTTCGCGTGAGCCGACGCATTCGGGCGTGAGCCTGCGCACTTGGGAACGCGTCGCCGGGTCACTCCGTTATTGTGCAGCGCACAAGAAAGCGGCATGATCCGCCTTCGCGTGGGGAATGAGCCTTGCGCACAACCTGAATCGTTCGGCCGATGATGGAATCGTTAAGCTTTGCGTCGCGACAATCGTCCCGGGCGGCGAAGCAGGGCGAGACCGCCCGCCTCGGTTTCGTCGCATGACGCTCTTAACCCTCCCCTCCGATGCTGCGTTGCGGTGCCCGCGGTTCCGCTCCGCGCACCGGCCGGATCGGGCGACCGACATCGTAGGTTCGCGCGCCCCGGCGCCGCGCTGGACCAGACCCTGAAGGAGACCTGCATGCCCACCTCACAGGCCCGTGTCCCCACGGCGGAAGCCAGCCGTTACCTCAAGCAGCTCTGCCGCCACTGGAGCCACAAGTTCCCCGTCGAGGAGACCGGCGATCGGGGGCGCGTGCCGTTCGGCGAGGACCGGATCTGCATCTTCGAGGCGAGCCCCGAGGCCCTGCTGATGAAGGTCGCGACCTCCGATCCGGCCTATCTGACCCGGTTGGAGAACGTGGTGTCCGACCACCTCCTGCGCTTTGCCTTCCGGGAGAATCTGGGCGAGATCACGTGGTCGCGCGCGGCCTGATCCGGCCGCATCCCTGATCGCGTCCGCCGCCCGCGGACGCATGGCGGCCCATGCCGGAGACTTCGACACGATGAGCGCCACGGCCGCAACGGACGCCCTTCCCTTCGCCGACCGTCTCGACCGGCTCGCCGAGGTTGCGGTGCGGGTCGGCCTCGGGCTGAAGCCCGGCCAGGAACTAGTGATGACGGCCCCGCTGGAGGCGGTGCCGCTGGCGCGCGCCATCACCGAGCAGGCCTACCGCGCCGGCGCCTCGCTGGTCACCACCTTCTACGGGGACGACGCGGCGACGCTGGCCCGCTTCGCCCACGCCCCCGACGCGGCTTTCGACAAAGCCGCGGGCTGGCTCTTCGCCGGCATGGCCGAAGCCTTCCGCAACGGTGCGGCCCGCCTCGCCATCTCGGGAGACGACCCCTCCCTCCTCGCCGGCCAGGACCCGCAGAAGGTCGCCCGCGCCAACCGGGCCCGGTCGCAGGCCTATGTGCCGGCCCTCGAATTGATCGCGGGGTTCTCCACCAACTGGACCATCGTCTCGGCCGCGACGCGGCCCTGGGCCCGCACCGTCTTCCCCGACCTGCCCGAGGACGAGGCCCTCGCCCGCCTCTGGGACGCCGTCTTCGCCGCCTCCCGCATCGACGGCGCCGATCCGGTGGCCGCCTGGGAGGCGCATAACCGCGACCTGCGGGCGCGCACCGAGCGGCTCAACGCCGCCCGCTTCTCGGCCCTGCGCTTCACCGGTCCCGGCACCGACCTGACCGTGGGACTGGCCGACGACCACGAATGGTGCGGCGGCGCGACGACCGCCAAGAACGGCATCGTCTGCAACGCCAACATCCCGACCGAGGAGGTCTTCACCACGCCTCACCGGGCCCGGGTCGAGGGCCACGTCACCAGCACCAAGCCCCTCTCCTACCAGGGCACGCTGATCGACGGCATCCGGGTGCGGTTCGCCGAGGGGCGCATCGTCGAAGCGAGCGCGCGTACGGGAAGCGACGTGCTCGCCAAGGTGCTCGAGACCGACGAGGGCGCCGCCCGCCTCGGCGAGGTGGCCCTGGTGCCCGCCTCCTCGGCGATCGCGGCCTCGGGCCTGCTGTTCTACAACACGCTCTACGACGAGAACGCCGCGAGCCACATCGCCCTCGGACAGGCCTACTCGAAATGCTTCCGCGACGGCGGCGACGGCCTCAGCGAGGCGGACCTGACCGAGCGCGGCGCCAATCGCAGCCTGATCCACATCGACTGGATGATCGGCTCGGCCGAGATCGACGTCGACGGCCTCGCGGCGGACGGCGCGTCCGTGCCGGTGATGCGCAAGGGCGAGTGGGTGTGACAGGAATCGGG
This sequence comes from Methylobacterium sp. Leaf118, assembly GCF_920984675.1. Classification (GTDB taxonomy): domain Bacteria; phylum Pseudomonadota; class Alphaproteobacteria; order Rhizobiales; family Beijerinckiaceae; genus Methylobacterium. Next base: position 19,899 of record NZ_CAKLBV010000063.1, read on the forward strand.
CCGGGGCCTCTGCGGCCCGGCCCGGACCCGCGGCCTCGACGACCCTTCAGGACCCCGGACTCCTCAGAGACCTCAATTCCTCAAAGGCCGGGACCCTTGGCGGCCCCCAGGATCCGCCCCGGCCGGCCCGGCCCCCCCGCCTGGACGAGCACGGCGTAGCTGTCGGCGCCGCCGACCCGGGCGGCGGCGCGGGGGACCTCGACATGGACCGCCGCCCCGGACCAGGTTCCGACCCGGACGAAGCCGCGCACGACATTGGCGTAGATCGCCACCCGCCCGCGATTCTCGCCGCGCCCAATCACCACCGGGCGGGAGCGGACGATCGGGAGGAGCCAGATCTCGCCCGGGCGGTTCTGCGGGTCGGCCTCGATGTCGATGACGATGCGCTCATTCCGCTCCGTGACGTGGACCTGCGCCGGCAGCGGCCCGGCGCCCTGCAGGAGACGCGAGAGGGCGGTCCCGTCCGAGCCGCCGACCGTCTCCTGGCCCCCCACCACCGCCTGCGGCGTGGCGACCTGCCGGAGCCGATGCTGCCCGGCATAGCCACGCTGGCGCTCGTCGAAGGCGCGCTCGGCCAGGGTGTCCTTCCAGCCGAGATAGTCCCAATGCGTCACCGGCAGGGTGAGGGCCAGCACGCCGGGATCGCGGCTGAATTCCCCGGTCAGACGGTCGGCGGTGAGGCAGGCGGAGCAGCCCTGGCTCGTGAACATCTCGACCACGGTGCGCACCGGCGCCGATTCGGGGTCGGCCCCGCAGGCCGGCGCGTGGGGCAGCGCGAGGGCGATCGGAACCGCGGTGACCACCGCCCAGGCACGCCGCATCAGGCGCTCCGCGCCTCGGCCCGGGCGGCCGGCGCGGCCGCCTGAACCTCGGCCACCTGCACCTTGGCCTGATAGGATTTCGGCAGCATCGCGGGCCGCCAGCGCCGGTGCATCCACAGCCACTGGCCGGGATGCTCGCGCACCCATCCCTCGATGACCGCGGTCATCGCCTGCATGGCGCCGGTGACGTCGATCAGCCCGTCCGGGCCGCGGGGCAGGTCCAGGGCGGGCGTCAGTTCGAGCAGGAAGCGCCCACCGGGCTTGCGCACCACGCGGACGCCATGAACCGGGCAGTCGTAGTGCCGGACGAGCTTGCCGAGCAGCGGATTGACCAGAACGGGCTGGCCGAAGAAATCCACCACGACGCCCCGGGTGAAGTGCTGGTCGATGAGCTGGCCGAGATGTCCGCCCCGCTCGACCACGCCCTGCATCGCGAAGACCGCGCCCGATCCCGAGGCCGCGAGCCCGCCCATGGTCCGCCGCCGCACCTCCTGCACCAGCTGGGCCGCCGCCGGGTTGTTGGGCGGACGGAACACGGCGGTCGCGTCCAGCCCGAACTTGTGGGCGCAGATCGCCGGGAGTTCCCAGTTCGCCAGATGGGCGGAGAAGATCAGCCCCGGCCGCCCGTCGTCGCGGATGGCGTCGAAATGCTCCAGCCCGTTCACCGCCATGCGCTGGGTCGCCTCGACCGCGGGGTCGTGGTCGAGGATCGTGTCGAGATGGGCGTATTCCGCGCCCGTGCGGCCGAGATTGTCCCAGGCCTCCAGGGCGATCACCCGCAACCGCGCCTCCGTCTCGTCCGGATAGGCCGCGCGCAGGTTGGCCATGGCGGTGCGATGCGAGGGCAGGAACGGGCCGACGCGGCGCACCAGCCATCCGCCGAGCGCGCTCGCCCGGTCCGTGCCGAGCGCGCGGGCGAGCAGGAACAGGGCCCGGATCAGCGGGATGGTCGCGAGGCCTGCCAGCCGTGGCAGGTTGCGCCGCAGGATCAACGCGAGGCGCAGCACAGCCGGGTCATCGTGGTTGAAACGTCAAGGATCGGATACCAGAGGCGATGGTTCATCGGCACCAGTAGCACACGGGGTGGGCGCGCGCGCACGCGGCATTTTCCATCTTGCATTCAGGTGAAGGTCCCGTCGTGGCCGTCCGGCCCCTCAAGGCCGCCGCGCCCTGTCCGTGAAAGCGCGAGAGCCGCCGGCCCGTCGCCAGGCCGGCGGCTCTCGTTCGATGGCGTCCGCCCCGGCGGGGCCGGGCGGAGCCCGATCAGACGAAGTGCTGGCCGCCGTTGACGGTCAGGGTCGAGCCGGTGATGAAGCCGGCCTCGTCGCTGGCGAGATACTCGACCGCCTGGGCGATCTCGTTGGCCTCGCCGAGGCGACCCGTCGGGATCGTCGCGATGATCTTGTTGCGGATGTCCTCGGCGACGGCCATCACCATGTCGGTGGCGATGTAGCCCGGCGCGATCACGTTGACCGTGATGCCCTTCGACGCGCTCTCCTGGGCGAGCGCCTTGGCGAAGCCGATCACGCCGGCCTTGGCGGCCGAGTAGTTGGTCTGGCCGGCCTGGCCCTTCTGGCCGTTGATCGACGAGATGATGATGATGCGGCCGAAGCTGCGCGAGCGCATGCCCTCGATCAGCGGCCGGGTCACGGTGAACATCGAGTCGAGGTTGGTGCGGATCACCGCCTGCCACTTCTCGAAGCTCATCTTATGGAAGGCGCCGTCGCGGGTGATGCCGGCATTGTTGACCAGGACGTCGATCGGACCGACCTCGGCCTCGATCGCCTTGATGCCGGCCTCGCAGCTGGCCAGATCGCCCACGTCGAACTTGAACACCGGAATGCCGGTCTCGGCCTTGAAGGCGTTCGCTGCCTCGTCATTGCCGCCGTAATTGGCCGCGACCTTGTAGCCCTTTTCCTTCAGGCGCTTTGAGATCGCGGCGCCGATGCCGCGCGTTCCGCCCGTGACGAGGGCGACGCGTTCTTGAGCCATGGTTTCCTCCGCTTTGTTGGAAAGTCTTCTCTGATCGGTCCGGGGGGACGACGAGCGCTGATGAGCGCGCCCCCTTCTTGCCGGCCTTTGGCCGGGCCGGCACGGCATTCATGGTAAGGCGGCGGTCAAAGCCGGCGTCGTCGAAACGTCCGGCCCCTGCCGGGAGCGCCGAAGCGCTCCCGGCGCGCGCTCAGTCGCGCTCGACGCACATGGCGACGCCCATGCCGCCGCCGATGCAGAGCGTGGCGAGGCCCTTCTTGCCGTCGCGGCGCTTCAGCTCGTGCAGCAGGGTGATGAGGACGCGGGCGCCGGAGGCCCCGATCGGGTGGCCGATGGCGATGGCGCCACCGTTGACGTTCACTTTCGCGTCATCCCAGCCCATGTCCTTGTTCACGGCCAGCGCCTGGGCGGCGAAGGCCTCGTTGGCCTCGATCAGGTCGAGGTCGGACGGCTTCCAGCCGGCCTTCTCGAGCGCCTTGCGCGAGGCCGGGATCGGGCCGGTGCCCATCACCTTCGGATCGACGCCCGCGGTCGCCCAGGAGACGATCCGAGCGAGCGGCTTGATGCCCCGGCGCTCGGCCTCGGAGGCGGACATCAGGACGATCGCGGCCGCGCCGTCGTTGAGGCCCGAGGCGTTGGCGGCGGTCACCGTGCCGTCCTTGGCGAAGGCCGGCTTGAGCTTGGCCATCGCTTCCACGGTGGCGCCGTCGCGGATGTACTCGTCGGTGTCGACGATGGTGTCGCCCTTCCTGCCCTTCACGGTGACGGGGACGATCTCCTCCTTGAAGCGGCCCTCCTTGCGGGCGGCCTCGGCCTTGTTCTGCGAGCGGACCGCGAAGTGATCCTGCTGCTCGCGGGTGAGCTGGAAGGCCTGGGCGACGTTCTCGGCGGTCTGGCCCATGTGGTAGCCGTTGAAGGCATCCCACAGGCCGTCCTTGATCATGGTGTCGACGAGCTTGAGGTCGCCCATCTTCTGGCCGCCGCGCAGGTATTGCGCGTGGGGGCTGAGCGACATCGATTCCTGGCCGCCGGCCACGATGACGGTGGCGTCGCCGTTGGCGATCTGCTGCATGCCGACGGCGACGGTGCGAAGCCCCGAGCCGCAGACCTGGTTGAGGCCCCAGGCGGTCGCCTTCTCCGGGATGCCGGCGGCGATGGCGGCCTGGCGGGCCGGGTTCTGGCCGGCGGCGGCGGTGAGAACCTGGCCGAAGATCACCTCGTCGACGTCGTCGGGCGAGACGCCGGCGCGCTCCAGCGCCGCCTTGATCGCCACGGCGCCGAGCTCGTGGGCCGGGATGCTGCCGAAGGCGCCGGCGAACGAGCCGACGGGCGTGCGCGCCGCTCCGACAATGACGATATCCTCGCTGGCAGCCATCGTGTCCTTCTCCTCGTTCCGGCGGCGCGACTTTGAAAACCGGGTTGCCCGACGCGCAGCCTGCCGTTCACGGGATGAAGAGCGCAGGCCGGGCGAAGTCAAGCCGACGGGCGGACAACCCGGCGCGATCGTCTCGCCGCACCGGCCGGAATCCGCGGGACAGGCGACAAATTGCTGTTTTCGTCGCCAACCGAGTGCCTTAAGGTCGGCCGTGGACGACAGGGCAAGAATCCGCCCGCACCGGCGGGCCGTCGTAACGAAGCGGAGCGTTGAGCTTTGCGCGGGCTCATGACCGACGCGGGAGGCGTCTGAGCGATGGCCGAGAACGGCAGGACGCACCAGACCGTTATCAAGAAATACGCGAACCGGCGGCTCTATCACACCGGCACCTCGACCTACGTCACCCTCGAAGATCTTGCCACGATGGTGCAGAACGGCGAGGACTTCATCGTCTACGACGCGCGATCGGGCGACGACATCACCCGCTCCGTCCTGACGCAGATCATCTTCGAGCAGGAGAACAAGGCCGGCGAGGACAACCTGCTGCCGGTGGCCTTCCTGCGCCAGCTGATCCGCTTCTACGGCGACAGCATGCGCACCATGGTGCCGAGCTTCCTCGAATTCTCGATGGCGAACTTCGCCAAGGACCAAGACGGCCTGCGCGAGAAGCTCGCCCAGAGTTTCGCGCCCTCCGCCTTCCAGCAGGCGGTGCAGGAGCAGGTGCGGGCCAACATGGCGTTCTTCGGCGACGCCATGAAGATGTTCACCGGCGGCTTCGGTCCTCATGCCCCGACGGCCGGCGCTACCACCCAGACCCCGAATCCGACCGCCCTCCCAACCACGGGCGGCGCCAACGACCTCGACGATCTGAAGAAGCAGATGGCCGAGATGCAGGCCCGCCTCGAGTTGCTGGCCCGCAAGTAGGGCGTCCCGCGCCAGAGCATCGGCCCGAGAGGTGCGGGCCGCCTTTCGCAAGAGGCCGATGCGGCGCGGCGGCTGAGAGCATCGGCCCGAGAGGTGGATGCCGCCTCTCCGGAAAAGGGCCGATGCGGCACGAGGCGCGAGCCCATCGTCCCGGAGGCCATTGCGGGGACGCGTCGCGCGGGATCCGCGGGATCCGCGGGCGCCTGCGATGCTTTCCCCTCCTCCATCCACGACGCGATCGGCTTGCCCCTCTCCCGGGAGCGGAGGGCGCGTGGCGTCGGCGGCGATGCGCCCTGCGCGGTCGCGCCCCGCGACGAAGGGTTAAGATCCGGTTAACATCGGCCCCGGCCTTGCACGGCGATTCGTGCGGGGGACCGAAGGGCGTGGCGATGGATCGTTCCGAAACGCGAGACCGTGCCGAGGAGGGACAGGACCGTGCCGACACGGCCCGTGCCCTCGTGGCGGGAACGCCCTCCCCGTCGATGCCGCGGATCCGGGGCGGTCGTCCCCTGGTAGGATTCCTGACCCAGCTCATCGTCAGCGCCGATCCGGCCCTGCGGCCCGCGCGTACCGAACGCACGAAGGCCGCGGCCGCGCTCTACGCACGGGCCGCGGCCTTCGCCGAACGGGCCTGAGCGCCGGACAGGCCGGCGGCTCGGGCGAGGTCTTTGTTGGCTTACGCCTCGGCGGACTTCACCTTGAGCACCTGACGGCCGCGATACATGCCGGTCTTCAGGTCGATGTGGTGCGGGCGGCGCAGTTCGCCCGAGTCCTTGTCCTCGACATAGGTCGGGGCCTTGAGGGCGTCGGCGGAGCGGCGCATGCCGCGGCGGGAGGGGGAGGTCTTTCGCTTCGGAACGGCCATGGGGTCTGCCTCAGGCAAAGAGGGCGCCCGAGGGATCCTCTGGCTTGAGGACCACCGACGGCACCATGTGAATGATGGAGATTCGAGGCCGGCTGTATAACCGCGCCGAAAGCGACTGGCTAGTCACCCTCGCACGGCATCGACAACCGGCGTGATGCCGGGCTCACGGCGTCGTGTGAGCGGCCGAGGCCTCCAGGATCGGGGCGGCCTCGACGGGCTTGCGGGCGACGGCGACCGGGCGGGCGACCGCCGCGAGCACGGTCTCGGAGGGACGGCGCGGGGGCAGCGGCACCTCGACGGCGTCGATCAGGGCGGCGACGGTCGCGGCCGCGGCCGGTG
>NZ_CAKLBV010000064.1 GCF_920984675.1 Methylobacterium sp. Leaf118
CCGAGGTGGCCAAGGTGCTCAGCGTCGTCTCGACCATCGCGGCCCCCGTGGGATCCGCCGCCTCCATCTACCGCATCTCCCAGTAGCGCGGGCGCCCGCCATGCCGCCCCTCCCCGCCGAGGGCACCGTTCTCGCGGTCCTCGGGCTTGCCCGCGAGGCCCGCATCGCCGCCGACCCGGCGGTCGAGGTGATCCTGTCCGGCGGTAATCCGGACCGGCTGCGGGCGCTGCTCGCGGCACGGCCCTTGGGTGGGCTGCGGGCGGTGGTGAGCTTCGGCATCGCGGGCGGGCTCGATCCGGCCCTGCGTCCGGGCGACCTCGTCGTGGCCCGGGCCGTTCTCGCGGAGGGTGAGGCCGGACCGGTCCGGTTCGCGGCCTGCGACCGCATCGCGGCGGGCTTGTGCGCGCGTCTCGCGCCGCTCGGGGCGCGGGTGGTGTCCGGCGATCTCGCCGGCGTCGAATCCGCGGTGATGACGCCCGGCGACAAGGCGACCCTGCGGGCGCGGACCGGGGCCGTGGCGGTCGATATGGAATCGCAGGTCGCCGCGGCTTACGCGGCGGATCACGGTTTGCCCTTCGCGGCCCTGCGGGTCGTGTGCGATCCCGCGGATCGGGCCCTGCCGGCCTTTGCGGCCAACGCCCTCAAACCCAACGGCGATCCCGACGTGCCCGCGGTGCTCGCCGCACTCCTGCGGCGCGAGGCCGGGATCGGCGCGCTGATCCGCCTCGCCCGCGATTCGGGCGAGGCGTTCCGGAGTTTAGGCCGCGCTCGCGCGCTTCTGGGTCTCGCGCTTGGTGTCGACGCCTGAGGCTTTGATCTCGGACAGCTTCTGGGCGACGTTGCGGGAGAACACGAACTCGGCCGGGCGCTGACCCTCGAGGCTGATCTCCGGCGCCATGTCGCCCTCGGTCCGGATGCCGCGGATCGCGTGCACCAGCGGCTTCCAGGGCTTGCGGACGGAATCGACCACCGAGGACGCCTCGTAGCCCGAATGGACCATGCAGTCGGCGCACTTCTCGTAATTGCCGGTGCCGTAGGCGTCCCAGTCGGTCTCTTCCATGAGTTCCTTGAAGGTCGCCGCGTAGCCCTCGCCGAGGAGGTAGCAGGGCTTCTGCCAGCCGAACACCGTGCGCGTCGGGTTGCCCCAGGGCGTGCAGTGGTAGGTCTGGTTGCCGGCCAGGAAGTCGAGGAACAGGCCCGATTGCTGGAAGGTCCACTTCTCGCGGCCCTTCTCCTTGCCGTGGCGGAACACACCGCGGAACAGATCCTTGGTCGCCTTGCGGTTCAGGAAGTGCTGCTGGTCCGGCGCCCGCTCGTAGGCGTATCCGGGCGAGACGGTGATGCCGTCGATGCCCATGCGGGTCACCGAATCGAAGAAGTCGGCGATCTTGTCGGAGGACGAGTTGTTGAAGAAGGTGCAGTTGATGGTGACCCGGAAGCCCATCTCCTTGGCCTTCGCGATCGCCGCCACGGCCTTGTCGTAGACGCCGCGCTGGCAGACCGACTGGTCGTGCATCTCCTTGTCGCCGTCCAGGTGGATCGACCACGTGAAATACGGCGAAGGCTTATAATCCTTGATCTTTTTCTCAAGAAGCAACGCGTTCGTGCAGACGATCGCGAACTTCTTCTGCGCGATGATCCCCTGGACGATCTGCGGCAGATCCTTGTGGAGAAGCGGCTCGCCACCCGCGATCACCACCACGGGAGCGCCGCACTCGCGCACGGATTCGAGCGCCTCGTCCACGGGCAGGCGCTTGTTCAGGATCTCGTCGGGGTAGTCGATCTTTCCGCAGCCGGCGCAAGCGAGATTGCAGCGGAACAGCGGCTCCATCATCATGACGAGCGGGTAGCGCTTCCGCCCCGTGAGGTGCTGCTTGAGGATGTAGCCGCCGATCTTCGCGACATACCGTATGGGGATTCCCAAGAGATGGCTCCTTGTGTTCTAGCCCCAGACTTCGTCGGGTTGCTTAGCGAAAGAAGGACAGGAATTCCAGCGAGCTAGGCCGGAACCGTTCTGATTCGAAGCCGCTGGCTGCGCAAAAAACCGGAGTGTGGCCCGCCGGTTTCCCCCGGGATCCCGCGGATGCGAGAACGATGCCGATGCGCGCCGACGCCGGAGAAGGAGGGGCTGCTGTTTTCCCGCTTCTGCGGCGGATGTTTGACTGCTTGGCCGTAGCAGAGGTCTCCGTCATCCCGCCGCTCGATTGCGGTGCGATACCGCACCGCCCGCTCGGGACCGGGTGTCGGACGGGATGAATCTGTCGACGCGTTGCATTCCGGACGCCGGACCAGTAGGTAGCGCCGCGATGGTGCGGGAGTCCGGCGGCACGCTGCCGACGGTCCGATCTGCGCCGCCCGGGCTCGCCCGGGCCGTCACCCCGGGGTCGCCCCGGGGTCCATGGGGACCGGTGCCGAGCGCCGCCTGCCGAGGACGCTGCGGCTCACGCCGTGCGGGAGGAGACGGGTCTCGTCCCTCGCGACCGTTCCGGCGGCGGGGACGAACCGGATCAAGAGCGAGGCAGGGCTTTACGTGATCGAACGTCTCGTCGCGTTTTCCGTCAGGCGCCGCTGGCTGGTACTGGTGGCCGCGGCGGTTCTCACGGTCGCCGGGGTCGCCGCCGCCGCGCATCTGTTCCGCATCAACACCGATGTCGAGCGGCTGATCGATCCGAGCGTCTCCTGGCGGCAGGATGAGATCGCCTTCGAGAAGGCGTTCCCGCAGCGCACGAATCTCGTGGTCGCGGTGATCGACGGGCAGACGCCCGAGATCGCCGAGGAGGCGGCCGCCCGTTTCGCCGACACCCTCAAGTCCCACCGTTCCGAGATCGAGACCGTCTATCGTCCCGACGGTGGCCCCTTCTTCGACAGGAACGGCCTCCTGCTGATGTCGCAGGAGGAGCTGGAGAAGACGACCGAGCGCCTCGTCCAGCAGCAGGGCCTGCTCGGGCCGCTCGCCGCGGACCCGTCGCTGCGCGGCGTCATGCGGGTGCTGACCCTCGGCGTGAAGGGCGTGAAGAGCGGCGATGCCAAGCTCGAGGAACTGGCCGAGCCGATGACGCAGATCGACGGCACCCTGCGCAAGGTCCTCGACGGACAGCGGGCGCGGATGTCGTGGCAGACGCTCCTCGCCGGCGGCAAGACCGAGGTCACGGACACGCGCAAGTTCGTGATGATCCAGCCGGTGCTCGACTACAACGCCCTGGAGCCGGGCCGCGAGGCGACGCGGCTGATCCGGAAGGTCGCCGCCGAGCAGAACATCGACGCCGAGCACGGCCTGCGCATGCGCCTGACCGGCCCGGTGGCGGTCGCCGACGACGAGTTCGCGACGCTCGCCGACGACGCCTTCCTCAATTACTCGCTGACCACCGGCGCCATCATCCTGTTCCTGTGGCTGGCGCTGCGCTCCGGCCCGCTGGTGATCGCGGTTCTGATCACGACCTTTTCGGGACTCGTCGTCACGGCGGCCCTCGGCCTCGCCATGGTCGGCGAGCTGAACCCGATCTCGGTGGCCTTCGCCGCGCTGTTCGTCGGCCTCGGCATCGATTTCGGCATCCAGTTCGCCGTGCGCTACCGGGCCGACCGCTACGAGACCGGTGCCGTCGCCCCGGCCCTGAGCGCCGCCGCCCGGGGGGTCGGCTGGTCCTTGACGCTGGCGGCGGTGTCGCTGCTCGCTGGCTTCTTCGCCTTCCTGCCCACCCAGTTCCGCGGCGTGTCCGAGCTCGGCCTGATCGCGGGCGTCGGCATGATCGTCGCCTACCTGTTCTCGCTCACCCTGCTGCCGGCCCTCATCGCGGTGTTCAACCCGCGCGGCGAGAAGCAGGCGGTCGAGACGACCTGGATGGCCGGCGTCGACCATTGGATCATCGAGCACCGCAAATGGGTGCTGATCGGCGTCGGGGCGATCACCGCGGCGGGCATTCCGCTCCTGGTGCACCTGCCCTTCGATTCCAACCCGATGCACCTGCGCAGCCCGAAGGTGGAGTCGATCGCGACCTATCTCGACCTCATCAAGGACCCGGCGACGAGCCCCAACACCATCGACGTCCTGGCCGCCGATGTCGACGGCGTGCCGGAGTTGTCCAAGCGACTGCTGGCGCTCGAGGCCGTGGCGCGCGTCCATTCCATCGACACCTTCGTGCCCCGGGATCAGGACGCGAAGCTCGCCACCATCCAGGAGACGGCCCAGCTGCTCGGGCCGGCGCTCAACCCGGGCCGCAAGCCGCCCCCGCCGACCGATGCCGACAACGTGAAGGCGCTCCGGGAGGCCTCCGCCGCCCTCAAGACGGTGGCGGGGGGCACCGAGGCGGGCGCCCAGTCCGCCGGCCGCCTCTCCGAGACCCTGGAGACGCTCGCCTCGGCTCCGGCCGAGAAGCGCGAGGCGGCGAGCGTGGCGCTCACCACCGACCTCAAGACCCTGCTGAGCCGCCTCGCCGGCCTGCTCGACCCGAAGCCCATCACCCTCGACAACCTGCCCAAGCCCCTCAAGGCCGAGTGGGTGACCGCCGACGGACGCGCCCGCATCGAGGTGCATCCCAAGGGCGATTCGAACAACGACGAGGTCCTGCGCCGCTTCGCCAAGGAGGTGCAGACGGTGGCGCCTCACGCCACCGGCGCGCCGGTGGCCACGACGGAGTCGAGCTACACGATCCTCGGGGCCTTCGTGCAGGCGGGCATCACCGCCCTCGTCCTGATCTTCATCATCCTCTCGGTGGCCCTGCGCAAACCCTGGGACGTGGCGATGACCCTCGGACCGCTGGTGATCGCGACCCTGTGGACACTGATGACGCTCCGGATCATCGGCATGCCGCTGAACTTCGCCAACATCATCGCCCTGCCGCTGATGCTCGCGGTGGGCGTGGCCTTCCACATCTACTACGTGATCGCGTGGCGGGCCGGCGTCGTCGACATGCTGGCCTCGAGCCTGACCCGGGCGATCTTCTTCTCGGCGCTGACGACCGGCACGGCCTTCGGGTCGCTGATGCTCTCGAGCCATCCGGGCACGGCGAGCATGGGCGAGTTGCTCGCCCTGTCGCTGTTCTTCACGCTGATCGCCGCCTTCTTCGTGGTGCCGGCCTTCCTGGGCCCGCCCCCGGTTCAGCCCGGCAAGGACCGCCCGGACGGCGAGCCGACGGCCCGGCCCCCGGGCACCGTCACCCGCGAAACGGCGGCGGTGAAGTAGGCCCACACGGCACGATGTCCCGAGGGCCCGTTCGGCCTTCGGGACATCGCCCACCGTCCCGGTCGGTCAGGGGCAGCGGCCCGGATCCGGCATCCCGGACGCTTCGTTACGAGGCGGTCTTGGCCGGGCCCGCGTCCGGAAGCGGCGCGTTCGCCGCCCTCCCCTCGGCACCCGAGGGCGCGCTGCCCGTGGGAGCTTGGCCCGTTTGCCCCGGCGCGCCGGTCCTGGCCTGATCCTGTCGCTCAGGCGCCGACTTCGGCGGGATGGCCCGCTGCGCCGTCGCTGCACCCATCTCGGGCACCAGGGCAATGTCGGAGACGTCGAAGCGCATCCGATCCTCAGCCTGTTTCAGGGCGAGGTTGGCCTCGTAATATCGGCCCTGTTCGATCAGGCCGGCCGCGCGCTGGACGTCCGTGCTCGTCTGCGCCAGGGGTAGGACCGCGACGGTCGCGTTCACGTCGAGACCGGCGAGCCGCAGCGTTTCGGCGGCGCCCTTCCGGTCGCCGGATTGCAGGCTGTGGTTCGCCTCGGCGAGGGCCGCGTTCGTCTTCGGCGTCGGCACGAAATCCTCGCCCAGGGTCAGCTGGCCGTCGACGGGAAGCCATGCCACCGCCTTCGCGGGCTCCGCCCTGTGCGCGGTGCGGGCGCCCGTCAGAGGCGTCAAGGCGGCCTCGTCCTTCATGTAGACGCTGTGGTCGCCTGACGCCCGGGCCAGGGCGGTCCGGGCGCGCTCGATCAGCGCTTTCGCCCGGGCCGGGTCCCCCTCGAACAGGGCGAACCGGGCGCCGCTCATGTCGCGGAAGGCCGCGGCGCCGTCGGCGGAGAGCGTGAGCACATCCCGGTCCACCGCCTTCTGCGCCGGACTGTCGGTGAGGCTCCCGACCATGGCCGACGGTGTCGCGACCTGCTCCGCGGCATAGGCCGCGCCGCCGAGGGCGGTGGTGGCGACGAGGATGCTGACGAGGAGGGAATGACGTTTCATGACCGGATCTCCTGATGAGAGCCCATCCGGCTTCGGCGGTCGAAGGATGTGATCGTCGGCCTTGGCTCTGCGGGAAAAACGACCGGCCATCGGCGATGTTGCGTTACATTTCAGTCATGTGTTGGCCATGACAAGGATAGCCTCGACGCGGCGCCGGAGCGTCGGTCTTCGGCCGGTCCTCTGGGCCGCATTGCTGTCTTGAGATCAGATCAGGAAATCCGAAAAGCCGCCGGTCGCCGCCCCGCTCCGCGCGACCGCCTCCCGAGCGTCCGGCGCCACGAGCGCGTCGCGCTCGGCGGCGTATCGGTAGCCCGGCGCCTCGCCCGGGAAGCCGCCCGCGGTGGCCGGATGGGTGTAGAGTTCGGTCAGACCGTCCGGCAGCTGGCGCAGAAGGCTCGTCACCCGCTCGGGCGTCATCGCGCCGGACCAGGCGAGGCCCAGGGTCCGGTCGGGAATCAGCAGCCCCGCCTGCCGGGCCCGCACCGCGAGGAGGCCCGCCCAGGGGGCGATGTCGAGGGCGGGGCGGGGCCGCGCGCCCGCCTCGGCCCGGCGCAGGAGGTCGCGCGGCTCGCGGGGCACGCGCAGGGCCCGCATGCCGTAGCGGGCGCCCAGGGTGAGAACCGCGCCCGCGATCAGCGGGTGGACGTGGAAATGCTTGTGGGCGTTGACGTGGTCCAGCGGCAGGCCGGTGGCCCGATAGGCCTCGAACTGCGCCGTGATCTCGGCGGCGAGCTGCCGCCGCGCGGCCGACCGGGCGGCGAGATCGAAGCCGAGGCGGCCCATATCGGCCCGCAACAGCCCGCGGGCATCGGTGAGGTCGGGCAGCTGGGCCGCCGGAAGGGTCGGCCACGCCTCGACCAGAACGAGATGGAGCCCGACCCGCAGGGAGGGCATGGCCTTGGCCCGCTCGACGGCGTCGGCGGCGGCGGGGGCCGAGACCATGAGGCTGGCGGCGGTCAGGATGCCGTCGCGATGCGCCTGCTCGACGGCCTCGTTGACCGCGCGGCTCAGGCCGAAATCGTCGGCGGTGACGACCAAGCGCTTCAAGCAATGTCCCCTGTCTCGGGTGTCGCGAGGGCGAGCCCGCGCGGGTCCAGGGCCGCGCCCCGGAAACGCGAAAGGCCGGGCGTCCGGCCCGGCCTCTCGTTTCGGTGATGCCGTCGCGTCGCGTTACGCGGCGGCCTTGCGGTCCCGCAGGAAGTGCCAGAACTCGACGCCCTCGCGCAGACGGCGCTTCATCATGTCGGGCGAGCGGACCATCTCGTTGACGATCGAGGCGATCTTCGGGGCGCGGAAGTAGAACTTCCGGTAGAATTCCTCGACCGCAGCGAAGATCTCACCGTGCGACAGGTGCGGATAGTGGAGCGGGGCGATCTGCACGCCGTTCTCGTCGACCAGTTCGGCGTTCTCGACGTCGAGCCAGCCGTTCTCCACCGCCTGCTTGTAGAGGAAGGTGCCCGGATAGGGCGCGGCCAGCGAGACCTGGATCGTGTGCGGGTTGATGCGCTTGGCGAAGGCGATCGTCTCCTGGATCGTCTCCTTGGTCTCGCCGGGCAGGCCGACGATGAAGGTGCCGTGGATGGCGATGCCGAGCTCGTGGCAGTCCTGGGTGAACTTCTCGGCGACTTCGACGCGCATGCCCTTCTTGATGTTGTTCAGGATCTTCTGGTTGCCGGACTCGTAGCCGACCAGCAGCAGGCGCAGGCCGTTCTCCTTGAGAACCTTCAAGGTCTCACGGGGCACGTTGGCCTTGGCGTTGCACGACCAGGTCACGCCGAGCTTGCCGAGTTCCCGGGCGATCTCTTCCGCGCGCGGAAGGTTATCGGTGAAGGTGTCGTCGTCGAAGAAGAATTCCTTGGTCTGCGGGAATTCCTTGAGGCAGTACTTGATCTCTTCGATGACGTGGGCCACCGAGCGCGTCCGATAAGTGTGGCCGCCGACGGTCTGCGGCCACAGGCAGAAGGTGCAGCGGCTCTTGCAGCCACGGCCGGAATAGAACGAGATGTAGGGGTGCTTCAGGTAGCCGATGAAGTACTTCTCCATCACGAGGTCGCGCTTGTAGACGCTCGTGACGAACGGCAACTGATCCATGTCCGTCATGATCTCGCGGTCCTCGTTGTGGACCACGACGCCGTTGGCGTCACGATAGGACAGACCCTTGATCTCCGCCATCGGAACGCCGTCGGCGACTTCCTTGACGGTGAAGTCGAACTCGTTGCGGGCGCAGAAATCGATGCAGGGGGCCTGGGCCATGGCGCCAGCGGCATCCACCGCGACCTTGGCGCCGATCAGACCGGCGATCAGGCGCGGGTTGGCGGCCTTCAGGGCCTCGACGGTCTTCACGTCCGACTTGAAGGACGGGACCGAGGTGTGGAGCACGACGAGGTCGAAGTCGTTGGCCTGGGCCACGATCTCGTCGAGCTTGATGTTGTGCGGGGGCGCGTCGATCAGCTTCGAGTTCGGCACCAGGGCGGCCGGCTGGGCCAGCCAGGTCGGGTACCAGAACGACTTGATCTCGCGCTTGGCCTGATAACGGGAGCCTGCGCCGCCGTCGAAGCCATCGAAGGTGGGGGCCTGCAGGAAAAGCGTGCGCATGGGGTTCAAGGCCTCAAGGCTCGGACGATTGAGCAGTCAAACAGTGAAGGATTCGAAGCTTAGACCGACGTCGCGCGCGACTCGCGACCGAGGCCGTGCTCCGGGATCAACGTACCGTCCGCAACCACACGGTAATCGTGACCTTTCCATGTCACCGCACCCGAGACGAAGCTCCAGGTGAAGTTGATGAAGGACAGCATGTCGCGAATCGGCAACAGCCAGTAGGCGTGCGGGGGCAACCCGAAGGCGCGCTCGATGCGCAGGCACAGGAGGATGCGGCAGGCGAGCGCCAGGGCGGCGACGGCCAGCGCGCCCGTGCCGGCGCCCGGCAGCAACGCGGCGATCAGCGCCAGCGGAAAGGCATGGGTGACGAAGGAGCCGGCATAGCCCTTCGGATCGACGTTGCGGATGGTGCGGTTCCAGCGCAGCTCGTGCCGCCACAGGCCGGACAGCTCGGTGTCGACGCAGGCATGGCCGATCGTGAAGCTCGGAATCGCGACCCGGCCGCCGTCCCGGCGCAGGGCCTCGCCGATCATGTAATCGTCGGCGAGGTCGTCCTTGAAGGCGCGGAAGCCCCCGATCCGCTCCAGCGACGCGCGGGTCATCGCGATGGTCGAGCCGAAGCAGGGATTGGCGAGCCCGAAGCTCGTGCCGACGAGGACGTTGGGCACGAATTGCACGTCGATGGCGAGGGCCGAGAGCTGGGCGCACAGGCCCCGCTCGGCCGGCACCCCGTGATAGAGGCAGGTCACGCCCGTCACGCCCGGCCGGGACAGCTCGGCGACGATCCGCTCGAGGTAGTCGGGCCGCACGGACATGTCGCTGTCGGCCAGCACCACCGTCTCGTGGGCGATCAGCGCGGACATGTTGATGAGGTTCGAGACCTTGCGGTTCGAGCCGTGCTGGCTCGCATCGATCACGAGGTCGATCCGCGAGGACGGATGGGCTGCCTGGAGCCGGTGCACCACCGCGATCGCCGCGTCCGCGGCGCTCTGGACACCGAACACGATCTGGACCGGGCCGGCGTAATCCTGGCGGCAGAAACTCTCCAGGTTCTCGTAGAGGTCGGGCTCGGGCCCGCAGAGGGGCTTGAGGATCGTCACGCTGGGGCGGGTGGCCTCCCCCGGGAGGCTCGGCGCGGCCCGGCCGACGAAACGGCCGACGAGGACGGCCGCGAGCAGGGCGTAGAGGCAGCCCGCCAGGGCGGCCAGGAGGAAGAGCGACGAGATCCAGGCCGTCATCTCGGTCAGGTCCATGGCGCTGCGTCGCTCTTATCGTTTGTTGGGGGCCGCCGGAGCGGTGCTTGGGGAGAGCCCGGAGGCTCGCTCGTCAGGGCGCCGCCTTGGCCAGCATGCCCTCGGTGCGCTCGCGCATGAACTTCTGCAGCCCCTCGGCCCCGCCCGCCTTGAGCGGCTCGGCGAAGCTGCCGCGCATGGCGGCGACCTCGCTGACATTGCCGTTGAGCAGCACGTCCTGCACCCGGTTGTTGGGGCCGAGGACGTAATCGACATCCGACTCGTCACCGCTCTTGTTGGTGACATGGGTGGACACGACGCGGTTGGGGCCCTTGGCCTCGCTCTGCGGCTTGATCTCGAACTTGCCGCCGGCGGCCTGCGAGAGGCGGTTGGCGTAGAGCGTGACGAAATACTTGCCGAAGGTCTCGGTCAGGGCGTCCTGCTGCTCGGGCTTGAAGGACTTCCACTTCGGGCCGACGGCGGTGCGGACCATGGCGGGGGTGTCGAAGGTCTCGGCGAGGGTGTCGCCGACGATGGCCAGACGCCCCTTGAGGTCGCCCGCGCCATTCTTCAGCGCCTCCTCGAACTTCCCGTAGAGCTTGGTGATCGGCGCCACGGCGGGATCCTCGGCGGCGCACGCGGCGCGCGGGGACCCGGCGAGGGCGAGCACCGCGGCGGCGGCGAGAAGGGTGCGGCGGTTCAGGCGCACTTCTTGAAAGCTCCAGGCTCGTTGTCGGGGGAGAGCACGGCGCTGCGGCCGGCGGGGAAGCCGTAGGCGGTGGCCATCGGCGCGGCAAGGGGGGCGCCAAGGGGTGCGCCAAGCGGGGCGGCCAGAGGAGCCGCCAAGGAGCCTGCAAGTGGGCCCGCGAGAGCATCGACCAGGGGGGCGGGCGCCGGAGCCGGTCGGGCGCGGCGGCCGAGCCGGGCGCGAATGGCGCCGAGGCCCGCGCTCACCGCATCGGTCTCGCCGGCCGGCGTGCGGCGCTCCATCAGGTGCCACAGGACCAGGCTCGGCAGGCCGACGGCGAGGTCGGCCACGCGCTTGACGAGGGACAGGGCGAGGGCCGCCTCGGCCGGGATGCCGAACAGGGCACAGAGCGCGATCAACCCGCCCTCCTGCGCGCCGATGGCGCCGGGGACCACGAAGGCGGCGCCGCGCACGGCCTGGGCGAGGCTCTCGATGACGAGCGCCTCGACGAAGGTGATGGGGTAGCCCATCGCGTTGAGGGCGATCCAGACTTCGAGGGTGCCGATGATCCAGCCGACGAGGTGGATCATCAGCGCGGCGCCGACCCGGGCACGGTTGCCGTAGAGGCGGCGCAGGTTGTCGTAGAGCACGTCGATGGCGCCGAGCGCCCGCCACTCGCGGGCGGCGGCGAAGCGCGAGAGCGCCCCCTCGATCAGCCGGTGCCCGCTGCCGCGCTGGATCACGTAGAAGGCGGCCAGCGCCGGGACCGCGAGGAGCACGCCGCCCGCGACCGTGCGCGCCACCGGCCCGTCGCCGGTGAAGTGGACGAGCAAGGCGAGCCCCGCCACCGTGAAGACGAGCTGGGTCAGCGCCTGGGTCATCAGGTCGACGAACATGCTGGCCCCGGCCATGCCGCCGGGGGTGCCGCGCCGCGTCAGCAGGCGGGCGCCGATCAGGTCGCCGCCGACCTGGGCCACGGGAAGAAGGGTATTGATGCCCTCGCGCACGAAGCGCAGCGAGATGCAGTCGCGCAGCGTCGGCCCCGCGCCGCGGGGGAAGACGACGTGCCAGCCGAAGCCGGCCCAGGCCACCGCGACGATGCGGGCGACCACGACGGCGAGCGCCCCCCAGCCCGCGCCGACCAGGGCCGTCGCCACGTCCGTCACGCCCGAGGACAGCAGCAGCGCCAGCGCCGTGCACAGTCCCGCGATCGACGCCAATGTTGTGATACGCTTCATCAGCCTCTTTCGACCTTCGCGATCTACCGTCGAGGGGGCTTGTGTTGTCGAAATCCCACCGCGACCGATCTTCGAAAGCGTGGCAGCAGCAGGAAGCGTCCCGGCAGGTTGCAGCTTTACTCTGCCC
Source organism: Methylobacterium sp. Leaf118 (assembly GCF_920984675.1). GTDB lineage: Bacteria > Pseudomonadota > Alphaproteobacteria > Rhizobiales > Beijerinckiaceae > Methylobacterium. The sequence continues at coordinate 12,045 of NZ_CAKLBV010000064.1, forward strand.
TGTCTATCACCCGATTGACACACCGGGGAGCAAAGCGGCGCCCGCGGTGGACGCGAGCGACGATTGTCGCCAGACGCCGCTTCTATGGAGCCGAGAATGGATCGCGAGCCGCAGATCACGGCGGAATCCGCCCTGATCGACGACCCGTCGACGCGGGGCCTCGAGGGCTATGAGGGGCGGGGCCGCGAGCCCGCTCCGCGCAGCCCGGTCATGGCCTGGAACGAGTGGGACCCGCTGGAGGAGGTGATCGTCGGTTCGCTCGACGGCGCCACGATCCCGACCCACCACCTGACCGTGATCTTCAACCTGCCGCGGGCGGCGCAGCCGTTCTACCGCTTCGCCTCCGGCTGGAAGTATCCGAAGTTCATGAAGAAGCTGGCCCAGCAGGAGCTGGACAACTTCATCAACATCCTGGCCGGTGAAGGCGTGAAGGTGCGCCGTCCCGACCCGGTCGACTTCTCGAAGAAGTTCAAGGCGCCGCGCTGGACCTCGCGCGGCTTCTGCGTCGCCTGCCCGCGCGACCCCTATCTCGTCATCGGCGACGAGATCATCGAGAGCCCGATGTGCTGGCGTTCGCGCTACTTCGAGGGCGACGCCTATCGTTCGCTCTTCAAGGAATATTTCCGCGCCGGGGCCCGGTGGACGTCCGCGCCGCGCCCGCAGCTCACCGACGACCTCTACAACTACGACTATCGGGTGCCGAACCTGAAGGCCGGCGAGCCGATGCAGTTCACGGTCAACGAGTTCGAGCCGGTCTTCGACGCCGCCGACTTCGTCCGCTGCGGCCGCGACCTGTTCGTGACCCGCTCCAACGTGACGAACCTGATGGGCATCGAGTGGCTGCGCCGCCATCTCGGCTCCGGCTTCCGCATCCACGAGATCGAGAGCCGCTGCCCGCAGCCGATGCATATCGATTCGTCGTTCATGCCGCTGGCACCGGGCAAGGTGCTGGTCAACCCCGACTATATCGACGTCGAGAAGCTGCCCGCGGTGCTCAAGAAGTGGGACGTGCTGATCGCCCCGCGCCCCGACCCCGTCGAGGGCTTCATGAGCAAGATCTCGATGTGCTCGCCCTGGACCTCGATCAACGTGCTCGCCATCGACGAGAAGAAGATCGTCGTCGACCAAAGCCAGCCGACCCTGATCAAGGCCCTCAAGGATTGGGGCTTCGATCCGATCCCGGCGCCGTTCCTGTCCTACGGCCCGTTCGGCGGCTCGTTCCACTGCGCCACGCTCGACGTGCGCCGCCGCGGCGTGCTGAAGTCGTATTTCTAGGATCGATCGCCGCCGGTCCTCGGCGGCGATCCGTGGACGGATCAGGGCGTGCTTCGGGGAACCGGAGCGCGCCCTTTTTCAAAGGGGCGGCCGATCGACCGGGGACGGCCGCGCGTCCCGCGCCGACCGCGGGGAGCGGGGCGTCACGGGACGCGAAAGGCTCCGGGGGGCTCAGTCTGCCGCGACGCGGACCGGCGTCCGGACGGCCCGGCGATAGGTCGAGCCGGCGAGGACGAGCGCCCCGCCATATTGCACGAAGCCGCCTTCCATGAGCCCGTCCGGCGCGATCTGCGCCTGGAGGGCGAGACGGGTCAGCGCGTTGAGGGCGACGACGGCGAGGCAGAAGATCGCGGAGGCGAACAGGGCGGCGACGAAATCGGGCATGGCGAAGCATCCGGTGGAAGCCGGCAAAGCTTAGCAATGATCATGCCGGATTAGCCGTGTCCGCCGCGCATCACCCGGCGGGCGGTCGCGTCGCCTGCATCGAGGGCCGCTCGCTGATGGTCGCGAACCATGCGGCAAGGTCCGGCGCGTCGTCGCGCCACGCGATGTCGGAGAAGCGCAGGTCGAGATAGCCGAGAGCGCAGGCCAGGGCCACCGTGCCGATATCGACCCGCTCGCCGAACCCTGCGGCCCGCTCCTCGAACCAGGCTAGGGCGCTCTCGATCTTGGCGGTCTGTCCCTCGATCCAGGCGGCCGAGCGCTCGGATTCAGCGCGTGCGGTGAGTTCGTAGCGGATCAGCAGAGCGGCATCGAGCAGGCCGTCGGCGGTCGATTGCTCGTTGAGCGCCCGCCAGCGCGCCGCGCCGTCCTTCGGGAACATCCCGCCGCCGGCGAGGGCGTCGAGGTATTCGCAGATCACCCGGCTGTCGGCGAGGCTGTTTCCTTCCGCGTCGATCAGCGTCGGCACCTGGGCCAGCGGGTGCTGCACCAGCACCGAGCGGTCGCGCTTCACCGGATGGACCGCGCTCGGCAGCAAGGCGATGTGCCCGGCCAGACCGAGCTCATGGGCGACGACCATGACCTTCCGGACGAAGGGAGAGGCGTGCGAATGGAACAGCTTCATCGGCACTCTGACGCGATCGGTTGAAGGACTTGAGAGATCGGTTCAACGCCGCGCGGCGGCGTCCGGCTTCGCCGGGGCGGCCGCCTTCGGCACCTCGACGCCGAGACGCTTGACCGGCCATCCGTCGCTCCAGCGCTGCATGTCGCTGAAGGCCGGGTTGGCCTTGAGGCTGGCGCCGTCCTTGCCGGTGAAGGCCGCCGCCGCCGCGAGGTCGAAGCTGCGCCAGTAGGCGAGGTAGTCGAGGCTGTCGGCACGGGCGTTGTTGATCTGGGCGACGAGCTGGGTCTGCTCGCCCGAGAGGGCCATGTCGGCCGACCACCGGAACGGCGGCGGCTTCTCGCCGGCGGGCTCCGGGGGCAGCTTGATGGCACCGCCGTCATAGGCCGCGTCGAGCCCGGCGGGCGAGGCGAGCGTGGCGGTGAGGGCCGGAAAGCCGTGATCGTCGGAGAGCGCGCGCACGAACAGCTTGCGCTCGGGCGGCACCGCGGTCGCGTCGCGCAGGATCTTGCGGGCGGCGGCATCGGCGGCGCGGGCGTCCCGGTCGCCGATCACGGTGACGAGGAGCGTCTTCGGATCGATCCCGCCGAGATCGCCCAACGGGATGCCGCGGGACTTGGCGTCCCGGGCGATGCCGCCGGGCATCACCGCGAAGACGAGCTTGGGCGCGGGCAGGCCCTGCTCCGCGGCCTCCGCCGCGATGTGGACGGCCAGCGGCGCGCCGGCGAGATGGCCGATCAGGGCGATCCGGCCGGTGTCCGGCTTGGCGTCCGCGTCCGCCGCGAGGTCGGCCAAAGCCGCCTTGACGAGGCGGGCGGCGATGGCTGGCGCGTCGGCGGGCCGGGTGCGGTTCACCTCCTGGAAGCGGGGGTGGAGCACCAGCCAATCGTTGCGGGCCAGGTGGTCGATCCAGGCGCCGTAGGCCTGAGGGTTGGGCGCGCCCCAGGCGTGCAGCACCACCGCGACAGGACGCCCGCCGCTGGGCGCCGGGCCGGCCTTGTGGAAGACGTAGGTGGCCGCGCTCGCCCGGCCGACCGCGCGCTTGACGATCGTGGCCGCCTTGTCGCCGACGCCGCCCGGGCCTTCGGCCGGTTGGGTGGGCGGCGTGGCGGCGCGCGCGGGCTCGGCGGCGGCGAGGGCGGCGATCACGCCCAAGACGGCGAGGCCGGGACCGGACTTCAGGCGCATCACTCTCTCGAACGGCACGATCGGGTCGGCCAGACGCGGCCGTGAGCGCCTCCCATAGCAGATTCTCGGGCGGAGGCGACGGCGGAGGGTCACGGCTCCTTCACCCGCCGGCATTCCGTCTTAAGGTAGCTCGTCTTGCCGACCTCGTCGCGCAGGTCCGTGCGGGCGATGATCTCCTGCCAGCCGCCGGTGCAGCCGAGTTCGTTCGCGACCCGGACCTTGCGCACCTCGCTCGCCCGCTCGTCGGTACAGGCCTCCTGCGGAACGGCGTTGGCGCAGACGAGGACGACGGCGATGAAGGCGCTCACGGAGGGCTCCGGGTTCTTCGCGTTGCGAGGCGCCCGATCGTCACGGGCCAGGGAACCTTACGCGCAGCCCCGCCCGAGGGTTTCATCACGGGCGCACCGCGCGCGCGGCGTCACCCGACCTCGGCGACGAGGTCGGCGCGAAAGGTCGTCCCCTCCACCGGATTCGCGATCCAGCGGGTGCGCCCGATCCGCCGATCGTGGCCGGCGTGAAAATGGCCCGAGACCCAGAGATCGGGCCGCTCCGCGTCTGCGAGATCGTCCAGCACGGTCGTGGCGTAGAAAGCCGGTACCCACCACGGCACGCCGGGCGCATCGCGAAACGCGTCCGCCGCGAGCGGGCTCGGCGGATGGTGCGTCACCGCCACCGTCGGGCCGGCATAGGGCTGGGCCAGCGCCTCGCGGAGGGCCGCCTTCTCCGCCGCATGCGCCGCCATGGCGTCGGCGGGCGACCAGGGGGACTGGTCGGCCCGGCGGATCGATCCGCGATATTCCCGCGATCCGGTGACCGGGTCGGTCATCCGCGCGGCGGCGTAGGCGACCGGGTCGGCCGGCCGGTCGGGCGCGTCCGCGTCGAGCCAGCGCCCCGCGAGCGACCAGTCGCTCCACAGGGTGGTGCCGACGAAGCGCACGCCGTCGATGACCGCCGCCTGCCCCCCCTGGAGTTGGCCCCCCTGGAGCAGGTGGATGCGGGCGCCTTCCCGGTTCCGCCGGGCGACCGCGCTGGCGAGCGCCGCGAGGAGCTCGGGCGCCGTGCGCCCGTCGCCGGCCGGTGCGTAATGCTCGTGGTTGCCCGGCACCAGCACGATCGGCCGGCCTCCGGCGAGCCCGATCAGGGCGTCGAGCCCCTTCTCGGGATGGCCCTCGTGCAGGTCGCCCGCGCAGACGAGCACGTCGAAGGGGTGGGACGGCGCCGGGATCGCCTCGGGCCGGCGCCGTTCGAGATGCAGGTCGGACAGGGGGAAGAGGCGCAGCACGAATCGATCCGTTCCCGGGAAGGGGGTCAGGCCTGCGCCTCGGCGGCCGCGGCCTGCCGTTCGCGGCGGGCGGCCTTGAGGATGTCGAAGGCCGAATCGGCGTTGAGCACGGCGATGCCGAGCGCCGCGACGAGATCGGGCCAGGGGGAGAGGGTCGCGGCGGTGGCGAGCCCGGCGACGATGATCGCGACGTTGGCGGCGACGTCGTTGCGGGCCGAGAGATAGGCGGCTCGGGTCAGGCTGCCATGGCCGTCGCGATGGCGCGCCAGCATCAGGGCGCAGGCGAGGTTGACCCCCAGCGCGCCGAGGCCCGTGAGCGTCAGCGGCACCGGGGCGGGGGCGGCGAAATCCGAGAACTTCTCGTAGGCCGCCCAGGCCGTCGCGAGCCCGGGGACGAGGATGATGCCGGCCATCAGCGTGCCGAGCCGGGCCCGGTTGCGCGCACTCCAGCCCAGGCCCGCGAGGATCAGCAGGTTGATCGCCGCATCCTCCATGAAGTCGAGGCTGTCGGCGATGAGCGCCACCGAGCCGATGGCGAGTGCCACCGTGATCTCGATCCCGAAATAGCCGAGGTTCAGCGCCGCCACGCGGGCGACGATCGGGCGCAGCGAAGGCGCGGACGAGGGCGCGAGGGGCGGCACGGGCGGCACGGGCGGTTTCCGTCGGGGCGATCCGCGCGTTGATTGCCCCGGGCCCCGCCTCCTGTCGAGAGGTTGATCGGGCGCGGGCGCAATCCGCCTTTCTGGCCCCTGGATTTGCGCCCGCGCCTGTGCAAGGCGAAAGCTTTGCCGCGTCTCGACGCGCGGCGCTCCGTATCCGGGGAGGCCTCAGGATGTTGCCCGAACTGCGCGTGCTCTACTTCGAGGACCTCGAAGTCGGCCTCACCGAGATCCTGCGCAAGGAGATCTCCTCCTCCGACGTGGTGGGCTTCGCCGAGATCACCGGCGACCGCAACCCGATCCATCTCTCCGAGCACTTCGCCGCCCGGACCCCGTTCGGCACCCGCATCGCCCACGGCCTCTACACGGCGGGGCTGATCTCGGCGGTGCTCGGCACCCGTCTGCCGGGCCCGGGCGCGGTCTACATCTCGCAGACCCTGAACTTCCGCGCGCCGGTGCGCATCGGCGACACCGTCGAGGTGAAGGTCGCGGTGGCCGAGCTGATCCCCGAGCGCCGCCGCGCCCGGCTGGCCTGCACCTGCTCCGTCGGCGACGAGATCGTCCTCGACGGCGAGGCCCTGGTGAAGGTGCCCAAGAAGGAGGAATCGGACCCCCTCGCCATGCGCATGGGCGGCGGGCGCCCGGCCTGAGGCCTTGCCCGAACCGGTCGCCCTCGACGATCCCGACGACCCGCGGCTTTCGGCCTACCGGGCCGTGCGCGAGCGCGACCTCGTGGGGCGGCAGGGCCGCTTCATCGCCGAGGGCGAGGTGACGCTGCGGATGCTGTTTTCGCCGCGCGCCCGCTTCGCCGTGGAATCGGTGCTGCTCGCCCCCGAGCGCTGCGCCGGCCTGTCCGATCTGTTCGCGACAGGGGGCGACCGCCCTCCGGTCTATTGTGCCGGCAAGGCGGTGATGAGTGCGGTGGCGGGTTTCCCGATCCATCGCGGCGTGCTCGCGGTGGGCCTGCGCGGCGCGGAGCCTGAACCCGGCGCGCTGATCCCGCCCGCCCCCGCCCCGGCCCTCGTCGTCGGCCTCGTCGGGCTGACCAACCACGACAATGTCGGCGGCCTTTTTCGGAACGCCGCCGCCTTCGGCGCCGACGCGGTGCTCCTCGACGCGACGACCTGCGATCCGCTCTACCGCAAGGCGATCCGCGTCTCGGCGGGGGCGGCGCTGATCGTGCCCTTTGCGCGAGTCGAGAGCGGGGCGGCGCTCCTGGCCCTGGCCGAGCGCCACGCTTTGACGCCCCTGGCCCTGACCCCGGGCGGGACCGAGACGCTCGAGGCCTCGGAGCCCCCTCCCCGCGCCCTGCTCCTGCTCGGCACTGAGGGGCCGGGCCTGCCCTCCGCGCTGATGGAGCGGGCCCGCCGCGTGCGCATCGCCATGGCGCCGGGCTTCGATTCCCTCAACGTCGCCACGGCGGGGGCGATCGCCCTGCATCACTTGGCCCAAGCGCGCGGGATCTGAGCCCTGTCGCCGGCCGGAGCCCCCGCCTGCCTGTGGACGGGCGCCCTCCGCGAGCGACCGATTCGGCGGCCGGCGTGTTAGAACCCCGCGCCGCCAGCGAGGAACCGGATGGGCTACGAGATCGACCTGGGACGGGCCGGCGACGGGCCGGGCACGCTGGACCTCACCGAACTGCTCGCCACCCGCCTCCTCGTCCAGGGCAATTCCGGCTCCGGCAAGTCGCATCTGCTGCGGCGCCTGCTGGAGCAGAGCGCCGGCCTCGTGCAGCAGGCGATCATCGATCCGGAGGGCGATTTCGTCACCCTGGCCGAGCGCTACGGCCACGTCGTGGTCGAGGCGGACGGCAACGAGGCGGAACTGCTCCGGATCGCGGCGCGCGTGCGCGAGCACCGGGTCTCCGTGGTGCTCTCCCTCGAAGGGCTCGACGCCGAGGACCAGATGCGGGCGGCCGCCGCCTTCCTCGGCGGCCTGTTCGAGGCCGACCGTTCGCTCTGGTACCCGATGCTCGTCGTCGTGGACGAGGCGCAGCTCTTCGCGCCGGCCGCCGCGGGCGAGGTTTCGGACGAGGCCCGCCGTCTGTCGCTCGGCGCCATGACCAACCTGATGTGCCGCGGGCGCAAGCGCGGCCTGGCCGGCATCATCGCGACGCAGCGGCTGGCCAAGCTCGCCAAGAACGTCGCCGCGGAGGCCTCGAACTTCCTGATGGGGCGCACGTTCCTCGACATCGACATGGCGCGGGCCGCCGACCTGCTCGGTCTCGACCGGCGCGGGGCCGAGGCGTTCCGCGACCTGAACCGGGGCCAGTTCGTCGGCCTCGGCCCGGCGATCGCCAAGCGCCCGCTCTCCATCACCATCGGCCCGACCCTGACCGAGAGCCGCAACGCCGCCCCGGCCCTGCTGCCGCTGCCCGAGATGGGCGAGGCCGCCCGCGCCCTGATCCTCACGGCCTCGCCCGAGGAGGAGGCGCGGGCCCTGCCCGCCCCCCGGCCGAAGCCGGTGCGCGCCCCCGGGCCCGACGTTCTGGTCCAGCTCGCGAGCTACCGCCCGCCCGTCCGCGAGGATTTCGCCGAGCCCGAGCCCCTCGATCCGGCCGAGCGCGAGGCCGCCCTGGGTGAGATCCTCGCCTCCGTGCTCGCGGATTCGGACGCGGCCGCCTGCACGCCCGCCACTCTCTACCAGGATTTCACCGTCCGCTGCCGCATCCGCCGCATCGGCGGCGAGGCCATGAGCCTGTCGGAGTTCAAGCGCCGCCTCGCGGTGGCCCGGGCCGGGGTGGGGGCCTCCACCGCCGAGGGGCCAGGCTGGGAGCGGGCGCAGGCGCTGGCCGCCGCCCTGCCCGAAGACCTCGCCGGGCTGTTCCTGCTCATTGCCCGCACGGCCCTCGAAGGCGCGCCCTGCCCTTCCGACGCCTCGCTGGCGGAGGCCTATGGCACCTCGTCGGCCGGCCGGGCCCGGCGGATGCTCGCCTATCTGGAAGAACGCGGCGCCATCGTGATGCGCCGGGACCTGCGCGGTGCGCCGATCATCGCCATTCCCGACCTCGACGCCGAGACCGGCCCGCAGATCGGGGCCGCCGCCGTGGTGCCCCTGCGGCGGCCCGGGCGAAGCTGACGCCGCCGGCCCCGCGGGACGGGCCGCCTGACCGGGCTCGGCGCCTCGCTTCCTTAAGCTTGGCGCCACGCGACAATCCGCGCCCCTTGCCGCAACGGAGCTTCCTGCCAAGATTGGCCCCAGTCGTGTCGTGGATTCGGGAGCCTGGGGGCGTTGCTACAGTCGCGGGAAGGTTTGCGTACGCTGTCCGGGCGCCGCGTGGTGGTCGTCGGAGCCGGCCCCGGGGGCCTGGCCACCGCCCTGCTCCTCGCCAAGGCCGGGCTCCACGTGACCGTGGTCGAGCGGGACGCCGCGGTGGGTGGGCGCACCAAGACGGTCGAGGCCCCGGGCGGCTACCGCTTCGACATCGGCCCCACGTTCTTTCTCTATCCGCAGATCCTCGCCGACATCTTCGAATCCTGCGGCGAGCGGCTGGAGGACCATGTCCGACTGGAGCGCCTTGATCCGCAATACAACCTCGTCTTCGAGGGCGAGAACGGCGTCTCGGGGCAGATCCGCGCCACCGGCGACGTGCCGCGCCTGAAGGCCGAGATCGCCCGCCTCGCGCCGGACGATGCCGAGAACGTGGAGAAATTCTTCTCCGAGAACCGGACCAAGCTCGATTATTTCAAGCCGGTCCTCGAGCAACCCTTCGACAACATCCTGTCGATGGCGAGCCCGGCGATGCTCGCCGCCCTCCCCCACCTGCATCCCGGCCGCAGCGTCGACCGGGACCTGCGGCGCTACTTCGCCGATCCGCGGGTGCGCCTCGCCTTCTCGTTCCAGACCAAATATCTCGGGATGAGCCCGTTCCGCTGCCCGAGCCTGTTCACGATCCTCTCGTTCCTCGAATACGAGCACGGGGTCTATCATCCGGTCGGCGGCTGCGGCGCCGTCTCGGAGGCGATGGCGGGGCTCGCCCGCCGCATGGGCGTCGACATCCGCCTCAACACCGCCGTCGAGCGGGTGCTCTACGAGGGCAAGCGCGCCTGCGGGGTGGTCGCCGGCGGGGAGACCCTGAAGGCCGACGCCGTGGTCGTGAACGGCGATTTCGCCAAGGCGATCCGCGAGATCGTGCCCGAGCGCCACCGCCCGCGCTGGCGCGACGCCAAGATCGCCAAGGCCCGGCTCTCCTGCTCGACCTTCATGCTGTATCTCGGCATCGAAGGGAAAATGCCCGAGAACCTCGGCCACCACACGATCCTGCTGTCCAAGGAATACGAGCGCAACATCAACGAGATCACCGGCGGCATCCTGCCGATGGAGCCGTCGATCTACGTCCAGCACGCGGGCTTCACAGACGGCGGCATGGCACCGCCCGGGCACACCGCCCTCTACGTTCTGGTGCCGGTGCCGAACCTGAAATCCGGCATCGACTGGGCGGAGGTCGGCCCCCGGTACCGCCAACTGGTGCTGGAGCGGCTGAAGCTCCTGGGGCTGTCCGACATCGAGAGCCGCATCCGCTACGAGCGCGTGGTCGATCCCCGCGACTGGCGCGACGAATTCGCCGTGCACGAGGGCGCGACCTTCAACCTCGCCCACGATCTCCTGCAGATGCTGTGGTTCCGCCCGCATAACCGGTTCGGGCCCGGGCTCTATCTCGTCGGCGGCGGCACCCATCCGGGCTCCGGCCTGCCGGTGATCTACGAGGGCGCGCGCATCTCCGCCCGCCTCCTCATCGAGGACCTCGCCCGCGAGAAGGCGCCCGCGATCCTGGCGGACCTGCCCACGACCACGCCGCTCGCGACCCAAAGCGAGCCCCATTGATGCGGGCCCTCGCGACAGTCCTCGCGCTCGCCGTGCTCGCGTCCGGCGCGGCCCGGGCCGCGAGCCTGGAAGTGACCGTGGAGGGCGCGGAGCCCGGCGCCGGCGCGATCTACGTGACGCTGTGCCGAGGCGGTCTCAGCGAATCCGCCTGCCAGATGGGGCAGGATGCCCCGGCCCAGGGCGGGGCCCAGCGCTTCGTCATCTCCGGGGTCTCCGCCGGAACCTGGGCGGTGGCGGCCTTCCAGGACCTCGACGGCGACCGGCGGCTCGGCCGCACCGAACTCGGCCTGCCGCTCGAGCCCTACGGCTTCTCCGGCGCGGTCGGGCGCCGGGCGCGCCCCGACTTCGCCGCCGCGAGCTTCACCCTGAGCGAGCCGGGGGCCTCCCTCCGGATCCGCCTCGCCCGCGCCCTGCCCCGGCGCTGAACGGGCCGTCATGAACCGGGCCGGACCCCCGCCCCTCGTCCAGGTCGAGGGGGCGAGCCTCGCCTTTCGCGGCCGGCCGGTCCTGCGCGGCGTCGATCTCGCCCTCGCCCCCGGCCAGGTGCTCGCCCTCCTCGGTCCGAACGGCGCGGGCAAATCCACCCTGATCCGCCTCCTGGCCGGACGCCTGCGGCCGGAGACCGGCCGGGTCCGCGTCGGCGGCGGCGATCCCCATGCCGAGCGCGCCGTGCGCGCCCGGATCGGCCTCGTCCCGCAGGAGATCGCGCTCTATCCCCGCCTGACGGTGGCCGAGAACCTCGACGTGTTCGCCCGGCTCGCCGGGCTGCCCCGCGCGGCGCGGTCCGGGGCGGTCGCCTCGGTGATCGGGCGCTGCGCCCTCGGCGAGGCGGCGGACCGCGTGGTCGGCACGCTGTCGGGCGGCACCCAGCGCCGAGCCAACATCGCCGCGAGCCTGCTCGCCGGTCCCGATCTGATCCTGCTCGACGAGCCGACCCAGGGCGTCGATCTCGACGCCCGGGCGGCCATCCACGCGGTGCTGGCCGCCCTGCGGGCGGCGGGCGCGGCGGTGATCGTCTGCACCCACGACTTCTCGGAAGCCGAGCGGCTCGCCGACCGGGTCGCCGTCCTGGCGGACGGCCAGATCCGCCGGGAGGGCGCGCTCGCCGATCTGATGCGCCCGCTGGCCGCGGCACCCCCCCAGCACGAGGCGGTGCTGGATGCGGGCGCCGACGCCCGCGCCGTCGCGGCGCTGACCCGGGCGGGCTTTTCCACCGCGGCCACGGCGGATCCGCGCTTGTGGCGGGCCGACCACGGCGCGGTGGGCGGGCTCGACGGGGCGGCCCTCCTCGCGCATCTGCGGGCCGGGGGCGTGCCGGTCGCCGAGATCCGCGTGCGCCGCCCCGGCCTCGAGACGCTCTACCGCGACGCCCTGAACGGCCCGAGCGCCGCGGAGGCCGCATGATCGCCGCGGCCTTGCGGGTGATGTGGCTGTCGCTCCTGCGCGACCGGGCCGCCCTCACCATGGCCTTCGTCCTGCCGACGGTGATCTTTTCGATTTTCGCCGCGATCTTCTCCGGGGCGATGGGCGACCGCATCCGCATCCATCTCGGCCTGACCGACCTCGCCGGCACGGCCACCACCCAGCGCCTCGTCACGGCGCTTGAAGCCGAGCCGTCCCTGCGGGTCGAGCGCCTGAAAGCGGGCGATGCCGAGGGCGCGGTCGCCGCGGTGCGGCGCGGCGAGGTCGACGTGGCGCTCGTCCTGCGGGGCGACCTCGCGGCGCAGACCGGCACGGCGCCGGCCGGCCAGCCCATCCTCCTGATCGAGAGCCCGGCCCGGGCGCTCGCGACCCCGATCGCCCTGGGGCAACTCCAGCGGGCCCTGAACGGAGCGCTGCCCGACGTCGTGCTCTCGCATATCGTCGCGGACGTGGAGCGCTCCGGCAAGATCGGCCCGGAGGAGCGTGCCTTCCTCTCGGAGGCCTTCGCCGAGCAGCGGGCGAAGAAGGAGCCCTTCGCCTTCACCGGCCTCGTCGAAACCCGCACCACGGCTTCGGGCCGCGGCAACGAGCGGGTGAGCTACTATGCGGGCGCCATCACCGCCGTGTTCCTGCTGTTTGCCGCGATGCAGGGCGCGCTGTCGCTCGTGGAGGAGCGCGAGGGCGGCCTGGCCGACCGCCTCGCCGCCGGACCCGGCGGGCTTCCGGTCATCGTGCTCGGGAAGTTCCTGTTCCTGCTGCTGCAGGGCGTGGTCCAGGCCGGGCTGATCTTCTCGGCGGCGGCGCTCCTGCACGGCGTCGACGTGACCGGCCACTGGGCCGGATGGCTCGTCACCTCCGCCCTCGTCTCCGCCATGGCCGCGGGCCTCGCGCTCGCCGCCTGCGCCCTCGCGGCGACCCGCCAGCAGGCGCATCTCGCCGCGACCTTCGGGGTGCTGCTGCTCTCCGCGGTCGGCGGCAGCATGGTGCCCCGCTTCCTCATGCCCCCCTGGCTGCAGCAGGCGGGCTGGTTCACGCCCAACGCCTGGGCGATCGAGGCCTATCAGAACGCGCTCGGCGAAGGGGCGCTCTCGGCCCTGCCGGCCTGGGGCGTGCTCGCCGCCCTGGCGCTGGCCGGGCTCGGCGCCGCCCTGGCGCTGGTGGGGCGCACGGGCTTCGGCCGCGGCTGACGGCGCCGCCCGCGATGCAGAATGAGGAAATGGCGTCCCCGGCAGGGCTCGAACCTGCGACCCCAGGTTTCGTGCCACTTCGGCTTTCGCCGCCGCGTTTCCGCGTTCGTGGCCTGGACTATCCCTTCACCGTGGGCCCGTGAGCCGTTAGGTGCCGCCCGTCTAGTCTCTACACCTTCCCGCGGCCGGGGGCCGGGGCTTGGCTCGGGATCGGCAGGGCGCCGCGCGGCGCCGTGAGCTTTCCCCGAATTTGAGCGGATCCGCCGCGCAGTTTCCCGGCGCGACGCCCAATTTGGAGTTTAGGAAACCTGTGCTCTGTCCAGCTGAGCTACGGAGACGTCGGCGCGACATCTAGCATCGATGCGCCACAGCGCCAACCTCCCGCATCCAGCCCCACCCCGGGCCGGCACACGGCGTCCGCCTGCTGTCGGAAGGCAGTTTCGAACTGTGGCCTCTCCGCCGCAGGCCCGAAGATTTGGTGAACCCCCCACCCGGGCCCCGATCGCGGCCATGTTCCGGTGTCATCCTGGCGCTTGACCGGACCTTCCTGCCGAGGGGCGCGACGTGACCCTGCCGCTGGCCGAATCCCTCGCCGATCCGTTTGCCGGCCCGTTCGGCCCCGCGACGCGTCCGCTCCGCAGGGCGGGCCGTCCGCCAGCGGCCCTGTGGCTGCTCGCCGCCGCCTGCGGCGTCTCCGCGGCCCCCTCGCTCGCCGCCGACGAAGCCTGCCGCCCGTCCGCCCCCCACGCGGACCGCCTGGCGGGCCTGGGGCCGCGCGGCGAGCTGATCCTCGCCTCCGGGCGTCGGGCGGTGCTGTCGGACCTGCGCTGGCCGGACGACCCGGCCGCGGACGAGGCCGCCCGGGCCCGGCTGCTGGGCTGGCGCGACGCGCCG
>NZ_CAKLBV010000065.1 GCF_920984675.1 Methylobacterium sp. Leaf118
GCGGCGGCGGCGGCGGGGGTGGCGGCGCCAGCAACGGCGCTCCCTCCGGCGCGGGCGGGGCCGGCGGTCGCGGCGAGGCCTGGATCATCGCCCGCGGCTGAGACGCCCCGCGGCGTCGCCCCCGACCCCCCCCGATCTCTCCGAGGACGATCCCATGGATCTCAGTGCCATCGGCCGCGCCGTGCTGATCGAGCGGGAGGGGCGCCGGCTCGACGCGTACCGCGACAGCGTCGGGGTCTGGACGATCGGCGTCGGCCACACCGCCGCGGCCGGTCCCCCGGCGCCCCGGGCCGGCCTGCGCATCACCCCGGCGGACTGCGACGCGATCTTTTCCCGCGACGTCGCCCGCTTCGTCCGCACCGTCGCCGGGGCTCTGCCCGGACCGCCTCGGGAGACCTTGCCCCCGCACGCCTTCGACGCCCTGGTCTCCCTCTGCTTCAACATCGGCCCGGCGGCCTTCCTGCGCTCCACCGTCCTGCGCCGCCTGCGGGCGGGAGACCGGTCCGGGGCCGCCGAGGCGATCCTGATGTGGAACCGCCCGGCCGTCCTGATCCCGCGTCGTCAGGCCGAATACGATCAGTTCCGCACGGCCTACGCGACCGCCCTGCCGCGGGCGCGGCGCAGCGATGCGCGGCCGGTGGCGCCGCCGCCTGCGCTTGAACCTGCGCCCGCACCTCGTCCGGCCGCGCCCATCCCGCCGCCTTCTCCGCCCCCGTCTCCTGCCCCTTCCCCGAACCCGCTGCCCTCGCCCCGGGATTGGCGCGCGCGGATCCGCGCGTGGCTGGGCGGCGCCCGCTGATCGCATCTCCCCGCGCGAAGGAATCCCTGCCGTGACCGCACGCCCCACACCCGCACGCTCCACCCTGCGCCTCGTCCCCCGGAGACCGGTCCGGGCCGCCTGCGCCCTGTCCCTGGTCGCCCTCGAGGCCTGCAGCCCGGTCCACGCCGCCGAGGCCGCGACGATCCTGCTGCCCTGGGGCGACGGGCTCGCCGCCCTCGTCCAGGCCCTCGCCGCCCTGGCGACGCCGATGCTCGCCGCGGCGATCGCGGCGCTGATCGCCCGGATCGGCGGCCCCTTGCGGCTCCTCGTCACCGACGCCCTCGTCGAGCGTCTCGTGCGCAACGCCACCGACTACGCCCTCAACGCCGTCGCCGGCGCGGTCCGCGGACGCACCCTGTCGGTCACCCTCGGCTCGGCGGTGATCGCCCGGGCGGTGCAGAGGGCGCTCGACGAGGCGCCGGGCTGGCTGGTCCGGGCGGCGGGCGGGGGCGAGGGGCTCGCCGCCAAGGTGTTCCGCGCCCTGCCCCTGGAGGCGGGAGCGACCGCCGCCAACACCCTCGACCCCGCCCTCGCGCGGGTTCTCGATCCAACTCACGCCCGGACGCCCTGACCGGCGGGCCGGATCCGGGCCGCCCCGACCGACGATCCCGAGGCTCGCGCTTGGACAAGACCGACGATCCGGAGGCTCGTCCATGGACAAGATCGCCATCGAGGCCGCCCGCCTCCTGTTCGCCGACGGGGGCGCCGGCTGGATCGTCGCGGTGCTGCTCGGCCTCGCCTGCCTCCACCTCTACCGCGACGGCCTGCGCACCCTGGAGGCGCGCATCGAGGAGACCGGCTTGACCGCCGCCGCCCTGGAGCGCGCCTCGCAGACCAACGCGGCGGTGGCCGTCGCCCTGGAGGGCCGCACCCGCGTGCTGGAGGACCTCGCCCGCCTCTCGGGCGAGATCGCCCGCGGGGTCGAGCGCAGCGACGGCCATGCCCGCGAGAAGCTCGACGAGATCCTGCGGCGCCTCGCCGACCTGCAACACCGGCCCCCGGCCTGACCGGACGGCCCCACCCCGGAGCCTGCCATGTTCGCCCGCAAGTCCAAACCCGGCCCGTCCAGACCCGGACTGCCCAAACCCGGACTGCCCAAACCCGGTCCGGCCGCCGCCCGCCGCCGTGCCGCCGCCGGCCGCCTCGAGACCGCCCGTCGCGGCTTCGAGCGCTCGATCGTCGCCCTGCGCACCGCCGCGCTCGATCATGTCGACAGCCAGACCCTCGCGAGCCTGACGCTGCGCCTCGTCCTCGACCGGCATCGCGCCCGGTGCGCCGACGGGCGCGCGGCGTAAGGCGCCCGGGAACCCTGGCCGCGATCCCGCCTTATCCCGCACCGAGGCGCAAACCCCGACCATGGCGATCCGCCGCAGACCCGCTCCCATCGACCCCGCCCGCGGGAATGCCTCGACTATTCAGGGCGCATTCAGTGCCTCGGCGCGACTGTCCCCGTCGATGCGCCAAGCTTTCGCCCTGTTGATCGTCGTCGCGACCGCCGCGGTTCTCGCGGCGGGTGCGGTCGGCCCGCTCGCCGAGGAGACCGGCGCGCTGGCGCCGGCCCCCTCCGTGCGCGAGCCGATGAACCGCGGCGACGATTGCCTGTCGCCGGGCGATCTGCGCGAGGCGGTGGCCGAGAAGCGCGTGGTGCCGCCGATCTCGGCGATTCGCGCGGCGCGGCAGGCGATCCCTCGGGCCGAGATCCAGCGCGCCCGGCTGTGCCGGCACGAGGCCGGGCTCGTCTACCTGCTCACGGCCTTGCGCCGCGACGGGCAATTCGTTCAGGTGATGGTCGACGGCCAGTCGGGGCAGGTCAGCGGGCAGTGGTAGAAGGGGGCGGCCCGTACCGCCCCGCATCAGGGAGTGACCGACCGTGCGTCTGCTCGTGGTCGAGGACGACCGTGACATCAACCGGCAGGTGGTCGCCGCGCTGGAGGAAGCCGGCTACGTCGCCGACAAGGCCTTCGACGGCGAGGAGGGCGGTTATCTGGGCGAGAACGAGCCCTACGACGCCATCATCCTCGACATGGGCCTGCCCAAGGCCGACGGCGTCACCGTGCTGCAGAACTGGCGCCGGGCGGGGGTGAAGACGCCGGTCATCATCCTCACCGCCCGCGACCGCTGGTCCGACAAGGTCGATGGGTTCGATGCCGGCGCCGACGATTACGTGACCAAGCCCTTCCACATGGAGGAGCTGATGGCCCGCGTGCGCGCGATCCTGCGCCGCGCGGCGGGACACGCCTCCAGCCAGATCGCCTGCGGTCCCGTCACCCTCGACACCCGCTCCGGCCGCGTCTTCGTCGACGGCAACCCGATCAAGCTGACGAGCCACGAATACCGGCTGCTCTCCTACCTGATGCACCATACCGGCCGGGTCGTCTCCCGCGCCGAACTCACCGAGCATCTCTACGACCAGGATTTCGACCGCGACTCCAACACCATCGAGGTGTTCGTCGGGCGCCTGCGGAAGAAGCTCGCGGTGGATCTGATCCAGACCGTGCGGGGCCTCGGCTACCTGGTCGATCCGAACCAGCCGGGCGGGCGGGGGTGAGGGCGGCGGCCCGCTTCTCCGAAATCCCCCATGACCGACCACCTCGACTGGCTCCCCTTGCGCCGCCGCTCCATCGCGGTCCGGCTCGCGGTCTCCTCGTTCCTGTCGAGCACCGCGATCCTGGTCATCGCGGCCTTCATCCTCACCACGCTCTACCGCGAGAACACCGAGCGCGCCTTCGACAGCCGGCTCCTCGTCTTCGCCAACAACCTCGCCACCGATCTGGTCTCGCCGAGCGACCCCGAGACCCGCTCCTTCTCGCTCGGCGATCCGCGCTTCGACCTGCCGCTGTCGGGCTGGTACTGGCAGGTCGGGCGGCCCGACGCGAAGCCGCGCGACCTGCGCACCTCGCGCTCGCTCGTCGGCGTGCCGCTCAAAGGGCCCGATCAGGCCGGCACCGCGACCATCGGCCAGATCCGCCAGGGCTACGGCCGCGGCCAGGACGACCGGACCCTGCGCATCGTCGAGCGCGACGTCGATGTCGGGCAGGAGGGGCGCTACACCGTGCGGGTCGCCGGGCCCGCCGACGAGATCGTGAACGACGTCGAGCGCTTCCGCTTCTCGCTGTTCATGACCTTCGGCCTGCTCGGCTTCTCGCTCGCGGTCACGGCGCTTCTCCAGATCCGCTTCGGCCTCGCGCCGTTGCGGGCCCTGCGCACGGCGCTCGGCACCATCCGCCGCGGCGAGGCCGACCGGATCGACGGGCAGTATCCGCGCGACATCGCGCCGCTCGCGGGCGAGATCAACCTCCTGATCGAGACCAACCGCGAGATCCTGGAGCGGGCTCGCACCCAGGTCGGCAACCTCGCCCACGCCCTGAAGACGCCGCTCTCGATCATCGTCAACGAGGTCGGCAGCAGCGATGCGCCGCCGGAGCTGTCGGAGAAGATCCGCGAGCAGGCGGCGGTGATGCGCGATCAGGTGAACTACCATCTCGACCGGGCGCGGGCCGCCGCCCTCGCGGGCACGCTCGGCACCTCCACCGAGGTCGAGCCGGCGCTCGCCGGCCTCGTGCGCACCTTCGGCAAGATCTACCGCGACAAGGACATCGCCTACGAGGTCCATGTGCAGCCCGGTCTGCGCTTCCGCGGCGAGAAGCAGGATTTCGAGGAGATGATCGGCAATCTCGTCGACAACGCCTCGAAATGGGCTGACAGCCGGGTCTCGATCTCGGCGACGCCGACGGGCGAGCACGATTATCCCCACCTCGTCGTCGCGGTGGAGGATGACGGTCCGGGCCTGCCCGCGGAGGACCGCGCGGCGGTGCTCAAGCGCGGCCGGCGCCTCGACGAGACCAAGCCGGGCTCCGGCCTCGGCCTCTCGATCGTGGCCGATCTCGCCGCGCTCTACCGCGGCCGGTTCCGCCTGGAGGCGGCGACCCTGGGAGGCCTGCGCGCGGTGATCGAGGTGCCCGGCGATGGGCCCGCCGGGGCGGGGCAACGCTGAGCAGCCTTTTGAGGCCAAGGTTACGCCGCGCCCTACCTATGCTAAACCGTTCCCGTGATCCGCGTGACGACGTGTCGCCCGGAGGTGATGTCGTGCGGGCCCCGCTCGGGCTCTACACGGGTCCGAGCTGAATTTCTGGGGCCTATGACGGCGATCTGGTTCATCCTGGCGGCCATGACCGGCGCGGCCGTGTTCGCGTTGCTCTGGCCGATGTCGCGCCGCCGCCGGCCGCCGGCGGACGGGCCCGAGGCGGAGCTCTCCACCGAGACGGGCTTCTATGAGGATCAACTCGCCGAGATCGAGCGCGACCTCGCCCGCGGCCTGATCGCGCCGCGGGAGGCCGAGGCC
Organism: Methylobacterium sp. Leaf118; assembly: GCF_920984675.1. Classification (GTDB taxonomy): domain Bacteria; phylum Pseudomonadota; class Alphaproteobacteria; order Rhizobiales; family Beijerinckiaceae; genus Methylobacterium. The sequence goes on from NZ_CAKLBV010000065.1 coordinate 5,163, forward strand.
GCCCGCACCGAGGCCGCGCGCCGGCTCCTGCGCGCGAGCCGCGAGGAGAGCGCGGCGAAATCCACCCTGCCGCCGATCGCCGAGCCGCATCTGCGCCAGCGCCGGGCGGCCTCCGCCTTCGCGCTCTCGACGATCCCCCTCGTCGCCCTCGTGGTCTATGGCCTCTACGGCTCGCCCAACCTCCCCTCGCAGACCGAGGCCGACCGCAGCGCGACCCGCGCCGGCGCCGAGGATCTGATGACCGCCATCGGCCAGATCGAAGCGCGGCTCGGCAACCACCCCGACGACATCCGCGGCTGGAGCGTGCTCGCCCCCGTCTACATGCGGCTCGGGCGCTACGACGATGCGGCCCGCGCCTACGCGGCGATCGTGCGCCTCAAGGGCGAGGACGCGCAGGCCCTGTCCGATTGGGGCGAGGCGCTGATCGTGGCCGCCGAGGGCACGGTCTCCCCGGAGGCCCGCAAGGTTCTGAACCGGGCGGTCGCCGCCGACCCGAAGGCCGCCAAGCCGCAATTCTACCTCGCCCGCGGCGAGGAGCAGTCCGGCGACGTGGCCGGCGCGATCCGACGCCTCGACGCCCTGGCCGCCAGCGCCCCCGCCGACGCGCCCTGGCTCCCCACGGTGCGCGACATGCTGGCCCGGCTCAAGGGCGAGACGACGCCGTCGGCCACGCCCGAGGGCGGCGCGAAGCCGGATGCGGGTGGCGCGACCGCGGGCGGTCCCGCGGTGGGCGGCCCGGCGGCCAACATCCAGTCCCTGCCGCCCTCCGAGCGGATCGACGCGATCCGCGGCATGGTCGAGGGGCTGGATCGGCGTCTGGCCAAGCAGGGTGGCAGTGCCGACGAGTGGCTGCGCCTCGTACGCTCCCACGCGGTGCTCGGCGAGCGCGACAAGGCGCTCGACGCGCTCGCCCGCGCCCACGAGGCCTTGAAGGGCGACGCGAGCGCCCGCGAGCGCCTCGACGGGCAGGCCCACGAACTCGGACTGGTAAAGGGAAGAGGACCGGCCAAGGACGCGGCGTCCGAGGACCGCTCCGCCGAGGCCAATGCGCCGGAGACTCCATTCCCCGAGACGAAGCCGGCGGAGACCAAGCCCCCGGGCGAGGCCGCCCGCAACGGCATGGAGACCGAGGCCGCCGCGAGCGCCATCAAGGCGATGCCGCCGCCCGAGCGCGAGGCGGTCATTCGCGGCATGGTCGCCACCCTCGACCGGCGCCTCGCCGCCAAGGGCGGGACGCCGGACGAGTGGATGCGTCTCGTCCGCTCCTACGGCGTGCTCGGCGACCGCGCCGCCGCCACCCAGGCCCTCGACCGGGCCCGGATGGCGCTCGCCGCCAATGCCGGCGCCGTCGAGCGGCTCGATGCCCTCGGCCGGGAACTCGACCTCGCGCCCAAGCCCTGACGACCTAAGCCCTGACGACCCGAACTCTGAGGCCTGTGCCCTGACAATCGGTCCCGCCCGTGCAACCTTGACCCGCGAAGCGCGGAAGCCGACACCGTTCATTCGATCGAGTCTAAAGACGTCAGGCTGCCCCGAAGCGACGCAGGTCGTTCGCGGAGGCGTCAAGCAAGCCGACGAACCGGGACGGAACCTTTGACCCGCAAGAGCCGCCGCCTGATCCTCATTGCCTGCTGCGGCGCCGTACTCGCGCTGGCGCTGGGGCTGATCCTGTCGGCGATGACCGGCTCGATCGTGTTCTTCCGCTCCCCCGCGGAGGTGGCGGCGAACGCCGTGCCACCGGGCACGCGCTTCCGCCTCGGCGGTCTCGTGACCGAGGGCTCGCTCAAGCGCGGGCCCGACCAGAATGTCGAGTTCGCGGTGACGGATACCGGCGCCACGGTGGCGGTACAGTTCCGCGGCCAGCTGCCGGACCTGTTCCGCGAGGGCCAGGGCATCGTCGCGGAGGGCAAGCTCGATGCCGGCGGCGTCTTCCGCGCCGACACCGTGCTGGCCAAGCACGACGAGAACTACATGCCCCGCGAGGTCGCCGACGCCCTCAAGGCGCAGGGCCGTTGGCAGGAGGGCGGGGGCAAGCCCGCGCCGAAGGAAGCCGCCGGCGAGCCGAAAGACGGCGCCAAGGCAGACCCGACCCTCGGCCAGCGCAGCGAGCGGTGAGCACCATGACCACGCACCAGTTCAGGGCCGCGCGGGAGAACCATTCGTGATCGTCGAGCTCGGCCATTATGCCCTGGCGCTCGCGCTGGCCCTTTCCCTCGTCCAGGCGGTGATGCCGGCCTGGGCCGCCCGCTCGGGCGATGCGGCGCTCCGCGAGGTGGCCGTGCCGGCGGCGCTGGGCACCTTTGCCTGCCTCCTGTTCTCGTTCTGCGCGCTCGCCTATGCGCATGTCGCCTCGGACTTCTCGGTCCAGAACGTCGTCGAGAACTCGCACACCGCCAAGCCGTTGATCTACAAGATCTCCGGCGTCTGGGGGAACCACGAGGGCTCGATGCTCCTCTGGGTGCTGATCCTGGCCCTGTTCGGGGCCTGGGTCGCTGGCGCCAAGACCTCCGTGCCGCCGGTCCTGCGCACCAACACCCTCATGGTGCAGGCCTCCATCACCTTCGTGTTCGTGCTGTTCATCATCACGACCTCGAACCCGTTCAGCCGGGTCGCCCCCGCGCCGCTCGAGGGCAACGACCTCAACCCGCTGCTGCAGGATCTCGGCCTCGCGATCCATCCGCCACTCCTGTATCTCGGCTATGTCGGCTTCTCGATCACCTTCGCCTTCGCGGTCGCCGCCTTGATCGAGGGGCGCCTCGACGCCGTCTGGGCGCGGGCCGTGCGGCCTTGGACCCTGATCGCCTGGAGCTTCCTGACGCTCGGCATCGCCATGGGCTCGTACTGGGCCTATTACGAGCTCGGCTGGGGCGGCTGGTGGTTCTGGGATCCGGTCGAGAACGCCTCGCTGATGCCCTGGATCGCCGGCACGGCGCTGCTGCATTCCACCGTCGTCATGGAGAAGCGCGACGCCCTCAAGGTCTGGACGGTGCTGCTCGCCATCCTGACCTTCTCGCTCTCGCTGCTCGGCACCTTCATCGTGCGCTCGGGGCTGCTGACCTCGGTCCACAGCTTCGCCACGGACCCGAGCCGCGGCGTCTTCATCCTGGCGATCCTCGCCCTGTTCATCGGCGGCTCGCTGAGCCTGTTCGCGTGGCGGGCGCCGATGCTGCGCCAGGGCGGCCTGTTCGCGCCGATCTCCCGCGAGGGCGCGCTCGTGATGAACAACCTGTTCCTGGTGGCGGCCTGCGCCACGGTGTTCGTCGGCACGCTCTACCCGCTGCTCCTCGAGATGCTGACGGGCGACAAGATCTCGGTCGGCCCGCCCTTCTTCAACTGGACCTTCATCCCGCTCGCCCTGCCGCTCCTGTTCATCGTGCCCTTCGGCCAGGCACTCGCCTGGAAGCGCGGCGACGCGACGGCCGCCGCCCAGCGCCTGCTCGCGGCCTTCGCAGGCGCGCTCGTGGTCGGGCTCGCGGCGGCGGCCTATGCCTGGGGCGGTCCGGTGATGGCCCCGATAGGGCTCGGCGTCGGCGCTTACCTAATCATCGGCTCGGTCCTCGAGATCTGGGCCCGCGCCCGCGGCTATGGCCAGAGCCGGACCCGCGATCTCGGCACGACCTGGCGCCGGGCGATCGGCCTGCCGCGCTCGGCCTGGGGCACGGCCCTGGCGCATGCCGGCGTCGGCGTCGCGGTGCTCGGCATCGCCGCGCAGGCCTGGTCCACGGAAGGGCTCGGCACCATCCGCCCCGGCGGGCAGGTCGCGGCCGGGCCCTACATCGCCGTTCTCGACCGGGTCGGGCCGAAGAAGGGCGAGAATTTCGAGGAGACCGCCGCCTTCCTGACCCTGCGCAACCGCGCCGGCGACGTCATCGGCACTGTCGAGACGGGCAAGCGCTTCTACCCCTCCCGCCGGATGACGGTGACGGAAGCCGGCCTGAAGACGGTGGGCGTGAGCCAGATCTACGCGAGTCTCGGCGAGGTGATGCCGGACGGCGCGATCGGCCTGCGGCTCTATCACAAGCCCCTCGTCCTCCTGATCTGGATCGGCGCGCTCATCATGGCGGCGGGCGGCGGCCTCTCGCTGACCGATCGACGGATGCGCGTCGGCGCCCCGGTGAAGGCGCGGGCGAAGCTGCCGCCCGCCGCGGTGCCGGCCGAATGACCCGCCTCCCGCACCCCGCGCGGACCAGGGCCGAGGGGCCCGGTCCGCACGCCCCGTCAACGACCGCCGCCGCGACGAGGCGGCTTCGTCGAGGGGTCGTCCTCGCCCTTGTGCTGGCGCTCGCTCCGGCGCCCGTTTTCGCGGTTCAGCCGGACGAGGTGCTGAAGGACCCCGCCATGGAGACGCGGGCGCGTCAGATCTCGGAAGGTCTGCGCTGCCTCGTCTGCCAGAACCAGTCGATCGACGATTCCGACGCGCCGCTCGCCAAGGACCTGCGCGTTCTCGTGCGCGAGCGCCTGAAGGAGGGCGACAGCAACACGCAGGTCGTCGATTACGTGGTGGCCCGCTACGGCGAGTTCGTGCTGCTGCGGCCTACCTTCGGCTGGCACACGCTGCTGCTCTGGCTGAGCCCGCTGCTCGCCGTGAGCCTCGGCGCCTTCGGCATCTGGCGCCTCTCGCGCCGCAAGCCGCCGAAGGCCGAACGGCTCTCCGAGGCGGAGGCCGCGGAGGTCGAGGCGCTGCTTAAGCGGCGCTGACCGCCCGCACGGAAGCGGCGCGATCTCGGCTGCTCCATGATCGCCCCCACGCGCCGGGCGAAGTCGGTTGCGCCCTGCTTTCGCCCGATCCGCCGGGCAGGGATGAGGTTCGACGCCTCGCCCCACGCAGCCGAAGCCCGATCCGAGCGCCATGCCGATCGCCGCCCCCCTCCGCCTCGCTTTCGCCGCCGCATGGGGGCTCGCCGCCGTGAGCCCGGCCGCGGCCCATCCCCATGTCTGGGTCACGGCGAAGGCCGAGGTCGCCTACGAGGCGGCCAAGGTCGCGGGCATCCGCCACACCTGGAGCTTCGACGCCGCCTACTCGGCCTTCGTGACCCAGGGGCTCGACACCAACGGCGACGGCAAGCTCTCGCCGGAGGAACTCCAGGGGCTCGCCACCGAGAACACCACGAACCTCGCCGAATTCGCCTATTTCACGAAGCTCAAGGTCGCCGGCAAGGAGCAGGCCTTCGCCGATCCGCGTGAGGCCCGCATGGCGATGGAGGGCGACCGCCTCACCCTGAGCTTCCTGCTGCCGCTCAAGGCGCCGGCCTTGCAAGGCCGGGGCGTGACGGCCCTCGAGGTCTACGACCCAACCTACTTCGTGTCCTTCAGCCTCGCGGAGGGCGCGGATGCCGTGCGCCTGCCGGGCGCCGCCTCCGGCTGCACCACCACGGTGACGCGGCCCAAGAACACCGAGCCGGCGGTCGCCGAGAGCGGCAAGTCGATGAGCGAGGCGATGTTCGAGGCGCTCACCGCCGCCGCGAATTACGGCGAGCAGTTCGCCAACCGGGCCATCGTCGCGTGTCCCTGACGGCCGCGTTCCGTCTCGACGGGGCCGCCTCGGGCCGGCTCCCGCTGCGTCTGGCGCTTGCCGCCGGGGCGGTGCTCGCCGCCGCCGCCCTGCTCGGTGCGCTCGCCTGGCTGGTCGGGCCGGTCGCCGCCCTGCCGCCGCGCTCGCCCTTCGGCATCGGCTTCCGCGAGGCCGCCCCCGCCGCGACTGGGATCGGCGGCTGGCTGCTCACGGTCCAGTCGAACTTTTCGCGCAACCTTCAGGCGACCGTCACCGCCCTCAAGGCCGGGGGCGGCTGGTGGCCCCTCGTCGTGATGGGCTTCGCCTACGGCGTGTTCCACGCCGCCGGCCCCGGCCACGGCAAGGCGGTGATCGCCGGCTACATCGTGGCCGGGGAGCGCACCCTGCGGCGCGGCTTCGCCCTGAGCGCCGCCGCCGCCGGGCTCCAGGCCGCGGTCGCCATCGCCATCGTCTGTGTCGGCGCCCTCGTCCTCAAGGCGACCGCGGGCGGGATGACCCGGGCCGGCACGCTGATCGAGACCGTGAGCTTCGCCCTGGTGGCGCTTCTCGGCGTCGCGGTGACGTGGCGCAAGGCCGGTCGCCTCGCCGCCGTCGCGGCCGACCAGCCCGGCGCGGCCTGCGCCCCCGGCTGCGGCCATGCCCACCTCACCGACGCCGCCGCCCTCGACCGGCTCGACGGCTGGCGCGAACGCCTCGGCGTGGTGCTCGCCGCCGGCAGCCGCCCCTGCGCCGGGGCGGTGCTGATCCTCGTCTTCAGCGCGAGCCAGGGGATGCTCGCCGCCGGCATCGCCGCGACGCTCGCCATGGCGCTCGGCACCGCGTTGACCACGGGGGCGCTCGCGAGCCTCGCGGTCTTCGCCAAGGCGCTGGCGCTGCGGCTGGCCGGCGGGCGCGGGCGCATCGGCGCCCTCGCGGTCGCCGGGCTGGAACTGCTGGCCGGCGCCTTCGTGCTGGTGCTCGGCCTCACCCTGCTGCTCGGGATCGCCGCACGCCTCGGCGGCTGAGGGAGCCGCACGACGCGCCGAACGGCCTCTCGCCAAAGACCGCGAAGCCGTGCAGGCTGTGCCTCCCCGACCGGGAGGAGCCCGTCTTGACCGAGCGCGACGCCCTCGAGGCCTTCGACCCCATCCTGAACTGGCGGCTCTTGAAGGGCTCCCACGCCTTTCCGGGGCCGGACGGGGGCACCTGCATCAACGAGGCGGCGGTGGTCGCCGCGGGCCTGCCCTATCGGACGATCCGGGCCACGGAGGATTGCCCGCCCTGCTTCTCGCGCCCGCTCGCCGCCTATGCGCTGGGCCTCAACGACGCCATGCCGGAGGCCGAGCGGCAGGGGCTGATGCTCTTCGTGCTGCGCCTCTCGGGCTCGGCGGACCGCCCCGAGATCGAGGCGGCCCGCACCGAATTCCTGGCCCTCGAGAGCGTGCGCCGCATCCTGCCGCCGCTCCTCGACCGGGCTGGCCTGCCGGCGCTCGCCGCCCGCTGCGAGACCGCGCCCGACGCGGCCGCCGCGCGCGCGGCGGCGGTGACCGCCGAGGGGCAGAGCGGGGCCCTCTCCCACGCCGCCGCGGGCCATCGCGCCTGGGTCGTCGGGGCGCAGGCCTCGGCCGCCGCCCGCACCGCGACCGCGGCGATCCGGGCGTTTTCCGATCCGCGCTGCGCCGCCGAGGTCGCCGAGGGCGCCGCGCCCTTCGCGGACGGGGTCTGGTCGACGGCGCTCGCCATCCTCGACGGAGCCATGGAGATCGGCCGGCAGGCGCCGGCGATCGATGTCGTGTCGGCCCGGGCGCGGCTCGACACGGCCCGGGCGCAGGCTAAGACTTAGTCGGACGCGCGCGGACGCGGCGCGGCGGCGAGATCGACCTCCACGGTTTCGCAATTGGCGAGCCAGTGGCCGGTCAGGTGGTAGAAGAAGGTGCCGTGGCCGACGACCGCGATGGCTCGTTCCGGCCGCGCCCGCAGCCAGTCGCGAAATCCCGCGACGCGGGCGTCGAACCGATCGCGGGGCTCGACATGCCAGCCCTCGGGCCCGGCCTGCCCCTCCGCGTACCACCACGTTTCGGGCAGGTGATCGACCCGGAAATCCGGGAATTCCCGGGCGAGGGCCGAGGCCGCGCGGCCGATGTCGCAGCTGCTCTCTTGGCATTCCCGATGCAGCACCTCCACCAGCACGGCCGGCTTCGCGGGGTGATCGGAGAAGATCCCGGCGGTGGTCTGAAGCGCCCGGGTCAGCGGCGAGGTCACGACGAGGTCGAACGGGATGTCGCGCAGGCGCGTCCGGGCGGCGGCGACCTGGGCATGGCCGCGCTCGGACAGCCGGGCATCGATATGGCCGGGATCGCGCCCCGTGGCCGCATGGTGGGCGTTGAAGGTCGATTCGCCGTGGCGGATGCAGACGATGCGGGGGGAGGACTGGCGGGGAGCGGACGGGAACGAGGCGGGCATGGCTCCGATGTAGGCCGGCCGCTCCCGTGCACCACCCACCGCGGCAGAGGGTCCGGCCTGCGCACGGATCCGGACGAAGCGTCACCCTGTGTGCGGCCCCGCGCCGGTTTCCGTCACCGGCCGGCGGGTTCGGTGCGCGGCCAGGCCGAAGGTGGGCGAAGCGTCCCGTGGCGGCCAAGCCGGGTCCGAGGAAACCTCAGGGACGACCGGCCCTGAGCCGGCCCCCGTCCCGAGGAGGCTTCCGATGCCAACCCGTTTCGTCCCCGACCGGTCGTCCCGGCCGCTTCCCTGCCCCGCACTCTCCCGCAACCTGCTGATCGGGCCCCTCGTCGCCGCCCTCGTCGCGGTCTTCGCCGGCGGCCAGCCGGCCCGAGCGGACGAGGCCGGCAGCGGCGCCCTGGTCCTGCGCCGCGAGGGCGGTGCGCCGGTCGAGGCGCCGCGCCTCAAGGCGGATGCGGCGATCACCGTCAGCGGCCCCACCGCCCGGGCCACCATCACCCAGGCCTTCCGCAACACCACCGCCGAGTGGGTCGAGGGCACCTATCTCTTCCCCCTGCCGGAGGACGCGGCGGTCGATTCGATGAAGCTCGTGATCGGCGACCGGGTCATCGTCGCCGACATCCGCGAGCGGCAGGCGGCGCGGCAGGCCTACGAGGCCGCCAAGGCCGAGGGCAAGGCGGCGGCGCTCACCGAGCAGCAGCGCCCGAACCTGTTCACCAACGCGGTCGCCAATATCGGCCCCGGCGAGACCGTGCTGGTGCAGATCACCTACCAGCAGACGGTCCGCCAATCCGGCGGCACCTCTTCCCTGCGCCTGCCGACGGTGGCGGCGCCGCGCTACAGTCCGGCCCCGCCGGCCCTGCACCTCGCCTCTGACGGCCCGGCCGCGCCCGATCCGGTTCCCGACCGTAAAGCGATCGCCGCCCCCGTGCTCGATCCGGCCCGCCACGGCCCGGTCAACCCGCTGACGCTCTCGATCGACCTCAAGGCCGGCTTCCCCCTCGGCGCCGTGCGCAGCGCCACTCACCCGATCCGGGTCGAGGACGTGTCGGAGAGCGAGCGCCGCGTGACGCTCGCCGACGGGGCGACCGCCGCCGACCGGGATTTCGAGCTCACCTGGACGCCCGCCCCCGGCGCGGGCCCCACCGTCGGCCTGTTCCGGGAGCGGGTCGCCGGGGCGGAGGCCGTGCTCGCCGTCGTGACGCCGCCGACCGACGCCGCGCCGGCCGCCCCGACTCCGCGGGACGTCGTCTTCGTCATCGACAATTCCGGCTCGATGGGCGGCGCCTCGATGCGGCAGGCCAAGGCGAGCCTGCTCGTCGGCCTCGACCGGTTGCGCCCGGGCGATCGCTTCAACGTGATCCGCTTCGACCACAGCATGGAAACGGTGTTCTCGGACATCGTGCCGGCCGACGAGACCCATCTCGACCGCGCCAAGGCCTTCGTGGCCGGGCTGGAGGCCAGCGGCGGCACCGAGATGCTGGCGCCCCTGAAGGCCGCGCTGCAGGACGCGACCCCCGACGAGGCGGGCCGCCTGCGGCAGGTGGTGTTCCTCACCGACGGCGCCATCGGCAACGAGGCGCAGATCTTCTCCGCCATCGCGTCCGGGCGCGGACGCACCCGCTTGTTCATGGTCGGGATCGGCTCGGCGCCGAACGGCTATCTGATGCGCCACGCGGCCGAACTCGGCCGCGGCAGCTTCACCCAGATCGGCTCGGCCGATCAGGTTGCCGACCGGATGCGCGAGCTGCTCGTGAAGCTCGAGAGCCCCGCCGTCACCGATCTCACCGCGACCTTCTCGGCGGCGGCCGACGTCACCCCCTCGCAGATGCCCGACCTCTACCGCGGCGAGCCGCTCACCGTCGCCGCGCGGATGCCGGAGGCCAAGGGCACGCTGACGCTGGCCGGCCGGATCGGCGGCCAGCCGTGGCAGGCGGTCCTGCGCCTCGACGCGGCCGCCGACGGCGCCGGGATCGGCAAGGTCTGGGCCCGGGCCAAGATCGGCGACGCCGAGACCGCGCGGATCACGGGCCGGCTCACCGCGGACTCCGCCGATGCCGCGATCCTGCAGCTCGCCCTCGACCATGGCCTCACCACCCGGCTGACATCGCTGGTCGCCATCGACGCCACGCCGCGCCGGCCGCACGGCGCGCGCCTCGCCCGCACCGACCTGCCGCTCAATCTGCCCGCGGGCTGGGATTTCGAGGCGGTGTTCGGGCCCGGCGGCGAGCCGGTGCCGGCCAAGCCTCCCGTCCAGCGCCGCGCCGGGGCGGCGCCGATCCAGACGGCGGCCGCCCAGCCGGTGGCCCTGCCACAGACCGCGACCGACTTCGAGATCCGGGGATTGATCGGGGCGTTCCTGCTCGGCCTCGGCCTCTGGCTCGCCGCCCGCGCCCGCCGGCTCGCCTGATGACCCGGCCCGTCGCAGCGCCGTCGGGCCGTCCGCCCCTCCCTCGCGCAAGAGGGAGGGGCCTCGCGGTCGCGGCGGCCCTCCTGTGTGTCGCCGGCCTCGTCCTGCTCGGACAGGGCGTCTGGATTCCCGCCAAGGCCGCCCTGGCGCAGGGGCTCTTGGAGCGGGCCTTCGCCCGGACGCTGGCCGGGGAGGGCGCGGTGCGGCCCTGGCCCTGGGCCGATACCGTCCCGGTCGCCCGGATCGTCTTCCCCCGGCTCGGCGAGGCCTACGTGGCGCTGGCCGGGTCGAGCGGGCAGGCGCTGGCCTTCGGACCCGGCCATGTCGAGGGCACCCCGGAGGCGGGCGAGCCCGGCACGGCGGTCTACGCCGCCCACCGCGACACCCAGTTCCGCAGCCTCGGCCGGCTCGTGCCGGGCGATGCCATCGCGGTGGTGCGGCGCGACGGACGGACCGCGCGGTTCCGCGTCACCGGACGCCGGATCGTGCGTTGGGATGCCTCGGGCCTCGACCCGCACGCGCCCGGTCGCCGTCTCGTGCTCGCGACCTGCTGGCCCCTCGACGGGCTGGTGCAGGGACCGGACCGTCTGCTGGTGGAGGCGGAGGAGGATGCGCCGACGGAACCTTGACGGGTGCCGCATCGGTGCGGTTCTGTGCGGATCCGTCCGGATTTCGCACGATGTCGCTCTTCGAGGCCGGCCCCCCGCCGGCCGACCACCCCGAGGCCGATCTTCCCGAATCGCAGAGCCGCGCCATCGCCGGCGCCGTGCGCGAGGCCTTGGCCCGCCGCCGGATGTCCCGGCAGGCGCTGGCAGACGCCGCCCGCATCAGCATCTCGACCCTGGAGAAGGCGCTCTCGGGCCGCCGGCCCTTCACCCTGGCCACAACGATCCGCCTGGAGGAGGCTTTGGGATTGCCGCTGCGGGTCCAGCACCCGGCACCGCAGGCCGCGGCACTTCCCCTTCCGCGCCACGCCCCGGAGGAATTCGGCTCCTACACCCGCGAGGCGATCGCCTTCCTGGAGGGGCGCTACCTGACGCTACGGCCCTCCTTCGGGCAGCGGGGCGCGATCTTCGCCTACCGCACCGAAATCGCCTGGGACGCCGAGAGCGCTCGCCTGGTCTTCCGCGAAGCCGAGCGGCTCGACGCGCCGTTTGCCCAGTCCGGCACCGTCTCGGTGCCGAACCAGTCGGGACAGGTCTACCTCGTCACCAACTTTCAGGGGCAGTATCGGCTCGCCATGCTCGGTCGGCCGACGATCCAGGGCGAATTGTTCGGCATCCTGACGACCCTGTTCTCTGGCCGCGGCACCCAGCTCACCCCGGCCGCCACCCCCATCGCCCTGGTGCCGGAGCGCGGGGCCCTCGCCGAGACCGCCCAGTACGGGCGGATCACGGCCGGCATGGCCTGCGAACCCGTCTACCGGCGCCTGCTCGACCGGGTGCGAGAGGACGGATTCGCGGTGTTCCCGGGCTGCGCGGCCGACTGACCGGTCTCAAGCCCCGCTCGACACCTTCATCAGCACGAGCCCGCTCACGATCAGCACCGCCGCGAGGATCCGCATCGCGCTCATGTCCTCGCCGAGCACGGTGATGCCGACCACGAAGGCGCCGACCGCGCCGATTCCGGTCCAGACCGTGTAGGCGGTGCCCAGCGGCAGGGTCCGCATCGCCCAGGCGAGCCCGGCAAGACTGATCGCCATCGCCACGAGAGTGACCACCGACGGCCAGAGGCGCGAGAATCCCTCCGACTGCTTCATCGAGAACGCCCAGACGACCTCGAACAGCCCGGCGACGAGAAGGATGACCCAGGCCATGGCGGCCTCCTGGCGCGTGCGCCGGGCCGTCCCGGTCTTGGACCCGCATGGGGGGAGGGCCATGGGGGAGGACGTGGCCTCAAGCGGGCAGAGCTAAGGCGCCGGCCGTCCGGGGCCATGTGTGCCCGCGCACGCGGCGGGACGCTCCCCCGGCCCGCCTATTCCAGCCGCACCACCACGCTGTCGCTGGCCCCGCTCGCGTCCATCACCGAGATGCGGGCAAAGCCCGCCCCGTGCGGGCTCCAGTCCGCGTGCCGGCGCAGGCTCTCGGCGACCGGGAGGCCGTCGACCATCCAGGTGAGCGGTGGCTGGCCGCCGAGCGCCTTGAGGGCGAGGGGCGCGTGCCCGCCCTCGCCGAGGCCGAGATCGACCCGGGCGCCGTCGGGCGGATAGGCGATCTTCAGGGGCACGCCGAGGGTCGCCGCCAGCGTCTTGGGCGCATCGCGGCGGATATGGCGCAGGGGCGGGGGCAGGGCGGCGCTCGAGGCGACCAGGGCCTCGCGGGGGCGGGGCAGGGGCTCGGGCTCGCCGCCGAAGCGGCTGAGCGCGTCGAACAGGATCGGCGCGGCATGGCTGCGGCCGACGAGGCCCGGCACCGAGGCGCCGTCCGGCCGGCCGATCCAGACCGCGATCGTCACCCGGGCGTCGAACCCGACCGCCCAGGCGTCCCGGTAGCCGTAGGAGGTGCCGGTCTTGAAGGCGATCCGGCCCGCGGCGGCGTTGTCCGGAGGCGGGGCCCCCCGCAGGATGTCGGCGACGTACCAGGCGGCGACCGGATCGGCGACCGTGCGTTCGGGCTGGGCCGGGGGCGGCGATCCGTCGAGGCGCCGCACCAGTGTCGGCACGCTGCCCCCGCGGGCGAGGCCGGCATAGAGCCGTGCGAGGTCCGTCGGCGTGATGCCGAGGCCGCCGAGCGCCACCGGCAGGCCGGGCGCGGTGTCGCGGGGCAGCAGCACGGCGGCGCCCGCGCCGCGCAGCCGGGCGACGAAGCGGGCGGCGCCCACCGTCTCCAAGAGATCGACCGCGGGCAGGTTGAGCGATTGCTGGAGCGCGACGCGGGCGGTGACCGTGCCGCGATAGCCCATGTCGAAGTTTTCCGGCGCGTAGCTCGCAGCGAAGCGCGCCGGGCGGTCGTCGAGCAGGGTCTCAGGGTGCGCCAGCCCGTTCTCGAAGGCGAGCGCGTAGATGAAGGGCTTGAGCGCCGAGCCCGGCGAGCGCACGGCGTGGGTGGCGTCGACCGCGCCGGCCCGCGCCCCGTCGAGATAGCCCGCGCTGCCGACATGGGCGAGCACGTGGCCGCTGCGGTTGTCGAGCACGAGGATCGCGGCCGAGAGGGCCGGGCCCGCGGCGGCGGCGCGCTCCGCCGCGAGCGTCTCCAGGCTCGCCTGGAGACGGGCGTCCAGCGTCAGGCGCTGGACTCGCGCGGCCGGATCCGCGGCCAAAGCCTGCTCGGCGGCGTGGGCCGCGAGCATCGGGAAGGGTTTTCGCGCACCCGGCACCGGCTCGGCCTTGGCGGCGCGCGCCTCGTCGTCCGTCAGCACGCCGCGGGCGGCGGCGATGTCGAGCACGCGGTCGCGGGCTTTGCGGGCGCTCGCAAAAAAGCGGTCGGGCCGGCGTGCCTCCGGGGCCTGGGGCAGGGCCACGAGCAGGGCGCTCTCGGCAAACGACAGCCGGGCCGGCTCGCGACCGAAATAGGCGAGACTCGCCGCCCGCACCCCCTCGACCGGGCCGCCATAGGGGGCGAGCGCGAGGTAGAGGTCGAGCACGCCGGCTTTTCCGAGAGCCCGCTCCAGCGCGACCGCGCGCACCATCTGCCGGAGCTTGGCCTGGAGCGAGCGCTCGGCCCGCGGCTCGACGAGGCGGGCGACCTGCATGGAGAGCGTCGAGCCGCCCGACACGATTCTTTGCGCGACGAGCCATTGCCACGCGGCACGGAGGGTGGCCGCGGGGTCGATGCCGGGATGTCGGTCGAAGCGGTGATCCTCGTAGGCCTTGAGCATGGCCAGATAGCGCGGGTCCAGATCGCCCGCGGTGACGGGCAGGCGCCAGCGCCCGTCCGCGGTGGCGAAGGGGCGCAGCAACTGGCCCTTCCGGTCGAGGATGACGGTGGAGCGGAGGCCGGCCTGGGTCAGGTCGAGGGGCGGGAGGGTGGCGGCGTAGCGCCAGAGGGCGAGGGCGGGGACGAGGAGCGCGACGCTCGCGACGACCGCGCAGAGCGCGACGACACGCCCCCCTCTCCCGGCACGGGGGGAGAGGCCTTGGGGGACCGCGTCGTCCCGGCAGGACGCGGAGGTGAAGCCGGAGCGGCGGTGAGGCGGCGGTCCCGGAGACGCCTCGCCCGGAAGCCCCTCCTCACCGTCGGCCGCCGCCTCGCCGCGCCGACGACCGGGTCGTTGCGGCCCTCGCCCCACCGGCGGGGCGAGGGGGTCTCCGTGGCCCGTCATGGCCCTACTTCGCCGACATCACCTCGATCGACCCGAACGCCGAGCGCCCGAACCGCTCGGGGCGGTACATGTCCTCCACGCTGGCGCCCGGATGCACATAGGTGCCGGGCGAGACAACCCGCACCGTGTAGGCCGCCGAGAAGAAGGCCGATTGCTCGGGCGTGCGGTCGTAGGCCGCCACGAAGCGGTCGTCGCGGAACTCGGTATGGACCGGGGTCACGTCGCTCTTGGCGAAGCTCAGCCCCGAGAGCGCGTCCGCATCGAGGAGCTTCGGGTTGTCGATCTCCAGGCCCGCGGGCAGGCGATCGACCAGCAGCAGGCGGGCGGCGCTGGCCTTGGCCTCCGTCACCTTCAGCACCACGACGAGGCGGTCGTTCTGGCGCAGGGGCCGGGCGACATCCACCGGGCTGCCGTCGAGGCGGTAATAGGCGCGCTCGACGGTGTAGCCATGGGCGGCGGCCGGCTCCGGCGCGATCGGGTTGCCGGTGACGCCGAGGACCACCTGCACCGGCTCGCGGCCCTCGTTGGTGATCCGGACCGGGCGCGCCTCCAGGGCGGGTGCCCGGTAGAGCCGCGAGACCGCCCCCGTCTCGGCCTTGCCGTCGATGGAGAGCGCGAGCGCCTCCGAATCCTTCGCGAGGCCCTGCGCGGCCAGCACCATCCAGGCATTCTCCTGCGTGCTGGTGGAGCGGCCCTCGCCCCGCTCCTGGCCGATCACGGCGGATACCGGCTGCACCGTCTCGCGGGCGAAGCCCGTCTCGGCGGAGAGGGCCAGCAGGGCGGCGCCGTCGCGCAGGCGCGAGCCGTAATCGGCCCGGTAGTCGCCCTTGTCGCGGCCGGCCTGGAGCGCCTTCACCGCCGCGTCGAAGGCCTTCTGCGCCCGCCCCCGGTCCCCGAGGAGGGCCAAAGCCGCCGCGAGCTGCCCACGGCCGAGCGGGGTCGCGAAGTCGTTGATCTTGGTGTCGGCGAGGTAGCGCAGATCGCCCATCACCGGCCGGCCGTTGCGGGCGAGCACATAGGCCGCGTAGGCCAGATCCATCCCGCCATTCTCGACATTCGTGGTGTTGGCCACCGTGTTGCGCAGGCGGTCGAGCGCGTTGTTGAAGGCGGTCTGCGGCACGGCGAAGCCGCGCTCCCGGGCCCGGGTGAGGAAATCGGTCACGTAGGCGTCGAGCCAAGTGTCGCCCGCGTTCTCCGTCGACCACAGGCCGAAGGCGCCGCTCGAATCCTGCCGGGCGAGGACGCGCTCGATCGCGGCGCGCACCCGCTCGTCCACCGCCCCGTCGAGGCCGAGCCGCTCCGCCGCGGCCAGCCCGTTGACGTAGAGGAGCGGCAGCGCCCGGCTCACGGTCTGCTCGGAACAGCCATAGGGGTAGCGGTCGAGGGCCTGGAGCAGGGTCGCCACGTCGATCCCCGCGAGCCGGCTCGCCGAGACCGAGACGGCGCCCGTTCCGGGCAGGATGTCGGCGAGCATGTCCCGCGAGACGTCGAGGCTGGCGCCGGGCTCCAGCGGGCGCACCGAGCGACGCACCAGCGCGCCGGTCCCGGGGCCGATGGCGAGCGCGAAGGACTGGCCGGCGCTGCCGGGGATTCCCGGGCCCGACAGGCTCACGTCGAGCCGGGCGAGGCCCGGGCCGGCGGCGGTGATCGGGACCACGAGCTGCCCCTTGGCCCCGGCCTCCAGCCGCATCGTCGAATGCACCGCCTCGCCCGCGACCACCACCGGGCCCGACAGGTCGAGATCGATCGTGTAGTCGCCGGCGCCGCCCTCGACGTTGTCGATGGCGACGAAGAAGCGCGAGCGGTCGCCCACATTGAGGAAGCGCGGCAGGGTGCCGGCGAGCACCACGGGATCGCGCACGATCACGTCGGCCGTCGCCTGGCCGACCCTGGTCTTGGTCCAGGCGACGGCCATCAGGCGGGCGGTGCCGTTGAAGGCCGGCAGAGCGAGGGGGATCTGCGCGATTCCGTCAGCGCCCACGGTGACCACGCCCGAATAGAGCGCGAGCGGGGCCTGCGTGGGCGGCGTGTCGGCGAGTTCCGCCGCGCCTCCGTCGCCGCCGGAGCGGATCGCCCCGAGCGTGCCCTGCATGCCGTCGATCAGGTAGCCGTAGAGGTCGCGCACCTCCGGGCCGAGCGCCTTCTGGCCGAAGAAGTACTGGAACGGGTTCGGCGCCTCGTAGCGGGTCAGGTTGAGGATGCCGACATCGACTGCCGCCAGCGTCACCCGCGCCTCCTCGCCGGAGGCGAGCCCGGCGATCTTGACGGGCACGGTGAGCGTGCCGCGGGGCCGGACCTTCTCGGGCGCCTCCAGCGACACCGAGAGCCCGCGCTTCTCCTTGTCGACCGAGAACCAGGCCAGTCCGAGCGCCCGGCCCGGCATGCGCTTGGCTTCCCTGTCGAGGGGCCGGTAGGCGGTGGCGACGAGGTAGGCGCCCGCGCCCCACTCGGCCTTCACCGGGAAGTCGACATTGGTGCCGCCCTCGGAGACGGTCACGTCGCGGATCTCGTGGACCCGGTCGCTGACGATCGCCAGCGTCGCCGTGCCGGCGAATTTCGGCTGGAGCCGGGCCCGCAGCCGCTCGCCCGCGGCGTAGGCGCCCTTGTCGAGGGCGAGGTCGAGGAGGTCGGGCACGTCGGCGCTCTCGGAGCCGCCCCAGCCGACCGTGAAGGAGACGCTCGCCGCGGCCTGGGGCTGGCCCGTCACGCTGGCCTCCAGGCGGTACTGGCCGAGGCCGACCGGCGCGCTGACCCGGGCGGGGGCGTCAGCTGGAATCGCCACGCGCCCATCCGCCACCCGGCGGGTCGCCTTCACCGGCTCGAAGTTCCAGCGCCCGTCCTCGCGGTACCATTGATAGGTCCGCTCGACCTTCGACAGCGTCCAGACCACGCCGTCCTGGGCGAGGCGCCGCCCGTCGGGGGCGGCCATCACGAGATCGAAGGTCGCGGTCGAACCCTTGGACAGGTCGCCGCCGAAGCCCTTGCGGATCGCGAGCACGGGGGCGGCGGGCAGGATCGGCAGGGTGACGCTGCGGCTGAGCGCCCGGCCGCCCGGTTCGCCGACCGCCAGGGTGACCTTCGCCTCGAGCGGCCGCGGTGCCGGCAACTCCTGCACCGGCACGGTCAGGCTCGCACGGCCCTGGCCGTCGGTCGTCGCCTTGGCCTCGACCTCCGCGGTCGTGGCCTCCACCGCCTCGTCGTCGAGGCCGATGGAGAAGCCCTCCAGTCCCTTGATGCCGGACGAGGCGGCGGCCTGCACGGCGACCGAGCCCGAGACCTCCAGGCCCGAGCCCGGCGCGCCGTAGAGGTAGCGGGCCGACACGTCGATCGTGGCCGGCTCGCCGCGCCGGAGCGCGGGCGCCTTCGGGGTGAGGCTCACCTCCAGGCGCTCGGGCACGTAATCCTCGACGAGCCAGCTCGCCTCGCCGATGGCGGGCGCCTTCGGATCGGTATAGGCCGAGACCCGCCAGGTGCCGTGCATGGCGCCCGCCATCAAAGGCAGCGACAGGGAGCGCCCGCCGATTCCCTCGTCGGCCACGGCGGCGCGGCGATACTCGACCCCGTCGGGCCGCTTCACGACGAGGGTCAGCGGCAGGCCGGTGACCGCCGCCCCCTGCGGGTCGCGAAGCAGGGCGGTGAGGCGCACCGTCTCGCCGGAGCGGTAGACGCCGCGCTCGGGGAAGAGGTAGGCCTCCGCGCCGCCGGGCGCCGGGCGGCCCTTCACGCCGCGGTCCGACAGGTCGAAGGCGCCCTGCGCCAGATCGAGGAAGCCGTAATCGTCGCCGAGTTGCGCAACGATGAGGCCCGGCGCCAGCCCGCCCTCGCCCCGGGCGAGCCCGGCCGGGAAGGCGGCCTGGCCCTGCCCGTCGGTCTTGGCGACCGCCAGCACGTCGTTGTTGCGGGCGACGAGCCGGATCTCGGCGCCGGAGACGGCCTTGGCGCTCGCGAGCGAGCGGGCCAGCACGGTCACGCCGTCGCGGCCCTTGAAGGCGGTCAGCCCGAGATCGGAGACGACGAACCACTGCGTCGCCTGGGTCTCGTAGCTGCCATACTCCTCCTCGGACGCATTGGTGGTGCCGGAGGGCTTGGCCAGCATCAGGTAGAGGCCCGGCTCCAGCTTGCCGACCGCCTGGAGCACCGGGAAGGCCGTCACCGCCTCGCGGTTGATCTCGGCCTTGGCGGTGTCGAGCGTGCCCTTCCAGACCCGCTGGCCCTTCTGGTCGGCGATGGTCTTCGCCGTGGCGCCGCTGAGCTGGCTCAGGAACTCCTCCGAGCGAAGCGCGGGCAGCAGGCCGCGGTCGCCGATGCGCAGCACCTCCACGTCGAGCCTGTCGGCGTTGACCGAGACGAGCGGCACGCCCGCCTGTCCGCTGCGCGGCAGAACGTAGTTGCGGCCGGTGAAGCGCACCTGGGGGGAGCGGTCGCGGACATAGACTTCGTAATCGGCCGATTTCAGCAGGCTCTCGCCGACCGCGGAGGGCAGGCCCTGCCGCACCACGAAGGCGTAGCGCTCCGAATGCTTGAGCCCGTCGACGCAGACCTGGCTGCCGTCGGCCGTCACGGCAGCGTTGGCCGCGCCCGAGACGGCGATGTAGGGGGCGTAGTCCGTCTTCGGGACGAGGCTTTCCGAGAAGGTGAAGCAGACCCGCGGCGCGGCGGCGTCCGAATCGATCTTGTAGTCGAGGATGCGGAAGCCGTGCTCGGCCCGCAGGGTCTCGTAGGTGCTCCGGGTCTCCGCGTCGTCCTTCAAAGCGAGGCTCGCCCGGTAGGCGTCCATCGCCGGCCGCCACTCGCTCTGGCCGGCCTGGATCTCGCCCAGCCGTGCCAGCGCCCGCGCCTCGTCGGCCGCGTTCCGTGCCCGCAGGTAACCCTGGTAGGCGGCGGCCGTGGCACGGTCCTTCAGCCGGAGCCGCGAGGCGTAATCGCCCCGCTCCTCGTCGTTGCCGGCCTCGCCCGCCGTACGGGCGTAGTCGAGCCAGTTCCGAACGTCGTTCGGGTCGGCCGCCACCGCCGCGGCGTAGGCCTTCAACGCCGCGTCGGCCTCGGCGCCGTCGTCGTTCGCGGCGGCGTCCGCCTCGCGGCGCCATTGCGCGGCGGTCTTGGCCCCGGGCGGTGCCTCGCTGCGCAGCGCCGTCTCCAGCCGCACGCCGGCGCTGGCGAGCGCCTCGCGAACGAAGCTCTTCGGGACCGGCGCGGTGGCGGAGCGCGCCGGGGCCGGGCGCGGGGCCTGGGCCAGGGCCGGACCGCACAGGAGGGCGGACAGGGCGAGCGCGGCCGCCAAGCCTCCGCTGAGGTGTCCGCGACGGTTGCCTTCAGACATGGCCGACGCCTCCCCTGCCGGCGCCGATGAGCCCTGTGCGCCGCGGCGCGCACGCTATCACTTGGCGCGGACGCCGCAACGCTTGTCCGGGGGGCTGGCGCGCTGCATCGTCGCCCGGCGGTGCCGAATCGGGCATCTCGGGGCGGGCGATGGCGATGCGGAAGCGGACGACCGGTTTGCGAGCGCGGGTCCCCGGGCTCGCCGCGGGCCTCGCCCTCGCGGTCACGGGCGCGCTGGCGCAGGGCGTCCCGCCCGCACCGCGACCGAAGCCCGCCGCCCCGGCGACGCCCACCCCCGATCCCGCCTTCGAGGCGGCGCGGGCCGCCTTCGAAGCCTGGCCCGAACCAGAGCGGAAGGCGGTGCAGGACGCCCTCGTCTGGACGGGCGACTACAACGGCGTGACCACGGGCGCCTTCGGCCGGCGCACCTTCGACGGCCTCCTGGCCTACCAGCGGCGCACGGGCGGCACGCCC
>NZ_CAKLBV010000066.1 GCF_920984675.1 Methylobacterium sp. Leaf118
CGACCGGAGTGGCCAGCGCCGCCGCGGCCACCGGGACGAGAGGGGGGAGGGGAGCGGCGGGCGCGGCGTGCACCGGAACCTCCGCCTGAGCGATCGGGGCCGCCGGCAGGCGGACCGGCGGATCGGCCCAGGCCGTCGCCTCCGCGGGCGCCGCGAGGCGCCCGCGCTCCGGCCGGCCCGTCTCCGGGGTGAACGGACCGGTCTGCAGGATCTGCGCCGCCAGGACGAGCCCGGTGATGGCGGCGCCGATGGTCGCGAAGGTGGACTTGTAGTGTTCCATTCTCGCAGAACGTACCGCCTAGCTTATCGTTCCGCTTGCCGCGAAGGTTTCGTGGCCCTCCGCCAAGATGTCGTGCCCGTCCCCCGGTCCGGGCCGGATCGGCCCGGGCGAGGGGCCTCCGAGCCCTATGAGCCGCGGCCGGGCAGGACGGTGCTCAGCACCTGTCGGGCGGTGTCGAGGAGGATGCGGCCTTCCCGCGAATCGCCCTTCAGCAGGGTGCCCATGAAGGCTTGGGCCTGCGCGAAGGTGATGTGGGGCGGCAGCGGCGGCACCTCCGGGTCGGTCTTGACCTCCAGCACCACCGGCACCGGGCTCGCCAGCGCCTCGTCCCAGGCGGCGGCGAGCCGCTCGGGATCGTCGACGAAGATCCCCTTGAGGCCGATCAGCTCGGCGAATTGGTGGTAGGGCACGTCGGGCAGGGCCTGGGAGGCGTCGAATTTCGGGTTGCCGTTGTTGACCCGCTGCTCCCAGGTGACCTGATTCAGGTCCTCATTGTTGAACACGCAGCAGATGAAGGTCTTGTTCGGCCAGCGGTGCCGATACTTCGCGACGGTGATGAGCTCGGCCATGTTGTTCATCTGCATGGCACCGTCGCCGACGAGGGCGATCACCGGCCGGTCCGGATGGGCGACCTTGGCGGCGATGGCGTAGGGCACCGCCGCCCCCATCGAGGCGAGGCCCCCCGACAGCGAGCACATCTGGCCCCGGCGGATCTTCAGGTCGCGCCCGTACCAGTTGACGCAGGAGCCGGAATCCGAGGTGACGATCGCCCGGTCGGGCAGGCGCGGCGACAGCTCCCACACCACCCGCTGCGGGTTGACCGGATGGGCCGCCGCCATGGCCCGCGCCTCGGTCTCGACCCACCACCGGGCCACGCCGGCCTCGATCCCCTGGCGCCACGTGCCCCCCTGCGGCTTCTGGTCGAGCAGCGGCAGCAGCGCCCGCAGGGTCTCGACGGAATCGCCGACCATCGGCACCTCCATCGGGTAGCGCAGGGACAGCATGTCGGCCTTGAGATCGATCTGCACGCCGCGGGCCTGCCCCTCCTTCGGCAGGAACTCGGCATAGGGGAAGCCCGAGCCCACCATGAGGAGCGTGTCGCAGTCGTTCATCATGTCGGAGCTCGGCCGCGTGCCGAGCAGGCCGATGCCGCCGGTGACGAAGGGCAGTGCGTCCGGCACCGCCGCTTTGCCGAGCAGCGCCTTGGCCACGCCCGCCTGGAGCCTGTCCGCCACCGCGATGATCTCGTCGGTGGCCTGGAGCGCGCCCGCGCCGACGAGGATCGCGACCCGCTTGCCGGCATTGAGCACGGCGGCGGCCCGGGCGAGGTCGTCCTCGTAGGGCACGACCTTCGGGCGCGTGTAGCCGACGCCCGAGAACGTGTAGCCGTGCTGCCGCTGGGGCGCCTCGTAGGGCAGGTCCTGGAGGTCGTTCGGGAGGATCAGCGCCACGGGCCTGCGCTCGGCGGCGGCGGCGCGCATCGACCGGTCGATCAGGTGGCGCACCTGCGGGGCGGTCGAGGCCTGCTGCACGAAGGGGCCGGCCACGTCCTTGAACAGGCTGACGAGATCGAGCTCCTGCTGGTACTGGGCGCCGAGCACGTGGCGGCCCTGCTGGCCCACGATGGCGAGCACCGGCGCATGGTCGAGCCGGGCGTCGTAGAGGCCGGTGATCAGATGGGTCGCGCCGGGGCCGGAGGTGGCCAGGCACACGCCGACCTCGCCGGTGAACTTCGCGTAGGCCGTGGCCATGAAGGCCGCCATCTCCTCGTGGCGGACCTGGATGAACTCGAAGGGCAGGTCGAGGCGCTGCATCGAGCCGAGCAGGCCGTTGATGCCGTCGCCGGGATAGCCGAAGATTTTCGTCACGCCCCATTCGGCGAGGCGCGTCCAGAAGAAATCGCCGACGGTCTCTGCCATGAATGCTCCTCGTCCCCCCTGGGACGCCCGGGGCGAGCGTTTCTTCGCAAACGCCCGGTCACCGGGCGCTCGTCGGTGTTCCGCGCCAGCGCAGCGGGCGTCGGGGGGCGCGCAACCGCCCGGCCCGCGGCTTCGGATCCGGGATCGGGTTGCCGGGTGCCGGCGGCGCCGGATCGCCCCGTTCGGCTAACGGCCCCCCGATTCCGCGGTTCCTGAACCGCGGCGCGGTGATCGGCCGGAACGATTTCACGAAGTTTCAACGGGGGCCGGCCTATCGTGGCGGTCCGCCCGGGATCCTGCGCCCGGACGAACCCCGGCGGCTCCGGAGCCGCCGAGGGGTGGCATTCACCTGGCGATGACCCCCTTGAGACTCTCCGCGCACATTCGGCGTTGCCCCGGCCTCGCCCTGCGGCGGACAGGCCGGCCGGGCTTTGCCGGCGATGCCGGCGGGATCGCCACGGTCGAGTTCTCCCTCGTGGCCGTGCCCCTCTTCATGCTCATCGCGGTGATCATGGAGGCCTCGATCCTGGTCTTCGCCCAGCACGGGCTCGACGTCTCGGTCGAGCGGGCCGCCCGCCTCCTGCGCACCGGCGCCTTCCAGGACGGGGCCAACGGGAGCGATCCGTCCGCCCGGCTACGCCAGCTCCTGTGCGGCGCCCGGCTCGGCCTCTACCGCTGCGACGACCTCCGCCTCGATCTCGTGCGCACGGCCAGCTTCTCCGCCAAGCAGATCGTCCCGCCCTACGATGCCGAGCGGGGCGACTGGGCGGCGGGCTTCGGCAACCGGTTCGACTGCCCGACCGGCGGAAGCGTGATCATGCTGCGCGCGGCGGTGCCGGTGCTGCGCCCCTTCAACTTCCTCGACTTCACCGGCCAGCGCATGCCCGGCGGCCGGCAGCTCCTGATGACCACCACGGTGTTCCGCACGGAGGGATACCCGGACAAGCCCTGCACATGAGTCCGCGGGCGCCTCGGGGCGGACGGTGGTCCGCGGCCGGCCTGCGCCGGGCCCTGTCCCGGCTCCGACGGGCGCAAGGGGGCGCGACGGCGGTGGAATTCGCCTTCGTCACCCCCATCCTGATGCTGCTGTTCATGGCCGCGGTCGAGGTGCCGCGGGCGATCGCCACGAACAACCGCCTCGCCCAGGCCACCGCCGCCCTGGCCGATCTGGTGGCGAGCGCCGCCTACACGGACATCGCGGACGTGTTCGACGCCACCCAGGTGGTGGCCGCGCCCTACAGCCTGGCGGAAGCCGGCATCGTGCTGACCGCGGGGGGCGTCTATCAGGTCGGCTCCAGCTTCGTGGCGCGGGTCTGTTCCAGCGTCCAGCGGCGCGATCAGGCCCGGGCCGTCGGCTCCGATCTCGGCCCGCCCCCCGCCGGAACCGCCTCGAAGGGGGACCGCTTCGTCATGGCCGAGCTGCGGCTCACCTACCGCCCGCTGTTCTCGTTCTTCCCCATGCTCGACGGCATGATCTTCACGGGCAAGACGGTGTGGCCCGTGCGCGAGGGCACGAACCACAACGGGCAGGCCGAGGTGGTGCTGCCGGGCGGGAAGCCGTGCCCGCCCTGACCTCAACCTGCGGTGAAGGCGACCGATCACTACCTATGTTGTCGTCGCGGGTCCGCGCGAACATCTTTAAAGAATACCCAGTTCGCATCCGCACGTCGCTCACGCGCAAGAACAAGTCCTGTTAACGCGCAAGGTCTATTCCTTCTGGCGCGGACGGGTGAGAACGAGGCGGCGGTCGCGATGGCGGCGCGAGAGGCGACACGACAGGCGGGCCGGGCCCGGAGGCGGATCGGCGCGCGCCTGCGCCGCGACACCGGCGGCTCGGTGGCGGTGATCTTCGGTCTTTCGGCGACGGTGCTCGTCGGCCTCGTCGGCGGGGCGGTCGATTATTCCCGGCTCGTGGCGCGCCGCACGCAGTTGCAGAGCGCGGTCGATGCCGGCGTGATGGCCGGCGGCAACGCGCTCAAACTCGTGGTGTCGAACACCGATTCCATCGCCGGCCTGACGACCCAGACCATCCGGGCCGAGGCCCCGGCGGACGCCGCCGCGCCGGTGTCGATCGACGTCACCGTCGCCGCCGACAAGACCAGCGTCGAGGCGTTCGCGTCCCAGACCGTCAAGCTCGCCTTCGGCCCCTTCGTCGGCATGGGGTCGATGCAGATCACGGCCCGCGCCAAGGCCAGCGTGGTCGGCAAGATGCGCCTGTGCATGCTCGCCCTCGATCCCCAGGCGGCGGGCGCCTTCAACCTCGAAAAGAAGGCGCAGGTGACCGCCTACGATTGCGCCCTCTATTCCAACTCCGCCCACGCCTCCGGGATGGTCGGCCGCGACAACGCGCTGGCCCGGGCGCAGACCATCTGCTCGGCGGGCGGCTTCCGCAACGAGCGGGCCAATTTCACGCCCAACCCGCAGACCGGCTGCCCGACGATCGCCGACCCGCTCCAGGGCCGGCCGGCCCCGCCGATCGGCGCCTGCATGCAGCTGTCGCAGATGCTGAAGCTCGCCGACATCGCCACCGGCAAGAGCAAGGGCAGCAACGCCGTCGCCATGACCGTCACCCTCGAGCCCGGCACCTATTGCGACGGCCTGCACATCACCAAGAACGCGGTCGTGACGCTCAAGCCCGGCATCTACGTGATGAAGGACGGCCCCCTCGTCGTGGACAAGAACGCGACGCTGAACGGGACGGACGTCGCCTTCTACTTCACCGGCAACAAGGGCGGCCTCCTGTTCGACAAGAAGACCACCATCAGCCTGTCGGCGCCGACCACGGGGATCATGGCCGGCCTCCTGATGTCCGAGGAACCCACGGTCTCCCTGCCGAACGATCCGGTGACCCAGGTCGACACGCAGCTCGGCGACGTCATCACCCCGACGCCCCCGCCGCTCGCCGCGAGCAAGCCGATGCGGACCTACCGCATCATCAGCGACAACGCCCGCACCATGCTCGGCACCATCTACCTCCCGGCCGGCCGCCTCGTGATCGACTCGAACCGGCCGGTGGCCGACATGTCGGCCTACACCGTCGTCGTGGCGCAACAGATCAATCTCTATGAGGGGCCGAACCTCCATCTTAACGCCAATTACAGCGGCACCAGCGTACCCGTTCCCAAGGGCGTCGGTCCGGTCTCGGGCCGGCTGATCATGAGCCAGTGACGTAGAGCCAGCGACGGGAGCCGCGTGCCGCAGGTGACGATGCAGAACCCGTTGATCCCGTCCCCCTCGGCCGCCCCGCCCACCGGGCCCGTCGCGGGCGCGCCGCCCGACGCCGAGCCGATGATCGCCCTGATCCTCGACGATTCGGAGATGAACAACCTGCTTCTGGCCAAAGCCCTCGCCCCCGTGGCGGGGTGCCGGCCCGTCACCTTCACGGAGCCGGAGGCGGCGCTCGCCTTCCTGCAGGCCGAGGTCGCCCGGATCGGCGTGGCGATCACCGATTACGAGATGCCCGGCATGAACGGCCTCGCCTTCATCGCCGCCGCCCGCGCGGTGTCGGGCTTCGAGCACGTGCCGATCGTCATGGTGACGAGCCTCGACCAGCAGAGCCTGCGCCGGGAGGCGCTGCGGATCGGCGCCACCGACTTCCTCGGCAAACCCTGCGACCCGGTCGAGATCCGGGCGCGGGTCACCAATCTGCTGGCGCTCTCCCAGGCCTACCGGCGGGAGCAGGAACGCTCCGCGGTGCTGGCGCGGGAGGTGGCCGCGGCGGTCGCCGTCTGCGAGGCGCGCGAGCGCGAGATCATCGCCCTCCTGATGCGGGCGGCCGAGCACCGCGACACCGACACCGGCGACCACATCGCCCGGGTGGCCGCCTACGTCGCCGTCATCGCCCGGCATCTCGGCATGAGCCCGGAGGCGGTGAGCCGCCTGAGCCTCGCCTCGACCATGCACGATGTCGGCAAGATCGGGGTCGCCGACGCCATCCTGCTCAAGCCCGGCCGCCTGACGGCCGAGGAGCGCGACGAGATGGAGAAGCATGCCGAGCGCGGGCAGCGCATCCTGCAGGGCTCGACCTCGGACGTGGTGCAACTCGCCGCCGAGATCGCCGGGAGCCATCACGAGCGCTGGGACGGAACGGGCTACCCGGCCGGTCTTGAGGGCGAGGCCATCCCGCTCTCCGGCCGGATCGTCGCCGTGGCCGACGTGTTCGATGCCCTGGTCTCGGAGCGCCCCTACAAGAAGGCCTGGCCGCTCGAGGAGGCGGCGACCTTCCTACGCGAGAATGCCGGCCGCCATTTCGATCCGGCCTGCGTGGCCGCCTTCCTGGCCGGCTGGGACGAGGTGCGGCGCTCCGCTCGGAGCTTCGCCGACTGATCCCAGGCGGCGCCGTCGACGACGGGCCGCCGGCCTTAGCCCCGATTGCGAGGAGAGTCCCCGTTGCCTGTCCCGAGCCCGATGCGCTCGCTCTCCGGGCGGCTCGCCCTGGCGGTCGCCGGCGCCGTCGCCGTCGCCCTGCTGCTCCTGACCGGGCTCTCGACCTGGCGCGAGGTCGAGCGCTACGCCGCGGCCAAGCGCGAGGCCCTGCGGATGACCGCGCAGATCCTGGCCGCCAGCGCGGCCGAGGCCACCGCCCGGGGCGACGAGGCGGCGGCGCAGGCCACCCTGCGGGCGATCGCCCACGGCCCCGCCCTCGTCTACGCCGCGGTCGAGCGCGCCGACGGCGAGATCCTCGCCGAGCAGGGCATCGGCCTGCGCCTGTCCGACGACATCGACCTCGACCAGGGCCACGTGTCCCCCCTCGACCTGATGTCGACCCGGACGCTGCGGGTCGCCGTTCCGATCGAGGAGAACGCCCGGGCGATCGGGCGGGTCGTGCTGGTGTCGGACAACCGCGATCTCGCCGCGCGCATCGCCGAGGTCGGCCTGACCGCCGCGCTCGCCGGCCTGCTGGCCCTGGCGCTGGGGCTCGCCGTGTCGATGGGCCTGCAGCGCAGCGTCACCCGCCCGCTGGCCGCCCTCGCCCGGACCATGGACGCCGTGCGACTGCGCCACGACTACGCGCAGCGGGCCCAGGGCGGCAGCGGCGAGGTCGGCGCGCTCGCCGCGACCTTCAACGACCTCCTGCAGGCGATCAACGAGCGCGACCGCGCCATCGCCCGCTACGGCGCCGGGCTGGAGGAGGAGGTGCGCTCCCGCACCCGCGACCTGATCGAGGCCAAACAGGCCGCCGACAGTGCCAACGCCGCCAAGTCGACCTTCCTGGCGACGATGAGCCACGAGATCCGCACGCCGATGAACGGCATGCTGGTGATGGCCGAACTCCTCGCCGCCGCCGACCTGCCGCCGCGCCAGCAGCGCTATGCCCGCGTCATCGCCCGCTCCGGGCAGTCGCTGCTCGCCATCATCAACGACATCCTCGACTTCGCCAAAGTCGAGGCCGGCCGGCTCGAGGTGGAGCGGATCCCGGTCTCCCCGCGCGAGGTCGCCGACACCGTGGTCACGCTCTTCGCCGAGCGCGCCCGGGCCGCCGGGCTCGACCTCGCCGCCCAGATCGACCCGGACGTGCCGGGCCGCCTGCTGGGCGATCCCGTGCGCCTGGGGCAGGTGCTCGGCAACTTCGTCTCCAACGCCCTCAAGTTCACGGCCTCCGGCCATGTCCTGGTGCGGATGGCGATGGAGGCGGGAACGGCCGGCCCGGTCCTGCGTCTCGCCGTGACCGATACCGGCATCGGCATCCCGCAGGACCGCCTCGCCGAGATCTTCACGGCCTTCACCCAGGCCGAGCAATCGACGAGCCGCCGCTTCGGCGGCACCGGCCTCGGCCTGTCGATCGCCGAGCGCCTGATCGCCGCCATGGGCGGGCAGGTCGGCGTCGAGAGCCGTGTCGGCGAGGGCTCGACCTTCTGGGCCCGCCTCCCCGTGGAGGGTGCCGAAGCCACCGACGCGCCCCGGATCCACCGCACCGCCGCGCCCGCGACGGTCCGCCTCGGCGCGCTCGGCCACGCGACCCGGACCGCCCTGGCCGGCGATCTCCAGGCCGCGGGCTTCCGCCTCGCGGAGGACGGGGACGGCCACCGCCTCCTCGATGCGGACGAGATCCGCGCCCTCGGCCGCCGCCCCGAGGGCCACGGCCGGATCGTCGCCCTCGTGCCCGTCGGCGACAGCGCCGGGGCCGCCCTGCTGCGGGCGGGCCATGCCGACGCGCTGCTGCGCCGGCCCGTCGCCCAGTCCGAGTGGCGCCCGCTTCTGGCGGCGCTTGCCGAGGGCACGCCCTTCTCCGCCGATCCGGTGGCGCCGGATTCCGAGGCGGCGCCCGCCCTGCCGTCCTTCCCCGGGATGCGGGTGCTCGTGGCCGACGACAGCGCGGTGAACCGCGAGGTCGCCACGGAGGCGCTGGCCCGCCTCGGCCTGCGCGATGTGACCACCGTCGAGGACGGACAGGCCGCCGTGGACGCCGTCGCCGCCCACGCGTTCGACCTCGTCCTGATGGATGGCAGCATGCCCGTGCTCGACGGCTTCGCCGCCGCCGCCGCCATCCGGGCCGCGGAAGCCCGGGAGGGCCGGGCGCGGGTGCCGATCGTCGCGCTCACCGCCCATGTCGTCGGCGACGGCGCCGACGCCTGGCGGGCGGCCGGCATGGACGGGATGCTCGCCAAGCCGTTCACGCTGGCGCAGCTCGCCGCCGTGCTGGCGACCTACGGGGAGGCCCGGGACGCGGCGCAGACGGCGGTGACGCCGGAGGTGTCGCAGGAGAGGTCGGCCGCGGGCTCGCGGCAGGCCCCGCAGGCCGCCCTGCCCGATGCGGCGAGCCCGGCCGATCCGCTGCTCGACGAGCAGACGCTCCTGAACCTCGCCGAACTCGGCGACGGCGACTTCCTGGCCCGGATCTTCGAACTCTACGCCGCGCAGGCGCCGAAGGCGCTCGCCGACC
Source organism: Methylobacterium sp. Leaf118 (assembly GCF_920984675.1). Taxonomy (GTDB): domain Bacteria; phylum Pseudomonadota; class Alphaproteobacteria; order Rhizobiales; family Beijerinckiaceae; genus Methylobacterium. Next base: position 9,083 of record NZ_CAKLBV010000066.1, read on the forward strand.
TCGAGGTCGCCCTCGCGGCGGGCGATGCCCCCGTCGCCGCCCGCGCCGCCCACAGCCTCAAATCGATGAGCGCCAATATCGGTGCGGCGCAGCTGCGCAGCGTCGCGGGCGCCATCGAGGGCGCCGCCCGCGACGGCACGCTCTCCGGACCGTCCCGGGACGCGGCCGGCCTCGGCCTCCTGCTCGAACGCACGCTGCGGGCGCTCGAACAGCGGATCGGGGCACCGGCCACGGAGGCCGGGCGACGGACGGGAACCTAGAGCCGGGCGCGCTCAAACGGGGATGCGCGCACGGCTCTCAAGACCCTGTTTTGTCGCACTCTCTCGGGTTGGGGGCGCTCGCTGGCGCCGAACCGGGGACCTCTGCGGCGGAGAACGCTCCCGGGTGCCGCTCAGCGGATCTCGACCACCTCGAATTCGTGGTCGTTGACCGTGACCGTGTCGCCGACCCCCTTGCCGGTGAGCGCCCGGGCGAGGGGTGCCACGTAGGAGATCGAGCCGGCATGCGGGTCGGCCTCGTCCTCGCCGACGATCCGGAAGGTCTGGCGGGTGTCGTCCTCCCGCACGACCGTCACCGTCGAGCCGAAGCGCACGCTGCTGCCGTCCGGCTCCTCCTCCACGAGCTGCGCCGAGTTCTTCCGCGCGCTCCAGTAGCGCAGATCGCGCGAGACCCGGGCGTGGTCGGCCTTGTCGTCGGGCGAGAGCCCGGACAGCTCGGCTTCGAACCGCGCCACCTCGGCCTCGATCCGGGCCAAGCCCTCGGGCGTCACGAAATTCGGGTGCTGGGAGATCGGCCGGTCGGGCAGGTCCTCGAAGGCCTCGCCGCCCTCCGGCTCTCGGACAAATGCTCTGCTCATAAGCGCGGCAATGCGCGGGGAGGGCGTCGGGTTCCGCCCACCGCGCGCAGGCCGGCTACGCGACCGCGACGACCGTGCGCCCCCGCACCCCGCCGGCCAGCAGGGCTTCGCCGACCGCACCGGCCTGCTCCAGCGGCACGGTGGTCGTCATCGATTCCAGGAGCGCGAGATCGAGGTCGCGGGCGAGCCGTGCCCAGGCCTCGCGACGGGGCGCCAGCGGGGTCGTCACGCTGTTGATGCCGAGAAGCGAGACGCCGCGCAGGATGAAGGGGGCCACGGAGGAGGGCAGGTCCATGCCCCCGGCATTGCCGCAGGCGGCAATCGCCCCGCCCCCCTTGGTCATCGCCAGCGCGTTGGCGAGCACCGTGCCCCCGACCGCGTCGATGCCGGCGGCCCAGCGCTCCTTGGCGAGGGGGCGCGGCGTCCCGGACAGCGCCTCGCGCTCGAGGATCTCGGCGGCGCCGAGCCGCTTCAGGTACTCCGCCTCCCCGGCGCGGCCGGTCGCGGCGATCACGTGCCAACCCGCCCGCTTCAGCAGCGCGACGCCGACGGAGCCGACGCCGCCGGAGGCGCCGGTCACCAGGGCCGGACCGGCCTCCGGGGTGAGGCCGTGCCGTTCCAGGGCGAGCACCGAGAGCATGGCGGTGTAGCCGGCGGTGCCGATGGCCATGGCCTGGGCCGGGGACAATCCCTCGGGCAGGGGCACCAGCCAGTCGCCGCGCACCCGCGCCCGCTCGGCGAGGCCCCCGAGATGGGTCTCGCCCACGCCCCAGCCGGTCAGCACCACGGCATCGCCGGGCGTGTAATCGGGATGCTCCGACGCCTCGACGGTGCCGGCGAAATCGATGCCGGGGATCATGGGGAAGCGGCGCACGACGGGCATCCGGCCCGTCATGGCGAGCCCGTCCTTGTAGTTCAGGCCCGAATGGGTGACCCGGACGGTGACGTCCCCGTCCATCAGCGCGGCCGTGTCGAAGCCGCGCAGGGCGAGGCTCTGACCGGCCTCCGTCTTCTCGATCACCCAGGCCTTGAACGTCGGCATGCCGGCTCTCCCATCCTCAGGGGATGGGAGACTACGGCGAAGGCGGCCCGATTCAAGGCCGCCGCCGGGACGGGATCAGTAGCCGTCGTAGACGCTGCCGCGCGAGAAGCCGAGGCCGACCGAGACGTCGGCCGCGGAGGCGCCGGCCAGGCCGAAGGCGTCCGGGATGGAGCCGACGCCGAGCGGGCCGTAGCCCGGACGGGGCCCGTAGGCGGGACCCGCCGGCACCCAGGCCGAGCGGGCCGGCTGCACGAGCACCTGGCGCTGCGTCGTGGCGTAGACCGGCGGCAGGGTCTCCGGGATGACCTCGGCCGGGCGCACCAGCACCCGGCGGGTCTGCACGGCGTAGCGCGGCGGGGTCGTCACCCAGCAGCCGACGAGCTGGCCGTAGGCGTCGTAGCGGGTCTCCCAGCGCCGCCCGCCGGGGGCGACGAGGACCCGCTCGGACACGGTGTCGTAGACCGGCGGCGTCGAGCGGTAGACCGTGCGCGGCGGCTGCACCAGCACCTGCTCGGAGACGGTGTCGTAGACCGGCGGCGTGGCCACGCGGCGGTAGCACTCGGCGCTGACGCAGCCGCCCCCGGCCTGGGCCGAGGTCGCGGCGGGCAGCGTCGTGAGGGCGGCGAGCGCCGCGGCGAGAAGGGCGGGGCGGACGGGAAGGGCGGCCATGGACGGTCCTCGGCGAGACGCAGAACGGGAGGTCGGGGCGCCGTCGCCGGATCGGCGCGCGCTCCTCTCGACGCCACAAGTGCGGCCAAGGTTGCGTGTCCGACAAGCTCGATTGCCGAAGACAGTAAACTTAACCAACGACTCAGACTACGCAGTCCTTTCCGTGATCCTTCGACTTGCAGGGATTCCGCCAGTGCGGTCCGGGGCAGGGGGCGCCGCCCGCCGCGCGCGGGCCGGGACGCCGGCGCGGGCCCTGCGCGGGCTCTGGCGCCGCGGCCACGGCGGCGCGCGAAGCGTCGCGCCACCGGGCCCGGGCGCTTGTCAGCCCCCCGGCCAGGGTCTAGAGCGCTTGGCCAGCCGGGCGGCGGCATCCGGTGTGCGAACACAGCCTCGCGGCAGGGATGCGGGCGCGGTCCGGAGGCGGACGGCGAGTCCGGCCCCGGGGGAGAAGCTTTCAGGACCGAACGGCCCATGACCTACGTCGTCACCGACAACTGCATCAAGTGCAAGTACATGGACTGCGTCGAGGTGTGCCCCGTGGATTGCTTCTACGAGGGCGAGAACATGCTCGTCATCCATCCCGACGAGTGCATCGATTGCGGCGTGTGCGAGCCGGAATGCCCGGCCGAGGCGATCAAGCCCGACACCGAGGGCGATCTGGAGGCGTGGCTGAAGATCAACGCCGATTACGCCAAGACCTGGCCCAACATCACCCAGAAGAAGGACGCCCCCGGCGACGCCAAGCAGTGGGACGGCGTGGCCAGCAAGCTCGAGGCGCATTTCTCGCCCAATCCCGGCTCGGGCGACTGACGGAGGGCTTGCGCCCCGCCCTGCCCCCCGGGCGGGGCCCCAAGAGGCCCAAGGGTCCCGAACAGGCCCCGCGCACGGGGACATCGGAGGACGCGCCGATCCGGCCTCCTCCCCTGCGGACACGCGCCCTGCGCGCCGGCAATCCTTTGATTCGCCGGCCCATTCGTGCTACATGAAGGTACGCCGTCGCTCACGCCCGATGCGCTTCCTCCGTCACCGCGTCCTGTGCGGGTTCCATCTTCCTGGAAACGAGGTTGGCTGCGATCGACCGTCGGAAGCATTTTGCTTCCGGCGCGTTCTTTCGTGTGGTGGGAGCAGCACGGACGAAGCCCGGGAACCGGAAGGCCGTCGCGCCCGCCGGGCAGGGCACACGCCGGGTGTCCCGCCCCGGATGGAGACGACGCGCGGGTGCGCATGACCCGCGCGGATGACAGTGGAGGCTCATTCCGCATGACCACAGCCAAGAAGACGACGGCAGGCCGCCAAGGCTTCAAGACCGGCGAGGCGGTCGTGTATCCGGCGCATGGCGTCGGGCGGATCACCGCGATCGAAGAGCAGGAGATTGCCGGCTACAAGCTCGAACTGTTCGTCGTCGCCTTCGAGAAGGACAAGATGGTCCTGCGTGTCCCCACCGCGAAGGCCAACAGCGTCGGCATGCGCAAGCTCGCGGAGCCCGAGCTCGTCAAGAAGGCCCTCGATGTCCTGACCGGCCGCGCCCGCGTCAAGCGGACGATGTGGTCGCGCCGCGCCCAGGAATACGAGGCCAAGATCAATTCCGGCGACCTGATCTCGGTCACGGAGGTGGTTCGCGACCTGTTCCGCTCCGAGGCGCAGCCCGAGCAATCCTACAGCGAGCGCCAGCTCTACGAGGCCGCCCTCGATCGCGTCGTGCGCGAGATCTCCTCGGTCAACCGGATCACCGAAACCGAGGCGCTCAAGCTGATCGAGCAGAGCCTCGCCAAGTCGCCCCGCCGCGCCAAGGCCGATGCCGAGGCGGAGGGGGATGAGGGCGACGTGGAGGAGGCCGCCTGAGAGGCATCGCCGCCGCAGCAGGATCCGCCCGTTGAATAAGAGGGTCCGGCTTTGGCCGGGCCCTTTTTTCATGCGCCGCCCCTCGGCCACTTGATAAATTTGTGAACGGCGCCAGGCGCCGGGAGGGAACCGCTTCTGCCGATCGTTGTTGTGCCTCTGCCACGAATGGCCCGACCCGGGTGCCCGTGCGAGGCCGCGTCGGCGGCCCGCGAGGGACGCGCCCGAGGTCTGATCCAAGAACGCTCACGAGAGAGGCGGGGATGGCAGAGATCGCGGGGATGCGGCGTCAGTTCATTCGGACAGCGATGGAGGCGCCGTTCCTTGCCCGGGAGGAGGAGCGGGGACTGGCGGTGGCCTGGAAGGAGGCGCGCGACGAGCGCGCCCTGCACCGGCTCATCTCGGCGCATATGCGCCTCGTCATCGCCCTCGCCGGCCGGTTCCGCCATTACGGCCTGCCGATGGCCGATCTCGTCCAGGAGGGGCATGTCGGCCTCATGGAGGCGGCGGCCCGCTTCGAGCCCGAACGGGACGTGCGCTTCTCCACCTACGCCACTTGGTGGATCCGCGCCTCGATCCAAGACTACATCCTGCGCAACTGGTCGATCGTGCGGGGCGGGACGAGTTCCGCCCAGAAGGCCCTGTTCTTCAACCTGCGGCGCCTGCGTGCCCGCCTGATGCAGTCGACCGAGGAACAGGTCGGCTCCGAGATCCACAGCCGCATCGCCACCGCCATCGGGGTATCCCGCGAGGACGTGGCGCTGATGGATGCCCGCCTTTCCGGGCCCGACATGTCGCTGAACGCCCCCGTCGGCGAGGAGAGCGAGGCCTCCTCCGAGCGGATGGACTTCCTCGTGGATGGGGCGGCTCTGCCGGACGAGACCGTCTCGGCCCTGGTCGACGGCGAGCGGCGCCTGATCTGGCTGCGCCAGGCCCTCACGGTCCTCTCTGAACGCGAACTGCGCATCCTGCGCGAACGGCGCCTCGCCGAGGATCAGGCGACCCTGGAAGCGCTGGGCCACCGGCTCGGCATTTCGAAGGAGCGCGTCCGCCAGATCGAGAACCGCGCCCTGGAGAAGCTGCGCCGGGCACTGGCCGAGAAATTCCCCCAGGCCCCGAGCAGCGTCTACGCCTGACCCTCGAGACATGTCGAGAAGTTGAGGGCGGTGCCGGTGGGCGCCGCCCTTTTTCGTGGCGCGCCGGTCGCCGTCAGGAGGTCAGGGTGCGCTCGACGAGGCGGGCCCGCGCCCCGCGGCGGGCCTCGCGGGAGGCACCGGCCAGAACGGTGGCGAGGCGCTTGGTGGCGAAGTCGATGAAGCTGCGCGATTTGGCGGGCAGGAGCCGCGAGGTCGTGACGAAGTAGACCGGCGTCGCCGGCAGGGTCCAGTCCGGCAGGACGCGCCGCAGGCGGCCTTTGGCGACGTCCTCGTCGACATTGATCACGGTCGCGGTGGTGAGGCCCTGGCCGGCCACGGCGAAGCGCCGGGCGAGGCTCGGCGAGTTGCAGGAAAGGGGGCCGCCGACCGTGACCGCGACGGTCTCGCCGCCGCGGCTCAGCGACCAGACCGCACTCGGACCCTGGGCCGGCACGATGACCTGATGGCGCTCCAGCTCGGCCGGGACAGCGGGCTCGCCGCGCTCGGCGAGATAGGCCGGCGCCGCGAACAGGCCGTTCTCGACCTCGGCCACCTTGCGCACGATCAGGGAGGTCTCGCGGGGCTCCTCGATGGCGACGGCGAGGTCGTAATTGTCGCCCACCAGATCGACCGGGGCGGGCTTCAGATCGACATGGACATGGATGTGCTCGTGCTGGGCCGAGAACTCGGTGATGACGCCGGAGAGGTGGCGCAGGACCCAGAAATCCGGAGGCGCGGCGATCTTGAGGAAGCCGCTCGGCCCCTTGGCCACCGCCATCATGTCGTCGAAGGTGCGCTGGGCCTCATCGACGAGGCGCGAGACCTGAGCGAGATAGGCCTCGCCGTAGGAGGTCAGGGCGAGCTTGCGGGTGGTGCGGTCGAGCAGCCGCAAGCCGACCGCCGACTCGAACATGGTGATGCGCCGGGACAGCGAGGAGATCGGCATGCCGAGGGCCGCCGCCGCCTGGCTGAAGCTCTTGCGCCGCGCAACCTCAACGAACAGGGCCATGTCGCGCAGAAGTTGAGGATGCGACATCGTTCCCCGGCTCGCACGCTCGGTACGGGAATCCGCGCTCGGCCGAACGTCTTGAGCCACACGCGCTTCTCCCCCCGCCTCTATCACAATCTACGATAACCAGCTCAGCAGCATCCGAGTTCTGACGGAAAAATCGTTTTTCCTCCTGAAACAATCGTCAACACCTTCGGGTTGTGCCCGCCCCGCCCGGTGGTGGCCCCTCGGGCTCCCCTCGAACGCCGTCGGATCCTGCGGGCCTGGGGGCATCGCCCATCACACCCTCCGCAACGGGGGGATCCTCGCGCGAGGCCCTCCCGTTGCGGAGGGCCTGGGCCGAACATGGGGCCGAACATCAGCCGGACCGGACGCGATCAGCGTCCCACGCGACACCTGGCAACGCACGCCGTTGGCAACACACGCCGCCCCGCCTGACCCATCCCTCTCCACGCCGCGACCGGCCCCGTGATCGCGCCTCGAAACCGGCCGCGCCGCGACCGCGCAAAAGGAACCGCCAAAAAGAACCGCCACGAAAGGCGACGATTGGCTTGCGACCCCGGGAAGTGCCGGCTATAAGCCCGCTCGTCGCCCCCCGGGGGGCGGCCTTCGGAGTGTAGCGCAGTCTGGTAGCGCACCACGTTCGGGACGTGGGGGTCGCAGGTTCAAATCCTGCCACTCCGACCAAACAAAACGGCAAGACGAGAAGTGCCCATCAAGGGCACCACGACAACAAGAAGGCGCCCGTAGCTCAGCTGGATAGAGCACCAGACTACGAATCTGGGGGTCAGAGGTTCGAATCCTTTCGGGCGCGCCATCACTTAGCTAGATTTTTAGAAGGCCTAGATCGGACGAGGGTAACGCTGCGGGTAACAGCGCTCCCCATGCCAGATCCCTTCCACAGCATCATCGTCCTCCAGGCCTTGGCGGTATCGTCTGGGCCTTTGGCTTCTGTCGTGCTGAGGCTGAGCGATGTCGGAAATTCCGATACCGCAGCAGTGGCCGGGCCGGGATCTCAGGCTCGCAGCTGGGCTCGCTCGGCGAGGCTCATGGCCAGCCGCATCCGCTCCTCGCCGCGCCGCAGAGCCTCGTCGGCTTGATCGGCGAGCAGGTCGGAACGGGCGAGGTCGAGCTTAGACAGCCTCACCTGCGCAATGGCGAGGAAGGCGTAGATCAGGCGCATGGCCGTCCCCACAGCCGGCCCAGATCGCGCAGCGCGTGATCTTCCCAAGCCTCAAACGACATGCCGTACCGATGGCGCAACAGGATCGCGTCGAGGCTCCCGAAAGGCGCATCGAAGAACGGCTCGACAAGAGCTTCAATGCGATCATCGAGGGCGTCAGCCGGGCGGCGCGCCTCTAGATAGGCTTGCCACCCCGGCGAAGCCTCCATGCGCGACCAAGGGTGGGCCGGCATCACCTTCATGGCCGCCTCGTACAACAAGCCGGCCGCCTCCATGAGCCGATCGTACTCGTCCAGCATCGGCACGAGCTTCGGAGCGAGCGCCAGGAAGTCGGCCTCGACCGTGCTGAGCGACGCGGCGCGAGTAGAGATCGGCAAGCCGACGAGCGGCGCCGCGGCGAGCCCGGTGACGAGCCGCCGACGGGAGAGGGAGGCGGTCGTCATCGGCCGCCCTCCCGCCAGTCGAAGCCGACCGCGCTGAGCACGATGGCGGCCCGTTTGGATGGGCAGGACGCCCGGCAGAACGCGTCAACCGCCTCGCTGCCCTTCGGCACCCATTGCAGATGGGGCAGTTCGCGGGTGTCCTGCGCGCACGCTTCGGCGAAGCCGGCCGGCACTCTGAGACCTCGTTCCTCATGGAGTGCGGCCGCACGGGCGACGGCCCGGCGATAGGAGTCCTGCGCCAGAACCTCGCGGTGCTCGTGGACGATGAAGCCGAGGTACGCGTCGAGCAGCTGTTCAGTGACAGGCGCGGCGACCGCGGACGGGGTGCCGATGAGGGCCACGCTGCCGCCGATGAGCGGAAGCGTGGTCAGGCCGCGGAGGAAGCCGCGGCGGGATGCGGGGGCGCTCACAGGGCCACCAGTTCGTCGCGGAGTCCGGACTGCTCCTGCCGGCCGCCGTCGTCGGCGATGCCGTTGTCGTCGCCGTCCTCGCGGTCTTCGGTGCCGCCGATCGCCCACATGGTCTGGGGCATCCTCTCAACGGAGGCCATACCGCCGAGCGATCCGAGCGACGGCTCGAAGTCCGCGTCGGGCGCCAGCGCGTCGAGCAAGGCGATGTCCGCCTCGATCCGGTCGGCCAATGCAGAACGCAGGGCGCAGAGTCGTGGAACGTTGTCGATTGCCGGATCACGCTGGCGCAGGGCAGCAAGAGCCTGCACCGCGTCGTCGATCCGTTCTGCCTTCCGCATCGTGCGAATGGCCAGCGTGACGGGGCCCGGCTGCCTGCCGGACCCACTGCGTAATAAGGGCGTGCGCGTGCTATGGGCCTGGGTAGCCATTTTCGTCTCCAGAGGACGTGAGTGGTTAGGGCCAGAGCAGGGTTGCCGCCTTGTTCTGGCTCAACTTTTACGCTAGCGTTATTTCATGGCAGGGTCAATTAGCGCTAGCGCGAAAAAACGCGGTCGCCCCGCCACCACTGGCACGGGCCAAACAATCGGCGTTCGTATGCTCCCGGAGCTGGTTTCGCCCCTCGACGCCTGGATCGCAGCGCAGCCCGATCCCAAGCCCTCACGTCCTGAAGCCATTCGGCACGCGCTGACCGACTGGCTCACCGGTCAGGGCTACCTGCGGCACCGTGAGGATCCTGAGGGCGCGAACTAGGATGGCGACTTCGATCCCTGACCGCGAGCTAGAATTCTCGCCTCTGTCCGGCCGAGTGACGCGGCATGGCGTGACCGTCTAGGTCCAGATCTACCGTTTCGCCGGCACGAACGATGGATGGACGCTCGAGGTCGTCGGCGACATTCCTCGGTTGGACGGCACCACAGCTTTTCGGCGTCCACCCCCAGCACGGCACCATGCGAACAGACTGGTGTGGGGCTCTGATGCTGAGCGGATCCAAGGCCGCGGGCGTTGATGCCCGGCGCGTGATCTTCGGCAACACGTCCGCCTACCGTGATACGCTCGGATCACCAGTCGGGCCGCCGATCTGGGAGTGCGCAGTGAAGCAGGGCGGAAAGTGAAGCGCACCGAGGTCTGCTCCGAACCACTCCAGAAACGCAGCACTGATCGTGTGCTGCGACTGCAATGGCATTGATCGCCCAAAGGTCCCTAATACTTGCCCCCCCCGAAATGCCGTGCTGATTGGTCCTCCACAAAACGATGTTAAAAGAATACAACACATGTACCGGGATGTTGCTTGCGAGCCACACGGATGGGGTACGTACTAATTTTGGCCAGCCGCAGCTACTTTCGGCCTGCGAATCGATGCATAAGCGCATTCAAGAGATCGAGCGCACTGCGCGGTTCGAGAAAAGCCAAGTATTTACTGCTCACTTGGTTTCAGAGAAATAAATCCGCATTTGCAGGAAACAAGAGATGGGTACATTTACAATCAACGCCGCAGCGACGGGCTTCAAAGGTAATGCGAGTTACGGTGGATACTGGGGATACCCGCTAGAATATGTTCACGAGCCATTGAATGATACAATAAAATATCAAGATGCTTGGTCTGCTTCAATGCAGGGGGCATTTTTTACGCTTCAGGGCAACACTCAATTTGTGCACGGCCAATCAGGCTTCGCATACACAATGCAGGTCGCCGCAGCAACTTTTTACAGGCCGATGGAGACAATTGACGGTATTCCTCAGGTCGCAATTGAAATCGGAACCGCGACATTTGATCCATTCACGTGGTCTGGTGGCGGCGGTTATGTTTATGGTTGGGATGGGGAAAAAATTGGCTATCGAGCATCCATACAAGGTGGAAACGAGCCGAACGAAGAGCCATCAGGCACGCCGCTCGCGGGCAACGCATTTGGCGGCCATATCGCCTCTATGGATCTGATTTTCAACGGATCAGAAGTGGAGGATTATATTGAGGCTAGCAATTTGAGTGGGGTAGGAAGAATAGCAACATTCAATGGAGGCGGCGGGGACGATACAATAATTGGTTCATATTTTGCTAATAATTACATATATGGTGGATCCGGAGCTGACCATCTCCGAATTTCATCTATGTTTGAGTCTGAATTAAGTCCGCGTTCAAATTTTATCGATGGTGGGGAGGGCAATGATTATATTGATTATTATGAGAGAACTGGAGGAGACGCTCTGCTTCTTGGCGGCAGCGGCAACGATACGATTTATGCTGGCGGATCGGGCAATATAACGATTGACGGCGGAGATGGAAATGATTTTATTTATAAAAATGGCCCAGATCTAACCGTCACCGCACAATATAGATCGGGCCTCGATAATTATGCAATTCGATTAGTGGATTCGGTAAATAACATTTATGAAATTGTTGACATCCGCGCGGGCAGCCCTGAAGGGCGTGATACGGTGAGCAGAGTCGATTTTGTAAGTTTCAATGGGCAGATTTATACGCTGGGTGCCGTTGCATCTGATAAAATCGTGATTGTTGGAACCGACCAGCGGGACACCCTTACCCCAGAAGCCTACGTAGATAATATTCCGTTTATGAGTGACAACATTCTATACGCACATGCAGGCGATGATATTCTTGACGGTGGTTACGGCGCAGACATCATGATTGGAGGGCAGGGCAGCGATATTTACTACGTTGACAACGCCGACGATCGCGTGATTGAAGCAGCCGACCAAGGTAACGATACAGTTTATTCATCCGTTAGCTTCAGCTTGGCGGGTCAAGACATAGAAAATCTCACGCTGACTGGCTCAAGCAACGTCAGCGCTACTGGCAACTCGCTAACTAACACACTTATCGGCAACGCTGGAAATAACAGCTTTGACGGCGGCACCGGTATCGACATCATGAGGGGTTTAGGTGGCAACGATACCTACATCGTCGACAACGCGGGAGATCGGGTGATTGAGGCGGTGGGCGGAGGCCGGGATTCGGTGGTCACCTCGGTGAGTTACGCTTTGGCCGCTGGCCAGGAGATCGAAGAACTCCGGACGGTCGACAAGGCCGCCAAGACCATCATCGCCCTGACCGGCAACCATTTCGTCAACAAGATCGTGGGCGATGCCGGCAACAACCGGATCGACGGCGGCGGCGGGGCCGACAGCCTCCACGGCGGCGCCGGCAGTGACACTTACCTCGTCGATCATGCCGGAGACCAGATCGTCGAAAGTAAGGGCGGCGGCTGGGATTCGGTCGTGACGACCGTGGACTACACGCTGTCGTCCGGCCAGGAGATCGAGGAGCTGCGCATCCTCCAAGCGGCGGGCGACGCTCCGATCAACCTGACCGGCAACGCGCTCACCCAAAACGTGATCGGCAATGGCGGCGCCAACGTCCTCAACGGCGGCTGGGGCAACGACGTGCTGACGGGGCGGGGTGGAGCCGACACCTTCGTCTTCTCGAACGCTCCGGGCACCGGCAACATCGATCGCATCACCGACTTCGCAACCGAAGACACGATCCAGCTCTCGAGCAGCATCTTCACGGCGCTGGCCCCGGGCCCGCTCGATCCAAACGCGTTCAAGAACATCACGACGGGCAAGGCCGATGCCGACGACCGCATTCTGTACAAGCAGTCAACCGGCGAGCTATTCTACGACGCGGACGGCACGGGCAGCGGCGCGAAGGTGAAGATCGCGGTGCTCGACAACAAGGCCGCGCTCTTCGCTGACGACTTCTTCATCGTGTGAGAGGTAGGGCCGGGGCGGGTGAGCCTGCCCCGGCCCTCCGGACAGCAATGGCGCAAGGGGCCGAGCCCCCCCCCAACGACTGGCACTCGCCAATCTCTGGAACGCACCGACGGACGGCAGGAAGGGGTTCGGGCTCGGGTTCGGGCGGCCGAAGTAGGCGAGGGCGTCCGCCAGGTGGCGGCCGTTTCGCGCGCAGCCTGGATGCCCTACATATAAGGGATCAGGAGATTCGAGGCATGGGCTTGCCAGCCTTCAAGATGGAGGTGTTCGAGGAGGCGCGGAGCGTGGTCGCGAGCGCGCCGCGTGTTACATCGACCATTTTGACCGGGAAGGGCGCAACCGAGCCGGAGCATCGCCGCAATACTAGGAGAAATGTCAATAAATATATTGCCTCTATCGAGGATTGGAGATCTAGGGCCATAAGGCTTGTAATGCTCGCAAGAGCCGAGCTAAAAAATAATTATTCTTATCTAACCGTTTCTCATATGGAAAAGTTAGCTGCTGACATTGACGAATTTGCTGCGGAAATTGACTCTACGCACGCAAATCTTCAAGTCTCCGACGGTGCCATGCTTGAGAGGTTGCGCGTTTCTACAGAGGAAGTATCCAAATATTCAGCAGATACCGGGAAATTTCTCAAGCGCGAGGAAAAACGCCTTGCAGAAGCTTTCATCCTTCGCAAGGACACGCTTATGCGCAACCGAGCGCGCATATTGGAAGCGAAGAAGTTCCTTGAAGCTCTCATCGAACGTGAGTCCGTACCTGCGCCAAATTTCGCAAGCGACGAAGAGCGGGACGCCTACGTAGGGCAAGCGCTAAATCGTCCGCCGGATATCAAGGGGACGAAAGCCCGCACGCTTGAGCTGTTGGCCCGCTTCCCTAAGACGGCGGCGTATCTTGCCCGCTGATAGCTTGCCGCTGTGGCTCATCGCTGAAGAGGTCATCGAGATCAACCGGGTCCTTGTAGTAGCTCAGGACGAGCCACACCTCGTACTGAGCCTAGATGGGCTGGAGGGGGCCCTCGGACGCCCACTCAACGCTTGGCTCTACGATGGTGAGGTCGATCGGATTGTTCTTGCGGTTTTGCTGGCCGCAGGGATTGCACAGAGCCACTGCTTTCAGCAGGGCAACAAGCGTACGGGGTTTTTTGCCGCTCTTCTCTTCATCGAGATGAACGGCGGCGATTGCGGGGCGGTGGATACCGAAGCTCTCGGAAAGATCTGCGAGGTCGTCATGCTTGGAGATGCGCCCGCGGACGCACTGATCAGCGCCCTCAGGTCGAAGGTGGAGTTCTAGGCACCCTCGCCGCAGCCGAGGCGATTAAGGGCCGGCCGGTCGCGTGAGCCCGGCGGCCGGGAAGGCGCAGAGGCGGCGTGAGCTGCCTTTGCGGATCGGCCCGTGATCTTCTCGTCGACGAGGCCCGTATCGTTGGCGTTCCACATGGGAACGCCAAGGCGCGACGGCTCGGGTCAGGGAAACGTGGCCCTCGTTCCATCGGCTGGCGTTCTATTGAACCGGATGGCGGGGACCGACTTATCCTTCCCCGCCTCACCTGCCCTCGTCCGCAGAAAAAGAGCGACGCAGGTTCAACACGTGCTTGTTTGTTGTGACCGTTATGCGAATATTGATCTTCAGAATAAATATAGCTACCATACGGGATGGATTTGCATTTTCCGAGGGACTATGGTCTATATTTAGATCGATCCGAAGGCAGCCTCTGTGAGGCGATTCGGCTTAACATGCTCACGTATCAAACTCACGCAGGTCGTCACATGATTATAAGCGAGTACGTTAGCAGAGAAGCTCCATTTTTCGACATATCTAGAGACGGAAATAGCATTACTGCAAGTTTATACTATTTTATGTCAGGTTATTATGACGAGGAGTTGGGGACTTATTTTTGGGATGGTGAAGGATACCTGACAATAGGCGAGGAAAGTACATATGTTTACCAGCCGGATGACGCGCCAATCATTCTTGATTTAACAACGTCGGTTTTTAATGGCCAGGCATATGAAGGATCTTATGAAATATATGATTATTACGTTGGAGTGAGCATTTATTTTAACTTCAATGCTATTATTTTTTCAGATTCAGCTAATTTCGCAGGTTCTGATATTACGGATGTTGTTTTTGGCTCGTCCGAAGGTGATGCGTTGGGCGGGGGCGCCGCAAACGACTTTATTGAGAGTGGGCTCGGAGACGATTGGCTCGACGGCGGCGAAGGGGCCGATGCCCTCTACGGTGAGGGCGGCAACGACACCTACGTCGTCGATCAAGCCAGCGACCAGGTGTTCGAGGCGATCGGCGGTGGCCGGGACGTGGTGACCACGGACGTGTCCTACACCCTGGCCGCCGGGCAGGCGATCGAGGAGCTGCGGGTGGTCGACAAGACGGCCACGACCACGATCGCCCTGACCGGCAACGCCTTCGCCAACAAGATCGTGGGCGATGCCGGCAACAACCGCCTCGACGGCGGCGGCGGGGCCGACAGCCTCCATGGCGGCGCGGGCAGCGACAGATACCTCGTCGACAACGCCGGCGATCAGGTCTTCGAGAGCAAGGGCGGCGGCTGGGACGCGGTCGCCACGGCGGTGACCTATACGCTCACCGCCGGCCAGGAGATCGAGGAACTGCGGATCCTCCAATCGGCGGGCGACGCCCCGATCGACCTGACCGGCAACGCGCTCGCTCAGAGGCTCGTCGGCAATGACGGGGCAAACCGCATTGATGGCGGCGGTGGAGCTGACACTCTGATCGGTGGGGCAGGCGATGACAAGTATTACGTCGATAACGCCAGCGACAAAGTATTCGAGAGCGTCGGCGAAGGCAAAGACGTGGTCAACACCTCTGTGTCCTTTACCCTAGCCGCCAACCAAGTGATTGAGGAATTACGGGTGGTCGACAAGACCGCCAAGACCACGATCACCCTGACTGGCAACGAATTCGCCAACATGATCGTCGGTGACGCCGGTAACAACCGCATCGACGGCGGCGGCGGTATCGATGTCCTCTACGGCGATGCTGGCAACGACACCTACATCATCGACAATGCCGGTGATCGGGTAGGCGAGGGATTAGGTGGCGGTAGAGACGCGGTCGCCACCTCAGTAAGCTTCACACTTACGGCTGGCCAGGAAATCGAGGAACTACGAGTCCTTCAATCAGTCGGCGACCGTGCCATCGACCTGAGCGGCAACGCGTTCAATCAAACGATCATTGGCAATAACGGCGTCAACATTTTAAACGGTGGTTGGGGCAACGACGTGCTGACGGGGCGGGGTGGAGCCGACACCTTCGTCTTCTCGAACGCTCCGGGCACCGGCAACATCGATCGCATCACCGACTTCGCAACCGAAGACACGATCCAGCTCTCGAGCAGCATCTTCACGGCGCTGGCCCCGGGCCCGCTCGATCCGAGCGCGTTCAAGAACATCACGACGGGCAAGGCCGATGCCGATGACCGCATCCTGTACAAATCATCGACCGGCGAGTTGTTCTACGATGCGGACGGTTCGGGCAGCGCCCTGAAGGTTAAGGTCGCAGTTCTCGACAACAGGGCGGCGCTCTTCGCTGACGATTTCCTCGTCGTGTGAGGCGCGGCGGAACACGAAAAAGCCCCGCTCCGGTTTCCCGGGCGGGGCTGAGTCTGTCGAGCCCTCTGGAAGGGATCACAAGGTCAACGGGCGAGCGGGGGAGGTTCGTCCCTCAGGCCGGCGGGCAACCAAGGCTCGAATCAGCTTGACCGTATGTAGGGGCTGCACAGGGTCCGAAGCAGACCCACGGCCTCATGGCTTTCCGCCCCCTGCCGTTACCGCTATGCGCGTCGCCATGCTGATCCGTGCTGCCCTCTCCGAAGACGCCCCGGCTATCTGGTCGATCATCGAGCCGGTCATTCGCGCTGGCGAGACCTACACGCTTGATCGGGACATGACCGAGGAGCAGG
>NZ_CAKLBV010000067.1 GCF_920984675.1 Methylobacterium sp. Leaf118
CGCCGACCCTGCGGGTCGCCCCCTGGGACGGCACGGTCCCGCCCGCCCGCGCCGGGGCGGAGGCCATCGAGCGCCATCCCCTAGTGGAGCGCCTGCGGGACGGGTTCGGACGCGAGCGCGGCCTTGCGGTCGCCGACCTCGCGCCGAGCCGCCGGGACGGCGATCCGCTCCAGGTCGGGCTCACCACCCCCGAGGGCGCCCGCCTGCGGGCCGTGCTGCCCGACGACCATCCACGCCTGCCCAAGGAAGGCGCCATCGTCTTCACTCTGGTCTTCCTCGGACTCAGCCTCACTTTGCTCTCGTTCTGGGCGACGCGGGCGCTCACCGCGCCGCTGGCCGGGCTCGCCGCCGCCGCGGAGGCCTTCGGCACGGCGGAGGAGCCGCCGCCCCTGCCCCGGCGCGGCCCGGAGGAGGTGCTGGCGCTGGCCCGTGCCCTGGACCGGATGCGGGCCCGGGTCCTGCGCCTCCTCGACGACCGCACCCAGATGCTCGCGGCGATCAGCCACGACCTGCGCACGCCGATCACCCGCCTGCGGCTGCGGGCGGAGTTCGTCGAGGACGAGCGCGCCCGCGAGGCGACCCTGCGCGACCTCGACCAGATGAACAGCCTCGTCGAATCCGCCCTGTCCTACGTGCGGGACGGGCAGGGCGCGCCCGGCGAGGCCGCGTCCACCCTCATGGACCTCGCCTCCGTGGTGCAGACGGTCTGCGACGGGTTTTCCGACATCGGCGCCGCGGTGAGCCTGGAGCGCAGCCGCCACGTCCTGGTGCGGGGCCGCCCGGACGACCTCCAGCGGGCGATCACCAACCTCGTCGACAACGCGGTGAAATATGCCGGGGGCGCCCGCCTCGTCATGGGCCCGGCGGGGCAGGGGCGCCCCCCCGGCGTCGCCGTGGAGGTGCTCGACGACGGCCCCGGCATCCCGGAGGCCGAGCGCCACGCCATGCTCCAGCCCTTCGTGCGCGGCGACCGCGCCCGCAACCTCGACACGGCCACCGGCTTCGGCCTCGGCCTGTCGATCGTGCTCGCCATCGTCGAGGGCCATGGCGGGCGCCTCACCCTGGAGAACCGCCCCGGCGGCGGCCTCTGCGCCCGGATCACGCTGCCGCTGGCCAGCGCGGCCCGGCCGGGCTGAGCGTCGGCCCGGAGGCGGGCGCGGGACGGGCCCTCGGCACAGGATCTGCACCCTGTCGGGCCCGCGACGCGCCGTCTATGACGAGAGCCATGGCCGATTCCCCCCCGCTTGCCCGAAGACGGATCGCGGACCTCCTGGCCTCCGAGGCCCGCGACGGGCCGGCCCTGGCCAGGACCCTCTCGGCCTTCGGCCTCGTCTGCATCGGCATCGGCGCGACGATCGGGGCCGGGATCTTCGTGCTGACCGGCACGGCCGCCGCCCATTACGCCGGGCCGGGGCTGATGCTGTCCTTCGTCCTCGGCGGGATCGCGAGCGGGCTCGTCGGCCTGTGCTACGCGGAACTCGCCGCGATGATCCCGGTGGCGGGCTCGACCTATTCCTATGCCCGCGTGACCCTCGGCGCGCTGCCCGCCTGGATCGTCGGCTGGGACCTCGTGCTCGAATTCGCGTTCGCCGCCGCGACGGTGGCGGTCGGCTGGTCGGGCTACGCCCAGAGCCTGATGGCGGATTTCGGCCTACACCTGCCGCAGGCCCTCGCCGCGGCGCCGGGGGAGGGCGGGGTCGTCAACCTGCCGGCCGGCGCGGTCGTGCTGGCGCTGACCGCGCTCCTGATCGCGGGCAACCGCGGCGCGGCCCGGGTCAACGCGGCGCTCGTCGCGCTCAAGGTCGCGATCATCCTGGCCTTCGTCCTCGTCGGTGCGGCCCATCTGCGGCCGGAACTGTGGTCGCCGCTGGTGCCGCCGAACGAGGGGACGTTCGGCGCCTTCGGCTGGAGCGGCGTGCTGCGCGGGGCGGGCGTGGTGTTCTTCGCCTATGTCGGCTTCGAGACCATCGCCACGGCGGTCGGCGAGACCCGCGATCCGCAGCGGGACGCACCGGTCGGGCTGATCGGCGCGCTCCTCGTCACGAGCGCGCTCTACATCGCGGTGGCGGGGGTGCTGACCGGGCTCGTGCCCTATCGGGACCTCGCCGTGGCCGATCCGATCGCCAAGGCCGTCGACGCCGTCGGGCTGACCGGCTTCGCGCTGGCGATCAAGGTCGGGGCGCTGCTCGGGCTCACCACCGCGACCCTCACCGCCCTCTACGGGCAGGCGCGGATCTTCTACGCCATGGCCCGCGACCGGATGCTGCCGGACCTGTTCGGGATCGTGCACCCGACCCGGCGCACCCCCTGGGTGAGCCAGCTCGCCATCGGCTTCGTCACGGCCGGCGTCGCCGCCCTGGTGCCGCTGCGGGTGCTCGGCGAACTCGTCAGCATCGGCACGCTGTTCGCCTTCGTGCTGGTCTGCGCCTTCGTGCTGATCCTGCGCCGGACCGAGCCGGAACGCCCGCGCCCCTTCCGGGTGCCGGGCGGCCCGATCGTGCCGGGCCTCGGCATCCTCGCCTGCCTCGTCCTGATGGCGGGCCTGCCGGGCGACACCTGGCTCCGGCTCGGCGCCTGGTTGGCCCTCGGCCTCGCCCTCTGGTTCGGCTACGGGCGGGCCCGGGTTCGGGACTGACCGGGCTCAGGCAAGGCCCGGACGCGCCATGAAAAGCGGCCCGGATCGGGGGATCCGGGCCGGAGGGGGCCTTGCGTTAAGGGCGATCAGTAGGAGCGGTGATGCGGGCCGGCATGGCGGCCACCGCCGTAGCGGCGGCGCACCCAGGCGATGGCCTTGGGCAGCAGGAACACGACGAGGATCTGGCGCAGGATGCCACGCATGGGGGCTTGGGTCTCCGTCTGGATGGTTCGGTTGACGGTCCAATGCCGGAGGGGGCCTCCCCGTTCCGCACCCGCGCCGATCGCCGCGGGCCGGCCTCTGCCGATCGTGCCTCGGCGCACAGGCCGCGATGGGCCGATCCGGGCCGCGCCGCGTTCCCTACAATTCGAGGCCGAGCGTGACGGGCACGTGATCGGAGGGCTTGTCCCAGCCGCGGGCCTCGCGGAACACCGCGACCGTGCGCACGGTGCCAGCGAGGTCCGGCGAGACCCAGGCATGGTCGAGGCGCCGCCCCTTGTTGGCCGCCGCCCAGTCCGGCGAGCGATAGCTCCACCACGTGTAGATCTTTTCGGGCTCCGGGGTCAGGAACCGGGCGGCGTCGATCCAGCCGGCCTCGCCGCGCAAGGTCTCCAGCGCCTCGGTCTCGACGGGGGTGTGGCTCACCACGTCGAGGAGCTGCTTGTGGGACCACACGTCGTGCTCCAGCGGCGCGACGTTGAGGTCGCCCACCAGGATCGCGGGACCGGCGACGCGGCGCCCGCCCCAGGCGCGCAGCTCCTGGAGGAAATCGAGCTTGTGCGCGAATTTCGGGTTGAGGTCGCGATGGGGCACGTCGCCGCCCGCCGGCACGTAGAAATCGTGCAGCACGATCCCCGCCGCCGGACCCGCCTCGCGCCCGAGCACCGCCGAGACGTGGCGCGCGTCCGGGCGCTCGCAGAAGCTCATGACCTCCCGGGTCAGCAGGGGAAAGCGCGAGAGGATCGCGACGCCGTTATAGCCCTTCTGCCCGGCGAAGACGCAGTGCTCGTACCCTGAGCCCTCGAACGCCCTGAGCGGGAACAGCTCGTCCGGGCACTTCGTCTCCTGGAGACAGAGCACGTCGGGCTTTGCCTCCCGCAGGAAGCGCAGGACGGACTCGATGCGCAGCCGCACCGAGTTGATGTTCCAGGTGGTGACGGTGAGGCGCAACGGACGGCCTTGCGGAGCGTGGCGGGCGAGAGGGTTCCGATACCGCACTCCGCCCCGGCCGGGAACCGTCAGGCCGCGGCGGCCTCCTCCCCCAGGGCGAGGCCGTGCAGCAGGGCGCAGAGCCGGTCCCCCGACATCCGGGAGAGGTCGAGGCCGCCCTCGCCCGCGAGGTCGCGGTAGCGGGCCGCCTCGGCGGGCGAGGCGCCGACATAGGCCATCGACCAGTCGGTGAAGAGGCGCGCCTCCACCCGCTCGAAGGCGAGCAGCGACACCTCCCCGTGGCGCTCGTCCTGCTGGATGCGCTCGAAGGTGCTCTCGACCGCCGCGCCCGGGCCTTCCAGCACCTGGGCAAAGCAGCCGGCGTTGAACATCAGGGCGCCGGTGACGCCGACCCGGGCGTTGTTGACCCGGCTCGTCGCCAGGATGGCGCGGACCGTGCGGTCCAGGGCCTCGGCCCCGCCGATCCGGTTGCGGCTGTAATAGACGAGGCGGCGCAGGTCCGGGGTCGACGCGTCCTGCGGCGGGGAAAGGTGGCTCATGGCGCGGCTCCAGGATCAGGCGGCGTGGGCGGCGAAGGGCACCGCCGGGGCCTCGGCGGCGGCGGGCCCCAGCAGGGCGGCGGCCTCGATCCCCGGCATCGGCCGCCCGGTGAGATAGCCCTGGACCTCGGTGCAGCCCTCGGCGCGGACGGCGGCGAGCTGGTCCGAGGTCTCGACCCCCTCCGCCGTGGTGCGCATGCCGAGGCTCGCTCCGAGCCGGGCGATGGCCCGCACGATCGCGCCGCATTCGGCGTTGCCCGCCATGCCGCGCACGAAGGACTGGTCGATCTTGATCTTGTCGAAGGGGAATTTCTGCAGGTAGCTCAGGGACGAGTAGCCGGTGCCGAAATCGTCCATCGAGATCCGGACGCCCAGCCGCCGCAGGCCGTTCAGCACGGCGATCACGCTGTCGGTGTTGTCGAGCAGCGCCCCCTCCGTGATCTCCAGTTCCAGCCGTGTCGGATCGAGGCCGGTCTGGGCCAGCACATGGGTCACCGTCTCGACGAGCTTGCCGCCACGGAACTGCACGGGGGAGAGGTTGACCGCGATGGAGGCGGGCTGCGGCCAGGAGGCGGCTTCGCGGCAGGCGGTGCGCAGGGCCCATTCGCCGATGGCGACGATCACGCCGATCTCCTCGGCGAGCGGAATGAACAGGGCCGGCGAGACCGGGCCGCGCTCGGGATGGTTCCAGCGCAGCAGCGCCTCGAAGCCGACGACCTGCCCGGTCTCGATCTGGAACTGGGGCTGGAAGACGAGGGCGAACTGCTTCAGGGCGAGCGCCCGGCGCAGATCGACCTCCAGGCTGCGGCGCGCCTGCATCTGCGCGTTCATCGCCGGCTCGAAGAAGCGGTAGGTGGCCCGGCCCTCGGCCTTGGCCCGGTAGAGCGCGAGGTCGGCGTGTTTCAGGAGGTCGTCGGCGCTCGCGCCGTCGGCGGGCGCCAGCGCGACGCCGACGCTGAGGCCGACATTGAGCATGTGACCGTCGATGACGTAGGTGCGCCCGACGAGGTCGACGAGGCGGGCGGCCAGGGCCACGGCGGCCTGGGGCTGCGCCGCGCCGGCCTGGAGAATCGCGAACTCGTCGCCGCCGAGGCGCGCGACGACGTCGTCCTTGCGCACGGCCCGGCGCAGGCGCTCGGCCACCTTGCACAGGAGCGCGTCGCCCACCGGATGGCCGAGGGTGTCGTTGATCGCCTTGAACCGGTCGAGGTCGAGCATCAGCACCGCCAGGGGCGTGCCGGTGCGGGCCGACTCGGCGAGCGCCGCGTCGAGGCGTTCGTGCAGGCCAATGCGGTTGCACAGGCCGGTGAGCGGCTCCTGGAGGGCGAGGGCCGCGCCGCGGGCGAGTTCCGTCACGTCCTCGAAGCTCAGCGCGAAGCCGCCGGTCGAGAGGGGCACGAGCACCGTGTCGAGGAGGCGTCCGTCGGCGAGGGTGAGGCGGGTCTGCGCGGGACTCGTGGTGCGCACGGCCGCCTCCAACACACCCGGATCCGGCGCCTCCGCGGCGCCGTAGGCGGCCAGCAGATCGGGGAGGGTGAGGCCGACCGGCCGGGTGCCGGGCAGCATCGCCGCCGCGCGCAGATTGGCGAAGGTCACCGTGCCGCCTGCATCGATCAGGAGGAGCGGCGCGGGCATCTCGGACAGGGCCGCCGCGAGCAGGTCTGCGGCAGCGCGCGGGGCGACGGAGAGAGCGGTCATGCGGCCGGGCAGCGTCCCAGAGAAGCCGCCCCTGCGACGGCAGCCTCATTGAGCGGCCAATGTCTCAACGGCCTCTTAAATCCCGCATCGCAACGCCAGGATCGGAAGATGAGAGCCGGGTTATCCCACATCTTTGCGATCGAGTCTGAGCCGATAACCTATGTATACTTACCGCACGACTCTCACAGGTTGGAGCGCTCTCCGCCGAAGTGGACACCGGTTCGGCTTGAGAGCGCGCGACAAAACAAAGACGGAGGGCCGTGCCCACGGTTCAACGTGATCGGGCATGGCTCTCCGGCAAACACCGATGCGGCGCACGATCCTGGAGCCCCATCCCGGACCGGGAGTCAGGGATTCTGGCTCTGAAGCTGACGCTGGATCGCCTTGTCCTCGGCGCGGCCGTAATTGATGAAGAATTGGGCCGGGTCGACGGACTTGCCCTTCTGCAGATTGGAGAGCTGCACGGTGGTGAGGTAACCCTGCGGATCGGTGATCCGCCACTGCGACAGGGTCTTCATCTCGCCATCGAAGTAGAGCTGAATCTTCGAGGTGCCGCCCAGCGTCGAGCGGTCCTCAAGGGCGATGCGCACGCCGCCCGGATCGTTGGTGACGTCCGTGACCGTGAGGTCGCGGGCCAGATCCATCTTCTCGCGCAGCAGGAATTTCAGCGGCGTCTGCGAGATGAAGTACAGGTCCTGGGTGCCGAGCTTGCGGTCGCGCACCGCCACCGAGGTCCCGTCGGCCACCACTTCGAGCGGGGAGGGCTGGTCGTACTCGAAGCGCAGGCGCCCGGGCTTGACCAGCGAGAGCTTGCCGGCGATCCGCCGGCCGTCGGCGCCGATCTGGACGAACCCGCCGGTCAGGGTCTGGAAGCTGTTGAAATAGGCGTTGGCCCCGGCCACGATCTGGGCCGGATCGGCGTCCTGGAGCGAGGCCGCGAGGTTCGGCGCGCCGACCGCCGCGACGCGGGTGCCGGCGGGCGCCGCCGCGGACGTCGCGGCCGGGGTCCCGGCGGGCGTCTTGGCGGCCTTGATGCTCCCGGTCTTCTCCGCCGGCTTGTCGGCGTTCGCCGCCTTCTCCTTCCCGGGTTTCGCCGGCTTCTCCGCCTTTTTGGCCGGGGCCACGGGGGCGGGCTCAGGCTCGGGCGCGGCGGGGGGGGCAGGGGGCTCCTCCTTGCGGCCGAACAGGCCGTCGAGGAACGAGGAGACCTGGGCGCTCGCCGGCAGCGGCTGGAGCATCAGCGCGGCGACCACGAGCAGCGGACCGGCGGCGGGGCGGAGGCGTCGGCCAGTCATCGTGTGGGCATCTCCCAGGGGTGCGCGCGTGAAGCCCGGCGCGAGGGCCGGACGGGCGGACAGGGCGCGGGGCGCGAACCGTCCGGCAGGCATGGGTCTCGATAGAGCCGGCCCCTGTGGCGAATATGCGACGGGGGCCGGGTTCTCGCTCTCACTCGTCGTCGTAGCCGCCGGCCGGAGCCCCGGCGAGGCCCTCGACCAGGATCTCGCGCTTGCCCGCATGGTTGGCGGGGCCGACGATGCCCTCGATCTCCATCCGCTCCATGATCGAGGCGGCGCGGTTGTAGCCGATCTGCAGGCGGCGCTGGATGTAGGAGGTCGAGGCCTTGCGGTCGCGCAGGACCACGGCGATGGCCTGCTCGTAGAGCTCGCCGCCCTCCGCGCCCGCGACCGCCGCGAAGGCGCCGATGTCGAAGACCGGGGCGTCGGCCTCCTCGACCTCGGCGAAATCGTCCTTCTCGGCCTTGGCCGCCGCCTTCGCGCCCTTGGCGGGCTTTTCCGGCGGCTCGGACGAGCCGTCGTCGGCGGTGACGGCCTCGAGATAGGAGGGCCGGCCCTGGCGCTTCAGATGCGCCACCACCGTCTCGACCTCGCTGTCCGAGCAGAACGGGCCGTGCACGCGGGTGGTGCGCCCGCCGCCGGCCATGAACAGCATGTCGCCCTGACCCAGCAGCTGCTCCGCGCCCATCTCCCCCAGGATCGTGCGGCTGTCGATCTTGCTCGTCACCTGGAAGGAGATCCGGGTCGGGAAGTTCGCCTTGATCGTGCCGGTGATGACGTCGACCGAGGGGCGCTGCGTCGCCATGATCAGGTGGATGCCCGCCGCCCGCGCCATCTGGGCCAGCCGCTGGATCGCGCCCTCGATGTCCTTGCCGGCCACCATCATCAGATCGGCCATCTCGTCGACCACGATCACGATGAAGGGGAGGGCGGAGAGGTCCATCGCCTGCTCCTCGAACACCGCCTCGCCGGTGGTGCGGTCGAAGCCGGTCTGGACCGTGCGGGTGATGGTCTCGCCCCGCTCGCGCGCCTCCTTCATCCGGGCATTGTACCCGTCGATGTTGCGCACGCTGATCTTCGACATCTTCTTGTAGCGCTCCTCCATCTCGCGCACGGCCCATTTGAGGGCGATGACCGCTTTCTTCGGGTCGATGACGACGGGGGAGAGCAGGTGCGGGATGCCGTCGTAGACCGACAGTTCCAGCATCTTGGGATCGACCATGATGAGGCGGCACTCCTCTGGCTTCAGCCGGTAGAGCAAGCTGAGGATCATGGTGTTGATGGCGACCGACTTGCCCGAGCCGGTGGTGCCGGCGACGAGGAGATGCGGCATCCGGGCGAGGTCGGCGATGATCGGCTCGCCGCCGATGTTCTTGCCGAGGCACAAGGCGAGCTTGTGCTTGGTCTCGACGAAGTCGACCGAGGCCAGGAGCTCGCGCAGATACACGGTCTCGCGCACCGGGTTCGGCAGCTCGATGCCGATGACGTTGCGGCCGGGCACGACGGCAACGCGGGCGGAGACGGCGGACATCGAGCGGGCGATGTCGTCCGACAGGCCGATCACGCGGCTCGACTTGGTGCCGGGCGCGGGCTCCAGCTCGTAGAGGGTGACGACGGGCCCCGGGCGCACGGCGAGGATGTCCCCGCGCACGCCGAAATCCTGCACGGTCTGCTGGAGGTTGAGGGCGTTCTGCTCGAGCTCGTCCGCATCGACCTCCTCGCCGTCGGGCAGCGGCGGCTCGGCGAGCAGCTCCAGCGACGGCAGTTCGTAGTCGGCATTGCCGACGAAGGTCATCTCCAGATGGCGGCCGGCCGGGATCAGGGCCGGGCGCTCGGGCAGGATGGCGCGGGGACGATTCTCCGACTCGGCCACCGGCACGGCGACGGGCTCCGCGTACACGGGCTCGGGCACCGCCTCGGCGACGGGCATCGCGAACACCGTCTCGGCGGCCTCGATCTCCTCCGAGGACGGCGCGGCCTTGCTGCGCAGCAGGACCGGGCGCGCCGGGATCGTCAGGGGCTGGGCCGTCGACGGGGCGGCGGCCAGCCTTGCCTCGGCCTGCGAGGACAAGACCTGCGATGAAAAGACCTCCGGGCCCGAGATCTGCGCCGACCACCCCTGCGGGACCCCGGCCAGCGGAGCAGGGGAGGGGGCCGGCATGGGCGAGGACGCCGCCGGCACGGAGGCCGGGACCGCGAGCGCGTCGAACGGCTCGAACAGCTGGGCGGACCAGATCTCCGAGGGATGCGCCGGGAAGATCGCGGCGCGGGCCGCCATGGCGTGGACCGTGCGACGCGGGGCCGGCGCGAAGGCGGGACGGGCCGCGACCGGCGCGAGCTGGGCCGCCGGCGCCTCGGCCACCGGAGCCGGGTCGGCCGGCCCCACGATCCGAGCCTCGACGCCCGGAGCCTCGACGAGTTGGGTTTCGACGAGTTGGGTTTCGACGGGCAGCATCTCGGTGGGCAGCGCCTCGACAGGCTGCGACTCACCATGGCCGAACCAGCCATGCAGCGACGACCAGTCTGGCACGTCCGACCAGTCGGACGGCTCGGCCGGGACCGGCGGGATGAAGGGGACGGCCTCGGCGAAGATGGAGGCGGCGGATTCGACCGGGGCCGGCGCGGCGTCGCGGACGGCGTCCGTCACCGGCTCAGAGACCGGCTCAGAGACCGGCTTGGGCCTGCGGTCGGGGCTGCGGAAAAAGCGCACGCCCGGCGGCGGCACGAAGGGGCGGCGCCAGCTCGGCAGGGCCTCGACCTCCGGGGCGGCCAGGGCCCGGGCGGATTCCTCGGCGCGGGCGCTGGCCTCCGAGGCCTCGCGCGCGGCTGCCTCGACGGCGGCGATGCGCGCCCGCTCCGCCTCCAGCGCGGCGGCTTCCGCCGCGGCCTGGGCGGCGATCTGCGCGTCGAGCAGGGCCTGGGCGCGGGCCTGCGCCTCGCGCTCGGCCTCCAATGCCCGGCGGCGGCGCTCGATCAGAACCGGATCGGGCGTGCGGGTGAAGCGCACCGCGGCCTCGGCGGCGGCCTGCGTCGCCCCCTGGGACGAGGAGGCGTAGGGCAGGGCATAGGGCAGGGCCTGGGCGAAGTGCGACGGCGCCTCCGGCGCGATCGCGGCGGGACGGCGGGGCGTGCGCACCAGGAGGCCGGGGCTGGAGGCGCGGGCATCGATGCGGCTCTCGAAGGCCGGCTCCCCGTACAGGGGCTGGGACGCGGAGGGGCGGGCCGGAACGGGCATCTCGAACAGCCCCTCCTCCGGGTCCTGCGCCGCTTGGCTCTCTTGAGCCAGCTGGGTCTCTTGAGCGAGCCGGGTCTCTTGGGTCAGTCGGGTCTCTTGGGACAAGTGAGCCAATGGGGTCTCCTGGGCCGCCCAGGCCGGGGCGGCGGGCAGGCCCGGACCAGGGCGGCCGAGCATCGCGCCCGGCGGCACGAGCCAGCTCGGCATCGCCCCTGCCTCGAAGCCCTCCGGCCCCGCCGAAGCGGCATCGAAGGAGGAGGGCAGGGCCGGATGGGGCAGGGTGCGGGGCAAGGCCCGCGGCGGGGCGGGCGGCGCGCCCGCGATGCGCCGGGCAAGGTTGGCGCGCAGGTTCATCAGACGGCTGGCGAGGCCGCCGGCCGCGAGGTCGAGACGATCGCCGGCGCGGCTCGGCCGCGACGGATCACGATGGGAGTTCGGAGGCCGTCCCGATGCGCGCATGATCTGTGAGATGACTCGAAACAAGGTCCGGCTCCCCCTGGAGCGGTTCCTCCCCAGTTAGGCGGATCGTCGTTAACGAACGCTTGCCCCGGTCCTCGCCGCACCGTCCCGCAACCGACGGTGCGGGGAGCGCGCGAACCGGATATCCTCCTGGCCGGTTGGGCCCTTGGGAGGTGTTTCTGCGCACCCGGCCGGGCGCGCAGAATCCGCATCAAGGTCCGCCTCCAAGGCACGGATTCCACACGCCTTCCCGCCCCTGCGGGCAGGGGCACAGGGCGAGCGTCGAGAGACCGGTGAAGAGCAACAGCCCCGAGACCTTCCGCTCCCTCTACCGGCACGGCTTCGCCCGGGTGGCCGCCTGCACCGGGCGCAGCCATCCGGGCGACCCGGCGGCCAATGCGGAGGACATTGTGGGGCTCGCCCGGGAGGCTCACGCGGCCGGCGCCGCGCTCGCGGTGTTCCCGGAGCTGTGCGTCTCCTCCTACGCGATCGAGGACCTGCTCCTGCAGGCTACCCTGCTCGACGCCGTCGAGGCGGGCCTTGCCCGGATCGTCGGGGACAGCGCCGGGCTCACCCCCCTGCTCGTCGTCGGCGCCCCCCTGCGCTGGCGCAACCGGCTCTACAACTGCGCCGTCGCGATCCAGGGCGGGCGCCTGCTCGGGGCGGTGCCGAAGAGCTACCTGCCGAACTACCGGGAGTTCTACGAGAAGCGTCACTTCGCCTCCGGCGCCGGGCTGACCGGCGAGACCGTCCGGGTCGCGGGGCGGGACGCGCCCTTCGGCACCGACCTGATCTTCCAGGCCGAGGACCTGCCGGCCTTTCGCCTCGCGATCGAGGTCTGCGAGGACCTGTGGGTGCCGCAGACGCCGGGCATGGAGGCGGCGCTGGCGGGCGCGACGGTGATCGCCAACCCCTCGGGCAGCCCGATCACCGTCGGCCGGGCCGATTCGCGCGAACTCCTGACCCGGGCCGCCTCGATGCGGGGCCTGTGCGCCTACGTCTACGCGGCCGCCGGCACCGGCGAGTCGACCACCGACCTGTCCTGGGACGGGCAGACCAGCATCGACGAGAACGGCGTGCGGCTGGCCGAGGGGCCGCGCTTCCCCGAAGGCCCCGTCGTGACGCTGGCCGACATCGACCTCGACCGGCTCGTCCAGGAGCGCCTCCAGGCCGGCAGCTTCGACGACAACGCCCGGGCGCGCGGGGTAGGGCGCGGGGTAGGGGCCGTGCGGACGGTGTCGTTCCGGCTCGATCCGCCCGCGACCGATCTGGGCCTGCGGCGGCGCGTCGAGCGCTTCCCCTTCGTGCCCTCCGACCCGGCCCGCCTCGCCCAGGATTGCTACGAGGCCTACAGCATCCAGGTCGCCGGCCTCGCCCAGAGGCTCGCGGCGACGGGCACGAAGCGGGCGGTGATCGGCGTCTCGGGCGGCCTCGATTCGACCCACGCCCTGATCGTCGTCGCCAAGGCCTTCGATCGCCTCGGCCTGCCGCGGACGGACATCCTGGCCTACACCCTGCCGGGCTTCGCCACCTCGGACGAGACCAAGACCAACGCCCACGCGCTGATGCGGGCGCTCGGCACGACCTTCGCGGAGATCGACATCCGCCCGGCCGCCCGGCAGATGCTCGCCGACATGGACCACCCGTTCGGACGGGGGGAGGCGGTCTACGACGTCACCTTCGAGAACGTGCAGGCGGGCCTGCGCACCGACTACCTGTTCCGGCTCGCCAACCACCACGGCGGCATCGTGATCGGCACGGGCGACCTCTCGGAGCTGGCGCTCGGCTGGTCGACCTACGGCGTCGGCGACCAGATGAGCCATTACGGCGTCAATGCGGGCGTGCCCAAGACCCTGATCCAGCACCTGATCCGCTGGGTGATCGCCTCCGGGCAACTGGGGGAGGAGGAGAACCGGACCCTGCGGGCCGTGCTCGACACCGAGATCTCGCCCGAGCTGGTGCCGGCCGCGGAGGGGGAGGGGCCGCAGAGTACGGAGGCCCGGATCGGCCCCTACGCCCTCCAGGATTTCTCCCTGTGGTTCACCCTCCGCCACGGCTTCCCGCCCTCGAAGATCGCCTTTCTCGCCTTGCACGCCTGGGGCGACGCGAGCGCCGGCGACTGGCCGCCGGACTTCCCCGAGGCCAAGCGCGTCGCCTACGGCCTGCCCGAGATCCGGCGTTGGCTCGGCGTGTTCCTCGACCGCTTCTTCCGCTTCAGCCAGTTCAAGCGCTCGGCGCTCCCCAACGGCCCGAAGGTCTCGGCGGGTGGCGGCCTCTCGCCCCGGGGCGACTGGCGCGCGCCCTCCGACGCCAGCGCCCGGGCCTGGCTCGCCGAGCTGGAGCGCAACGTCCCGGAGGCGTGATCCCCCTCCCCCGGCGGGCCCGGGAAACCGGCGGCGCGAGCCGATACGGCGCGGGGTCGTTCCCGTCCCACGAAGGCCCGTCATCCCGGTGCCGCGGTCGAGGTTGCCGGCTCTCCACCGCTTCGTGTAAGGGGTCGCGATCCTTTTGCCAGAGCGCCATCGGGAACCGGCGGCGAAGCGGATGCCGCTGACCGGCTCGGGCGCCATGGGGGGCGTGCCGCGCGAGGGGTCGGCGACGCCGGACACGAGAACGAGAAAGCGGCCAGCCTCTATGTCGAACGAGACCCCCACCTTCGACCGCGTCGCGGACATCATCGCCGAGACGGCGGACATCCCGCGCGACAAGATCACCCCGGAGAGCCACGCCATCGATGACCTCGGCATCGATTCGCTGGCCTTCCTCGACATTGCCTTCGCGGTCGACAAGGCGTTCGGGATCAAGCTGCCGCTCGAGCGGTGGACCCAGGAGGTCAACGAGGGCAAGGTCCCGGCCGAGGAGTACTTCGTCCTGAAGAATCTCTGCGCCCGCATCGACACCCTCGTGGCCGAGAAGGCCGCCAAGGCCTGACGGCGGGAGCCCCGCCATGCGGCTCGAATATTTCGAGATGATCGATTCCGTGGTGCGGCTCGACCGCGCCGCCGGCCGCATCGAGGCGCGGGCGCTCGTGCCCGAGGCGAGCCCGGTCTTCGAGGGGCATTTTCCCGGCCATCCGCTGGTGCCCGGCGTGCTCCTGACGGAGACCATGGCGCAGGCCTCCGGCTATCTCGTGCTCGCCCATCTGGACTTCGCGCAGATGCCGTTCCTCATGGCCGTCGACAAGGCCCGCTTCCGCTCCTTCGTCGGCCCGGGCGCGGCCCTCGAGATCGAGGCGACCCTGGTGCATGACGGGTCCGGCTACGCGGTGACGAAGGCCGCGATCCGCCACGAGGGCAAGGCGCTGTGCGACGCGGAATTGCGCTTCCGCACCATGCCGTTCCCCGCCACCATGGAGTCGCTGATCCGCGAGCGCGCCCGCCGGATCGGCCTTCTCGAAGGCTCCGCCGCATGATGGCCCGCGACGTCGTCGTCACCGGCATCGGCCTCGTCTCCTGCGCGGGCGAGGGGATCGCGGCGCATCTCGCGGCCTTCGCCTCCGCCGAGACGCCGCGGACGGATGCGACCACCTTCGCGCCCTACCCGGTCCACCCGGTCGCCCCGCTCGCCCTCGACACGCAGATTCCGAAGAAATCGGACCAGCGGCAGATGGAGCCGTGGCAGCGGCTCGGCGTCTACGCCGCCGGCCTCGCCCTCGATTCCGCGGGAGTGAAGGACGACGCCGGGTTCAAGGCCGCGCTGCAGCTCATCGTGGCCGCGGGCGGGGGCGAGCGCGACTACGCGGTCGACGGGGCGATCCTGTCCGGCCTGCGGGGAGCGGCCGAGCCCGGCGCCTTCCTCAACGAGCGACTCCTGAACGACCTGCGCCCGACCCTGTTCCTGGCCCAGCTCTCGAACCTGCTGGCGGGCAATATCAGCATCGTCCACGGCGTGACCGGCGCCTCGCGCACCTTCATGGGCGAGGAATCGAGCGGGGTCGACGCCCTGCGGATCGGCCATGCCCGGATCACCTCGGGGCAGATCGACACGATCCTGGTCGGCTCCTCCTACAACGCCGAGCGGCCGGACGTCATGGTCGTCCACGAGATGGGCGGCTTCCTCCTGAAGCCCGCCTACCGCCCGGTCTTCGAGCGGGGGCAAGACGAACATCACGCGGATCCTCAGGGAGGCCCTCCCGGGAGCCTGGGCGGCTTCGTGCTCGGCAGCGCCGCGGCCTTCCTCGTGCTGGAGGCGGCCGAGCATGCCCGCGCCCGGGGGGCCCGCGCCTTCGCCCGGCTGATGCCGGTGGCCAATGACAGGGTCGCGCGCGCGCCTGGCAGCGTCGCCGCGAGCCTGACGCGGCTGATCGGCGAGGTGGGGCTGGAGCGGCCCGACCTGGTGCTCTCCGGCGCGACGGGTCTCGCCGACCTGGCCGCCGAGGAGCGCGCCGGCATCCAGGCGGCTTTGCCCGGGGCGGACATCCGGGCGACGGGCGATCTCGTCGGCCACCCGATGGAGACCGCCGCCCCGTTCGGGACGGCGCTCGCGGCGGCGTTGTGCGCGGCCGGCACGGCGCGGGAGGTCGCGATCACCTCGGTCGGCCACCGCCGCGGCGAGGGCGTGATTCGTGTGGGGGCGGCCTAGGGCCTCGGCCCGAGAGGGGAACGCCGGCTCTCGGACCCAGCTCGATGCGGCGCAAGAACCAGGGGGAGCGGTCTGGATCCGAGATCCGGGACCGGTCTCGAGGGCCGCAGACGGCGGATGCAGGCCCTGTGAAACGGTGATGGAAGACCGCGATGGCAGAACCCCGCTCCTCGTCCACCCATGATGCCCAGGGTCGCCCGCT
This sequence comes from Methylobacterium sp. Leaf118, assembly GCF_920984675.1. Taxonomy (GTDB): domain Bacteria; phylum Pseudomonadota; class Alphaproteobacteria; order Rhizobiales; family Beijerinckiaceae; genus Methylobacterium. The sequence goes on from NZ_CAKLBV010000067.1 coordinate 15,815, forward strand.
CGTCGCCGTGACCGGCCTCGGCATCGTCACCTCCCTCGGCCGCGGCGCGGCGGAGAACTGGGCCGCCCTCACCGCCGGCCGCTCGGGCATCCGGGCCATCACCCGCTTCCCGACGGAGGGGCTGCGCACCCGCATCGCCGGCACCGTCGACTTCCTCGACACCAACCCGCTGGTGGCCCCGCTCCTGTCGGAGCGGTTCGCCGCGGTCGCCGCCGAGGAGGCGGTGGCCCAAGCAGGGATCAGCGCGGGAACCGGCGCCGCGGGCTTTCCCGGCGCGCTGTTCGTCGCGGTGCCCCCGGTCGAGATGGAATGGCCCCAGCGCGAGGCGCTGGCGCAGGCGGCGGGCGGGGACGGCGCGATCACCTATGCGGGCCTGCAGCAGGCGGCGGCGAGCCGGCGCTTCGACGCGTGGCACGACCTGTTCATCTTCGGCACCGTCGCCGACCGGCTGGCCGACCGCTTCGGCACCCGGGGCTCGCCGATCTCGCTCTCGACGGCCTGCTCGTCGGGCGCCACCGCGATCCAGCTCGGCGCCGAGGCGATCCGCCGGGGCGAGATGGCGGCGGCGCTCTGCATCGGCACCGACGGCTCGGTGAACCCGGAATCGCTGATCCGCTTCTCGCTGCTCTCGGCCCTCTCGACTCAGAACGACCCGCCCGAGGCGGCCTCCAAGCCCTTCTCGAAGAACCGCGACGGCTTCGTCATGGGCGAGGGTGCCGCGGCGCTGGTCCTCGAGAGCGCCGAATCCGCCCGGGCGCGGGGCGCTCCGATCCTCGGCTACGTCCTCGGCTGCGGCGAGAAGGGCGACGGCTTCCACCGCACCCGCTCGAGCCCGGACGGGGCGCCGGTCATCGCGGCGATGCGCGCCGCGCTCGCCGATGCCGGGATCGAGCCCGACGCCATCGACCACGTCAACGCCCATGGCACCTCGACGCCGGAGAACGACAAGATGGAGGCGCTCGGCGTCTCGGCGGTGTTCGGCGAGCGCGCCGGCCGGCTGCCGATCTCCTCCAACAAGTCGATGATCGGCCACACCCTGACGGCGGCGGGGGCGATCGAGGCGGCGGTCTCGCTGCTGACGATCCGGCACGGGCGCATCCCGCCCACCATCAACTACGCGGTGCCCGACCCGGCCCTGCTGCTCGACGTGGTGGCGACCGCCCGCGACGCGCGGGTGTCGCGGGTGCTGTCGAATTCCTTCGGCTTCGGCGGGCAGAACACCTGCCTCGTGCTCGGGGATGAGCCGGCATGAGCGCGACAGCGACCGGATCGCGGACATCCGTCCTCGTCGTCGGCGGCGCCTCCGGGCTCGGCGCGGCCACCGTGCGGGCGCTGGCGGCGGCGGGCCACGACGTGACCTTCACCTACCGCTCGTCCGCGGGACGCGCGGAGGCCCTCGCGGCCGAACTGGCGCAGGCGCATCCCGACGGCGCGTTCACCGCCCATGCCCTCGATCTCGCCGACCGCGACGCCGTCGAGGCCTTCTGCGAGGGGGCGGAGGGGGCGTCGTTCTACGGCTACGTCCACAATGCCGGCCAGTCGGCGGACGCCCTCGCGGCGATGCTCGACCGCGCGCGGGCCGAGGAGGCGATGCAGGTCAATTTCTGGTCGCTCACCCGGATCGCCAAGGCGCTGGTGCGGGGCATGATCCGGGCACGGGCCGGGCGCATCGTCGCGGTGGGCTCGGTGGCCGCGCTCCAGGCCAATGCCGGCAACGCGGCCTACGCGGCGACCAAGGGCGCTCTGATCGCCTATTGCCGCACCCTGGCGATCGAGTCGGCCAAGCGCGGCGTGACCGTCAACGTCGTCGCCCCGGGCTTCATCGACACCGAGATGATGGCCCCCTATGCCAGCCATCGGGCGGGCATCGAGCGCCAGATCCCCCTCGGGCGCTTCGCCGCACCGGAGGAGGTCGCCGCGCTCGTGGCCTTCCTGATCGGCGGGGGCGGGGCCTATATCACCGGAGCGGTCCTGCCCGTCGATGGCGGCCTCACCGCGATGATGGGCATCCACCGCTGACGGTTGTCCCGCCTCCCCCGCCGGCGCCGCGAAGGGCCGGCGCCCCGCTTCCGGACCGATGCCCTCCGATGACACCGCGTCCGCTCCGATCCGCCGCCGCCCTCGGCCTCCTGCTCGCCGCGGGCGGGACCGCGTGGGCCGCCGACCCGTTCCGGGTGGAGGGCCTGCCCCGCGACGACAGCCTGACGATCCGCGAGGCGCCGGACGCAGGCGCGCCGGCCCTGGGCCAGATCCCGGTCGGGCGCCGCGTGCTCGGCTTCGGCTGCACCAGCGACACCCCGAGCGGCCTGACATGGTGCCGGGTGAAGTTCGGCCGCACCCTCGGCTGGGCCCGGCGGCGCTACCTCACGCCGGACTGACCGTGTCCGCCGCCTGCAGCAGGTGGGCGATGGCGCGCACCACCCGGCGCAGTTCCACCGGCTTCTCCAGCCGCGGCACGTCCGCGACGTCGGGCGGGATCGCCTCCGCGTCGTAGCCCGTGACGAACAGGTAGGGGAGGCCGTCCTTGGACAGGGCCCGGGCGAGGGCGAAGGAGGGGACGCCGCCCAGGTTGATGTCGACCACGGCGCCCGTCGGCGCCTCCGCCGCCAGTAGCTGCAGCGCCGCCGCCTCGCTGGCGCAGGGGCCGAGCACCGCGGCGCCCGCGCCCTTGAGCGCCCGGGCGACATCGCAGGCGAGGTAGAAGTCGTCCTCGGCGACGAGGATGCGCTGTCCGGTCAGGTCGTTCGCGCCGCCCAGGTCGAGCACGCCGCCGAACACGCTGGTCCGCGGGGGCGCGTTGGTCTCGAGGATGCTGGCGCCGTCCTTGAGCGGGAATTCGAGGTGGCAGCGGGCCCCGCCCGGCGCCAGCTCGATCCGCCCCTGCCCGCCCAGCTCGTAGGGGAGCATCCCCTCGATCAGCTCGCTGCCGAAGCCCCGCCGCCGCGGCGCGGCCCGGGTCGGCAGCGGCGGCTCCGGGCCGCCGCTCTCGATCCAGAGGAAGCTCAGCCAGGATTCGCCCCCGCGCTCGATGCTGCGCCAGCGCACGCAGACGCGGCCCCGGGCGCTCGCGAGCGCCCCGTGCTTCACGGCGTTGGTGGCGAGTTCGTGCACCGCGAGGGTCAAGACCTCGGCGGCCTTGGGCGACAGCGCGATCTCGGCGCCCTCCAGGTCGTACTGGTCCTCGCGCTCGGCCTGGGCGCCGATCTCGTCGCGCAGGATGGCGGTGATCGTCACCCCGGCATGGGGCGCCCGGGTCAGGCGGCTCTGGACGCGGGCGAGGGTCAGGAGGCGGCCGCCGACGAGGCCCGCATAGTCGTCGACGCTCTCCGCCCGCTCGCCCGTGCGCATCACGATGGAGCGGATGAGCGCCATGATGTTGCGCACCCGGTGCTGCAGCTCCGCCAGGAGCACCCGCTGGTGCCGCTCGGCCTGGCGCGCCTCGGTGACGTCGCTGGAGATGCCGCCGATGCGCCGCACCTCCCCCTCCTCGTCGAAGAGCGGGAAGCCGTGGTTGCGGATCCAGCGGAAGGCGCCGTCGGAGGGCCGCAGGATGCGGAACTCGTAGACCCTCGCCTCGCCGCCGCGCACCCGCTCCATCTCGGCGAAGGTCGCCGCCCGGTCCTCGGGCACGACATGGGCGGCCCAGAGCCGGGCATCGCCCAGGATCTCCTCCGGGGCGAGGCCGTAGATCGCCTGCAGGGCGGGGCTCGCGAATTCCGGCGCGAAGGTCTCGGCATCCGTGATCCAGAGGATGTCCGAGGAGGCCTGGGCGAACTGGCGGAAGCGGGTCTCGCTCTCGCGCAGGCCCGCCTCGGCGCGCTTGCTCAGGAGGGCGTGCCGGATGGCGGGAGCGAGGGCCTCGGCCACCTCCAGATCCTCGGGCCGGTAGCCGCCGGGACGGTTGGCGAGGCCGATCAGGCCGGCGATGGTCCCGCCCTGCCGCAGCGGGACGCCGAGGAAGGCCGTCGGCGGCGGATGGCCGAGGGGCATGCCGGCGAGCGCCGGACCGGGCGCGGGCTCGTTGGTGATGAGGCCGTAACCGTCCCGCAGCACCGGCCCGTACAGGCCCTGGATCGCGCGTCCGAGGGGGATCCCGTCCTCCCGCACGCCCTCTCCGCCCAAACCGGCCACGGCGGTGACATCGAGATGGCCGGTGCGCGGGTCGATCTCGCCCATGAGGCCGAAGGCGCTGTCGGTGAGGTCCCGGGCGACCTCCAGGGCGATGCCGGCGAGGTCCTCCTCGGAGGCGGCGCCGAGGGTCGCGCTGAAGATGCGGTTGATCGCCTGGAGGACGGCGTTGTTGCGCCGCAGCCGCTCCTCGGCGAGGCGGCGCTCGGTGACGTCGATGGAGACGCCGACATAGCGGTCCGTCCCGAACGGCTGGCCCGCGCTGCTCAGCCAGCGATATTGCCCGTCGAAGCGGCGGGCCCGGACCTCGTGGGTGAACGGGCGGCGCTGGGCGAAGGCCGCGTGGTAGGCCGTGGTGTAGTCCTCGGCATCGTCGGGGTGCAGGAACTGCGTCCAGCCGTGGTCGGCGAAGCGATCGAGGTCCGCGCCGAAGAACGCGAGGTAATGGTCGTTGGCAAAGACCGTCCCGTTCGCGTCCGCGTCCCAGATCAGCACCGGCGCGGCGTTGGCCATGGTGCGCAGCCGCGCGTCGGCCTCGCGGGCCGCCTGCTCCGCCCGCGCCCGCTCGATCGCGGCCCAGATCCGCTCGCCGGTCTCGGCGACGAGGGCGACCTCCTCCTCGGACCAGGGGCAGGGCTCGCTGCGCACGACGCTGAGCGCCCCGACGGGCTCGCCCCGCTTGATGAGGGGCACCGAGAGCCAGGCGATGGCCCCGACGGAGGCGAGCGCGGCGCGCTCCGGTTCCGGGAACAGCTCCGAGCTGCGCAGGTCCGGCACGGCGATCGGGCGGCCCTCCCGGTAGAAGGCGGCGACCGTCGGGAAGCCGCCCATGGGGCAGCTGCCGGAGAAGGTGACGCCGGCGAAGGAGGGAAGGTCGTCGCGGACGTGGTCATACGCGATGCTGATGCGGTCGTCGGCCCGGCTGACCTCGACATAGTAGGTGTGGCTCGTGATCAGGTGATCGCCGAGGAGGCGGCAGCCCTCCCTCTGGATGGCGGCGGGATCCGGGAGGAGGCGCAGGGCGTCGGAGAGCGTGAGGAGGAAGGCCTGCTGCCTCTGCCGCGCGCGCTGCGCCCGCTCCGCGAGAACGCGGTCCGTCGTCTCGAAAGAGGCGAAATAGGAACCGGCGACGGCGCCGGTCTCGTCCCGGACCGGCGTCCAGCTCGAGGTGAACCATCCGAACGGCCGCTCGGCCCGATGCGCCCGGTGCGGCAGATCCCAGTAGAGGTCGGTCGTGTAGCGAGCCTGGCCCGCCAGGACCGAGGCCGCGATCTCGTCCGCCTGCTCCCGCGGCCAGATCGCATGGACCGATCGGCCGAGGGCCGCTTCGGCGTCGGCTCCCATGTTCGCGGCCATCTGGTCGTTGAACAGGACGCAGAGCGCCGGGCCCCAGGCGAGCCCGGCGCTGGCGGGCGCACCGAGCATGAGATCGACCATCGTCCGGAGGCTCTGCGGCCAGTCCGCGCTCGGCCCCAGCGGCGTCGCGGCCCAATCGTGCCTGCGGATCCGCTCGGCCATCGCACCCGGACCGTCCGGCCAGACCTTCATGCGTTCTCTCTTCACGCCGGCGGGAGTCCGGCCGGCCGCGACCCATTCGCACCCACGACGATCCGCAGGATCGCAACATTTCTCCCATCCGGGTCAAGAGCCCGTTACCACGAGCCTCCGACACGGAGCCCCCCGACACCGTTCCGGTCTCCCGGGTCGTGCCGCACACGAGACCTTCGCAGGACGCCTCGGGGCTTCACGGAACGGGCCCACAACAGTGATGGGGTGGACGCCGACTTTCGGGGGCCGCGGCCTTGAGGACGGACAACGGGGCGAGGCAGGCCGCCACGGGGCAGGGCGCCCCCCGGGCGCGAAACCCGCGCCGCATCGACGGGCCGGATTGAGCCGGGACCGGTTTCGACCGATAAGCCGTCCGGTCGCCGCGAGCCGTGCCGGCGGCGCCAGGCCCGACGCCGACGAGATCGATCGATGCAAGCCCTCCAATTGTTCGGCGACCGCGACCTGCGCCTGGTCGAGGTCGCGCCGCCGCCCGCACCGGGCCCCGGCGAGGTCCAGATCCGGATCCGGGCCGTGGGGCTCAACTTCATCGACGTGTGGGGGTTTCGCGGCATGGCCTTCGCCAAGCGCAAGCTCCCGCTGACCGTGGGGGCCGAGGCCGCGGGGGTGCTCGTCGCCCTGGGCGAGGGGGTCGAGGGGCTCGCCGTCGGCGACATGGTCGTGCCCTACGGCGCCCTGACCTGCGGGACCTGCCGCGCCTGCCGCGAGGGCCGCGACAACCTCTGCGAGGACGTCTCCGGGGTCATGGGCTTCCATCTCGACGGGTTCGCCCGGGACACCGTGAACCTGCCGGCCCGGCTCGTCGTGACCGTGCCGCCGAACGTCGAGCCCGTGCAGGCGGCCTGCGCCGGCATCGCCTTCGGCACCGTCCAGCACATGCTGTTCGACAACGCGCGGCTGGAGCCCGGCGAGTCGATCCTCGTCCATGCCGGCGGCTCCGGCATCGGCACGGCGGCGATCAAGATGGCGAAGGCCATCGGCTGCACCGTCTACGCCACGGTCGGCGACGACCGGAAGGGCGAGAAGGCGAAGGCGCTCGGCGCCGATCACGTCATCAATTACCGCGAGGAGCGCTTCGAGGGCGAGGTGCGCCGGCTGACCAAGCGCAAGGGTGTGGACGTGGTGTTCGAGCATGTCGGGGCGGAGACCTGGAACGGCTCGCTGCTCTGCCTGAAGCGCGGCGGGCGGCTCGTCACCTGCGGCTCGACCTCGGGCGTGTCCGTGCAGATGAACCTGATGCAGCTGTTCCAGCAGCAATACCGCATCACCGGCTCGTTCGGCTGCCGCATGGCCAATATTCGCGAGAGCCTCGACAAGATGGCCACCGGCCTCACGCCGGTCATCGACACGGTGCTGCCGCTGGCCGACTTCGCCGAGGGGCTGGAGCGGCTCGAATCCCGTCAGGTGTTCGGGAAGCTTCTCGTGACGCTCTGATCCCCCGCGACGAGGCCTCGTCCTCGCGGGGCCCCGCGGCTTGGTCGGGCGCCGGTCAGCGCCGGGGCGTCGGGCGCCAGTCCGGCGGCGCCATTTCGAAGCCTGAGAACGCGAAGCCCGGGGAGACGGTGCAGCCGACGAGCGTCCAGGCGCCGAGGCTGGTCGCCGTCTGCCAGTGACCGGCCGGCACCACGCATTGCGGGCGCTGGCCGCGCAGGAGATCCGGCCCGAGATGCTGCGCCGCGGCGTCGTGGCCGTTCGGGCTGACCGTGATGACGAGCGGCGCGCCCGCATGCCAGTGCCAGATCTCGGCGGCATCCACCCGGTGCCAGGCCGAGGTCTCGCCCAGGCCCAGCAGGTAGTAGATCGCGGTCCCGGCCGAGCGGCCCTCGATCGTCCGCGGATCGCGAAACGTCTCGCGGTAATGCCCGCCCTCCGGGTGGGGCGCGAGCCCCAGCGCGTCGATCACCGCCTCGGCGGTCAGCCTGTCGGTCAGCCTGTCGGTCATGGGGTTCTCTCTTCCTCGGGGACGAGCCAGCCCCGGTAATGCACCAGCAGGCCGGCGACGGGCACGAACAGGGCCACGTCGAAGCGGAACCGGCCCTGCCCATCGACCCGCTCGCGGGCCTGCGTCGTCGGGCGCAGGACGCGCGGCAGAGGCAGGGGGCCGAGCCGCCAGCCGGTCACCGTCATGTCGAGCCCGTCCGGATGGGCCCGGACCGCGAGATCCATGGAGAACGGGCCGAAGCGCTCGCGCAGGAGGCCGCGCCCCTCCGGCCCCGCGAGGCTCATCCGGCTGGCGAAGCGGCGGTCCCCGAAGCATCGCGTCCAGGTCTCGGAGGGAACCGGGCCGTCCTGGGGCGACAGCGTCACCCGCACGGGCGTCCCGGCGCTTTGGGCCGGCAGGCGGAACAGGGCAGCGACCGCCGCGGCGAGGGGGTTTTGCCCCCGGATCACCTCGGCCCGGCCGCGGAAGGCGGCGTCGCCGACGCTCCCGTGCAGGGCGCGGACCGCCGCCGGCATCCGGGCGAAATCCGGGCCGAGCGCCCGCTCGACCAGCGGCGGGGCATGGGTCACCGCGCGCCGGGTGCGGATGGCGTGACGGGCCATCTCGGCCTCGATCGCCGCGAGGGAGAGGAGCCCGACGCAGGCGCGGGCGCCGGGCGGGACCGGCTCCGCCGCGGGATCGGTGAGGCGGCGGATCGCCGCGAGCGCCGGCAGGGTCGGGACGAACGGCCCGTCCCCGGCCTCCGCCACGAGGCTCCAGACCGCACGGATCGGCCGCCCCTGCCCGTCGCGCCCCCGCGCCTCGACGCTCATGCCGCCCCGGTCGCTGCCGAAGGGGGCGAACCCGCCCGCGACGGCGAAGAAGGGCTTCGCGAACGGGACGAGGGAGGGGAGGAGGCGCGCCCGCACCGGCAGGCTGGCGAGGCTCAGGCCGAGATGCAGCACCGGCAGTTCGAGCCCCGCCCGGAACAGGGCGGTGCGCGCGGCGGGAAACCGCGCCGGCAGGATGTCGAGGTCGGGCGTCTCGCACAGGCTGGCCCAGCGCCGCCCGAGGCCCGGCACGCCGATCCGCGCCAGCAGGCCCCAGCCGGGCCGGGCCGCCCAGGCGCCGGCCTGCAACACCCGCACCGGCCGCCCGGCATAGGACAGGATCGCCCGCATCACCGACAGGCCCCGCGGCGCGCGGTTGCCCGGGACGATGGCGACGTGGAGGCTCTCGACCGCCTGCCAGCCCTGCGTGAGCGCGTCGAGGGCGGCGTTGGACAGGGCCGGCGTCGAACTCGCCCCCGTCAGGGCGGGAACCCCCGCCGCCCGCGCCGCGGCGTCGAGGGCCGGGAAGCCCGCCACGAAGTCGCGGGCGTCGGCGAGGTCGAGATAGGGCAGGCCCGCCGCGATCGCGGCCCGGGCGAGGCGGGGGGCGCTGCCCTGGAACGGGCCGGCGGCATCGACCACGACGGCGACGTCGAGGCCCCGCAGGGTCTCCGCATCCGCCTCCCGCGCGTCGAGGCGCACGGCCCGCCCGCGCC
>NZ_CAKLBV010000068.1 GCF_920984675.1 Methylobacterium sp. Leaf118
CGGGGTGGAGCAGCCCGGTAGCTCGTCAGGCTCATAACCTGAAGGTCGTAGGTTCAAATCCTACCCCCGCAACCAAACTTCCCCCACCCCACCACCCGCAGCCCCCGAACAGGGGGCTTTTTTGCGTTCGGGGTGGCGCAAACGGGCGCGTCGCAAGCGCCTTGGCCGAGAGGGGAGGGGGCGATACGTCGGGAAACGCCGTGTCCCTTGGTACGGCCCGGAACGGCGGCCGGTGATACGGATTACCCGTCGCGGCCTCGCTTCCCAGGACGAGCTGGCCGCCCCGGACTCTCGGCCCAATCGGAAGAACGCCGATTCTCAGGCGACCGATCGATGGATGGGCCAAGCAGACCGATCACGCTCCAGGGGAGATGGACGGATGAAATACCTGCACACAGTGCGCCTAATCGCCTAAGTCATTGAGTCCACGACACTTTGCGGGGACGTGGGGTGCGTTAGGGGGCAGACGGGCTTAGTGCGGGGCACTCCGTTGCGGTGCATTTACGGTACACAAGAAATGCCACCCCGCCCCGTTTCACCTCGGTCAACACAAGTTCCAATAGCATACGGGGGATGAAACGCGGTCCGGGCATTTCGTGCTGGCGGCGGCGGGGCGATCAGCCGACAGGGAAGATGTGGACGACCCTGCACCGCGCGCTATCGGGCGGCTGGAGGGGACGGGGTAGTCGGACCGGCCGCGCACGAAGCTTGACACTTTGCCTAGGTGTAAATCCAATTAGATTGGCCATGCGAAGGGCTGCTTTCGAGTTTTGAGAGAACTTCCGTCTGCTTGGCCGACTGCAACCGACCTTGGGCGGTTCCGGTCCGTCAGCTTCCATTATCAAGAGTTGGTTACCCTGGAATGCGGTGCAGCTCAACGTGACATGCAGAGGCCTCACATTGGGATGCAATCAGAGGGTCCGGCGAAGCAATAGTGCTCTTTGACGACTACGATTTCGGCAAGTCAGCTCGACCGTGATCCAGCCTCGCCTTCCGCGACGGCGTTACCGTCCGCCTTGAAAGCCCGTTACGCATGAAAATCGACGACAAAAACATCATCAAGGCCGTCCGAGAGAGCAACTGGCCGCGACTGCGCGACCTGATAGAGCAGCTCGGCGGCGGTCATGACGCGATTGCGCGGATCACCGATGTCATCAGGCGCAATGGCACGCTCGTCATCCAGGCGGCAGACCACAGGCGCGAGGCGGCACGCGAAGGGCTGATCGGCGAGTTCAGACGCTTTGTCGCAAGCTTCTCGAAGGCGGACGGCGTCCAAGCACTCGACCAGTTGATTTCGCAGAGCGCCCTGATCGAGCGCGGTTATCGCGCGATCGCTACCGCCCTCGCCTCGAGCCAGGTCATGAGGCTTCCGGCGGACATTCGCTTAACAACGATGTTGGCCAGTTTCTCTGACATCGCCGACAGGCTCCAGCGGGCGCAACAAGCCGACATTCTGAGCGGGCGGGATGTCGCCTGGCAACATCGGCGCATTCCGCTGCCCGAGGGCGAGCAGGTGTATGGCGACGGCGTGATATCCGGGGTTGCCGATCTGACCCTACTTGTGATGCAGACCGACGGTCGCGACTGGCTCGATGAAAACGGCGACGTCGTCGTGCCGGCTGTCCCGTCATCTACACCGATCAACCTAGACGACGTCAACGAACTGATCGAATTCGCTGTTGGCTGGAAGTTGATCGGCCGCTTGCACGACCGGCTGCGCTTTTTCGACGGCTCGATCGACGTGGCGAACGATCGCGACAATGTCACTCGCATAGTCTCTCGCCCAACGGATATCGAACGCCTCGACTACGTCGCCAACGAGCGGTTTCACGAACGCCTGCAACAGACGTTTTTCGAGATGGTTGGCCAGACGCCCCTGGTCGCGCAATCGCGCGGGATCGAGCAACCATGTCCGCTCGAGCCCAAAGCTTTCATCTCGCCACAGGAGGGGCATGCGCGCGTGATGCTCTGCGAGGTGTTTTGCTCGGACATCACGGTCCACTCTGGAAAACCTGGCGGCCTGACGATCATGGAGTGGCTGCGTGGCTATGCGGCGCTTCAGGCGATCGTGGAGGCCGGATATGTCCCGGGCGACGCCAGAACGCTGCTGCGCGCTTTTGACCGCGACGCGTTGGTTGGCTGGCTGCGCCACCTTGGCATGAGCGAGGATGCGGGCCGTCTGTTCATTGATCGTGTGACATACCAGCGAGGAAGCGTCGATCTGTTCGACAACCCCATCATCCGCCGGACCGACGAATCACTCATGATAAATGGCGCGACGGCCCTGACACTCGACCTGACCCGTGTCGTGCTGTCAGCGATCGCAAGCAGCGGCTACCAGCAGGACAAGAAGGGCGTCGCATTCGAAAAAGTTGTCCGCAAATTCTTTGAAAAGCATGACAAAACGATAAAACGACTCAAGTTCAAGCGCGACGGCGAGGAATACGAGATCGACGCCCTACTCGCGTGGGGCGACGACGTGTTCGTAATCGAATGTAAGAACTGGGCGCTGTCGGGCTACAACCCTCAACGCGCCCGGACGTTCTGGGATCGTACGTTTGAAGCGGCGCACAAGGTGAAGCTCAAGGCAACCGCCATCAAAAAATATCCGGAACTTGTGAAGAACCGGACTGGCATCGACGTCCGCGGGAAGACGATGACGCCGATCGTGCTCCATCTGATGCCGTGCGCTATGGTCGACGCAATGGACGGCGTCTACGTTACCGACTGGTCCGCTGTCACACGCTTCTTCCAGGAGCCAACGCTCAATGCCCGGCTAACTGACGTTGGCGACGAGATTAGTATCCCACTCGCGCGGCAGTGGGCCGGCGACCGGCCGACCGTCGAAGAATTCAAGCGTGCGCTTGCTTCCCCGAATCCGGCGACGCAGGCGCATTCCCGCCTTCGGACGATTACTCGTCGTTATGAAACGACCAATTTCGAGATCGAGTTCGAAGAGATTCAGAAGGCAGAAAGCTCGTTCGAAATGACCGCCGCCGCGTATGGTTTTGATCCCGACGAGACTGCACGCCTGAGAGAAGATGGCGTACGGGAAATGATGGCGCGCCGCGCGCGAATGGGAGCGACACTCACTACCTGACAGGAAATGCTCAGCGCGTACCGGCAAGCGCCTAGTATCAATCTCAGCATGACCGTCCGTCTAGCACGCAAAGCCGAACGTCGGCTTCCAGGCTTCGACCCAAATTCAGCTCACCACCCTTAGCAGTCATTCGCATGGTTAAGCTGATTGCATTTCGACCCTCGAAGACATCTGATCGAGCCACAAAAGATGCCCAGGAAAGGACTGACCAGCAGCGCAACATATCGCAGTAAATTCAGACACTTAGCTCCTTCGCGGAGACTCATGTGTAACACCTGTGTTGCCACGTGTGAAGCGAATCTCGCGGTATGGGTCGAGTTATTTTAATCTATCTTAGTAACAGTAAAGTCGCTTGGAAATTTGATAATCTCGACTTTTTGGGATTCGGAGGTAGCAGCAATTGGTCCGCTCAAGAATAGATATAAGGCGAAAGCACCGCTACACGAACATAGAACCAACCAGTACAAAAGGCGGGTGAACTTGAGTATTTTGTACCTGTTCTGCTTGCGATAAGAAGTCGTCCAACCTAATTGACGATAGCGACCCTCAATCTCGACAATGTAGTTATTCAATTGCCTGATCGCAATGTCAACACCATAAAATCTTATAGCTCCGAGCATCGCAATAATCAAAGGAAGCCAACATGAAAACTGTACAACAGTCTTGTTGGTTGACGATATGCAGAAAACAGCGACTGCAGCCGCAGCGCCTGTTGCGTAAATTTCATTTTTCTCTATGATCTCTATGTTTATCTTGATGAGTTCTCTACAGTTTTTATACTCCTCTATAATGAGATTTCTGACTGTTTCGTCGTCTAGAATTACTTCGCTCTGCTTTTTTTGGGGGATAGCACTGAGCAGTAACCAGCAGATCATTCTCAACAAATGCAACCTCCTGTATCGACATCGCTACGCCTACGGAGCGAGATTCAAGAGCATACAAACTCTGATCTAAACACCTTGTATAGTCTAACCGCTCACAGGATAGGCAGCACTATCACCATCGATAACTTTCTTACGGATTTCGTCAACTACTAAGAGAGGAAGATCGAGAATATCTAAGTCTCTAGACCTTATCCAACTTCTGCACTGTTCAGGACTCAAATCCGCATCGGCTATAATCTCATATAGCGCTGAAGATGACATTCTAGATAGGCCTAACTCCATTAATGAAAATAGCGTTCGAGTTGAAAGACCAAATTCTAAGGCGATCCCGAAGTCGATATCTTTCGGGATCAAATCCGCTCTCTCGATATTTTTCAGATGTATAATAAGAACGTCCATATAGGCACTTAAATATTTAGGAGCGCGAAACCTTGCAATCTGCTCGACAAGCTCCATAGTACTTCTAATTAATGCCGGAAGCTTGAATTCCTGCTTGTTACGTACATGGTAAGCGATTCGAGAGGAGATGATCCTCGCTAAGGTATAACCTTGCATCCAATTGATCACTATGACTGCATAAAGCGGTACAACTGACGAAGGATAAAATGCGGGGAACAAATGCGAGTTAATTCGATGCATGATCTTTATGAGAGTCTCCATTGCGTCAATACTTTCCACGGGCGCAGGGAGCAACTCTTCGACCGGTCTCTTTCGACTAGTAAAATAATCTAAAAGCCTCTGCATTCCAGCAGCGCTTACACCAACGTGCTTTGCGGCCACGTCTGCTGGGATTTTTATCTGAAAAGCAACTCTGTTGAGAGCCTGATCAAGACGGTCTAGTAATTCTGGCGGATGCCTTTTACTTAAAGGTACATTTTTTACTGATCCCTCACGCATTATTGTCGAGAAGAGATATGAACTTACCTGCTCTAGCTGAGACTTAAATCCGATCTCTCTTACAGAAACCGTCATCCTGCTATCGATAAATTCAATTAACTCATCAGACTTTGATATGACAGTGTCTGCTTCACGCTGAATCGGATATCTCGCTCGCGACGGCACGCCTTTCGGCCACGCGCTCCGATCATGCGGGTCAATGCAAATGATGTTTCCTTGAAACTCGTCACCCCAACGTCCAGCGCGCCCTGCAAGGTTCCAAAAATCATGGGGCTCCATATGTGATTGCCCCTTCTTCGGGCCCCGCATTACTATAGTTCTACATGATAGGTTCACTCCTTCGATGAGAGTAGAAGTACATATGAGGAATTTTATTTTTCCGGACCTAAATAATCTTTCTATTTCAATTCTTAATAGGGATGGCATATTACCGTAGTGAAACGCTACGCCTTTTTCGACAACGGTTGCGAGTTGGTATTTTTGGTGGACCCCCTTTCGAGATAAATCAATCAGTGCCTTAAGTTCTTGATCAATTTCCCTATCTGGTTCAGGAACTAACTGACTTATTAGGAGCGATACCGCTTCGGCTTCTGCTGCACCATTTACGTAAACAAGCGTGCCCCCATACCGACCGACTGCTTCAGAAATGAAAGCTAGGCGCTTTCGAAGGCCCACCGGGCGGCTGGAAAGCGTGACACTACCTAAGATGCTTTGTCTCTCGCCTTGACGGAGAAACAACTCCCAATGCATCGGATCGCGAGGCACCTGCTCAGCATATATAACATTTTGTAGCACAGTCGGAGCATCACTATCAACAATTTTAGTCGATTCAATTGCAGGAGCATCTTCCAATAATATACCAGGATTTTGAGTAGCAGGACTCAGGTATATAACCTTTAACTCTTCGCTATGACGAACAGTTCGCTCAATAGCATCTTGTAGGACTACGCCACGCAGCAAATCTCCTACTTTATGAGCCTCATCGACGATTAAGATATCAAATTTGAAGGAAGGATTGTTATTTATAAACAGATGCAGCCGCTCTTGGGTAAAGACATAAATGGCTTTATCCGCGGAAGTATCTGCTTCTTTCTTTTGCATTTGAAAAGGTAAAGAGCTTACCTTTAAACCGACGTATTCATTTTGTCTGATTTGATTGGTCAGAGAAGCCTCAAGTTCAGCCACCAATGCCCTTGTGGGCGCGATGTAAACGGAGGCCTTGTAATCGTTTGCTTGCACCTGATCTATCAGCCACCTTACGACCAGATAGGTTTTGCCTGAAGCTGTTGGAGCTGAAACAGCGATCCATCTAGTTTCGCCTTTAGTTGCATCCCAAAAACGCTGTTGAAACTGATTTGCTTGCAACCATTCGCCAGACGCAGATAAAAGTACAGAGTTATCAATATCTCGGTAAACTGCATCAAGCCGGGCTGATATGCCAAGCCTTTTCTGCAATCCGCGCGTCAGGTATCCACGATACAGGGCTAAAGATACAGACCGATGGTTTGCAATCTGTCCCAACAAGATCGCGCCTGCATCTTTGATACTTTCTTTACTTTGAAGCATTAAAGCAGAAGTTGCTACCGTTAGAACGGCCTCTTGATTGTCACGCTTTGAAGAACGAGCTAATATCCCTGCAGCGAGGAGGAGTCTTGGCCAATCGATTTGTTTGGCTGCTGCACTTATTTCTTTGGATGGAACGATATCGTTGATTTCACTTGCAGCCAACGCACGAGCAAGTAAATCCAATTCGTCTTTGATTCCATCTTCTAAGAGCCATGTTTGAAGTTCATTGACGCTCATATTTCTACTTTCCGAGTGCTTTCAAGAAAGCCGACCTGAATCCATCTACTGAGGGCATCGGAACGCAGAAGAAATGAATATCGAATAAGCCAAGTTTTTCAGCGATTATTCGTCTTCCTATTGCTTTGGACCATTTTTCAATTTCAGCTTTGGCGGCAGCAGCCACATCTTCAAAAACTATGCGCTTAGTATCGTCAGTATAGAATTTTGCATCAAACCCAACTAGGGCAACGCCGCAATAACGCACTCTATTAGAAAGGGAGGATTTCTTGTCAAAATACTTTCTAAAAGCAGCCGTTAGATGCGGATCGTCTAAGTCCGCCTTGCTGCTCAAGAGCAACAAATCTTGCTCTCTGTCAGAAGTTTCAGCGTCAGGCTCGTTCAAAAAGGGGCTCAAAGATTTTAGACAGTCTCTTATTGCCGTTGTTGGGTCTTCGTACATTTTCGACTCACCCCAGTACAAATTGAGGACCCCGTCTTTGTCTGCGGTTGCATAGACTCCGTCTGCTCCATGGTAGTGCATCCTTGGATCGGTCTTCAAATCCATCTTAGAAATAACGAGCGGCATTTTCAAAAAGCGCTCGCAAAGCAAGAACACAAGCATCTCACCGCCTTCACCAGTGTTAGTTAGGTCGGTAAAAGCGCGTATGGCTTCTCTATGTAACGAACTTACGGCACTTCCAGATCGAAATTTTTCGTCCCTCGCTTTAGCCTCAGTCAATTTGGAGCGAGGTACAGCATAATCGATCGCGGCATCACGAAGAAACTCTGCAAGCCGTTCTATTTTGACTTTTCCGTTCGCATCAACTATTAAGCAATGACAGTGAACTCTGACTTTTGAGTCGGTTATCGACAAATCAGTTTCGAGCAAGTGCAAGTGAACGGACAACTCCTCAGGGTCGCCCGCCAATATGCCGTGAATTGCCTCGATAGAAATTTCAGACAGAGGACTCTCCGAGAATGAGACAATTCTCTCATTGCGCACTTATGATTGCAATACAAGGGTCGAGTTAGCTCATCCCCAACGCACCAATGTAGCGTCTCGTTCAACGAACGTTGAAAGAGACGTGACAAATCGGTCCTGGTGTGCTAGCTTGCACCATGGGTTCAGCTGCCTTCGTCGCATATTATCGCGTCAGCACGGATAGGCAGGGCAAGTCCGGGCTCGGGCTTGAAGCGCAGCGCGAAACCGTCCGTGCTTTTCTTTAAGCGTGCCCTGGGCATCTGGCGGCCGAGTTCATTGAGGTTGAAAGCGGTCGCTCCGACAGCCGTCCGGAATTGGCGAACGCGCTTGCGCGTTCCCGTGTGGTCGGAGGCACACTCTTGGTCGCCAACGTCTCTCGACTCACGCGCTCTGTGGCGTTCCTCTCCAAGCTGCTTGAAGCCGGTGTTGACGTTCGGTTCTGCGACCTTCCTGCCATCGAGGGCCCTACCGGTCGCTTCCTGCTCCAACAGATGGTCGCTGTTGCCGAGCTTGAAGCTGGCATGATCGGGGACCGCACAACAAAAGCCCTCGCAGCCGCAAAGGCGCGAGGGCAGAAGTTTGGCAATCCGCGCAATCTTGCACGGCAGGACGTGGGACGTGCAAACGGACAAGCAGCCCTTATGAAGGCCGCTCAAGACCGTGCGATCGATCTCGCGCCGATAATGGCGGAGGTTCGCGCCTCGCCGGGCGTTCGTACTTTGCGGCAAATTGCTGGTGCGTTGAACGCCAAAGGCATCCCGACTCTTCGTGGGGGGCTTTGGTCAGCGAGTCAGGTACAGCGTGTTTTGGTTCGGCTACCGGTAGATGTAAATCAATCCATATGACTACCTATGGGGCAGCGTTCTGAGATGGGGTTTCAAAGCTGATCGCACCTCATTTCCCGCTTGAGAAACAATGCCAAACGGCTTTGCCAGCGCTTTGAAATCGGACTGATAGGCGAAAAGCGCAATCGTTTTTTGCCGGTCATGCGGCACTTAAAACATCAATATATTCAAAGGCTTGTAAAATCGTCTCGGCAAGGAATGTTCAGCCCTCGCGCGCAACGATCTCTTTTCCATTTTCATTAATGGGCCATTCGAAATGGCAAAAATCTGTTTCTTTCGCGAAAAGCCTGCATCGAAAAACCGATTATCGGTCAATAACTTAGAAACCTGTCGCTCGGCTGCGTTTTTTTAGCTGAACGCAAAGCTCGTCGTTCGTTTTGCCAAAAAGCGGCAATCGGGATGGTTTTACCGGCCAAGAACCAAACCACTTTTCGAATCTTTGATCAAAAAAATAGTGAGATTTGTCAGTGGGTTAATGGGCGCTAATCGCAAGGCGAATTTTCGCGCAAAGAAACACCCATTCTCTTTCCGTCCCTCGAAGCCAAAGGCCAAAGCCATGCAGAAAACCGCCAAAGCGCGGCCCCTTGTCGTGCGCGTTTCACACGAGGCATTTCTCGACATGCTCATGGCGAGCGCCGAGGCTGCCCTTGTGCCGCCCCTGATGTCAGATTGGGGGCTTGGCCATCTCAATGCGTTCCTACAGCGCCAACAGACTGGAGGGGCAAACGAGCCCCTTCCAAGCCTTACCCTTTCCCAAAGCGGCCTAGAGGTCGCTGGCGTTCTCTGCGGGCATGAACGACGGTCGGAGGAGGGGACTGCGCTGCTGATCGAGCGCATGGTGCCGATCAGCGCCGTCAACCGGACGAGCCATTGGATTGAACGGAGCCCCATATCCGCCGAGGTGATGGCGGTCATGGCTAAGGCCGTTCACGCGCCTTGGAAGCCCATGGGGGATTTCCACTCCCACCCGCTGGTGGATGCCACCCATAAGCAGATCGAGCAGCGACGGCTTTTTGGGCCATCGTCGCAGGATCGATGCGCAAAGGGATGGCTTCCAAAAAGCCGGGTCGGATTAATCATGAGCGTGGCTTTCGCCAAGCGCCGGCCGGCTTCAGGAACTTCCCTTCGAGGACGGACGCTCTACCGCACTCGCGTGGCTGACCTGGACGTATGGCTGTGCGCGTACCGGGCCGAAAGGCATCAGCCAGCGCGCCTTCGCCTGATGGTGGACTTTCAGACGTAGAAAGCGTGTCTGCAAGCTTGGCATTCGCGTTTGAGTTTTCGGCTCATCACCGGCCGAATCAGAACGCGTTGGCCGCGATCATCTCGTCATGCTCCGATATGCCAGGAAGCTTTTGGGCTATGACATATCGGATCGCTTGGAAGATTCAGGCAACCTACAATAAAATTAGTTGGCTGCGTGTTACGTTTCGCCATCAGACGATAGAAGAAAAATCATCCCATTTACGTATCGGGACATTCAAGTAGGAAATAGCTTTAAAGCCTGCGGCCGTAATTGTCGGCGTCGTTCTAGTCCGGATGATACTTTTCTGATTGCGCTTTAATCCGACCAATAGAACACGGTCTCCTAAATTTTGCCTGGCTTGAAAAGCGGCAAGTTCCGCCTGAGATTTTCCGTGTAGCCTTTTGCGCCCTTTCTTCCTTGCTGATTGTCCAGAAGGACTGCGCGCAACGATTGCGCTATTATACACCGATTTGACACAATATGAGGTAGCCTGGAAGATTGTGTATTTATCGGCTTTATGGCGCGCGAACTGCACCGGACGACGCGCATATGGGCTATCGCGAAATCGTTCACGTAAAATACGACGTAGTTCCTCGGCCTTCTCGTCGGAGACATATACGAGATGATGTGTGTGGACACACCAAGTGTATGTCGGAGATGAATTGAAGTCTTGCATTCTCGTCTCTTCGCAGTAATCTAAACCTCCAAAAGCAACAATATGCTCAATGCCGACCTTTCGCAAGGCTGCCCGAAATCTCTCGATGAGTTTCTTGGGATCAAATTTGTGCAATTCGCCCCGCTGATAACGATGCTCTTCAAATATGACCGTAACGAAGAACCACCGCCGAGGTGCTTCTGTAATTAGGGGAACAACCTGATCGAACAACCATATCCGAAGCTTACGCATGCATCGAGGGCATGCGAGTGTTCGGCAGGGATGTTTCGGGCTACAATTCTCCAATGCCTTGATCAAATCCAAGTCGTTAGAGCGATACTTTCTGAGAAATCTAACTAACGATTTACGACGCTTATTTGCGAGCTTAAACGTCTCAAAATCCGCTAGATGCTTGCGAACATCGTACAGGTTTTCTGGCTTATAACGCATGATGTCAGGAATGGCACGTATGATGGGTTTTAGCTGCATAGTACTCTCCTGCAAAAGGCTGCAGAAAAGCTTTACCACTTCCCATCCGCACGTCTTTTCTCAGAGATTGAGGCCGTCGGTAGTTATTAGCCAAAAGCAGGCTTTTACAGCGCTATTGAATGAAATAGATATAATACATTGTATACACTGCTCTGTAGGCCCATATCCGTGCATTCATGTTAGCTGAATCATTTTTTTTGCTTCGTATGGACGTATGGTAATGCCGATTTAATGTACTGCATCTCTCAGCCTTGTAGCGCTCGATCAATCTCACTTGTTACATACCTTTTGTGCATAGCGCCTGGTGTCTCTTGAGTGCTTCGTGCTCACGGGTGCACCACCACAATCTGAAAATTTTGACTTTGGGTAAAGGCCGGTTGGCTGGATAACGGTCGTGATTCTCTTTGTTGAAGTCTTGATCTTCAACATAAGACTCAAGTGCTCCCGCCATTCCCAGCAGTTCGCAAATCTTCCGCATACGACCGGCCGATTATGTCGAATTGCATGCGCTAGAATTAGCGGTGCCTAATATGCCTCCTGGAAATATCTCTAAAGAAACTCTGGATGAGATGCGCGCTGGTGTTGCCGAAGAACATCGTATTGCGCCTTATGCACAATATACAGAGGCCGATGCTGCGCGCTTTCTGCATCTCGATATTTCAACAGTGAAAAGAATGCGGCGTTCAGGTCGTATTCCATACGTCCGACATGGGCAAAAAAGTATCCGCTATATCGGTAGGATGCTGTGTGACTTCATTCTGTTTGGGAAAGGAGCGGTAGAGCTATGGGGAGAAGCAAATTCGACAAGCGAGATTTCCAAGTCGGAGACTTCTGGCTTGCTCAACTCTCGCGATCGCCGGCCTGGCAAATCTGTTGGCTTGACAGAAAAGCTGGATACGTCAGGCGCATTAGCACTGGCACAACGGATTTTGAATCCGCCAAAATAGCAATCCGTGCACATGAGTTTAAAAATGGCGCTCCGGAGCTGGCATCAGTTTTGAGCGTCACAATGGCAGAGGTGGTTCTGCGCTATTACGATCAGCATGGTCAACATACTCCTGCTCGCAAATGGCTAAAGTTTGCTGTAAATCATTGGGTTCTGTTCTATGGTGCTGCTTCAGTTGATGAAGTTTGCAAGCCGACATCGATCCAGCGTTTCATAGACCATCTGCGGTCTCAAGGTCGTAAGCCGTCATACATACAAAATATCCTCACTGCTGGTAAGGCTGCGTTGAGTCGAGCATATAAACTTGGTGAAATCACTCGCAAGCCACACATTCCCAGCATCAAGGTGGGTCAAACTCAACCAAAAGGCCGCCCTTGTTCACCGGAAGAGTTAGCGGCCTATCTGGACGCGGCACCGGCCCATCTTCGGCCATTGATTTTCATCTGCATCGGTACGGCCTCTCGGCCGCAAGCAGTCACACAACTAACATGGAGCCAGATCGATTTTGGGGACAATTTGTTGCATTTAAATCAAGAAGGGAGAGAGCAGACGAGCAAGCACCGCCCAACTGTCAAGCTGCCGCCTACGCTACGAGATTACCTCAAGGCGCAACTACGGACCTGCGAGTACGTTGTACACTTTCGTGGTAAACCTGTGCATCGATATCAGGAGAGCTTACAGCGCAATCGAGAAGTGGCCGAACTTGACAGCCGCATTAACATGTATAGCCCGCGGCACTCCGCCGCACGATGGATGCGCAAGCTCGGCGTTCCGCCGTGGGAGATTTCTGCTCAGCTTGGTCACAAAATGGCGCGGGGAATGGACATGACGGAGCTCTATGCTGCCTATTCGCCGGACTACCAAGCGAAGGCGACGGCTGCGCTAGATGGGCTTCTACGAGCGGTCCTAGCGGCATCCAGTACAATCTCGGTACACCCGAGTTAGAAACTCGTTTGTTCCCAGGGGGATGGAGTTACATGGAATACCTGCACACCATGGTCCGCGTGGCCGATCTCGACCGCGCACTCGCCTTCTACGTCGATGCGTTCGGCCTCGAGGAGGTCCGCCGGGTCGAGAACGAGAAGGGGCGTTTCACCCTGGTGTTCCTCGCAGCGCCCGGAGACGCGGAGCGGGCGCGGTCGGAGAAGGCGCCGCTGATCGAGTTGACCTACAATTGGGATCCCGAGACCTATACCGGTGGGCGCAATTTCGGACACCTCGCCTATCAGGTCGAGGACATCTACGCCTTCTGCGACCGGCTGGTGCGGGCGGGCGTGACGATCAATCGTCCCCCGCGCGATGGCTACATGGCCTTCGTCCGCTCGCCGGACGGCATCTCCATCGAGATCCTGCAGAAGGGCGAGAGCCGACCGCCACAGGAGCCCTGGCTCTCCATGGAGAACACCGGCAGCTGGTAACCGTTCAGAAACGGGCGCCGCGCCGCACGCGGCGCCCGAACCGATCAGGCCATCGCCTTCGGTGTGATGCCGAGTTCCGCGAGCTTCGCGCTCACGGCGTCCACCGGCCGCTTCAGCCGCAGGCTGATGACCGAGACCGGCATCCCCTCCCGCGCCATGCTGCGCAGGCTCTGGACCGCGTCGAGGCTCCAATTCGTTTCGATCGACATGGGATTCCTCCTGTCCGTCGGATCAAGGCGGAGCGACCGCGGATCGCTCCGACCCTTTCAGGTGGATGAGCTCGCCCCCGTGGCAACGCTCAGGCCGAACATCCGTGCATGCTCGCGAATCGGGCAGGCGGCCGCGTGGTGAAACCGGCGAGGGCGGCGCGCAACGCCGGAGACCGCCGTTCGCTCCGCTGGACCTCGAGGAGGATGTTCGACCCCGCGACCAAGGTCCCGTCCTCGTCGCGCAGGGGCGTCGGGTAGGGCATGAACGGCACCCGGGTGCCGTCCGGACGTTCCAGCATCGCCTGGATGCCGCGCACCGCGCGGCCCTCTCGCAGGGAGACGGCCATGGGGCAGAGATCGTGCGGCAGCGGCGACCCGTCGGGATGGTAGAGCCGCCACGCGCCGCACCAGCGTGCCTTGCCCAGAACGGGGCGGAACCCCCACAAAGCCGCCGCGGCGTCGTTGTAGTAGGTCAGCCAGCCTTCGGCATCGGTGGTGTAGAGCGGCGCGGCGATCTGCCGGAACAATTCCGCCCGTGACGGTTCGTAGTTCCAGTCCGAGTCTGGAGCGTCGAAATCGTAGGTGACAAGGTCTCTGTTCATCATGATCCCCACGACGCGCGGGCATTCGAAATGCCCGTTGCCAGCATTCCGTGCCCCCCTCTGTCATGGGTTCCTGGGGACCCTCCGGCCCTGCGGCCGGTCACGCGGGTCCTTCGGTGCGGCGTGCGAAACGCCACCCTCCAGATCGTCCAACCCAACGGAATTGTGCCTCGAAGCTTCCGGGGGCGGTCGCTCCTCGACGCCATGAACGGCCAAACCGCCGAACTGGGCTCTCCCGCAGGGTCTGATGCGGACGCGAAATACAGAGCATGTCACGCCTGGGGAGGCAAGTCCTTTCCGCGCATCCCCGATGCGAGCGGTAGATCAGAATGGGACCTCGGCAGATCATGTCGCGCTGCAAAACAATTCCAATCTGGATACGACACGGTGCAGCATGATGACAGTCGGGATGAAACGGCAGGACACAGGTTCATCGATGGCCCGCTCGTGCGGCAAAGCGCATCCGAGGTTGTTTGCGGCCAACCCTCGACTTGCGGGCCATCGATCCGCCGGACCAGCGGCCGGTCTCGAGGGGCCAGCCGACGCGTCCTATCCCGTCCCCGCAGCGCGGTCGATTGCGCCTTTGCCCCGGCCGCGACGCGGGCCCGTGCGGCCCGATAGAGGCGCGCGCCCGTCAACGGCTCCGCTTACGCCCGCTCCCGGAACTCTGTATAGGTGCCCGGTGCCCCGAAACCGCTCCGTCGCTGTCCCACTCGACCCGTCGGTCCCGTTCGCCCGCCCGGTCGCGAGACGGGTCCGGGGGACCGTGCCGTGAGCGCCGCGACGGGACGCGACGGGTCGGCGGCCCTCCGGTTTCTGGAGGAGGGCGGCGTCACCGGCCGCGAGATCCTGGCGCATGACTGGTCCGGCAACCCGCTCGGGGAGCCCGCATCCTGGTCCGCATCCCTGCGCAGCACCCTAGCGATGATGCTGGCCTTCCCGGCACCCATGTTCCTGGCCTGGGGCCCGGAGGGCATCTCGTTCTTCAACGACGCCTACCGTCCGGTCTTCGGCGATCGGCTGCCGCGGGCGCTCGGGGCGCGCTTCCGGGACATCTGGGCGGACCTGTGGGACGATATCGGCCCGCTGGTCGACGCCGCCCTGTCGGGCCAGAGCGTGTCGCGGCGCAACCTGCCCCTGACGATGCACCGCTACGGGGCACCCGAACAGACGTGGTGGACCTTCACCTACTCGCCGGTGCGGGACGATGACGGCCGCATCAACGGCATGATCTGCATCACGGGCGAGACGACGGCCGAGGTGCTGTCCGAGCGCGCCCGCCAGCGCAGCGAGGAGCGTCTGGAGATGGCGCTGGCCGCCGGCGGCAGCATCGGCGTCTGGGACTGGGACGTGGCCGCGGATCTGGTCACGGCCGATGCCCGCTTCGCCCGCCTCTACGGGGTCGATCCGGAGATGGCCATGCGGGGCGCACCCATCGGTTCGTTTTTCAGCGGCATCCACCCGGAGGATCTCCCGGAGGTGCAGGCGCGCATCGGCGAAGCTCTGCGAAGCGGCGGGTCGTTCGCGGCGGAATATCGCCTCGTCCGCGCCGACGGCGATGTCCGCTGGGTGACCGCGCAGGGGCGCTGCGCCCATGATGCGGCCGGGCGGGCGAAGCATTTCCCCGGCGTCAGCTTCGACATCACCGAACGCAAGCGCACCGAGCGGGCGCTGCGGGAGAGCGAGGACCGCTTCCGCGGCATCGCCAATTCCGTCGAGCAGACGATCTGGTCGACCCGGGCCGACGGCTTCCACGACTATTACAACGATCGTTGGTACGAGGTGACCGGTCTGGCGGTGGGCTCGACCGACGGCGAAGCCTGGAACGACGTGTTCCATCCCGACGACCGGGAGCGGGCCTGGGAGGTGTGGCGCCACAGCCTCGCCACCGGCGAGACCTACCGCATCGAGTACCGGCTGCGGCACCGGAGCGGCGCCTATCGCTGGGTGCTCGGTCTCGCCAAGCCCCTGCGCGACGGCGAGGGCCGGATCCTGCGCTGGTTCGGGACCTGCACCGACATCCACGATCGCAAGCTCGCGGAGGAGCGCCAAGCGTTCCTGCTCGCCCTCAACGACCGCCTGCGCGAGGCCGCCGACCCCCAGGCCGTCACCCTCGCGGCCGCCGCCGCCTTGGGGGCGCGCCTCGGCGTCGCCCGCGCCGGCTACGGCGAGATCGACGCGACCGGGGCGGTCGTGCGGGTCGAGCGGGACTGGATCCGCGACGACACGGTGGCGAGCCTGGCGGGCACCGCGCGCATCCTCGACGGGTTTGGCCCGGCCGTCATCGCGGAGCTGCGCGCGGGGCGCACCCTCAAGGTCGATGACGGCTACGCCGATCCCCGGGCCGGCCGCGCCTATGCCGCGGTCTGGGACGCGATCGGCTGCCGCGCCCTCGTCGTCGTCCCGCTGATCCAAGAGGGACGGCTGCGGGCCATCGTCTACCTGCACGAACCCGCGCCGCGGCTTTGGCTTCCCGAGGAGGTCGCCCTCGTCGAGGATGTGGCGCAGCGGGTCTGGCACGCGGCCGAGCGCGCCCGCGCCGAGCTCGCCGTGCGCGCCAATGCCCGCGAACTGCGGCTGATCGCCGACTCGCTGCCGGTGCTGATCGCCTTCTTCGACGCCGCCGGCCGGTGCCGCTTCGCCAATGCGGCCGAGGCGCTGTGGTTCGAGGGGCCCGCCGGCACGGCAATCGGCCGCCCCCTCGCCAGCCTGATCGGCACGGCCTACCCGGCCGACCGTCCGCTGTTCGATGCGGCCCTGACCGGGCGCGAGGCGCGGTTCGAGCGCGACTGGCCCGGTCCGGACGGGGCCCGGCGCGTGGCCGAGATCCGCTACCTGCCGCGGCCGATGCCCGACGGCACCACCGACGGCGTCTACCTGTTCGCCCTCGACGTGACCGACGCCAAGCGGGTCGAGGCGGTGCTCGCCCGGGAAATCGGCGAGCGCACCCGCGAGCGCGACCGGCTGTGGCAGACGACCAACGACCTGATGGGCACCGCCGGGATCGACGGCTACCTGCGCAGCGTCAATCCGGCCTGGACGCGCCTGCTCGGCTGGAGCGAGGAGGAGCTTCTGGCCCGGCCGTTCCTCGATCTGATCGATCCGGCCGACCATGCCGAGACCGGCGCCGTGCTCCTCCGGCTCGCGGACCGGCAACCCGTCACCGATTTCGTCGATCGCGTCCTGCGCAAGGGCGGCGGACGGCTCAGCGTGATGTGGACGGCGGTGCCCGAGGGCGACCGCTTCCACATGGTCGGCCGCGACATCACCGAGCAACGCCTGGTGGAGGAGCAACTCCGGCAGGCGCAGAAGATGGAGGCGGTGGGCCAGCTCACGGGCGGCATCGCCCACGACTTCAACAACCTGCTCACTGGCATCGTCGGCTCCCTCGACCTGATGCGCAGCCGCCTCGCGCAGGGGCGGATCGATACCCTGGAGCGCTACACCGAGGCGGCCCTCGCCTCGGCCCATCGGGCGGCGGCGCTGACCCACCGCCTGCTCGCCTTCGCCCGGCGCCAGCCGCTGGAGCAGAAGCCGGTGGACGTGAACGTTCTCGTGAGCGGGATGGAGGATCTGCTGCGCCGGACCCTGACCGAGCGCGTCCGCCTCGAGATCGCCGCCGCCCCCGATCTCTGGCCGACCCTGTGCGATCCGCACCAGCTGGAGAACGCGGTCCTCAACCTCGCCATCAATGCCCGCGACGCGATGGCGGAGGGCGGACGGCTCGTGATCGAGACCGGCAATGTCGAGATCGGCCGTGACGACGCGCGCCGGTATCCGGAGCTCGCGGCGGGCGCCTATGTCTGCATCGCCGTGACCGATACCGGCACCGGCATGCCGCCGGACGTGGCCGTCCGCGCCTTCGAGCCGTTCTTCACCACGAAGCCGCTCGGCATGGGGACGGGTCTCGGCCTCTCGATGATCTACGGCTTCGCCCGGCAATCCGACGGCCATGCCCAGCTCGTCTCCGAGCCCGGACGCGGCACCACGGTGCGGATCTACCTGCCCCGCCATCGCGGCGAGGCGGCGCCCGAGGCCCCGCCACCGGTCCTGGCGGCGACGTCCGGGGGCGGGCGGGGCGAGACCGTGCTGGTGGTCGAGGACGAGGCGGTGGTGCGCGACCTCGTCGTCGAGGTGCTGGGCGATCTCGGCTATCGCGCGATCGAAGCGGAGGACGGCCCCGCGGGCCTGGAGATCCTCCGCTCGCGCGATCGCATCGATCTCCTCGTCACCGATGTCGGCCTGCCCGGCCTCGACGGTCGCCAGCTTGCCGACCGGGCCCGGGCGGAACGGCCGGACCTCAAGGTGCTTTTCATCACCGGCTATGCCGAGAACGCACTGTTCGGCGGCGACCGGCTCGATCTCGGCATGCAGATGATCACCAAGCCCTTCCCGGTCGAGGTCCTGGCCGCTCGGATCCGCGCGATGATCGAGCGTTCTTGAAACGAGCGGGGCCGTGCGAACCCCCGCTGGGACTATCCTCGGACCCCGGTTTGGTCGACTTGTGGACAGGCCGGAACGGCCCCTGTGCCGGTACGTTGACGGGCGCGGGGATCGTTCAATCCCGACATTTCGGATCGAGTGAACAGACAGGGCGGATGGCAGCGGACATTTCAGCGGGAGCGGGCGGCGGGCCGGGGCCGCTCGATGTCGGTGACGGCTTCCGCCGTTTCGCCGACCATGTGCCGCTGATGATGTGGCGCACGGACCTCGATGGCCGCTCGATCTATCACAACGAGTGCTGGCTGGATTTCACCGGCCGCCCCCTCGACGAGGAGGTGGGCGACGGCTGGCGGCGCGGCCTCCACCCGGACGATTTCGAGCGCCACGCGAGCCTCGTCGCCGAGGCGTTCCAGGCGCGCAGGCCCTTCTCGGTGGAGTTCCGCCTGCGGCGCCGCGACGGCGCCTATCGCTGGCTGCTCGACACCGGCCGGCCGCTCGAGGAGAACGGCGTCTTCCACGGCTATCTCGGCTCCTGCTTCGACATCACCGATCGCAAGAACGCCGAGGAGCATGCCGCCCGGGCCCTGGTCGAGAAAGAAACCCTGCTCGCCGAGATCTACCACCGGGTCCGCAACAACCTTCAGGTGATGGTGAGCCTGATCGGGCTCTACGGCCGGGCGGCGCCGGAGAGCTGCCGGGGCAGCTTCGATGCCCTCGGCCAGCGGGTGCGGGCGATCGCCCTGGTGCAGCAACACCTGCACGAGGCCCCGCACATCGCCTCCATCGATCTGCGCGACTACCTGCATCGTCTCGCGGTGGGGCTCGGGAACCTGCGCCGGACCGGGCGGATCGGCGTGGTGGTCGAGGGGGAGGGGACGAGCCTCGTCGAGCCGCGCATCGCCAACGCCCTGGGCATGATCGTGTCCGAGGTCGTGGCCGAATGCCTCGACGCCACCGCCGAGACGGTGACCTGCAGCATCGCCATCGCGATCGATGCGGGCGTCGGCGCGCCGGTGCGGCTCTCGATCGTCTCCGGCAGCGGCGAGGCGGCGGCGGCCGGCAAGCCCGGCGTGCCGATGCTCGGGCCGCGCCTGATCGCCGCCTACGCCGCCCAGGCCGAGATCGCGGTCAGCGGCACCGCGACCGCCGCCGACCCGCTCCGGCTGCAACTGCCCGAGGTCCGTCCGTCCGTCTCACCGGTCGGCGGCTGACGGCAGCGCCGGGGCGCGGGCGTGAAGACTTGCGCGCGGCGTCTCGCGACGGGAGGCGGCGACCGCTATATCCCGATCTCCAAAGCCCTGCACTGCCGAGAGCCATGTTGCCGAACCTCGACACCATCATCGAGAA
The DNA here is from genome assembly GCF_920984675.1 of Methylobacterium sp. Leaf118. Classification (GTDB taxonomy): domain Bacteria; phylum Pseudomonadota; class Alphaproteobacteria; order Rhizobiales; family Beijerinckiaceae; genus Methylobacterium. The sequence continues at coordinate 19,849 of NZ_CAKLBV010000068.1, forward strand.
CTTCGAGGTCATCGATGATCCGATGGAGCGCTACGAGTACGTGATCGAACTCGGCAAGGCGCTGCCACCGATGCCCGCCTCGTTGCAGACCGACGAGAACCGGGTCCATGGCTGCGAGAGCCAGGTCTGGCTCGACATCGCCCTGGAGGAGGGCGAGGGCCGTCGCCTGCGGCTCGCCGGCAACAGCGATTCCCACATCGTCAAAGGCTTCGTGGCCCTGATGGTGGCGCTCTACGGTGGCAAGGCTCCGAAGGAGGCCATGGAGACGGACGGCTTCGAATTGCTGAAGCAGCTCGATTTCGGCGCGCACATCACCTCGAAGCGCTCGAACGGCGTGCGCGCAATGGTGGAGCGCATCCGCCGCGACGCGGGCCGGCTCTCGGCTGCCGCCTGAGACTGGGCGGCCAGGACCGGAACCGCGGGGTGGCCCCTGCGCCGGTGTCTCCGAGACGACCCCCATCGCGGATGCGCCAGACGCATCGCGCAGGGGATCCGGCAACGTCCGGGATCCTGTGTCCGAGAGGATCCCCGAGGGCCGTGTGCCGATCCCGTGCGTCCCGAGGACAAAGGCGAGAGGGAGCGCGGTCCCTCACTTCATCTGCAGGCTGTCCACCACCTGCCGAAACAACGGCAGCATCTCCGATCGCTGGTCGGAGCGGGTGACGCCGACGGCCCGGACGTAGCCGTCCGGGTTGAAGCGGATCGTCTGGGTGACCACCACCGGGATGCTCGACGGTACGTCGACGGCGCGGGCGACGATCTCGTGCCAGTCGACGCCGTTCTGGCGGTAGCTCTGCGACCGCTCGATCGAGAAGTCCTTCAGGGTCTGGTTGGAGAAGAGCGCCTGCCGGGCGAGGCCGTCGCGCTGCTCCTGCGGCGTCGCGTTCTGGGTCGCCTGGGCGATCACCAGGATCGGCTGTTCCAGGTTGGAGACCTGATCGCGCGGTCCAAGCGTCAGCAGGACGGAATTGCCGGCCAGCGCCCGCACCGGCCGGAATCCCGCAAGGTCGCCGATGCGGAAGGGCAGGGCGGCAATCTGCTCCTCAAGGCCGAGCGCCGGGCGCACCCGTACGCCGGTGAGCATTCCGCGCATGGTCTCGTCGCTCTCGGCGCCGACCGCGGCCTGGGCGACGAGGATGCCGGTCACGTCTCCGCCGCCGACGATCAGGAGCCACTTGCGGGTGACGGGCGCCTCGCCCTCGGCGGCGATGGGCTCGCCGGTGAACAACATCCCCTCGACGCCGCCATCCAGCGTCACCGGCTCGCGGGTCTGCACCGTCAGCCCCTGCGACTTCAGGTTCTCGTCGGTGAAGCTCTCCTTCATCTCCGGATAGGCATTGCCCGGCAATTCGACCACCGAGACCATGGCCCCGCCGCCGCGCCGCTCGAACCCGGTGAAGCGCTTCGAGACGATCATGCTCGGCGCCGGGGTCAGGCCGAAGCGCGAACTCGGCGGAAACACCGCCTCCTGGGCCAGGCTGGGCTGGGGGGCGGCCGTCAGCACCGTGCCGGCGAACAAGGCGGCGAGGGCGAGGCGGCGAAAGGGCAGGCGCAACGGGGTCACCATTCGTCTCCGGAACGCGGTTCCAAGTGGAAATCCTGGTCCAAGTGGAAATCCTGGCTGCGATGGGTCGGATGCGGCGCGGAGCCTGTCAAGCGCGCGCACGCGGCGGAAGCGCCGCGGCCGGAGGCGACAACCCTCGACGCCTGTTGCAATTCACCGTTGAGACGCGGCGGCTCCGCTTCTAAAGCTTCGCCTTGCGGAATGGAGCAGGTTGAAACGATGTTGCGGGCTGTCGGATGGATCGGGATCGTGTGGCTTCTGTGCCCGTTCGGTTCGTCTCCGGCATGGGCGAACGAATTGGGAGATTACCAAGAGCGACTCAGGCATATTATCGTGGCGCGGATCTTGGCGATTCCGCATCCCTTCTCGGGCGGCGGATATGTCGCCATCCGCATCGCCATCGCCCCGAACGGTCGGGTGACGCGTTCCAAGATCACCCAGTCGTCCGGGCGCCGGGACCTCGACGCTCTCGCGTTGCGGATTGTGCCGCCCGGGCTGACGTTGCCACCCTTGCCGACGACCCTCTCTCATCGGGCGATGCACATGACGGTGCCGATTCGGTTCGTCGCGAGGGACGAGCGGATTCCCGATGCCGTGAGTCGCTCCCGGCGGTAAGGAGCCGGAATCGTTGGGGGAAGGGGACGCGGTTTTCCCTGTCATCTGCCGTACCCGTGCGACGGTGCATGTCCGTTTCGCCGTCGGCGGAGACGGTATCGTCGCGACCTCGGCGATCGCGAGATCGTCCAGGATCGCGCCTATCAACAATCTGGCCATGGGGATCGGGTCGTGACACCGGCCGATCCGGGGCCCGTCAGATCCGCGGATCCCGCTCGGTCGTGTCGGTGCCCGACGGCGTCGCGCGGCCGCGCCAGCGCTGCCAGGTCCGCTCGATCCAGCGGGCGGCCTTCTCCATCGGCACCTTGAGGGCCGGCACGTCCTGGGAGAGCAGGGCGAGGCCGAGCGGCAGCATCCACAGGCCCAGCACCGGCAGGATCGAGAAGAGGCCGCCGAGAATGAGCAGCACCGCCGCCAGGACCCGCACCGGAAGGCGGGACGGCTCACGCAGCCAGGCGAGCATCCGCTGACCCCGCTCGGGCAGCTTCGTGCAGGCGCGATCGACCCGCGCGTCCCAGTCCTGCGCCGTGACTTCCGTGCCGCCCGCGGCGTTCATGCGCCCGTCTCCCGTCGTCGTCATGCCTCCCATATGGCGACGGCGCCGGAAAAATCCTCACACGGCGATGAAGAAGCCGGCGATGGCCGCGCTCGTCAGATTCGACAACGTGCCGGCCAGGATCGCCCGAAGCCCGAACCGGGCGATCTCGGGCCGCCGCTCGGGCGCGAGGCTCGTGAAGCTCGCGAGCTGGATCGCCACCGAGGTCAGGTTGGCGAAGCCGCACAGGGCGAAGCAGACGATGGCGGCGGTGCGCGGATCGAGGGTGCCGGCTTTCAGGGTCGGCGACAGGCTGGCATAGGCCAGGAACTCGTTGAAAGCGATCTTCTGGCCGATGGCGCCGCCGACCAGCGTCGCCTGATCCCAGGGCACGCCGAGCAGCCAGGCGAGTGGGGCGAGGGCGATCCCGAGGAGGCCCTCGATGGAGGTGCCCGGAACGCCGACGAGCCCGCCGACCCCGCCGACCAGGGCGTTGAGGAGCGCGATGAGGCCCACGAAGGCGATGAGCATGGCCCCGACCGCGACGGCGACGCCGAGCCCCTTCTGCGTGCCGTCGGCGGCGGCCTCGATGAGATTGGTCGCCCGGGTCTCACCGAACTCGACCTTCGTGGAGAGAACCCGCGTCGGCTCGGTCGAGGGCACCAGGATCTTGGCGTAGAGCAGGCCGCCGGGGATCGCCATGAAGGAGGCGGCGAGGAGGTAGTCCATCGGTACGCCGAGCGCCGCGTAGCCCGCCAGGATCGAGCCCGCGGTGGAGGCCGCGCCGCTCGTCATCACGGCGAAGAGCTCGGCGCCCGTCAGCACCGCCAGGAACGGCCGCAGGGCGATGGCGATCTCGCTCTGCCCGATGAAAATGGTGATGACCGCCGAGAAGGATTCGATCGACGAGGTGCCGAGCACCCGTCGCAGGCCGGCGCCGAGGAAGCGGGCGAGCGCCTGCATCAGGCCGAGATGGTAGAGCACGCCGATGAGGGCCGAGACGTAGAGGATCTGCGGCAGCACCCGAAGCGCCAGGATGAATCCCGAGCCGCCGAACAGCTCGAACATCCGCGGCTCGACGAGGCCGCCGAACAGGAAGGCGGTGCCCTTGTCGCCGAAGGACAGCACCAGGGTCACGCCTTCGGCGACCCGTTCGAGGACGGTGCGCCCGAGGGGGACGAACAGGATCAGCGCCCCGATCCCGATCTGAAGGGCGAGCGCCGCCAGGACCACGCGGGGTCGGACCGCCCGCCGGTTCAGCGAGAAGGCGAACGCCACCGCGAGGAGGACGGCGAGGCTCGCGCCTGCGTGGAGCAACCTGTCGAGCATCGTATCCCGCCGGGCCTGAACGGAGCCGTGAGCGGGCGCATGCGCGATCCGTGCCGGCGCGGCAAGAGCCGCCGGGCCGTTCCGACGGTCCGGCAAGAGCCGCCGGGCCGTTCCGACGGTCCGGCAAGAGCCGCCGGGATCGCTCCCGGTTCAGCGGCAGGGCATGCCGGGCGGGCAGCCGTGGCCGCCGCCATGGCCTCCGCCCTGGGGCGCCGGCCGCGGCGCCTGCTGGCGCTGCATCATCATCTGCTGCTGCCGCTGGGCCGCTTGCTGGGCCTGTTGCTGCTGCATCATCTGCTGGCGTTGCGCCGCCTGCTGGGCCTGTTGCTGCTGCATCATCTGCTGACGCTGCGCCGCCTGTTGGGCCTGCATCTGCTGCTGCCGCTGGGCGGCCTGCTGCTGCTGCATCTGCTGGCGCTGCGCCGCCTGTTGCTGCTGGCGCTGGGCCGCGGCCTGGGCCTGTTGGGCTTGCATCTGCTGGCGCTGGGCGGCCTGCTGCTGCTGCTGCTGCTGCTGCATCTGCTGGTGCTGCGCCGCCTGCTGCTGCTGGCGTTGCGCCGCGGCCTGCCGGGCCTGATCGGCCTGCTGCTGCTTCTGCATGGCCTGTTGAGCCTGCATCTGCTGCTGCCGCTGCTGCGCGGCCTGGGCCTGTTGGGCCTGGATCTGCTGCTGCTTCTGCGCAGCGAGCGCGTCCGACCGCGGCGGCCCCGCATCGGGGCCGTTGCCCGGGCGTCCGGCCTGTTGGGCGGCCGGCAGGCCGGGCACCGGCGGCCTGGCCACGGGCTGTCCGGAGATGGGCGGTCCGGACACGGGCTGACCGGGTTGCGTCCGCCCGCCCATGGTCGCGGCGGGATTGGCCGAGGGGGCCGGACCGGGGCGGCCGGCCTGCTGGGGCGTCGGCGGATCCTTGTCCTTGGCGAGCCCGGCGGGCGGCGTCGGGGTTGCGGGCGTCGGCTTGCC
>NZ_CAKLBV010000069.1 GCF_920984675.1 Methylobacterium sp. Leaf118
ATCCGGCGCGGGGTCGAGGGCGCGCGGTCGCCCGAGCCGGCCCGGGTCGCCGCCTTCCTGCACGGCGGCGCGCCCCTGCGCACGGTGCTGGGCGAGATCGCCTTCGACGCCCGCGGCGACCTCGCCCGGGCGCCCTTCGCGGTGGCGACGTGGCGCAGGCTGCCCGACGGCCGGATCGACTACGCGGGCACCGAAACCGCGCCCTGACGGGCTTGGATGCGCAGCGAAGCATCGATAACCTGCACGCGTCTCGTATCTTTGCGCGAAATTCTTGCGCAAAACGCCTCCGACGCTTAAGTCGCGGGGCTGGTGCCCCTTGCGAAACGCCTGCCGCGTCGGCGCCTCCCGCGAGGCGCCCGCCTCGGGCGTTTCGCGAGCGGCACCTGACGCCCGGTTTGCGCCAGCGCCTCCGAATGGATCGGACCCGCTGCGCCGCGCGTTCCGCACGACAGCGATTTTGTTCAATGCGCCGGTGCGCCCCGTGCAGGCGGCCCGGCTGGAGACGAGTGTATGGCGAAGGAAGAACTGATGCAGTTCGACGGCTTGGTCGTCGAAATCCTGCCGGATGCCCGCTATCGGGTCCAACTCGACCAGGGGCACGAGATCGTGGCCTACACGGCCGGCAAGATGAAGAAGAACCGCATCAAGACTCTGGCCGGCGACCGCGTCACCGTCGAGATGTCGCCCTACGACCTGGAAAAGGGACGCCTCGTGTTCCGCCACAAGGACGAGCGCGGCCCGACCGGCCCTCGCCCGCCCCAGCGCGGCGGCCAGCAGTTCCGTCGGCGCTGAGCCCCTGCCGCGCGCGCTCCCTCCAGAGCGCGCCACGCTTCGAGCGGCCCCCCGGAGCGGTCTCCCGGGCGGATGCTGTCCCTCCATCGGCACGATCGTCAGGACGACCCGGCGAACGCGGCCGTTGGCGTCGATTCGGCCACCGAGCGGCGGTTTCAGGAACCGGCGAGAATCGAACGGGACCTCGCGCGCCGCTTCGCCTGCGGCGGACCGCCCTTCACCGCCTCGACGAGAGCGGCGATGTCGTCCTCCAACGGTGACTCGACCGCTGCGGTAAGCCAATCGAGAACGAGGGCTTTGGCCTCGTCGCCATAGCGGGGAAACACGTTCAGATAGAAGGTTTCGACCGCTTCCGGGGAGTGAGGGCTGACCCCCGCCAAGCCTGAGGCGACAGCGGCGAAGGCCGCGGGATGTGTCGGCATGGTTCGACTCAACTCCAGTACGGCGCCAGCGCCGCATGCGTTTGCAGAGCGGCTTGGGCATCCAGATAAAGATACCGACCGTCGTTGCGACGGCCGCCCGTGAGCGTACTCCCTGGAAGTTTCGGGTGCTGGGCTGGATCGATCGTCCGCATCCCTACCATCTGGGTAGACCACCTGACGAGCCTGTCACCCCCTGCGGGATCGGCGTGGAGCCAGAGACGTCCCCGCCCCATCGCCTCCAGAGCGACGGTCAAAGCGACGTCGAACGCCATGCGCCCGATCTGCCGGGGAATGATCGCGGCGCCCTGCGCGCCCTTGAACTCCAGAATTTCGGCAGGGGCCGTGCTCAAGTACCAGAGATACGTCGCCGGCTGAGACCAATCCTCGAACCAGCGCTCGTTCGCCAGGAGCGCGATCATGGCGGCCGGCCTCTGCTCATCCCCGACCGTGGCCTGGAAGAGCCGCCCCCTCGCCGGATGCCGCCGAGGACGGTGAGGGGATGGATCATGCCCGGCCAGTTCCACGACGCGTCCGGCCTCGGGGACGGCTGACGGGCAATGACAGGTTGAACGTCCCTGTGCCAAGCCTGGCAGCGCCGCGCGCGCACTTCGTCCGCAGCGGTGATTTCAGGAACGAAGACAGGCAGTTCCAGACCATTCCCCCCCGAGCACGGAACGTACTTCAAGAATGAGGGCGAGGCGGCACGCCTCGAATCGATCGCGGCTCTCCAGTGAGCAGAAACGGCCAAGGTTCGCCGCGCGCATCGATCGCACTTCAATCGAAGCGTGTGCGACGGCGATCATCGCCCGAACCGCTCGAATTTCGGGAAGCTGCGGGTCATCAGCGTGCCGGCATCGGAGCGGTGGCCCATCCACTTCTCCAGCATTGCGGCCTGGGCGAGCCGCGCCTGACCCGAGCCGTCGCGCCAGGGCAGCCCCTCGCTGAGCCGGAACACGCAGGCTTCGGTGAGCCGGCTCTGGCGGCAGCGCTGCAGGCGCACGCCCTTGCCGCGGCTGAGCTCCGTCACCTCGGAGGCCGGGAAGACCAGCATCAGCTTGTCCGACGAGCAGACGGCGATGTGGTCGCCCTCGGCCGGGACCAGGAGCACGGCGGTGGCGCCCTCGTCGAGGCCGAGGATCGCCTTGCCCTTGCGGGTGTTGGCGATCAGGGCGTCGGAGGGCGCGAGGAAGCCGCGTCCGTCCGAGCCGGCGATCAGCAGCTTGCTGTCCGGCTTGTAGGGCAGAGCCGCGACGATCTCGGTGCCGTCGTCGAGATCGACCGCCAGCCGCACCGGATCGCCGAAGCCGCGCCCGCCGGGCAGCTTCGCGGCCTCGAGGGTGAAGACCTTGCCGTTCGAGGCGAGCAGCAGGATCTTCGCCGTCGTCTCGCTGGGGAAGGCGACCTTCAGCGCGTCGTCGCCCTTGAAGGTCACGCCCGAGAGGTCGGCGACGTGGCCCTTGAGCGCCCGGATCCAGCCCTTCTCGGACAGGATCACGGTGATCGGCTCGCGCTCGACCATGGCGGCGGTGAAGTCGATCCCGGCGGTGTCGGGCGGGTTTTCCAGGGTGGTGCGGCGCTTGCCCAGCTTGGTCTCGGGCCCGAACGTCTTCTTCACCGCGCGGATCTGCTTGGTGATGTCGGCCCATTGCAGCTTCTCGGAGGCCAGCAGGCCCTCGATCCCCTCCTTCTCGACCGTCAGCGCATCGAACTCGCGCTTCAGCTCCATCTCCTCCAGCTTGCGCAGGGAGCGCAGCCGCGTGTCGAGGATGGCGTTGGCCTGGATCTCGGTGAGCGCGAACCGGGCCATCAGGGCGAGCTTGGGCTCGTCCTCCTCGCGGATGATGCGGATCACCTCGTCGAGGTCGAGATAGACGATGAGCAGGCCGCCGAGGATTTCGAGGCGCCGCTCGATCTGCCCGAGGCGGTGGCGCGAGCGCCGCTGCAGCACGACGCGGCGGTGGTCGACCCATTCCCGCAGACACTCGGCGAGCCCGATGACGCGGGGGACCACGCCGCCGACCAGCACGTTGAGGTTGAGCGGAATCCGCGCCTCGAGCTCGGACAGGCGGAACAGCGATTCCATCAGCAGGACGGGGTCGACCGAGCGGGAGCGCGGCTCCAGCACAACCCGGACGTCCTCGGCCGATTCGTCGCGCACGTCGGCGAGAAGCGGCAGCTTCTTCTCCTGGAGGAGGTCGGCGAGCTTCTCGATGAGCCGGGCCTTCGGCACGCCATAGGGGATCTCGGTGACGACGATGTTCCAGGTGCCGCGGCCGAGATCCTCCTTGGCCCAGCGCGCCCGCACCCGAAACCCGCCGCGGCCGGTGCGGTAGGCCTCGCGGATGGTCTCGGGGGAATCGATCAGGATGCCGCCGGTGGGGAAGTCCGGTCCCTGCACGAAGGAGCAGAGCTGCTCGGAGGTCGCCTCGCGGTTCTGGATCAGGTAGAGCGCCGCGTCGCAGAGTTCGGCGGCGTTGTGCGGCGGGATCGAGGTCGCCATGCCGACCGCGATGCCCTGGCTGCCATTGGCGAGCAGGTTCGGGAAGGCCGCGGGCAGGACGACCGGCTCTTCCTTCTCGCCGTTGTAGGAAGCCCGGAAATCGACCGTGTCCTCGTCGATCCCGTCGAGCAGAAGCCGGGCGACCTCCGTCAGCCGCGCCTCGGTGTAGCGGTAGGCGGCCGGGCCATCGCCGTCGATATTGCCGAAATTGCCCTGGCCGTCGACGAGCGGGTAGCGCTGGGCGAAATCCTGGGACAGGCGCACCAGCGCGTCGTAGATCGCCTGGTCGCCGTGGGGGTGGAAGTCACCCATCACGTCGCCGACGATCTTCGCGCATTTCTTGAAGGCCGAGGTGGGATCCAGCCGGAGCAGGCGCATGCCGTACAGGATGCGCCGATGCACGGGCTTGAGGCCGTCGCGGGCATCGGGCAGCGCCCGCTGCATGATCGTCGAGAGCGCGTAGGCGTAGTAACGCTCCTCCAGCGCCGTCTTCAACTCGACGCTCTCGATGCCGTCGCCCGGCGGCGGCAGGACGGGCTGGCCCATCGTTCACTCCATACCCTGTCGGATCAGACGGCGATCGTTCGGCGTCTGCCCCCGCGACGGCGGGGCGGCGATCGCTCGCCGGGCGCACCGCGATCGGCCGAGGCCGCACGCGGTGCAAGGGGGCTCGCTCCGGCCATCGTCCCGGATCCGAGATCCCGGTCGATGTCCAAGTTTCTGGGCCACATCGGCTTTCGCCGAGAGCCGGCATCCGGCTCTCGCGTCGATGAAAGAGAACATAACACGAACGTCGCTCTCACTGTCCCGTGCCGAGTGCGACGAATCGTGCCCGCTCCTCCGGTGCGCTCAGCGCCCGCGGGCGCCAGACGTGCTGATCGAGGAAATACCCCGTCAAGGTAAACCCCTCCCGAACGTCCTGGGCGTCCGGCATGCGCCAGCCGCTGCCGGGCTGCGTCCGGTCCCGCAGGAACGGCGGCAGGGCGAGCAGACGGTCGCGGTAGGGCTCGCCGGCCGAGGCGCTCACCGCGCGCCCGCTCTTCGGCGAGACGTAGACCAGGGCGTCGTTGGCCCCCGTCGCCGCGCAATGCGACAGGTCGAGCCCGAAGCCGAGGTCCGCCAGCACCGCGAGTTCGAACCGCACCATCAGGGCGGGGGCGAGATCCGCCGCATCGAGATGCTCGATCAGCACCTGGGCCGCCGCGTAGAGCTCGGGATGGGGGTCGCGCTCGGGGAGAAGCCGCAGCAGCCCGCAAAGATGGCCGATGCCGTAGAGCGCGAGCCCCGAACCCATCAGCCGCGAGACCTCCGAGCGCAGCGGCTCGACCGTGTAGGCGCCGAGCGCCCCATCGAGCCGCGACCGCCATGCGGCCCGCACCCGGTTGCCGGGCTGGAGCACCGGCTGCATCCGCCGCGAGCGCCCCCCATGGACGAGCCCGAGATGGCGCCCATGGGCCGGCGTCATCAGTTCGAGGACGACGCCCGTCTCGCCGTGCTTGCGCAGGCCGATCACGAGGCCTTCGTCGGTCCATTGCATGGGGGGAGGATAGAGGGTTTTTCGGGTGAGGGGGATCGGATGTATGCGCCGTCGTTTCGGGGCGCCGCAGGCGAACCCGGAATGACAGCGGATTGATTGCGCCACCGAGCCCGTTTCACGCAGGGCTCGAAACGGCTACGCTTCTTCCCGTTGGGGAGATTCGGCGATGGGCGGACGGTGCGGTGGTGTGATGCGGGCAGCGATCCTCGCCGCCGGCCTCGGCGCCTGCACCGCGACGGCCCCGCCGCCCGCCCCGCAGACGGGCACCGGCACGGTCCGCGCGCGCATCGCCGCCCTGGCCCGCGGACAGGTCGTCTTCGGCGCGGTCTCCCTGCTCCCGGTGCGGTTCGCCCAGAGCCGGCTCGCCGGCCCGTTCGAGGATGGCGGACGCCGGCTCTACTGCGTCTCGACCCGGATGCACGGCCGCACCTTCAGCAAGCCGGAACGGCCCAAGCTCGTGGTGCGAGAAGAGGGCGACACGCTCAAGGTCCTGCGCGACGAGGAGGAGGTCTGCGAGGGGCATCGCAGCGAGCCGTTTCCGGAACTGGATACGCCCGCCTCATCCGCGCCGTCCGGGGCCGCGTGAGGCGGCCTGCCCGACGGGACGCCCTCACGCGGTGCCTCGCGCAGCAGGACGCCTGGGCGATCGGCCGGCCATAGGCCGGCCTCGGACCCGTGCGCGACGGCGTCGCCCGCCTCGTCCCGGCTTGCGCCGCGCCGTCCGGGATGGTCCGCTGCTGGACGATGGCCTCCCGCACGCTGACCCTTTCCCTCGACCTCATCGCCCGCGCCCATCCGGACCCCGTCGCCGACGACCCGGACGCGCTCGCCCTCCTCTCCGATGCCGAGATGGCGCCCGACCTCGCCGCGATGCTGGCGCGTCGCCTGTCACCCGAGGGCGGGTTGTGGGTGTTCGCCTACGGCTCGCTCCTGTGGAGTCCGGAATTTTCGTATCACGAGAGCCGCGTCGGCACGGTGCGGGGCTGGCACCGCCGGTTCTGCCTGCGGCAGCACCGGTTCCGCGGGACCCTGGCGCAGCCGGGCCTCGTTCTGGCGCTGGAGCGCGGCGGCCTGTGCCGGGGCGTCGCCTTCCGCCTCGACGAGGCGGACCCGCACGCGACGCTGATGCCGGTCTGGCGCCGGGAGATGAAGGGCAAGGGCTACGAGGCCCGCTGGGTCGCGGTCGCGACGGATGCCGGCCCGCTGCGGGCGCTGACCTTCGTGGCCAACCGCAGGAGCGAACGCTACACCGGGCGCCTGTCGGACGCGGATCTGGCGGACACGATCGCGGCGGCCGCCGGGCATCTGGGCCCGAGCGCGGAATATCTGTTCCGGACGGTCGAGGCCTGCGCCGAACTCGGCCTCCACGACCGGCATCTGTGGCGGCTTCAGGCGCTCGTGGCCGAGCGGCTGGAGCGGCGGGCCGCGAACGACCCGCCGCGGTAGCTCACTGACCGTCGATCCGGGCGCCGAGCAGGGCGATGGCGCGCTGGTAGACGCCGGCGGCGTTCCAGCCCTGGATGGCGGCGAAGTTCGGCTCGCCGGGCTGGTAGCCGGCGCCGCGCTGCCAGCCGTGGCCCTTCAGGAAGTTGGCGGTGGAGTTCAGCGCCACCGGGGCGCTGTCGAGGCTGCCGCCGACGCCGTAGGTCAGGACGTTCTTGGGCAGGAACTGGGTGTGGCCGACCTCGCCATGGGCGGCGCCGCGGGTCGCGGAGTTGAGCACGCCGCTGTCGACGAGCTTGAGCGCGGCGTAGAGCTGGTCGGTGAAGAAGGCCGAGCGGCGGCAATCGTAGGCGAGCGTGGCCACCGCCGAGAGGGTGTTCACGTTGCCCTTCACGGCGCCGAAGCCCGTCTCCATGCCCCAGATCGCCAGCAGCGGGCCCGGGGGCACGCCGTAGCGCTGCTCGATCGAGGCGAAGAGCGCCGCGTTCTGCGCCTTGAGGGCCCGCCCGCGGGAGACGATGGTGTTGCCGCCGCGCTTGGCCAGGAACTGGTCGAGCGAGAGCTTGAAGCTCTTCTGGCCGCGATCGGCCGAGATCGTCGCCGTGGAGTAGGAGGTGCCGGCCAGCGCCTGCAGGCTCGCCGCGCTCGCGCGGCCCCGGGCCTCGGCGGCGAACTCGTCCTTCCAGGCCTCGAAACCGGCGGCGGAATTGCCGCACTGCGCGGCCTGCGCCTGGCCCGCGAAGCCGGCCAGCCCCGCCATGCCCGCCGCCACGAGCATCCTGAACCCGCGTCTGGTCATCCCACACTCCTTCCGGCGCCGGCTCTTCGCCTGAGCGCCGCCGCATCCGTCGACGAGGCTTGCGGCTCCACTGTCGATCCGGGCGCCGCCCTCGAACCCCGAGGCGAGGCCATAATCCCACGGTCTGCCGAAAACCAGACCCCGGAGAATCACTTAGCTGTGGCGGTGGTGAGGCGGACCCGCCGCGTCAGGCGCCCTCCCCCGGCCAGGTCACGATCCGGTCGGGCAGCTCGTCCTCGGAGAATTCCTCCTCGTTGCCCGAGACGCGCCCGCGCACCGAGATGCCGGCCTCGTGCACGCTGGCCTTCCGGCCGCTCACCAGGGGATGCCAGCCCGGCAGGTCGCGGCCCTCACGCACGAGCCGGTAGGCGCAGGTCGGCGGCAGCCAGGGGATTTCGCGCACCGCCTCCGGGGTCAGCCGCACGCAGTCCGGCACCCGCTTGGCGCGGTTGCGATAGTCGCGGCAGCGGCAGCCATGGGCGTCGAGCAGGGTGCAGCCGACATCGGTGTGGTGGATCTCGCCCGTATCGTCGTCCTCGAGCTTCAAGAGGCAGCAGCGGCCGCAGCCGTCGCACAGGCTCTCCCACTCCGCCGGGTCCATCTCCTCGAGGGTCTTGACCCGCCAGAACGGCCCCTCGCCGCGCTCCGCCATGATGTCGGCGCCTCGCTTCTCTCGCATCCGTTCCATTCCGGGACGGCGCCCCTCCTGCCGCATGGCGCGGGGCGGGGCAAGCCGCCGATGCGTTCCCGTGAGCCCGACGCGGCCTCACCCCCGTCGTTCCGGGGCCGCGGAGCGGAGCCCGGATTCCATGACGGGCCGCGACGCCTCTGTTCACCGCGCATCACGGGGGGATTCCGGGTTCGCCTGCGGCGCCCCGGAATGACCGCGAGAGAGGTGAGGGAGAGCGATCGACCGAACCGCGTGGTCCGGATCGCGGTGACGCGGCGGGCGGCGCAGGTCTCGAAGGCCACGGCGCCGTCTTTTGCCACACCCCCGCCCGGATCGGCGGCGAGGCTGGAGCCCGCCCGCCTCCGTTAAGGTTAAGCAATGCTTGTCCGGTCCCGGCTGCGCCCACGGCCCGGGCCTCGCGTTCCTTAACGGATACGAACGCTCGCGGGGGCGCCCGCGTGCTGATATGGAACGGCAGGGCGCCCGGCCACGTCCGGAATTCGGCCGGTCTCCTGGAGAAGAAGCGGATCACCCTGTGCGCCTGCCGAGCCTCAAGACGCTGAAGACGCGGCTCTCCCGGGCGGCGCTTGCCTTCGACGCCTGGGTCAATGCCGGGCTCTACGAGGGCGGCCACTCGACCACGGAGGCCTATGAGCGCTTCCAGGCGCGGATGCAGGTCTTCGCCTTCCGGGGCTGGAAGCGGGTCGCCCTCGACCTGACCAGCGAGGGCGTGACGCTCGGCGCCGCGGGCGCCACCGTCCTGCTGTTCCTGGCCCAGCCCGCCTTCAACCTGACCAACGACAACTGGCTCAAGGCCCAGGATCTGGCCGTCACCTTCCTCGACCGCTACGGCACCGAGGTCGGGCGGCGCGGCATCAAGCACGACGACTCGCTCAAGTTCGACGACTTTCCCGAACTGATGATCAAGGCGCTGCTCTCCACCGAGGACCGGCGCTTCTACGAGCATTACGGCATCGACCCGATCGGCACGGCCCGCGCCCTCGTCTCGAACTCCTCGGGCAAGGGCAACACGCAAGGCGGCTCGACCATCACGCAGCAGCTCGCCAAGAACCTGTTTCTCTCGAACGAGCGCTCGCTGGAGCGCAAGGTCAACGAGGCGTTCCTCGCCTTCTGGCTCGAGACCCACCTGACCAAGAACCAGATCCTCAAGCTCTATCTCGACCGCGCCTATATGGGCGGCGGCACCTTCGGCGCGGTGGCGGCGGCCGATTACTATTTCGGCAAGCGCCTCCAGGACATCACGCTCGCCGAGGCGTCGATGCTGGCGGGCCTGTTCAAGGCGCCGACGAAGTACTCGCCCAACGTCAACCTGCCCGCCGCCCGCGGCCGGGCGGTCGACGTGCTGCACAACATGGTCGAGGCCGGCTTCGTCACGGAGGGCCAGATCCAGACGGCGCTGCGCAACCCCGCCACCCCGGTGACCCGCACCCGCGACATCACCGCCGACTACTATCTCGACTGGGCCTTCAACGAGATCCGGCGGATGGCCGATGCCGGCAAGCTGCGCGCCGACCGGGTGCTCACCGTCAAGACGCCCCTCGACCTGTCGATCCAGCGCTCCGCCGACCAGGCCGTCGAGGGCATGCTGCGGCGGCTCGGCGACCAGTACGACGTGGACGAGGCCGGCGTGGTGATCCTCGATCCCGATGGCGCCCTGCGCGCCATGGTCGGCGGCGCCGATTACGGCGAGAGCCAGTTCAACCGCGCCACCGACGCGCTGCGCCAGCCCGGCTCCTCGTTCAAGCCCTACGTCTATGCCGCCGCGCTCGCCTCGGGCCTCTACAAGCCGGAGACGACGGTGGTCGACACCCCCGTCTGCATCGGCAACTGGTGCCCGCAGAATTACGGCCGCTCCTATTCGGGCCGCCAACCGATGTGGCTCGCCGTGGCGAAATCGGTCAACACGATCCCGATCCACATCTCGATCGCCCTCGGCAAGGCGATGGGCATCACCCATGTGGGCAATGCCGCCAAGGCGGGCCGGAAGAAGATCATCGACACGGCGCATGCCATGGGCATCACCACGACGCTCGCCGACACGGTCTCGCTGCCGATCGGCTCGGCGGAGACGACGGTGATCGACCAGGCGGCGGCCTACGCCGTCTTCGCCAATGGCGGCCGGCTCGCCAAGCCCTACGCCGCGGTCGAGGTGAAGAACTCCGCGGGCGAGGTGATCTATCGCCACGCCGACGAGAAACCGGTGCAGGTGCTCTCGTCCCAGGTGACCGCGGACATGAACTACATGCTCAACAAGGTCGTCGAGGAGGGCACCGCCCGCAAAGCCCAGATCGAGGGCGTGAAGGTCGCGGGCAAGACCGGCACCACCAACGGCTACCGCGACGCCTGGTTCGTGGGCTACACCGGCAATTATGTCGGCGCCGTCTGGTACGGCAACGACGACCACAGCCCGACCAACAAGATGACCGGCGGCTCGCTTCCGGCGATGACGTGGCACGAGATCATGGCGCCGGCGCACCAGGGCATCGAACTCAAGGCCCTGTCCGGCCTCAACGACCGCAACCGCGGCCCCCAGGCGGTGCAGGCCCAGGCCGAGACCGCGGCGGCGGCCGCGAGTGCGGGCGGAAAGCTCTCGCGCCGCTCCTTCGAGGTGCTGTCGGGCCTCAACGGGCTGTTCCGCACCATCGAGTCGAGCCGCCCCTCCGCACAGACCCCGCCGGCCCGCTCCGGCGCCCTCGACGGAACCCGCATGCCGGGCCTCACGCCGCTGGACGTCGCCGAGGGCGCCCGCGCCACCGGCTTCGGGACGCCCTGAGCGGCACGATGGACACGCACAGGCTGAGCGACACCGGCCCGGCGATGGAGGCCTCCCCGCCCGCGCGGGAGCAGGATTCGCGGGGGCGGAAGGCGGGGCGGCGAAACGCGGGGCTCCTGCGGCTGCGGCGCCTCGCGCGGGGCGCGGCGGCGCGCACGAGCCGGGTCGGGCTCGTCGTCTACGCCCTGGCCCTCGGCGGGGTTCTGGGGCTTCTCAGCGCCGACTACGCCACCCGGGGCGGCTACCCCTTCGGCGGCACGGCCATCGGCAGTTGGACGGCCTGGCCGCGGGCGGGGGCCTTCGACGCCGACCCCTATGCCCGCGCCGTCAACGCCCGGCGCGGCGCCATCCCGCTCGCCGTCGGCGAGGGGATGCTGCTCACCGCCGCGCAGGACGACGAGGGCCGGGCGCTCGATTCCCGCTGCAGCTACCGGCTCTCGGGCGTCACGCCGCCGTCCCGCGCCTGGACCCTCACGGTCACGGGCCGGTCCGCGCCGGAGGGCGCCCCCCCGCCGCTGCGCGAGGGCTTCACCTCCACCGAGATCCTGCGCGACGCGGACGGGCTGTTCGCGATCCAGCTCTCCCCCGAGGTCCAGCCCGGCAACTGGCTGCCGATGCCCCGCGGGCGCGGGGCGGTGCAGCTGTCCCTGCGCCTCTACGACACGCCCGTGGCGGCGAGCGTCAGTTCCCTCGACCGCGACAGCCTGCCGGCGATCCAGCGCACGGGATGCCTGCGATGAGCCGGGCCGGCCTCCTTCTCGCCACCGCCGCCGGGCTGGTCCTGGCGGGCCTCGTTCACGTGGCGGCGGTGCTGGCGATCCCGCGCTTCGCGGAGGGCGACGCCTTCACCCGCGCGAAGGCGAGCGAATCCCTCGACCATCCCTTGCGCATCCACGACCTGACCGGGGGCGGCCCGCCGCAGGAAGCGTGGCTGCCCGATCCGGATCCGGCGGTCTCGGTGGGAGTCTGCTCCTACGATCTCGACGACGGCCCGATGCGGGTCTCGGCCCAGGCCGGCGCCCTGATGCTCTCGGTCTCGGTCCACGGCCGCCGCGGCGCCTTCTACGCGCTCACCGACCAGGCGGCGGTGCGCGGCAGCCTCGACCTCGTGGTCATGACCCGGGCCCAGTTCGACGAGGCCCTGGCCAACGATCAGGCCGGAGAGGTGACGCGGGACGTGCGCATCATCGCTCCCGTGCGCCGGGGCTTTGCGGTGGTGCGGGCGATCGCCGCGCTGCCGAGCCAGCGCGCCGCCGCCGACGCCGCGGTGCAGGCGGTCTCCTGCACCATCGACAGCCCGGCCGAGCCCACGGCCGAGGACGGCAAGCGCTGAGGACGGAAACGGCTGGGGACGGCTGCTGAGGCGCGGGGGGCGCGCCCGTCCCGCCTCGGAGAGAGGGGAGGCGGCGCTCGCCGCATCGGCCTATACTGCCGCGGTGCCGGATCCCGGCCAGGCATCAAGGGACCTCCGGGCCGCGCCCATGGACGACCACACCGAATTCTGGCTCGCGGCGGGCATCGTCCTGATCGCCCTGATCCTCTCCGCCTTCTTCGCGGGGGCCGAGACCGCCTACACCGCCGCCTCGCGGGCCCGGATGCTGGCGCTGGAGACCGCGGGCAGCCGGCGGGCCGGCCGGGTCAACCGCATCCTCGCCGGCCGGGAGCGCTTCATCGGCGCCATGCTGATCGGCTACAACCTCGTGGCCATCGGCGCCTCCGCCTTCACCACCGGCGTGCTGGTCCATCTGTTCGGCAAGGTCGGCGTGCTCTACGCGACCGCCGCGATGTCGGTGCTCGTCATCGTCTTCGCGCAGGTGCTGCCCAAGACGCTGGCGATCAACAATCCCGATCGGATCGCCCTCGCCTCGGCCGGGCCCGTCGCCGTGGCGGTGCGGCTGCTCGGGCCGCCGGCACTCGCCGCCGAGGCCCTGGCGCGGATGCTGCTGCGCCCGCTCGGCCTGTCGATCGATGCGGGGCGCTCGATCCTGACGCCCACCGAGGAGATCCGGGGGCAGGTCGCCCTGCTCCATCGCGAGGGCAGCGTCGAGAAGACCCAGCGCGACATGCTGGGCGGGCTGCTCGACCTCGGCGAGCTCACCGTCTCCGAGGTGATGGTCCACCGCACCACGATGCGCACCATCGATGCGGGCCTGCCCTCCGAGGAGATCGTGCGGGCGGTGCTGGCCTCGCCCTATACCCGCATGCCTTTGTGGCGGGCGAGCCAGGAGAACATCGTCGGCGTGCTCCACGCCAAGGATCTGCTGCGGGCGCTCGACGCCGCGGGCGGCGAGGCGGCGGGCCTGAAGGTCGAAGCCCTGGCGCTGGAGACGTGGTTCGTGCCCGACACCACGACCCTGCGCGACCAGCTCAAGGCCTTCCTGGCGCGCAAGACCCACTTCGCCCTCGTGGTCGACGAGTACGGCGAGGTGATGGGCCTCGTGACCCTCGAGGACATCCTGGAGGAGATCGTCGGCGACATCGCCGACGAGCACGACGTGGCGGTGTCCGGCGTGCGGCCCCAGGCCGACGGCGCCGTGCTGGTCGAGGGCGGCGTTCCGGTCCGCGACCTCAACCGGGCGATGGACTGG
This sequence comes from Methylobacterium sp. Leaf118, assembly GCF_920984675.1. Lineage (GTDB taxonomy): Bacteria > Pseudomonadota > Alphaproteobacteria > Rhizobiales > Beijerinckiaceae > Methylobacterium. The sequence goes on from NZ_CAKLBV010000069.1 coordinate 13,546, forward strand.
ACGCTCCCCGACGCGGAGGCGACCACGGTCGCCGGCCTCGTCATCCACGAAGCCCGGGCGATCCCCGATGCCGGGACCGCGTTCAACTTCCACGGCTTCCGCTTCCAGGTGCTGCGCAAGGCCAAGAACCGGATCGCCTCCCTGAGGATCACGCCCCTGGCTCCGCTTGCATCGCGGCGGGACGGCGAGGCCTGAGGGCGACCCCGTCGGCGCGGGCCTGCAGCCATCCCGTGCGGGAAAGGAAGCAATGCACACAGTTTGATTGTGCCCTGCGGGAGCTTCCTTTAGGGTCATGTCCTTGAGTGCCCCGCGGATTTTCGGATCGTCGGCCGGTTGCCACGGTTCGGACGGCGTTCCGCGGGGGACACGCAAGGGTCCGTCGCGGGATGTCCGCCGCATGGGCGCCTCCGGTCGATCGCGCCGACGCGGCGCAGGATCAAGGCGCCTCAGCGGCGGTTCGTGCATGTGCGGGCTCTGTCCGTCGGCAGCGGCGGGTGGAGTCGCCGGGGTGGATCGCCCATATGGTACCGCGGCCCGCCGCCCTGTGCCCCTCCGCTCCGGCCCCGCCCGCGAGGGACCGGGCCGGCGGGTCCCGCACATCGAGGATGGACCATGAGTGACCCGGGCCGAGACGACCCGCAATTGCTGGACAACCAACTCTGTTTCGCGGTGTACGCGGCCGCCCACGCCTTCGGCCGGGCCTATCGCAGCCTGCTGGCCCATCACGAGTTGACCTACCCGCAATACCTCGTGCTGCTGGTGCTGTGGGAGGAGGAGGGCCTGTCGGTCAAGGAGATCGGGACCCGGCTGTTCCTCGATTCGGGCACCCTCACCCCGCTCCTCAAGCGCCTCGAGGCCTCCGGCCATGTCCGCCGCGCCCGCGACCGGCCGGACGAGCGGCAGGTCAGCATCTTCCTCACTGAGAAGGGACGCGGCCTCAAGGGCAAGATGGACTGCCTGCCCCTCACGGTCGGCGGGATGACCGGCATGCCGATGGAGCAAAGGCGGGCGCTCCTCGACAGTCTCGCGACGATGCGCGACGAACTCCATGCCCGCGCCGCCGGACCGGACGCCGTCGCCGAGCCCTGCTGACGAAAAGGCCGCCCCGACGGGACGGCCCTCGCGCATCGCGGCCGAACCAGGCCGACGGGTCCGAGGGAACCGTCCCGGACACGAGGTCCAGGACGATTCCCGCCCGATCAGGACTTGGTCTTGAGGTAGGCGATGATGTCGTTGACCTTCTTCTCGTCCTTGATGCCCGGGAAGACCATCTTGGTGCCGGGGACCTTCTTCTTCGGGTCGATGAGCCACTCCTTCAGGTTGGCCTCGTCCCAGGTGATCCCGGAATTCTTGAGCGCCTCGGAGAAGGCGTAGCCGTCGCGGCCCTGGCCGGCCTTCTCGCCGACGATGCCCTTGAGCTGCGGGCCGACGCCGTTCTTCTCGAAGTTGTGGCAGGACTTGCAGGGCGCGAACGCCTTCTCGCCAGCGGCGGCGTCACCCTCCTGAGCCTGGGCGGCGACGGGCAGGAGCAGCGCGAGCGCGGCACCGAAAATCATATGACGCATGGGTGTTTTCCTCCTTGGAAGCGGTTCGACGCGATCTCTTCGAGGCGGATCGCGCTGGCTCCGAGCCCGGACCAGCCCGTGATCGGGCGTCGGATCAGGACTTGGACTTGAGGTAGGCGATGACGTCCTCGACCTTCTTCTCATCCTTCAGGCCCGGATAGGCCATCTTCGTGCCCTTCACCTTGTTGCTCGCCGGGCCGATCAGCCACTCCTTGAGATTGGCCTCGTCCCAGGTGAGGCCGGAATCCTTGAGAGCCTGCGAGTAGCTGTAGCCCTCACCGGTGCCGGCCTTGCGGCCCACGACGCCCTTCAGGCTCGGGCCGACGCCGTTCTTCTCGAAGTTGTGGCAGGCTTTGCAGGGAGCGAACGCCTTCTCGCCGGCGGCGGCATCGCCCTCCGCCTGTGCGGCGACAGGCAGGAGCAGCGCGAGCGCGGCGCCGAGGATGAGGTGACGCATCGTTGTTTTCCTCCTTGGGGCGGCCGGAGCCGGTGCGCTTATGGCAGAGCTTTCCGCCTTAGAACAGATATAGACTATGCCTCGCCGCCGTCCAGTCGAGCTAGCGTCGTTGTGAAGCCGTCTGCTTCGTCCCCCGCCCGCGCCCGGCGGGCCGGACGAGGCGCTCCCGCGTCACCGGGGATCGGGCGCGGGCGGATCCTGCCGGGTGCGGCGAGGGACACGATAGGCTAGAATCGAACCAAACGGCGTTCGGGTTCCGGCGCGGTGCGGCCAATTCCGTCCCGCCCGGCGCCGCCGAGACGCCGACCCGAACGGAGGAGATGCCGGCCATGTCGATCGCCTTTCCCACCCCGAATGCCGGCGTCATCGCCCGCCGCGAGGCGATCATCGAGGGGCTCTCCACCCTGGTGGCGCCGGAGGCCCTGGTGACGACGGAGGACGAGCGCCGCGCCTTCGAGACCGACGGGCTCACCGCCTACCGCCAGATGCCGCTCGCCGTGGTGCTGCCCTCGACCACGCAGGAGGTCGCGGCGGTGATGGCCTTCTGTCACGCCAACGGCGTGCCGGTGGTGGCGCGCGGCGCGGGCACCTCGCTGGCCGGCGGGGCCATCGCCCAGGCGGACGCGATCATCCTGGGCGTGGGCAAGATGACCCGCATCCTCGATCTCGATTTCGCCAACCGCACGGCCCGGGTCGAGGCGGGCATCACCAACCTCGCGATCTCGGGGGCGGTGGCGCATGAGGGCTTCTTCTACGCCCCGGACCCGTCGAGCCAGCTGGCCTGCACCATCGCGGGCAACATCGCCATGAACTCGGGCGGGGCCCACTGCCTCAAATACGGCGTGACCACGAACAACCTCATGGGCGTGACGATGGTGACCCATGACGGCACCGTGGTCGAACTCGGCGGCCAGCACCTCGATTCCGGCGGCTATGACCTGCTCGGCCTGATCTGCGGCTCGGAAGGGCAGCTCGGCATCGTCACCGAGGCGACCGTTCGCATCCTGCGCGCGGCGGAGGGCGCGCGGCCGGCGCTGGTCGGCTTCTCCTCGGTGGAGGATGCCGGTGCCTGCACCGCCGCGATCATCGGGGAAGGCATCATCCCGGTGGCCATCGAGTACATGGACCGCGAGGCGATCCTCATCACCGACGATTTTTCGGGAGCCGGCTACCCCCGCGACGCGGCGGCCATGCTGATCATCGAGGTCGAGGGCTCGGACGAGGAATGCACCGACATGCTGGCCCGGATCGAGGCCATCGCGGCGCGCTTCAATCCGACCAGCATCCGCGTCTCGAAGTCCGAGGCCGAGTCGGCGGCGATCTGGAAGGGGCGGAAATCCGCCTTCGGCGCCACCGGCCGCATCTCCGACTACATCTGCATGGACGGCACGATTCCGACCGGCCAGCTCGGCCACGTGCTGGAACGCATCGGCGCGATCTGCGCCGAGCAGGGCCTGCGCGTCGCCAACGTGTTCCATGCCGGCGACGGCAACCTGCACCCGCTGATCCTGTTCGACATCAACACGCCCGGCGAGCTGCAGAAGGCGGAGGCCGCGGGCGACGCCATCCTCAAGCTCTGCGTCGAGGTCGGCGGCTGCCTCACGGGGGAGCACGGCGTCGGCATCGAGAAGCGCGAGCTGATGCGCTTCCAGTACGCCCAGGAAGACCTCGAGCAGCAGATGCGGGTGCGCAACGTGTTCGATCCCGCCTGGCTGATGAACCCGGCCAAGGTGTTTCCCCTGGAAGGCCGGGTGGCGGCGTGAGCGCCCCGGGACAGCCCGTGCCCCGCTACTTCTTCCACACCCGCATCGGCGACACCCTCCTCACCGACGAGGAGGGTGTCGCCCTGTCCGATCCCGACCATGCGTGGCGGGTCGCCCGGGCGACGATCCGCGAGAGCCTCGCGGAGGAGGCCGCCACCAGCCGGCTGATGGGCGCGGTCCTGATCGTCGCCGACGAGGCCGGCGAGACCGTGTTCGAATTCCCCTTCGCGGAGGCCGTCGATGCGGCGCCGGACGAGGAGGACACCCTGCACTGACGGGCCGGCGCCCCGGGCGCGGCGTCGAGCGCATCGTCCGTATCCGAAAGCCGGAGGGACCCTTTTGCGAACGATGGGCTACCCGTCCGGCCCCAGCCGCTCGCAGCGGAACGCGCCGTAGCCGCTCCGCGCCAGCCGCTCGGCGAGGGCGGGCAGGAACAGCTCCGCTTCGGTGGCGAGCGTCCAGGGCGGGTTGATCACGATCAGCCCGGTGCCGGAGAGCCGCGTCGGGTCGTCGGGGCGCTCGATCATCAGGTCGAGGCGCAGGGCCGGCCGCTCCAGGCCCGCCGCGAGGGCGGCGGCCATGCGATCGACGGCGGACACGTCCTTGATCGGATACCAACCCAGAAAGATCCCGGTCGGCCATTTGCGGGCGGCCCTGAGCAGGCTCTGCCCCAGCCGGTCGATCTCGCCGCGCGCCTCGTAGGGCGGGTCGATCAGCACGAGGCCGCGGCGCTCCGGCGGAGGGATCAGGGCGTTGAGGGCCGTCCAGCCGTCGAGCTGCAGAACCTTTGTGCGGCTGTCGCGGGCGTAGCGCTCGGCCAGCGTCTCGGCATCGACCGGATGCAGCTCGACGAAGATCCCCTTGTCGCCCGCCCTCAGGTGCTCGCGGATGATCGCGGGCGACCCCGGATAGGTCGTGGCGCCGTCGCGCGCCCGCACCGCGGCGACCGCCTCCCGGTAGGGCCCGAGCAGCGCCTCGACCTCCGGCGCGAAGGGGGCGTCGAGGCGGCCGAACCCGTCCTGCCACTCGCCGGTGCGCCCGGCCTCGTCCGCCTCGAGGTCGTAGACCCCGAGGCCCGCATGGGTGTCGACGGCCCGGAACGGCTTCGGCTTGGCCGTGAGATGTGCTAGCACCCGGGTCAGAACGAGGTGCTTGAGCACGTCGGCGAAATTGCCGGCGTGGAAGGCGTGGCGATAATTCACCGGGCGGCCGGGAACGGGCGTCGCGGCACCCTGCGCCGGAGCGGCGTCGGGCGGTCGGGGCGCGGTCGGGTCATGCTGGCGGCGTCCGTGTGTCGAGGTTTCCGGGAATGTCCGATCCGTCCGCGTCGATGACTCCGGCGGTCCCTGCCCCCGTTCCGGTGACCGACCTGCCGAACCGTCGGACCCTCGCGATCGGACGGGCGCTGCGGCCGGACGCGGTGCTCCGGCCCTCCTTCGACGGCCAGGATCCGGCCGCCCTCCTGAAGCAGGTTCCGCGTCACGAGACAATCCCGCCCCGGGTCGAGGTGATCACCCTCCCCGGCGGCTATGTCCGGTTCGGCGAGGGCCTCGACGGGATCGCCCTCACCGCCGAGGGCCGGCCGGTCTTCGAGACCACCTACTTCGCCTGGGGCCACCAGCCGCTTCCGCCGGAGGCCCTGCCGGCGCAGGCCCGGGTGATCGACGAGGACTGGGTCACGATCGTCGATTGCGCCTGGGGCAACCACTACCATCTCCTGACCCTGGCGCTCCCGAAGCTCGCCTATGCGCGGGCGCATCTGCCCGGCGCCCGGGTGATCGTGCCCGCCCGCCGCCCCGCCGGCCCGGGGGACGGACGGCCGGCGATGCTCGACCAGCTCCTCGCCCTCAGCCCGGACGGCGACCGCGTCCTCCAGGTCGACGACGGCCTCTACCGGCCGCGCAACCTCCATCTCATCTGGACGAACATCGCCGCGCCGCCCGCCCTCCACCTGATCGACGAAACCTTCGCCTGTTTCGAGGCCATGGCGCGGGCGATCCCCGCCGTTCCGGGGCGGCGGTTTCCCGAGCGGATCTTCATCGAGCGCGTGCGCGACGCCCGCCTGCCCGATCCGCGGGCCAACCGCAGCCTCGACCGCTACCTGGAGGCCCACGGTTTCGAGAAGGTCCGACTGGAGACGCTCGACATGGCCGACCAGATCCGGCTCTTCGCCGGGGCGACCCACGTGGTCGCCGCCCACGGCGCCGGCCTGAGCAACCTCGTGTTCGGGGGACAGCGGGTGCGGGTGCTCGAGCTGAACCGCGACCTCGACGGCCAGGGGGCGCTCCGGCCCTGGTTCCTGCTCATCGCCGCCGCCCGGGGGCAGCATTACCAGTTCCTGAACGCCACGGCCTGCGAACTGGCCGACCTTCCCATGGGACTGGCCTTCGACCGGCTGATGGGGACCCGCCGGCAGGCCCTGCGGATGGGCCTCGTCCGGCTGCGGGACCGCCTGCGGAGGCGCGCCGCGCGCCTGCTCGACCGCACCAAGGGCACGGCGAAGAGCGTCGCCGGGGGCGGAGCGCTCAGCGGGCGGCCTCGATCGTCACCTCACCCGCGCGACAATTCTGGCGCGCCACCTCCGGACAGGGGCTGAAGCCCCGCAGATCCTTCGTGAAGCAGATCCGGACCTCCTGCAGCTGAGCGCGGCGGCAGGTGACCGACATCATGTCCGGGCGCAGGCCCCGGTTGGCCGCCACGAACTGGCGGGCGATGTCGATGGGCGCGGCCTGCAGGCTCGCCTCCGGCTTCCGGAAGGCATCCGGGATCGTCACCGCCTCGCGCGCCGTCTTCACCGCCTTGAAATAGGCGACCGGATCGAGGCCCGAGCAGGTGCCGTGGGTGCGCCATTCGTGGCGGGCCAGCCCCTCGCTCGGCATGATCTCGCCCGCGGCCTCGACGGCGTTGCGGGTGAGCGGGCGCTCCGTCGCGCCGCAATTCGACGGGAAGCCGCGCTCGTATTGCGGCCAGAGCCCGTGCACGACGAAGCCCAGGCCACGCCCCGGGGCGCATTGGCCGTTGCGGTCGCGGCGCGCGCCCTCCCCGTCGCAGTAGGTCGGCGACCAGGAGAGCGCCAGCACGTAGAAATCGAAGGCGCCGGGCTCGCCGCCGCGGCGGAACCCGCCGAATTCCTGCGCGACCGCGCCCGCGGCGGAAGCCAGGGTCAGGCCGAGGGCCAGGACGGCGAGGCGGAGGCGGTGCATGGACGGGTCTCGCGGAAGGGGCGCCCCGACGATGCCGGGCGCGGGCCGCAAGTCAAGCGTGTGCCCGGCAGGGCCCGTCCGTTTCCCGTCCGGCCGTCAGGGCCGGGCCATCCGGCAGGCGGTGGCGTAGGCATAGGCCAGGTTGCGGTCGAGGCCGTGCACGCAGAACTCCACACCCCAGGTCGAGCCGATGATGCCGAGGCTCTCGCGCACGGAATAATCGACCTTGCGGCGCACGCCGTCGGAGGTCGTGGCCACCGCCGAGCAGTAGCGGCGGGGGATGAAGTCGACCCCGTAGGGCCGCCACGCGGTGCGCTCGATCCGCTCGTAGGAGAGGATCGTCAGCGACGAGTTCCAGAACTTCGCCTCCTTCTCGGCGAACTGGGTCGCGACCTTCTCCAGCACCGCCGTGTCCTGGCAGCCGGGAATGTCGGCGTCGTAGGGGAAGGTCTGCTCCTCGGCCGGGGAGATTTCTTCGCGGCCCGAGCGGGCCTGGGCCGGCAGCACGGCGGAGGCCGTGACGAGGCTCAAGGCCAGAACGGCGAGGGGAAGGTTCGGGCGCATGCCGCTCAGATCCGCCTGTTGCGCGTGCCTCGCGAAACTCCCGATCGGCGCCGGTGTCCCGATCGGACCCGGCGGGCGGCGGAAGCGTCGTGAGCGACACGGAAGATGGCGCGAGACGATGACGGCCGCCGGGTCCAAGTCAAGCTTGGGCCGGGCGGCGCCGACCGTTTTGGCGGCCGCTGGGGTATCGGGGGCACACCCCGGCGGCCCGCCGCGGATCAGTAGATCGGCTCGGCCGAGGCCGCGGGACCGGCATAGGCCGCGCCCGGGGCGGCGGAGCGGGTGGAGCGGCCCCCGGCGCCCGCGGCGGCATAGGGGTCCTCCTCCTCCATCTCGACGGGCGCCTGGGGCGGGGCCGGCTGGCGGACGGGCGGGCGGGGCGAGGCCATCGGCCGGGGGGTGCCGTCGGCGGCGTAGAGCTGCGACTCGAACTTGAGCAGCGGCTTGCAGACCCGCCGCAGCCCCCGCGGGTCGTGGCGGGCGAGATCCACGTGGATGTGGTCGTAGTGGAACATGTCCGACCCCGGGCCGAGCACCGTGCTGAACCGGGCGCAGGCCCCGACGAAGACCTCGCGCAGGAACGCCTGCTCGGCCTCGGTGCCGCGCCAGCCGCCCTTCACGGTGATGACGTGGCCGTCGGCGAGGGTGAAGGACATGATGTCGAGGGCGTTGCCGAAGGAATGCTCCGAGAGCTTGGCGCCGACCCGGTTGTTGCGCCCGCGGCAGGCATAGGAGCCCGCGTTGATCTCGGCCACGGCGACGCCGAAATAGAGGGTGGCGGCCGGCTGGATCGTGTCGGCGAGCCACGCCTCCGCCTCGGCGAGGGCCGGGCAGGCGAGCGTCACGCGCTGCTTGAGCGCCACCGCGCCGTTGCCGAGCCGGGTCACCCGGAACGGCTGCTGCATGCCGCAGGGGCCGGGCCCGTCGATCTCGCGTGCCAGCGAGACAAAGGCCGTCGGCTGAACGAGCTTCCGGGCGATGCAAGCCTGCTCCGCCTGGTCGCGCCACGCCTCTCGGCGCTCGAACCGGTTGATCGCGCATCCGGTGAGGCCCGCGCCGAACAGCGCCAGGGCCGAGAACGCAAACACTTTACGCCACATGCCGATGATGGTTCGCGCAATTTTGTAAACGCGCCGCTAACGATGCCGCCGGACGGGCCGCGACCGTGGCCCCGGTGTATCGGCCCTGTGGAGCGCTGTTGACAGGGGGGCGCCCTCCCCTCACCCCACGGGCATGATATCGCTCATCGCCCTCAGCTCCTGCATCGAGGCCGGCACGCTCAGCGCGGATTCCGCGATCCGCGAGGCCCGCGCCCGGATCGCCGCGCAGGATCCTGCGATCCGGGCCGTGCTGCGCACCGCCCCCGAGGGGCCGGCCCCGGCCGCAGGCCCGCTCGCCGGCATCGCCGTCGGCATCAAGGACATCATCGACACCGCCGACATGGCGACGGAATACGGCTCGCCGATCTATGCCGGCTGGCGGCCGCGGGCGGACGCCGCCGTGGTGGCGCGGCTGCGGGCGCTGGGCGCCGTGCCGCTCGCCAAGACCGCGACCACGGCCTTCGCCGGGCTCGACCCCTGCGCGACCGTGAACCCGCACGATCCCGCCCACACGCCTGGCGGCTCGTCGTCGGGCTCGGCGGCCGCGGTGGCGGCGGGCATGCTGCCCCTCGCGCTCGGCACCCAGACCGGCGGTTCGGTGATCCGCCCGGCCGCCTTCTGCGGGGTGGCGGCGATCAAGCCCTCGTTCCGGCTGATCCCGACGGTGGGGGTGAAGACCTTCTCCTGGGCGCTCGACACGGTGGGGCTGTTCGCCCGCGGCGTGCCCGACCTCGCCCGGGCGCTGGCACTCATCGTCGATCGCCCGGCGATCGCGGCGACGGAGCCGGGCGCCCCACGGATCGGCCTGTGCCTCCAGCCCTTCGCGGGCGAAGCCGACGCCGACGCGGTCGCGGCGCTGCACCGGGCCGCGCGGGCCGCCGAGCGGGCGGGGGCTGAGGTCGCCGACCTGATCCTGCCGGAGGCCTTCGCCCTCGCCTGGGAAGCCCATCCCCACGTCCAGGATTTCGAGGCGCGCCAAGCCCTCGCCTGGGAGGCCGCGCAGCACCGCGCCCGCCTGCCGGCGCGGCTCGGGCCGCAGCTCGATCGGGCGCAGGCGATCACCACCGCGCATTACGACGAGGCCCGCCGCCACGCTCACCGGGCCCGCCGCCTCCTCAAGGAGATGTTTTCGGGGTTCGACGCGATCCTGACCGTCTCGGCGGTCGGGCGGGCGCCGGACCGCGCCACGACGGGCGATGCCTGCTTCAACCGCCTCTGGACGTTGATGGGCGTGCCCTGCGTCAACGTCCCCGTGCCCGGAGACGGACTGCCCCTCGGGGTTCAGGTCATCGCCCGCTTCGGCGACGACGGGCGGGCGCTCGCCGTGGCCGGGATGATCGCGGCGGCGCTCGCCGCCTGATCCGGGCTCCGCTTGATCAAAGCGGACCCCGGATCAGGCAAGCCCGCGCGGCGTTTGAGCGAAGCCCAAATCCGCCATCCCGAAGGGATCAACTGGATTGGGTATGACGCATCGGCCCGAGCGGCGGCTCTCGCCAGAGGCCGGTGCCCTTGTCCCGCGGGCGCGACGAAGTCCCGCAGCCGCAACGAAAAAGGCCCGGAGCGTGTCCCGCTCCGGGCCTTTTCTCGATCAGGGTCGTCGTCCGCGGCTCACTTGCCCGCTCACTCGGCCGCGTTCGGCGTGTCGGTCGGCTCCGGGGCCGGCGTCTCGCCCTCGGCGCCCTTGTAGCGGGTGCGGCGGCGGCGGGCCTTCGGCGCGGGCGCCTCGTCCCCGGCGGACGACGGGGCGGCGTCGGCCGCCTCGACGGAGGACGGAGCCTCGCGCTCCGGCGCGGACCG
>NZ_CAKLBV010000070.1 GCF_920984675.1 Methylobacterium sp. Leaf118
GCCCCGCCCCGCGGCTCCCCCCGCGCCTCGGGCAGGCGCGGGGGCGAGGGCGACAGCGTCATCAGGGTGCCCTCGGCGGCCGGGCCGGCGCTCTGCGCGAAATCCCGGTCGAGCAGCCCGTCGCTGCCGATCAGGGTGGCGGGCAGCCCCGCCTCGCGCATGGCCCGCAGCAGCAGGGCGGCCGGGGCGTGCAGCCCGCCGAAATAGACCGCCTCGATCCCGAGCGCCCGGAGCTTGGCGACGAGGCCCGCGATCTCCCGCTCGTCCCGCGCGACGCCCTCGAACAGGCGCTCGCGCCCGCCCTGGGCCTTCAGCGCCCGCCCGGCCTCGTCGGCGAGGCCCCGGCCGAAGCTCGTCCGGTCGTGGAGGATCGCCACCGGCCGGTCGCGGAAGCGCCCAGCCAGCAGGCTGCCGCCGAGCGCGCCCTGCTGCGCATCGTTGCCGGCGAGCCGGAACAGCAGGGCCGCGCCCCGGCGGGTCAGCGGCGCCCAGGTGGCGCCGGGGGTGATCGAGAGGAGGCCGGCCTCCTCGTAGACCGGGGCCGCCGCGGCGGCCGCGCCGGAGGTGAGATGGCCGACGACGAAGCGCACGCCGCCGCCCACGAGCCGGCGGGCCGCCGCCGCGGCCTGTTTGGCATCGCCCGCATCGTCCTGAACGACGAGCTGCAGCTTCTGGCCGAGCACGCCGCCCGCGCGGTTGATCTCGGCCACCGCGGCCTCGGCGCCGAGCCGCGCCCCCTGGCCGAAGCCGGCATCGGGCCCGGTCAGCGGCACGGCCAGCCCGATCCGCAGGGACTCGGCGGCGGGGGCCGCGACCGACATCGAGGCCAGCAGGGCCAGAGCCGCCCACGCGCACCGCATTCTCACGCCGCCCTCCGGCCCCGTTCCGGCGGGCCGCCCCCTCGATATCACCCCCTTGATATCGCCTGAGCCCGGCCGTGCAAGCGCGCCCCTCGCCGGGGCCCGTTCGCCCGCCATCGGCGGCGCGGCCGGCCTTATCCCACCTGCCGCATTGCGGAACCCGGCGCCGTACCTACCTGTCGGAGGCCGGGCATCGGGGGCGAAGGGGCCGGCACAGCCGGGACGGGTTCATGCTCTCCACCGAGGACGACATCCTGCGCGCCGCCGAGGGCTGGCGCCGGGAGGGACGGGCCGTCGCGCTCGCCACCGTGATCGAGACCTGGGGCTCGGCCCCGCGCCCGGTCGGCAGCCACCTGCTCATCGATGCGGACGGGCGTTTCCTCGGCTCGGTCTCCGGCGGCTGCGTCGAGGGCGAGGTCATCACCGAGGCGCTCGACGTCATCGGTGACGGGCGCGCCCGCACCCTCGAATTCGGCGTGGCCGACGAGACCGCATGGCGGGCCGGGCTCTCCTGCGGCGGGCGCATCCGCGTCCTCGTCGAACGGATCGATTGAGGGCCCGATGCGTCTCGACATCCTGGCCGCGCTGAACGCGGAGCGCGCGGCGCGCCGCCCGGTCCTGCTCGTCACCGACCCCGAGGGGGGCGAACAGCGCCTCGTGCGGGGGGCGGAGATCGACGCCGACCCCCTCGCGGATCGCCTGCGCGAACGGCTGGCCCGCGGGGCGAGCGGCCTCGTCGCCGGGCCGGACGGACGGCCGGTCTTCGTGGCGGTTCACGTGCCGCCCCTGCGGCTCGTCGCGGTGGGCGCCGTGCACATCACCCAGGCGCTCGCCCCGATGGCGGCCGGGCTCGGCCTCGACCTCACCGTGATCGATCCGCGCACCGCCTTCGCCACGCCGGAGCGCTTCCCGAACGTGCGGCTGGTGGCCGAATGGCCCGACGCGGCCCTGGAGACCCTCGGGCTCGACGCCTACACGGCGCTGCTCGCCCTCACCCACGATCCCAAGATCGACGATCCGGCCCTGATCGCCGCTCTGAGGGCCGAGTGCCTCTATGTCGGCGCGCTGGGCTCGCGAAAGACCCACGAGCACCGGGTCGAGCGGCTGCGGGCGGCCGGCTTCGACGCGGCGGCGATCGCCCGCATCCACGCGCCGATCGGGCTTCCGATCGGCGCGCGCTCCCCGGCCGAGATCGCGCTCGCCATCCTGGCCCAGGTCGTCGCGACCCTGCGCCAGGATCGGAATGCGGCGCGGACGGAGGGCTGAACCGTGGAGTTCGGACCGGTCGCGGCCCGCGACAGCGCGGGCCTCATCGCCGCCCACACGGTGCGGGCCGAGGGCACCACCCTGCGCAAGGGCCGTCCGATCCCGGCGGAGGCGGCGCAGCGGCTGGCCGAATCGTGTCACCCGCCGATCGTGGCGGTGCGGCTCGACCCGGGCGATGTCGGCGAGGACGAGGCCGCCGCCCGCCTCGCCGGCGCGCTGGGCGGGGAGGGGCTCGCACCGCAGGCGGCCTTCACCGGCCGTTGCAACCTCGTGGCGCAGGCCGCCGGATTGTTCCTGGTCGAGCCGGCCCTGATCGACGCCGTCAACGCCGTCGACGAGGCGATCACCGTGGCGACCCTGCCGGCCTTCCGGCCCGTCGCGGCCGGCGAGATGGTCGCGACCATCAAGATCATCCCCTATGCGGTGGCCGGCGCGCCTCTGGAGCGGGCCTGCGCCGCCGCGCCCCGCCCGCCGATGCGCCTCGCTCCCTACCGGCTGACCCGCATCGGCGTGGTCTCGACGCTGCTGCCCGGCCTGAAGCCCGCCATCGTGACCAAGACCCTGCGGGTGCTGGCCGATCGTCTGGCGCCCACGGGGGCGGGCATCGTCAGCGAGTCGCGGGTGCCGCACGCGGCCGGGGCGGTCGCCGAGGCGCTCGCCCGCGCGGCGGCGGAGGGCGCGGAGCTCGTCGTCGTGTTCGGCGCCTCGGCCATCGCCGACCGGCGCGACGTGATCCCCGCCGGCCTCGAGGCCGCGGGCGGCCGGGTCGAGCAGTTCGGCATGCCGGTCGATCCCGGCAACCTGCTGCTCCTCGGCCAGCTCGGCAGCCTGCCGGTGATCGGCGCACCGGGCTGCGCCCGCTCGGCCAAGGAGAACGGCTTCGATTTCGTCCTGCACCGCCTGCTCGCGGGGCTCTCCGTGACCCGGGCCGACATCGTGCGCCTCGGCGTGGGCGGCCTCCTGAGCGAGATCGCCCTGCGCGGGCAGCCCAGAGCCGGCGCCGACGGACCGGGCCAAGAGGTTCGTCAGGAGGCTCGCCAGGAGTCGGGCCAAGAGACTGGCCAAGAGACTGGCCAAGAGCTTGGCGAGGAGCTTGGCCAGGAGGCGGGCCATGACGCGGCGTGACCCGCGCATCGCCGCCCTGATCCTCGCCGCCGGGCGCGGCACACGGTTCGGGCCGGCGCCGAAGATGCTGGCCCCGTTCGACGGCCGGCCGCTGGTGCGGCACGCGGTGGAGGCGGCCCTGGCCTCTGCCGCGCGGCCGGTGATGGTCGTGCTCGGCGCCCACGCCATCGCCCTCCGCACGGCCCTCGCCGGGCTGCCCGTGGAGACGGTCGAGAACCCGGCCTTCGCGGAAGGGCTCTCGACCTCGCTGCGCGCCGGCCTCGCCGCCCTGCCGCGGGACATCGAGGCGGTCCTCGTGCTCCTCGGCGACATGCCCCGGATCGGGCCCGCCCATCTCGATGCGCTGTCGGCGGCCTATGCGGCGGCCGATCCTCGCCCCTGCGCGGTGGTCCCGGTGCATGGGGGGCGGCGCGGCAACCCGGTGCTGCTCGACCTCGCCCGCCTCGGTCCGGACCTCGCCGGCCTCACCGGCGACCGCGGCGCCGGACCGATCCTGACAGGGCGCAGCGACGTCCTCGAAGTGGCCGGCGACGGCAGCGTGACCCTCGACATCGACACGCCGGCGGCGCTGGCGGACGGGCGGGGCTGACGCCGGGCGCGCCGGGCGCGGTTCGCCCTCCGTCGCCTCCCGCCGAGCGGGCTCCGGCCTCGACCCGACGCGACGGCCCAGCGCGCCGAGCGAGGGACCTGGAGGGTCCGCGTCACGATCGAGGCCATCCCCGGTGCAGGCTGCCTTCAGTTGTGGCCGGCCGGCTCCTGTTGCATAAGGCGGCCGGACGAAATGCGATGGGAAACCCCCACCCGGTGACACGGACGACGACGGCCGGTGAGGGCTGAGAAAGCCTTCTTCCAGCGCGCGCGCACGGAAGGCTCAGAGTGCGGCGACAGCGGCGCAGGGGGCCCTTCGGGAGCGACGAGACCGTCCCGTGAGCCTGCGGGCAAGAGGCGTCGCAACCACCGGGGGCGATGGGGATGTCGGAACGCTCTATGACCCGCCGGGCAGACTGGGATCCGTCGGGCAGACGTGAGCAGGCCGGCGAGGCCATGACCGAGCGCCATCGCCCTCAGGGGGAAGCTGACCCGATTGAGACGTCGCGTTTTCCGTCACGACCGCGCCGCCGCGCGATCGCGGCGGCCTGTGCCGCGCGGGCGCGGCGAGCCGGCGCGGTTTCCGCGCATGCGGGGGGCAGGCCCCTGAACCGGTCGCCGCAGGGGGCACCTGGCCGTCTGGTGGACGCCGGCTCCCGGGACAAGGCCGATGCGGCACGAGGTCCGGATCATTCGGTCGGGATCCGGGATCGGGGCCGAGGCTCCGGCGTCCTTCGTCCGAGACCGGCACGACAAGAAACAGGGGTCTGAGATGACGATCCATCAGGACACGCCGCCCGGGACGCCCGGCGCCGTCATGTCGGGCGATCAGGCCCCGCCGGCCCGGTACGATTTCGTCGTGCTCGACCGGGTCCGGGACCGGATCGGCGCCATGGGCCTGACCGGCCATCAGACCGTCCTGGACGAGGGGCAGATCGCTGCCCTGCAGGGCTATGCCCAGTCGGATCTCGATCAGGCGGGAACCGGCGTCCTCCTCGCGAGGCCGCCGATCGGCTTCGTCGTCGACGCGGATTTCGCCGCGCGCCATCCCGGCGCGATCGTCCGGCTGACGCAGATCGCGCCGGCTCTGGCCGGGAGCGAGGGGGTGTTCATCTTGTCCGCCGACGGGGCGGGGTTGCTCGATTGGATGCTCGCCCGAGCGTTCCGGATGTCCGACGACGTTCTGAACAGCGCGATCAACGTCCAGATGGAAGTCGCCCGCCTTCAGTCGATGTTGCGCGATCAGGTCGAGGCCCTGGAGAACGCCCAGCGGCTCGTCAACCAATCGACGCCGCCGCAGCCGAAGCTGTGTGTCCTGCTGGCGCCGGGCAGCAGCACCCTGTCTCCGAAAGACCTGCCGAACATCACCAGCATCGTCCAGAATTCCAAGCGCGAATTCAGCGTGGTGCATGCGTTCGAACTGCATGTCGCCGAAGCGGATAGCGGCCAGAATCCCCTCACCGTGACGCTGACGACGGCCTATTCGCAGGACATGGTCGGGACCTGGACGTTGCCCGCGTCCACCTTGCACCCGGGCTGGAACCGGTTCGACGTGCCCTTCCGGTCGAAAGCGCTCGACGAACCGGTGCTGATCGAAATCCGGTGGCACGGCGACACCGCACCCGGCACGGTCTTCAGCCTCGGTGAGATCACCGCCGATCCGAGGCTCGGATGCGTGCTGTCGAACGGCACCGTCGAGGCGCACTCGCTGGCCGTGCGCCTGTACGAAGGAGCCCTCGGTCTCCGGCTTCCCTATCGGGGCTGGGGCCTGCCGGCCGACGGCGCCGAGGCCGACAGCCTCCCGGAGCCCGTTCGTGACGATGGGCAGGTTGATCTCCGCCAGGAGGGGGGGACCTCGGAGGTGATGATCAGCGAGCTGCTCAAGGACGCTGCGCCCTTCAATGAGTCGGAACACAACAAGGACCTTCTGAAATACATCGATCCGCGCCTGGGCGTGCAGGTGCATCCCATCGGCAACCGCGTGCACATCGCCGTCGTCCGCAACGTGAAGGTCAAGCACGCGCGGGCGATCGTCGCCGATCTCCTCCTGGCCCACGACGCCGCTCCGCGGGTCGAGTTCGGGGTGTTCGCCGCGCCGGCGGGCGCCGTGACCTACACGAAGTCCGCCCCGGAGCCTCGGCGGCCGAACATGCTGCGGTTCATGAACAAGTCCGGACGGAAATCCAGCGAGGAGGTGCTCGCTGCCCAGGCCGAGTGGCTGGCTCTCAAAGGTCATCAGAAAGGGCAGGTCGTCTTCGACCTCATCAAGACCGACGCGGAGGTGATCGATATCTTTCTCATGACGCGGCCGGGAGGAACGACGACGAATTATGCCTGGGCCCATTTCGTCAATCTGACGGTCGTGCGGAAGGAGGCCGTGGCTTGAGCGCCTCCCGGCGCCTGCCTTCGGACGCCGCCGACGCGCGCGCCCACCGGCCCCGTCTGGCGATCATCGTGCCGGTGTTCAAGCATAGCGGGCTCGTGCGCGAGGCGATGTACTCGCTCTGCGCGCAGGAGGATTTCGCGCTCACCGACGTCGTCTTCATCGACGACGGCTGTCCGGATCCTCAGACCCATATCACACTGGCGCAATTCGCGCGCCGGTGGGACAATGTCCACTATGTGCGCCAGCTCAACAAAGGACTGAGCGCCGCGCGCAACCGAGGCATCGATTTCGTCGCCCGGGCCTTGCCCGAGGCGGAAGCGATCTACTTCCTCGATGCCGACAACGTGCTGATGCCCTACAGCCTTTCCGCGATGCAGGCGGCGTTGTCCGCGCATCCGGACGTGGACTGGTTCTATCCGGACATCCGCATGTTCGGGCTGAAGAAATTCAACGACTACAGTGGTGATTTCAACGCCTACGCCGCGTCGGTGAACAACATCTGCGAGGCCGGCAGTCTCATTCGACGGCGGATGATCGAAACCGGGCTCCGGTTCGACGAAACCATGCGCCTGGGTTACGAGGACTGGGACTTCTGGCTGTCGGCCATCGAACGGGGGTTTCGAGGCCGGCATCTCCCCAGCCTCGGCCTGTCCTATCGCAAGCGCGCCGAGAGCATGCTGGCCGATTCCGGGCGCTCCGATGCGCAGATCCGCCTCTACCTGCGCAGCAAGCACCGGACTCTCTTTCAGATCAACCGGTTCGTTGCGCTCGAACATGACGAGCTTCCGCGTTTCTCGGTCTACCTGTCGGACGACGCCCAGATCGAGATGGCGACCGACCTTCAGCGCGGCGGCCGCAAGATCGGCAAGAGGGAATTCGAACAGCGGGTCTGGAAGACGATCCGGGAGCCGACCTTCGTTTCGGTCGGACACTCTCTCCTGACCACGACCCGCGATGTGATGGATGTCCTCCGGCAGGGCAACGTCCTGCGGTGGATCACGATGGAGATCGAGCAGGCTCTCACCAACCACAACTTCGTGTGCGTGACGCTCGCCGCCTCCGAGGACTCGGTCATGGGCGTCCGGCGTGGATTGGCGTTCTCGAAGGACGCCCATCTCGTGGCGACCAACCAGAACCTGCTTCACACCATCGCGACCGACGACACCGACCACTGGATCACGGGCCTGCCCCAGAATGGTGCGGAATACGGGGTTGCATCGCTGACCTTCCTGCTTCCCACCAAGAGCCACGCGATCGACAAGCTCAAGAACGTGGCCGTCCTGGATTTCGTTCAGTTCTGCTTGCACCTGCGGTGCCACGAAATGAAGGGGCGTCCCAACAACATCATCGATGATGTTTTCCTGGGCTCTCGCCCCCTCGACGATATGCTGTTGCGCGCGCGGGTGCAGTTCGAGAACAGCGTGCCGCCGCCGATCGCCGCGCCGCAGCAGGGACGGGTGGCCTTCGTACTGCCGCACTGCGATTTCGGTGGCGTCGAGAAGGTGACGTTCTGCCTCGCCCGCGAATTGCGGTCTCTGGGCTTCAGTCCCAGCCTGATCCTGATCGGGTCCGAGACCATTCACAGGGCGGATTACGCCGCTGAGGCGTTCGACGACATTTATATCGTGGATTATCGCGGCAAGATATCGGCCTGGAACGGCGAGTCGTTTCTGGGGGAACGGTTGCCGGCCATTCACGACGAGCAATGGGCGCGCGGGTTCACGAATTTCCTCTCCACGTTCGAACTCGTCGTCAGCGGCCACTCGGCCGAGATCCTCCCGCTCCTGAGCGGGCTTCGCCGCAATCAGGTGACGACGGCCTCGTATCTCCACCTCTTCGACAAGGCGGCGGTCGGCGGGTTCCGGGGGCACCCGACCCTCGCCCTCGCCTACGAGCATGCGATCGATCTCGTCCTGACCTGTTCCGACATGCTCGCCCACGACATGGCCGGTCTCGGCATTCCGCGGACGAAACTCCTGCCCCTGCCGAACGCGCCCGCCTTGCGGCCCGCCGTGCCACCCGCGCGGGGCGGCGCTGGCGGGCGGGACGGGGCCGCGTTGCGGGTTCTGTATGTCGGCCGGATCGATCCGCAGAAGGGGCTCGATCGTCTCAACGCGATCGCGGAGAGCCTCGTCGGCGATCCCGGTTTCGAGCTGCGGATCGTCGGCAAGCCGGTTCTTTCCAACGGGGACGCGGTGACCGCCCAGCTCAGGACGATCATCGAGCCGCCCGTCTACGACGATGCCGGTCTCGCGGAGATCTACGCCTGGGCGGACGTGCTGATCCTGCCGTCGCGCTACGAGGGGCTGCCGCTCACGGTGCTGGAGGCGATGGCCTTCGGCGTGGTGCCCATCGCCGCCGAGTGCGGCGCCGTCTCCGAGGCCATCGATCACAGCGTGAGCGGATTCGTGGTGTCGCAGGAGCGCTGCGTTGCCGAATCCCTCGAACACCTTCATGCGCTCGCCGCCGACCGGGCCCGTCTGAACCGCCTGCGGGACGTCGCCATCGCGCAGGTCGCCTCGCGGACATGGCGCGGTCTGGCGCAGCGGCTGGTCGCACGCCTGGAGACGATCCGGGCGGCGCGGGCGGCGCAGGCGAAGGCCTCGTAAGCCTCTCCGCGCACCACGCCCCGAGGGGCGCGCGGGCGCTCGGGGCAAGGCCGATGCGGTCCGGGACGTGTCTCCGGCCCTCAGGCGGCCGGCGATCGTGGGCCGGCGGTGTCGGCGTGGCGCTTGGCCTCCGCCCGGCAGCGGTCGGAGCAGTAGCGCACCTCGTCCCAGACCCGCGCCCATTTCTTGCGCCATGCGAAGGGGCGCCCGCATTGGGCGCACGGCTTCTGGGGCAGATCGGCCTTGCGGCGCATCGGCGGCATCGGTCTCCCTCCCCTCAGCGTCCGAGATGGGGCACTTCGGACAGGGGCACCGGGCTCCAGCGGGTCAGCAGCACGTAGCCATCGCGGGCGGCCACCGCCACCTGGCGGCGGTGGCGATGCACCACCGTGCCCGGCGCGTGGCGATGGGCCTCCGGCCAGCCCTCGGCCTCGGCCACGTAGACGCGGTTCTCGCCGATCCGGGCGATGGTCTCGATCCGGCCGAAGGCGCGCACCCGGCGCAGCACCGCCTCCACGTCCTGGCGGAAATCGAGGGTGCGGTCGGCATCGGTCACCCGCGGCCAGTACGAGCCGTCGCCCTGCGGCTCCGGCCGGCGCCAGCGCTCGGGGAGGTCACGTCCCACCGGCCCCAGCGCGAGGCGGCGCGCCGCCATCTGGCACTTGACCAGCAGGGATTCGTGGCTCTCCCGCGGCGTCACGGGGAAGAGGTCCTGGGCCAGGATGTCGCCGGTGTCGAAGCCCTGCTCGGCCAGGACATGGGCGGTGACGCCCCAGCTCTCGTAGCCTTCGGCGATCGCCCGGAACAGCGGATAGGGGCCTCGTCCCGTCGGCAGGGGCGAGGGATGGATGTTGAGCGCGTAGCGCAGGCGCCCGTGCCAGCCCCGGACCAGCCAGGGATAGCCCGCGACCACGAGGGCGAGGTCGCGCCCGTGCTCCCGCGCCATCCGCTCGATGTCGTCGGGCAGGAGGCGCGAGAGCTGGATCGGGATGCGGTGGCGCCGGGCCTGGGCCACGACCCCGTCATTGTGGTCGTAGATCCCGTCGCAGGGCCGGGTGAACAGCTTGACCGGCGTCCAGCCCGCCTCGATCAGCCCGTCGAACACGGTGCCGAGGAAGTCGATGCCGGCGAAGGCGAATTTCATCGGACGGTCCCGTCTCGTTCCCGCGCACGCCCCGCCCGCCTGCGACCTTCCGCGCCGCGGGCGGGGTGGGCGTCCGCCTCCACGGCGGGCGCTCCCGCCTTAGCTAGCCGATCCGGGCGTCAGGTGAAGTCGGGAAAGGTGCGCTGCATGGCAAGCGAGCAGGCAAGCGGTCGGGCGAAGGTCGTCCTCTACGGGGGGACCGGGGGCATCGGCGGCGCGACGGCGCGGGCGTTGCGGGCCCGCGGGGTGCCGCTCCACCTCGTCGGTCGCGATGCGGCCCGCCTGGAGCGGGCGGCGGCGGACCTCGGCGAGACCGGCTTCACCGCCGGCGACGTGACCGATCCGGGCCTGTTCCCCCGTGTGGCGGCGGAAGCGGGCGGGCGCCTCGGCGGCCTCGTCTACGCCGTCGGCACCATCCAGCTGGCGCCGGTCTCCAAGCTCGATCCGGGGCGGATCGAGACGGATTTCCGCATCAACGCCCTCGGGGCCTTCCTCGCCGTGCAGGCCGCCTTGCCCGCGCTCAAGGCCGGGGCCGGGCCGGCGGGCGCGGGCGTCGTGCTGTTCTCGACGGTCGCGGCGGCGCAGGGATTCTCGCACCACGCCTCGGTCGCCATGGCGAAGGGGGCGGTGGAAGGCCTCGCCCTCTCGCTCGCCGCCGAACTCGCCCCGTCGATCCGGGTCAACGTCGTGGCACCGTCGCTCACCCGCACGCCGCTCGCCGAATCCATCACCCGCAACGAGACCCTGGCGGCCGGCATCGCCGGGATGCACGCGCTCCAGCGCCTCGGCGAGCCGGACGACGTGGCGGGCCTGGCCGCCTTCCTGGTGGGTCCGGAGGCCGGCTACATCACCGGTCAGGTGATCGGGGTCGATGGCGGGCGCTCCCGCCTTCGCACCAAGGGCTGAGGCGCCGGGCCCCGAACCGGGCGTCTACAGGGTCAGGCCGGGAATCGCCTGGCTGAGCCAGGTCAGCGCGCTCATGAGGCTCGCGAACAGGGTGTAGACGAAGCCGATCGAGATGCCGACGCCGAGGCCGCCGATGGCGAGGCCGATCGCGACGACGAGGCCGTCGCGCTCGACCAGGCCGAGGCCGATCAGCGAGACGGCGAGACCGAGCGGGATCTGGCCGAAGAAGGGCGGGGCCACGATCAGGGCGAGGGCGAGGGCGAGCAGCAGCACGCCCATTCCGCGCATGCCGAGCGCCGTCTCGAAGATGCTCATGCGCGGCTTCGACCAACGCTCCAGGCGCTGGAGCAGCGGCACCGCCCGGGTCACCGCCTTCGCCACGGTCTCGCGGGCGACCGACTGGCCGAGCACCCGCCGCGGCAGCCAGGGCGAGGACATCCCGGCCACGATCTGGACCGCGATCACGAGGAGCAGCAGCCCGCAGACCAGCGGGATCGGCGGCGGCATCGGCAGGCAGTTGGGCAAACCAAGCAGCACCACGAGCAGTGCGAAGGCGCGATCGCGCAGCACGGCGATGATGTCGCCGACCGTCAGTCGATCGCCCTCCTGGCTGGCCAGCAGGGTGAGGACGTCAGAGGTGCGCGCAGCGGGGGGCAAACTGGCTCGGCCATTGGATTCGGACAGGCGCGGCTCTAGCCCAACCCGGGGTGCGCGCCAAGCGCCCCACTCCGGGCCCGGCCCGGGCACCCGCGCCGACGGGGCCACGATCGTCCTTCAGGCCATGCAATCTTGAAGTTGATCAGCGCCAGTTTCAGTTATCTAGAGTAATCAACTGCGAAAAATTCGGAAAAAAATCGATGAAGACTGTTTACGCATCCTGCGATTGTAGCGACGGTTTGGTCGTCCTTCACGGCTGCGCTGACGATCGATGGAGAGCCCCGAGCGGAAACCGGATCCGAGGGCAGACGCCCGGCGGCCCGTCGGGCGTCCCGGGTTCCGGTGGCCGGGTCTGATCGCCGCGCTTCTGACCTGCGGCGCGGCGCCGGCCCGGGGCGAGGAGGCGGCCGAGCGGTGGCGCCCGAACGCCGTCCTGTTCAGCAGTCTGGAGGCCGCCGCCTCGACCTTCTCGACCAGCGGCGCGAAGATCGCGTTCGACCGTTTCGACCGGGACGGCCCCGTTGCGCTGGTGAGCGTCGGCAGCGGCGTGCGGCTCGAGGGCGGGGGGCGGCTGCCGGTGCTGATCCGGACCACCGCCCTCGGCGCGGCCCTGGGCGGCTACCAGTTCCTCCGCGACGGGGGGAGCGTGGCGATCTTCGTCGGCCCGGAGGCCTCCATCGAGATGCTCGCCGGCCCGGAGGCGGGGCGGGTGCAGCCCCTGCGCGCGGGCCTGCGGCTGCACGGCGAGGTCTGGGCGCGGCCGAGCGCGACGACGCTGGCGACCGCGACGCTGATCCTGGGCTCGGCCCGCGGCGATGCCTGGGGCCGCCTGTCCTGGGGGTGGTCCGGCGGCGATGCCTTGTCGGGCGCCTATCTGGGGCCCGAGATCGCCCTCTATGCCGACCGGACCGGCTACCGGAAATGGGGCATCGGCCTCCACGCGACCGATCTCGCCCTGGGCAAATCCCGCTTCCGCCTCTCGGCCGGCTGCCAGTTCGAGGACCCCGCCGGCGCGCCGGGCCGGGCCGGACCCTATCTCAGCCTCGCGATCTGGAACGACCTTTGATCCAGGCTCCGCTTGATCAAAGCGGAGCCCGTATCCGGCAAGCCCGCGCGGCGTTTGAGCGAAGCCCAAATCCGCCATCCCGAAGGGATCAACCGGATTGGGTATGAGACCACGCGGCCCGGACCCGGACCGGTGGTCCTGGTCCGGGCGTCCGGCGGACGGTCGCCGCCCCGCCGTCGCGGGGGCCATCGACGATGAGGCACCCGCATCGCCGACGGGTCTGAGCGCCCGAAGCCCCTGCGGCGAGCGGCATGTCCGGGAAACCGGATCCGCGGCGCGTCGCTGAGATCCTGAGCCGCATCGGCGTTTCGCGAGGGCCGGGTTCCGCCCCTCGGGCCGAAGCTCTACGCCTCCAGGTGGCGGCGCCGGACGAGGCGGTGGAGCAGGCCACCGCGCGGCCCCAGCAGCATGGAGACGAGGTAGAGCGCGCCCGCCGCCAGCACGATCGCCGGCCCCGTCGGGAGGCGGATGCCCGCGTGATAGGAGACGAGGAGGCCGGTCACGCTCGCCAGCATCGAGATCAGCATCGACACGGGGATCAGCCCCGACAGGTCGGCGGCCCAGAACCGCGCGGCGATCGCCGGCAGCAGCATCAGGCCCACCGCCAGCAGCGTGCCGAGCGCCTGGAACCCGCCGACGAGGTTGATGACGACGAGCGCCAGGAAGGCCGAGTGGACCGGCCCGCCGACCCGCCCGACGGTGCGCAGGAACAGGGGATCGACGCATTCGATCACCAGCGGCCGGTAGAGGGCGGCGAGGGCCACCAGCGTCAGGCTGGCGATCCCGCCAAGCAGCGTCAGGGCGTCGTCGTCGAGGGCCAGCACCGTGCCGAACAGGATGTGCAGGAGATCGACCTGCGAGCCGCGCAGGGACACGAGGAACACCCCGCCGGCCAGCGAGATCAGATAGAAGGCGGCGAGGCTCGCATCCTCCTTCAGGACGGTCGAGCGCGTGACGAGCCCGGCGGCGAGCGCCACCGCGAGGCCGGCGATCAGGCCGCCCAGCGTCATCGCCGGCAGAGACAGGCCGGCGACGAGGAAGCCCGCGGCGGCGCCGGGCAGAATGGCGTGGCTCATCGCCTCGCTCATCAGGCTCATCCGGCGCAGCATCAGGAACACCCCGAGCGGCGGCGCCGACAGGGACAAGGCGAGGCAGCCCGCCAGGGCCCGGCGCATGAAGCCGAACTCGACGAAGGGGCCGACCAGGACATCGAACAGGCCGGCGAACGTCACGGGGCGGCTCCGGTGCCGGCAGGATGATGGGCAGGGGCAGGGGCGGCACGATCCGAGGCCGCATGGTCGTGGCCCGCATGGTCGTGGCCCGAATGGCCATGACCCGAATGGCCATCATCCGAATGGACATGGCCCGCAGGATGGTGGGGCCCATGGTCATGGGATCGAGGGTCGTGCCGGTGAGGGGCGTCCTGCGCCGGATCCGGGCCGTGATGGTCGTGCAAGCCGGCCGACCCGTGCCCCGCACCGCCATGCCCCGCACCGCCATGCCCCGCACTGCCGTGCCCGTCCTCATGCCCGCTCGCGTGTCCGCCCTCATGCCGGCAGATCGCGGCGGCCTCGTCCCAGGCCTCCGACAGGGCGAGCGCGCGGGCGAGCACCGGCGGCGTCAGCACCTCCCGCGTCGGCCCCCAGGCGATCGGCCGGCGGGCCAGGACCAGGGTGGTGGGGAAATGGGCGCGCACCTGATGCAGATCGTGCAGGGCCGCGACCACGGTGCGGCCCTCGCGGTGCCAGCCGCGGATCAGGGCGAGCAGGTCGGCAGTGGTGCGCTCGTCGACGCCGGTGAAGGGCTCGTCGAGCAGGATCAGGCGCGCGTCCTGGAGGATCAGCCGGGCGAACAGCGCCCGCTGGAATTGGCCGCCGGAGAGCGTGCCGATCGGCCGGTCCTCGAAGCCGGTCAGTCCGACGGCGGCCAGCGCCGCGAGGAGGCGCTCCCGGTGGCGGGCGAGGCTGGCCCAGGCCCCGAAGGGCCGCCACAGGCCCATGGCGGCGAGGTCGAGGACGCTCACCGGAAAGCTCCGGTCGATCTCGGTCGCCTGGGGCAGGTAGGCGACCGCCCGGGTTCCGGTCGCGATCGCCCCGTCGAGGGCGCGGACCTCGCCGACGATGCCCTTGAGCAGCGTCGATTTGCCGGCCCCGTTCGGGCCGACCAGCGCCAGGAGGTCGCCGTGGGGCACCGTGCCGTCGAGATGGTGAACCGCTGGATGCCGGTCGTAGCCCAGCGTCAGGCCCCGGAAGCGGATCTCGCCCGGTTTCACGCGGCCCTCGCCCACAGGATCACGATCCAGAGCAGCGCCGACAGGATCAGCGCCGCGGCGAGCCGCGCGGGCGCCCCGCTGCGGAACAGGGAGCGGCGCGGGAGACGGACGGTCCCGCCGGCACGGGTCATGGGGGGCTCCGAGGATCGCGCAGGGGAAGACGGGCACGGGCGCCCGGGACGGCGCGGGCCGTCGTTGCCCGATCGCGGACAGGCGCCTATCTTGGGGCGGCTGATACACTGTAACACGGGCCGAGTTCAATCGGCGCAGGGCGGGGAGGCCGGGATGCGCGGACACGCGCAGCAGGGTCACGACCACGGGGACGAGGCGCTCCCCGGCCACCACCACCATGCCCACGGCGCCTGCGCCGAGGGCGCGACCGAGCGGGCCGAGCGGCTCTGCCGGGACCGCGGCCTGCAATTCACGCCCCTGCGCCGCGACGTGCTCGGCGTGGTGGCCGCCGAGGGGCGCCCGATGGGCGCCTACGACATCGCCGAGCGGATGAGCGGGCGGGGGCGCCGGGTCGCGGCGGTCTCGGTCTACCGGGCGCTCGATTTCCTGACCGAGCAGGGCCTCGTCCACCGCATCTCCAGCCGCAACGCCTTCGTCTCCTGCGGGCACGACCACGGCGAGGGGGCGGGCCTCGTCTTCCTGATCTGCCGCACCTGCGGCGGCATCGACGAGATGACGGCGCCCGCCGTGGAGAGCGCGCTCGACCGGACCCTGGCCAGCGCCGGCTTCACGCCGACCAGCCGCATCCTGGAGGTCGAGGGCGAATGCGGCGCCTGCCGCGGGCGCGGCGCGCCCGAGGGGCCGGATCCGGGCTGACGGTCTCGCCGATCACGGCCGATCCATCCCCGCCATCATTCCGGGGCCGCGACGCGGACCCCGGGATGACCCGCATCGGTCGTCTCTATCGCCAAGGATCAGAACGCGTTGCGGTAGGCCCGCGGCGAAATCACGGTCTGGATGATGATCGTGATGTCGAGCCAGAGCGACCAATTGTCGATGTAGTGCAGGTCGGCCTGCACGCGGGCCTCCATGGCCGCGTCGGTGCGGGTCTCGCCCCGAAACCCGTTGACCTGGGCCCAGCCGGTGATCCCGGGCTTCACGTTGTGGCGCCGGGCATAGAGGGCGATCCGCCGCTCGAAGCTGCGGTCGTGGGCGAGGGCGTGCGGGCGGGGGCCGACCAGCGACATGTCGCCCATGAGCACGTTGAGGAGCTGGGGGAGCTCGTCGACATTGGTCCGGCGCAGGAGCGCCCCGACGCGGGTGATGCGGTCGTCGTCGCGGGAGGCCTGGCGGAACGGGCCGTCGGGCGTGACCTTCATGCTGCGGAACTTGAAGACCCCGAAGGCCTCTTGGTTGAAGCCGTAGCGGCGCTGCCGGAAGAAGACCGGGCCGGGGCTGTCGATCTTGATCATCACGGCGACGGTGAGGAACAGGGGCGCGAGCAGCACCAGCCCGATCCCGGCGAGCACGACGTCGAAGACGCGCTTGAGCAGGACCTCGCCCGCCGAGAGCGGCCGGCGGCCGATATTGATGCCCGCGAGCCGCCCGACCCGGGCGACCTGCAGGTCGGGAAAGCGGTCCATCATCGTGCCCGGCCGCAGGTGCAGGGCGGCCGGAACGCGCAGGAAGGCGTCGATGCAGCGCTCGATGTCGGCGGCCTTCGACCACGGCACCAGCACGAACACGTCGTCGGGCCGCAGGAAGCGCACCACCGAGACGGCGAGGTCGAGATCCTCGGCGAGCAGCGCCTCCGCGCTCGCGGCGCCCGTGCTCGGATCGAAGCGGCGCAGGTAGCTCGTGCCGACGACCCTGAGCCCGAGGGCGTCCACATCGTTGTTGGCGTAGAAATTGGCGATGTCCTCCTCGTAGCCGACGAGGTGGATCCGGCTCACCGAGGAGGAGGCGGGCGTCACGTGCCGGCGCACCAGCGCGACCATCCCGGCCCGCACCAGGAGCGTGGCCGGCAGGCCGACGACGAAGAACACCGCCGAGGCGACGCGGGAGAAGTCGGTGGTGATCTTGGTGGCGAAGCCGATCACCAGGGCGAACGCCCAGGCCAGGAGCCACAGGGTCGCGGTGCGCCGCAGATGCGGCGTGCGCGAGAGGCTGCGCTCGATGCTGTACTCGCCGCGGGCGAGGTTGGTCAGCAGCACGATCAGGGCGAGAAGGCCGGCCGTCTGCAGGTTGCGGCTGGCCGAGACGGGGATCAGCGCGCCGCCGGAGCCGTAGGCGTAATAGGCCACGTCCACCGCGTAGCCCATCGCGACGATGGCGAGGAGATCGGCGGCCAGCAGCGCCGCCGAGATGCCGAAGCGGGCCGCCGTGCGGGTGCGCCGGGGCAGCAGCGCGGCCCAGACGGCGCGGCGCGCCCGCGCCAGCGGGAGATGCTGGTAGTTCTGGGGAGGACGCTCGTGAAACATGTGTCTCGCGCTATGCTGCCCGCGGTGCCGGCCTCGGGCGGTCCCGTCCCGGAATGGGACGCCTCTCGGCGCGCCCATCCGGTCTCGGGATCTTCAGCGCAAATGGCACACCGAACGGGGCGTGCCGGAACCGGAACAGCGCGCGCGGCCTGTGGACATCGCGGGACATCGCGCGCGGACCGTCCGGAGCGGTCCTTTAGGGGCGCTGCCGCGACGGGCGCAGGGGCGCTGCCGCGACGGGCGCTGCCGCGACGGGCGCGGGGGCGCGCCGCCGGGCCGGGCCGGAACGGCCCGTCAGGCCGCTTGGCCGGCGGCCGGGTGCGCGACCGTCTGGATCGCCTCGAAGCCCTCGAATTGCGGGTGGCCGAGATAGAGCGGCTTGGTGCCCGGCACCCGTCCATGGGCCTTGCGGAACTGCTCCGAGCGGGTCCACGCTTCGAAATCGTCCCGTGAGCGCCAGATGGTGTGCGAAGCGTAGAGGATGTGGTCCTCCGCCTCGGGGCCCTTGAGCAGGTGGAACTCCACGAAACCCTCCATCTCGCCGAGATGGCTGTCGCGCCCGAGCCAGACCTGCTCGAAATCCCCCGCCGAGTCCTTGACCACCTTGAAGCGGTTCATCGCGATGAACATGCTCGATCAGCTCCCGATCCGTCCTGGCGGCGCCGTCTGGCCACCGCGGTTCTCGACCCTACGTAGTTTTCGCCGCCGGCTGAAGTCGGGGCCGGAGAGGCCGGTGGCGGTGCATCGCCGCGGCGTGAGACCCGCTGCGTGCACCCAGCGAACTTGGTTGGATTCTTACGATATCCGCACAAGAACATTGCGTGAACATAATAGTGGTCATTGCTGAAAACACTCGTCCACCAGCAATGAGGCCCTTGCATTCAGCATGCATCTCATGGTGAAGCTAGCCCCAGGCTGCGCCACGGCGAAACGACTGTCTCCCGACTTCCGAACCCGGCCTGCCCGGCGGTGCAGAAGCGGGCCGGGGCGCACGAATTCGCTGGCGGTAGCCAGATCGCGGCCAGCCTGAGGTCCTTGGGCCGGCCGGCGAGTGTGTCAGGGACCCTACCGTAAGATGATGCCCAAACAGACAACCGATGTTGACCGTCTCGTTGGCCTCCGGATCACGGCCCTGCGCAAGGCGCGAGGCCTGAGCCAGACCGCTCTGGGAACCGCCGTCGGCGTGACCTTCCAGCAGGTCCAAAAATACGAGAAGGGCCAGAACCGTGTCGGCGCCGGGCGCCTGCGCGAGATCGCCCGTCTCCTCGAGGTTCCGGTCTCCGCCTTCTTCGACGAGACCGACGGGCCCGGCGCCCAGGAGCAGGCCGAGGTGTTCGGCTTCCTGCGCGCCCACGGGGCCGTCGATCTGCTGCGCGCCTTCGCCGCCATCGAGGACGACCAGCTTCGCCGTGAGATCCTGGCGATCGTGCGCAGCGCCGCCCGCCTCGACCGCAAGAAAGACGCGCCCCTCGACGCCTGAGACCGCCCTCCGCCCCGGACCGGGGCGAGCGCCGCCTCCCCGAGACGAGGACCTCGGCCCGGAATCCGGGCGCCCGAGGCCCGATCCGTCGGCGCGCCGGGATTCTGCTGAAGGCTGAGCCCGAGAGCCGTGCCCCACCACGGCGAACCGTGAGCACGGCTCTCAGCCTTGCACGGCTCTCAGCCTTGGTTGTGTCGCGCTTTCCTGAGCCGGACCGGCATCCCCTTCGGCGGCGAGCGCCCTAGCCGCCCTCCGCCTCGGCGATGAGGTGGAAGAAGCTGCCCGTGACCCGCTCCCGGCGATGGCCGGCGAAGCCGAGCGGCTGGCCTTCCGCGTCCGTCACCTGCGCCAGCGCGTTCTCCGCGCCGGGCGCCGGCGTCAGCTCGCTCGCGTAGTGAAACTCGTGGCCGATCAGGCGCGCGCCCGCCGGGCCGAGCAGGCCGCCGTCCAGGAGCCGCGCCACCCGGTAGCCGAGATGGAGCCGGCGCTTGGCGTAGGAGGTCGCCACCGGCAGGAGCCCGACCATCGGGTGGGTCACGCCGTCGGCGTCCTCCAGGCTCTCGCCCAGTACCATGTAGCCGCCGCACTCGCCATGCACCGGGCGGGTGCGCGCGAAGGCGCGCAGGCCCTCGCGGAAGCGCTCCGCCGCCCCAAGACGGCCGGCATGCAGCTCCGGATAGCCCCCCGGGAGCCAGCAGGCCCCGCAGGTCGCCTCCGGCGCCTCGTCGGCGAGGGGCGAGAACGGCACGATCTCGGCGCCCGCCGCGTGCCAGCCCGCCAGCATGTGCGGATAGAGAAACGAGAAGGCCGCGTCCCGCGCCACCGCGATCCGCTGGGCCGGCGGCCGCGGCAGGGCCCCGGCGCCGGGGTAGACGCCCCCGCCCGCGGCGGCGCGAATCGCGTCGAGGTCGAGCGAGGCCTCCGCGAGGTCGGCGAGGCGGTCGAGGCGCGCCTCCAGGTCGGCGGTCTCGCCCGCCTGGACGAGGCCGAGATGCCGCTCGGGCAGGACGAGCCCGGCCTCGCGGGGAAACGCCCCGAGCAGCGGCATCCCGATCCGGCGGAGGCCCGCCTCGACGAGGCGGCGGTGGCGCGGGCTCGCCACTTTGTTGAGCACGACGCCCGCCACGCGAATCCGCGGATCGTAGGCGGCGCAGCCGAGCGCCACCGCGGCGGCCGATTGCGCGGCGCCGGAGACGTCGAGCACGAGCAGCACCGGCCAGCCGTAGCGCGCGGCGATGTCGGCATTGGCCCCCGTGCGGCCTTCGCCGGCCACGATCCCGTCATGCAGGCCCATCGAGCCCTCGGCGACGACGAGCCCGGCCTCCCGGGAGGCCAGCCCGGCGCAGGCGTCGAGCAGGGCGTCGGGCATCGCGAAACTGTCGAGGTTGAGGCTGGGATGGCCGGTGGCCGCCGCGTGGAAGGCGGGATCGATGTAGTCCGGCCCGCATTTGGCGCCGCGCACCGCCACTCCGCGCCGCCGCAAGGCCCGCATCAGGGCGAGGGTCACCGTGGTCTTGCCGGAGCCCGAGCGTGGGGCCGCGACGACGAGGCCGGGGGCGCTCATGCGCTCTCTCCGTTCGGGGCGCCCGCGGCCTCCCCCGGTGCGCCGACCGCCCCGCGGGGGCGGAAGCGGCGGTCGTAGTCCGGCGCGTAGAGGGCGCTCTCGCGGAAATCCGCCGGGTCGAGGGCCGGCCCGACCAGGATCAGCGCGGTGCGCTCGATCCGCTCCGCGCGGACGCGCGCGGGGAGCGAGGCGAGGGGACCGGTCAGGACCCGCTCGTCGGGCCAGGTGGCGCGGAACACGATCGCGGCGGGGCACTCCGCCCCGTAGAAGGGGACGAGTTCGGTGGCGACCGCTTCCACGACGTGGATCGAGAGATGCAGCGCCAGGGTCGCGCCCGTCGCCGCGAAGGCCGCGAGGGTCTCGCGCTCGGGCATCGGGCTCGCCCGGCCGGAGGTGCGGGTCAGAACGAGCGACTGTGCCAGCCCCGGCACGGTCAACTCGCGCCGCAGCACGGCGGCGGCGGCGGCGAAGGAGGGCACGCCCGGCGTGACCGTGTAGGGGATGGCGAGGGCGTCGAGCCGGCGGGTCTGCTCGGCCAGCGCGCTCCAGATCGAGAGGTCGCCCGAATGCAGCCGCGCCACGTCCTGCCCGCGCGCATGGGCCGCCTGCATCTCCGCCACGATCGCGTCGAGGTCGAGGGGGGCGGTGTCGACGATGCGCGCCCCGGGCGGGCACCAGGACAGGATCTCGGGGGCGACGAGCGAGCCCGCGTAGAGGCAGACCGGGCAGGCGGCGACGCGGTCGCGCCCGCGCACGGTGATGAGGTCGGCCGCACCCGGGCCGGCGCCGATGAAGTGGACGGTCATGGCGCCCGCTTACAGCATCGGGGCGGGGGAGGGGGAGAGAGAATGGGGGTGGGGCGCCGCCGCAGGGGATCGCAGGCTCAGGCGACCCGGACCCGGTTGCGGCCCTCGCTCTTGGCCGCGTAGAGCGCCCGGTCGGCGCGGTCCAGGGCCACGTGCAGCGCCTCGCCCGGAGGGCGCAGGGCGACGCCGACGCTCACCGTGATCGGGATCGCGGCATCCTTCCAGGGGACCGGGCGGCTGCCGACCGCGTGGCGCAGGCGCTCGGCGAGATAGGCGGTCGCGGGGGGGCTGCCGTCGGGGAGGACGATCCCGAACTCCTCGCCGCCGAGCCGCGCCAGAAGGCCGCCCGGGGGGAGCAGCGCCCCGGCGCGGCGGGCGAATTCCTGCAGCACCGCGTCGCCGCCGGCATGGCCGAAGCGGTCGTTGATCGCTTTGAAGTGGTCGAGGTCGGCCACGATGATTCCGGCCGTCCCCACGGTCGCGCTGGCCTGGGCGAGGCCCTGCCGGTTGAGCGCACCGGTCAGGGCATCCGTCCGGGCTATCCGCTCGACGACGGCCTGCGCCCGCGCGGCCTCCAGGGCGAGGATCGAGGTCGTCAGGACGATGGAGCTGACCTGATCGACGACGAAGATGCCGACGATGGCCAGGCGGGCGACGGTCTCGCCGAGCGGCAGCAGCGGCAGGGCGATCGCGACGGCGATGGCGAGCAGGGCCCCGCCGATCAGCCGGTGGAGCGGCGATCGCGGCGGGGTGTGCCGGAAGACGTAATAGGCATTGCCGGATTCGTGGACGGCGTAGGCGAGGGTGGCGCCGGCATTGACCGCGATCGCGTCGGCGCCGGCCAGCGTGAGCCCGAGATGGGTCGCCGTGGGCAGGACGAACAAGGCGAGCATCGGCCGCGTCACCGCCGGGCGTCCGTCGAACAGGCGCAACCCGATCCAGAAGAGCGCGCCGGCCATCGACCATCCGAGCGGCGACCAGACGCTCCCGTAAGCTCCGAAATCGACGAACCACACCGCCATCGCGGCGCAGACCGCGTAGCTGGCGGCGAACAGGAAATGGTGGGTTTTGCGCCGGTCCAGGAGGCCGTTGCAGAGGAAGATCGCCGCGCACGCGCCGAAGACGAGGCCGTCCGAGAATTGAAGTGTGGGGATCGAGAATCCCATGTCCGACCCCCTCCTGCCCCCGGCCGACCCTGTCCGGCAGACGTGAAGAGGTTCCTTCGAGGGCGGGAAACCTGCGGGTTACGGTTAAGGAAGCGTGCCGCGTCCGTCGCGGGCGCGGGCTGCGGGCGCGCTTACGGCGCCGCCTCGGGCCGCAGGTGCAGGTAGCGTCGGTCGAACTCGGCCGCCTTCATGAGCTGTCCGAGATCGTGGATGACGAGCCGGCGATCCTGGAGCGTGATCAGCCCGGCGCGCCGCAGGGCGTTCAGCGTCCGGCTGATATGGACCGTGGTCAGGCCGGTCGCGTCGGCCAGCTGCGTCTGGCGCAAGGGCATCGAACAGGCCCCATCCTCCGCGAGGCCGATCGCCGCCTGTCGCAGATACAGCTCGCAGAACAGATGCGCGATCCGGCCATAGGCGGAGCGGCGGCCCATGGTCGTGACCCAGCCGCGGAAGATCGAGGCGTCCACCAGCGTCTCCCGCCACAGCCGGTCGGCGAGGGCCGGGAGGCGATGCGTCACGGCGCGGATGGCCTCGTGGGGAATCAGGGCGACGGAACAGGTCGTCAGGGCCGCGAGGCTGTGATCGAGCACGGCCAGATGCACGCTCAGGAGATCGGGCACGTCCCCGGCCAGGTGGAACGAGAGGATCTGCCGGCGGCCCTCGGCCAGCGTCTGGTAGCGGTAGACCCAGCCGTCCACGACCAGGGCGCAATGGTGGGGCCGGTCCCCGTCGCGGAGGATGTCCTGGCTTGCCTCGAACACCCGGATCGTTGCCGGCAGGCTCAGGAGCGCCCGACGCTCGTCGGCGTCGAGGTCCGTGTGGGTCTCCAGCTTGCGGACCAGCGCTTCGAGAGCCGTGTCGGAAGCCGCGGACATGCACCCTCCCTCGTCCGGGGCCCGCCTTGCGCCGCATCCCCGGCCTCACGCCGTCATGGTCGGATAACTATTTGGTACAGCACGCACATCTGTCGGATTGTGCGCAGGCGGGCCGCTGTTATAGCGACCTCCCCGCCTCAGGCAACCCAATGGCCGTCGAGGGTCAAGGCGGTCTCGTAGATCAGACGGCCAGCCTCGTCGCGCACGCAGGCCCGGAACACCTGCCGGTCGCCGTCGGGAAGGCTCTCCCGGGCGATGTCGACGAGGGTCGCGATCGCCGCGCGTCGGGCGCTCTCGGCGTCGTCGAGATCCACGCAGGTGGCATCGCCCGCCCCGCCGCGCGCGCCGTCGTCGATGTCGAAGAAGAAGCGCGGCACGGCAGTCTCTCAGCATCGCCCGACGAATCCGGTCGAAACCCGGGGACAGGCCGCCCGGTTCGGGCCGGGCCACGATGCCGCTCCGGCATCCGCCCCGTGCTGGTGCCCGTGCCCTTGCCCGTGCCCGTGCCCGCTCGCGCCGAAGCGCCGCGGTCGTCTTCAGGCGCCCGCCCGCGGCTCGGGCCGGCCTGCGCCGGGCCGTCTCACGGTCGGCCGCAGCGGGGC
>NZ_CAKLBV010000071.1 GCF_920984675.1 Methylobacterium sp. Leaf118
CGGCCCGCCCGAACCAGCGCCGACGCTCGGGCCGGTAGGAGGCCGCGGTGCCGTCGCCGGGCCGACGCTCGGTGGCGACGAGCACGCCGAGATCGGGGTCGGCGGCCGGCAGGGAACGGGCGGAATGCTCGGCGGTGAGGACGAGGCCGCCGCCGGAGGCCGTGACGCGCGCGACGGCGGGGGCCGCCTGCGGGGCGGCGGCGGGCCCGCCCTCCACCCGGGCGGCGGGGGGAGTCTGCGCCTGAAGGCGCGCGATCAGGCGGGCCTCCGCCGCCGCGGCGACGGCGGCGTAGCGGACGAACAGCGCCTCGCTCGCCCGCGTGAGCCCGGTCAGGGCCTCGCGATCCGCCACGACGGCGAGCACCGCCGCCTTCACGGCCTCGACGTCGCGGCAGCGATGAGCCGGATGCTCCGGCTCGAACCCTTCCAGGCCGATCTCCGTCCCGATCACGGCCCGGCCATAGGACAGGGCCTCGCCGACCTTCATCTTGAGCCCCGATCCCATCAGCATCGGCGCCACCACGAGATCGGCCTGATCGTAGAAATCCGAGAGCCGGTCGAGATAGCCGAGCCGCCGCACGCCTGGCCCGTCGATCCCCTCCAGGCTGCGGCAGATCTCGCCGGCGATGACGAGTTCCGGCCGGTCCGGCGTCCAGCCCTGCCCCCAGGCCTGGGCGAAGCGGCCGATCGAGAACAGGTTCGGATCGTTGCCATGGCCGAGGAAGCCGATGCGGGCGACCCGCTCGGGCGGCGCGAAGGCCCGCTCGGCGGGCAAAAAGGCCCGCTCGGCGGGGAAGACGGGGGGCAGCAGCAGAACCTCCGCCGCGGCGAGACCGGCGAAGGCGCGGGCCTCGCCCGCCTGGATCGCCAGGACGATATCGGCCCGCGCGAGCCCCGCGGCCTCACCGGCATCGTCGGTGTAGAAGAAGTTCGGCTCGGCGCGGAAGGGCCGGTACTGGGTCTGGCGACCGCTGAACCGGTCGTGGGTGTCGATGAGCCTCAGGACGCCCGACGGCACCCGCTCCAGGGCCCGGGACAGGAAGATGTAATTGGCCAGCACGGCGCGGGTGTCGGGAAACTGCGCCACGTACCAGGCCACGAAGTCGCCGACCTCATCCGGACACCACTCATCGATGCCGAAGCAGGGCGCCCGCGTCTTGAGCGGGATCACCGCATGCGCCTCGATCAGGAAGAGGTTCCGGACCCGATCGGCCATCGCCGCAAGGTCGGTCGGCGGATGCTGGCCGAAGCGGCGATAGATCTGATCCTCGTGGGCGTAATAGGCGAGATCGACCGAGAAGCCGCCGCGCATCAGCGTCTCGCAGGTGGCGACGAGCCGACGGCGGTTGCCGGCGCTCGCCGGGGCGGCCGGCATCGGCGCGAGGACGAGGATCGCGGGGGCATCCGCCATCATGCCGCCCCCACGACGAGCGGGGTGAAGCCGTGGGTGTTGAGGGCGATCGCCGCCCGGACCCGCGCGGGTCGCGTGCCCCAGAGCGGGGCGTCGAGCCCGAGGCCGATCCGCGCCCCGCCCGCGAAGCCGAGGCGGGCCGTCGCGACCCGGGCTCCGCTCCAGCCGGATTCGGCGTACAGGAGCAGGGCATGCGGCACGAGGGTGCCGGTGAGCATGTAGCCCGGGCCACCGGGCGACAGCGCGTGCGCGTCCTCCGCGATCGGCAACGACGACAGGGCCGCCTCGATCAGCGGGAACAGGCCCGCCAAGGCCGGGAGGCCGGCCGGCCCCGCCGAGAGCAAGGCCCGCGCGAGCAGCCTGCGCTCCGCCTCGTCCAGCGCGTCCGGCCGAGCGGGCTCGGGGTGGATCGCGAGGTCGCGAAAATGCGTGGCGAGGGTCACCGGGCCGTCCGGGATCCCGTCGAGGGCGAGGAGGCAAACGGGGCCGCCGCGCGCTTCCTCCTCCAAGCCGGCAAAGGCCCAGGAGGCGAGCGACACGCCCGTCGGCGCCGTGATCCCGAGGGGGATCGGCAGGGAGGACGGGAGGGAGAAGCGGAGCAGGCCCGTTCCATTTCTGCCCGCGTAATAGTGGCCCGGCGTCGGATCGCGGCTCATGCGGCGCGCGACCCGGCCGGGCGCGCCGGCGCCGTCGGATCGGTCACGCGCCGGATGGCGCCGTCGCGCCCTGACGGCGAGGGCCGGGCCCGATCCGTCACGGCGCGCGACACGGCACCGGACCCGGGACGATCCGGGGCAACATCGATCGGCCGCATCGCCGCCGCTCAGCCCCTTGCATCCGCCAGGGCCTGGAGGATGCGCGCCCAGGAGCGGGTGCCCTTGTGGAAGCTCGCCAGCTCGTACTTCTCGTTGGGCGAGTGGATGCGGTCGTCGTCCAGGCCGAAGCCGATCAGGAGCGTGTCGAGGCCGAGCAGGCGCTTGAAGTCGCCGACGATCGGGATCGAGCCGCCCGTGCCGACCGCCACGGCCTCGCGACCCCATTCCTCCGCGAGCGCGCGCTTGGCGGCGTCGAGCTGCGGCATGTCGTAGGGGAGCGCGACGGCGCGGGAGCCCTTGTAGCAGATCACCTCCACCGTGCAGTCGGCAGGCACGCGGGCGCGCACGAAGGCCTCGAAGGTCGCGGCGATCTGTTCCGGGTCCTGGTCGTCGACGAGGCGGAACGAGACCTTGGCCGAGGCCTGGGACGCGATGACCGTCTTGGTCCCCTCCCCCGTATAGCCGCCGATGATGCCGTTGACGTCGCAGGCCGGGCGCGACTGAATCAGCTCGATCGGCAGGCGGCCGCGCTCGCCCGCGGGCTCCTTCAGACCGATCGGCCCCAGGAATTTTTCCGCGGTGAGGCCGAGGCCGCGCCACTGCTCCAGCAGCTCCGCCGGGGGCTCGCGCACGCCGTCGTAGAAGCCCGGCAGGGTCACCCGCCCGTCCTCGTCGTGCAAGGCGGCGAGGATTTTCGAGAGCACGTGGATCGGGTTGGCGGCGGCACCGCCGAAGAAACCCGAATGTAGGTCGCGGTCGGCGCAGGTGACCTTCACCTCGAAATAGGCCAGGCCCCGCAGCGAGGTCGTGATCTGCGGCGTCTGCCGGTCCCACATGCCGGTGTCGCAGACGAGGGCCACGTCGGCCTTCAGGCGCTCGCGGTTCTGCGCGACCCATTCGGGCAGCCCCTGCGAGCCGTTCTCCTCCGCCCCCTCGATCAGCAGGGTGACGCCGACCGGCAGGTCGCCGTTCATGGCGAGATGCGCCCGGCAGGCCTCGACGAAGGTCATCACCTGACCCTTGTCGTCGGACGCACC
This sequence comes from Methylobacterium sp. Leaf118, assembly GCF_920984675.1. Lineage (GTDB taxonomy): Bacteria > Pseudomonadota > Alphaproteobacteria > Rhizobiales > Beijerinckiaceae > Methylobacterium. The sequence continues at coordinate 3,264 of NZ_CAKLBV010000071.1, forward strand.
ACGAGCCACGATTCTTTTCGTACCATCCGCCTCGACCAGACGCGGCACGAAGGGCTCCTTCGTCGTCCAAAGATCGATCGGGTCGACCGGCTGCACGTCGTAATGGCCGTAGAACAGGACGTGCGGCGCGCCCGGCTTGGGGCGGTGCGCCAGCACGACCGGGTGCAGCGAGGTCTCCTCCACGCTGGTCTCGAAGCCGAGGGCGGTCAGCGTGCCTTCGAGCCAGGACGCCGCCGTCCGGCACTGGCCGGCATAGGCCGGATCGGTCGAGATCGAGGCGATGCGCAGCCACGCGAACAGCCGCTCCAGGGCGTTGTCGAGGTCGCGGTCGATGTCGTTGAGGACGGGCGTGAGCGTCTCGGACATGGCGGCTCCTCGAAGCGGTGGAGAGCGGGCGGTTGTAGGGGCGGAGCTAACACCGCCTCGCCCCCACGGGAAGCCTCGTGTCGCTGGGGCGCGGCCGGATCGGCCCCCTCCCCAGCCCTCGGCGGCGGGACGGCGGCGCCCAGCCCGTGATCGACCGCCCGGAACGGCTCCACCTTGGAACGGTTATGGAAATGACCCGGCGCGGGCTCGAGCCCGCCCTCCCATGACGCGGACCCCTGCCCCGGCACCGGAGATCCCCTTTCCCGTGCCGTCGCGGGGCGACGCCTCGCCACGGACACCACCATGCTCATCGACAGCGGTTCGCCCGGCGCGGTCGGGACCATCGGCATCACGCTGACCATCAACGGCGCCCGCCGCGAGATCGCGGTGGCCCCCTGGACCACGCTCCTCGACCTCCTGCGCGAGCGCCTCGACCTCACCGGTACCAAGAAGGGCTGCGATCACGGCCAGTGCGGCGCCTGCACGGTGCTGGTGAACGGCACCCGCATCAACGCCTGCCTGGCGCTCGCGGTGATGCAGGACGGGGCCGAGATCACAACGGTCGAGGGCCTCGCGAGCCTCGCCCAGACGGAGGGCCGCAACAGCCTCCACCCGATCCAGGAAGCCTTCGTCGAGCACGACGCGTTCCAGTGCGGCTACTGCACGCCGGGCCAGCTCTGCTCCTCGGTCGGCCTGATGAACGAGGGTCACGCCAAGACCCGCGACGAGATCCGCGAGGCGATGAGCGGCAACCTCTGCCGCTGCGGCGCCTACACCAACATCGTCGACGCCATCGAGGACGTGATGCAGCAGGAGGTCGCGCGATGAACCGCTTCGACTACGTCCGACCGGACACTGTGGCGGAGGCCGTGCAGGCGCTCGGCGCCGATCCGGGGGCGCGCTTCATCGCCGGCGGCACCAACCTGATCGACCTCATGAAATACGATGTCGAGCGGCCGGGCCGGCTCATCGACATCACCCGCCTGCCCCTGCGCCAGATCGAGGAGCGGGACGGCGGCCTGCGCATCGGCGCGCTGGCGACCAACGCCACGGTCGCCTACGATGCAAGGGTCCGGGAGCGCTACCCGCTCCTGTCGAGCGCGATCCTGGCCGGAGCGACGGCGCAACTGCGCAACGCCGCCTCGACCGGCGGCAACCTGCTGCAGCGCACCCGCTGCTACTACTTCTACGACACGGCCACGCCCTGCAACAAGCGCGAGCCGGGCTCCGGCTGCGGTGCCATCGGCGGCGTCAACCGGATCCACGCGATCTTCGGGGCGAGCGCGCATTGCATCGCGACCCACCCTTCGGACATGGCCGTGGCGCTCGCCGCCCTCGAGGCGGTGGTGCAGGTCAGCGGGCCCTCGGGCGAGCGTTCGATCCCGCTCGCGGAGTTCCACCGTCTGCCCGGCGACGATCCGGCCAGGGACACGACGCTGGCGCCCGGCGAGATCATCGTCGCGGTCGACCTGCCGCCCCCCGCCTTCGCGACCCACTACACCTACTTGAAGCTGCGCGACCGGCTCTCCTACGCCTTCGCGCTCGTCTCGGTCGCCGCCGCACTCGAGCTCGACGGCACCACGATCCGCACGGCGCGGCTCGCGCTCGGCGGCGTCGCCCACAAGCCCTGGCGCAACGCGCAGGCCGAGGCCCTGCTCCAGGGTAAGCCCGCGACCCGGGAGACCTTCCAGGCGGCCGCCGATCTGATCGTCGCCGAAGCCAAGCCGCAATCGACCAACGGCTTCAAGATCGAGCTGGCGCGCCGCGCCATCGTCCGTGGCCTGGAACAGGCCGCCGCGGGCACGCCCCAGTCCCAGTCCGACAAGCGCATCCAGTAGGAGCCGCCATGACCGTCCAGTTCAGCCCGGCGGCCGGCCACGACCGGTTCGTCGGCCGCGCCATCAGCCGCGTCGACGGCCCGGCCAAGGTCACGGGCCTTGCCAAATATGCCGGCGAGTTCACCGCCCTCGACCTCGCCTACGGGGTCGTCGTCTCGAGCGCCATCGCCAAGGGGCGCATCACCGGCATCGACACCGCCGCGGCCGAAGCCGTGCCCGGCGTCCTCAAGGTCCTGACCCACGAGAACCGCCCGGCGACCTCCACCAAGCCGGAGGATTACCAGGACGCCGTGGCGCCCCCCGGGGCACCGTTCCAGGCGCTGGCGAGCGACCGCATCGCCTTCTCCGGCCAGCCGGTGGCCCTCGTGGTGGCGGAGGATTTCGAGACCGCCCGCTACGCCGCCGCTCTGGTCCGGGTCACCTACGCGACGGAGCGCCCGCACACCGACATCACGGCGCAGGCCGACGCCGCCTACGACCCGCCGATGAAGCGGGCCGGCATCAAGCCGCCGCCGGAGCCGTGGGGCGACGCGGCGAAGGCCCTCGAGGCGGCCGAGGTCCGCGTCGGGGCGGAGTTCCGGATGGCGGACGAGCACCACAACCCGATGGAGCCGCATGCCTCCACGGTGATCGTCGAGAAGGACGGCACCTACACGGTCTACGACAAGGTGCAGGGCGTCTCGAACACCCATGACTACATCACGAGCGCCTTCGGCCTGAAGCCGGAGCAGGTGCGGGTCCTGAACCCCTATCTCGGCGGCGGCTTCGGCTCGGGTCTGCGCCCGCAATATCAGCTGTTCCTGGCGATGCTGGCGGCGCGGGACCTGCGCCGCTCGGTGCGGGTGACTCTGACCCGCGACCAGATGTGGTCCTTCACCTACCGCTCGGAGGCCGTTCAGATCGTCGCCCTCGGGGCTGACCGCTCGGGCAAGCTCACCGCGCTCCGGCACGACGCGGTGCAGGGCACCTCGCAGTTCGAGGATTACCAAGAGGTCGTCGTCAACTGGTCGGGCGTCCTCTACGAATGCGACAACGTCGCCCTCACCTACAGCCTGACCAAGCTCGACACGCCGACGCCGGGGGACATGCGCGCGCCGGGCGCCGTGACCGGCGTCTACGCCATCGAGACGGCGATGGACGAGCTCGCCTACGCCACAGGGCAGGACCCGATCGCCCTGCGGCTCAAGAACTACACCGAGCGCGACCCGACCGAGGACAAGCCGTTCGGCTCCAAGGCGCTCAGGGACTGCTTCCGCCAGGGCGCCGAGCGGTTCGGCTGGGCCCGGCGCGATCCGGCCCCCCGCTCCATGCGCGAGGGCCGCGAACTCGTCGGCTGGGGCATGGCCACCGGCATCTGGGAATCGATGATGATGCAGTCGAGCGCCCATGCGGTGCTCGGCGCGGACGGACGGCTGGAGGTCGGCAATTCCACGGGCGATCTCGGCACCGGCACCTACACGATCCTGACCCAGATCGCCGCCGACACCCTGGGCCTGCCGATGGAGCACGTCACGACCAAGCTCGGGGACACCCGCCTCGCCCAGGCCCCGGTCGCGGGCGGCTCGTGGACGGCGGCCTCCTCCGGCACCGCCGTGATGAAGGCCTGCCGCGCCATCGCCGAACAGGCGTTCAAGCTCGCACGCGGCATGGAGAACTCGGTCCTCGCCAACGTCGATTTCGAGCGGGTGGTCTTCACGAACGGCCGCATCGAGCTCGCGGGCGATCCGGGCACAGGCATCGCCCTGACCGAGGTGCTGCGGGCGACCGGCACGGAGCGGCTGGAGGCGACCGGCGATGCCGGCCCCGACAAGGACTTCGCCCAGAACTACGAGGCCTACACCCACTCGGCGATCTTCGCCGAAGTGAAGATCGACGAGGAGCTGGGGCAGATCCGCTGCACCCGCATCGTCTCGGCGATCGCGGCGGGCAAGATCCTCAACCTCAAGACCGCCCGCAGCCAGATCCTCGGCGGGATCGTCATGGGCATCGGCTCGGCGCTGCACGAGGAATCGATGCTCGACCACCGCATCGGCCGGTTCATGAACCACAACCTCGGCGAGTACCATGTGCCGGTGAACGCCGACATCCACGACATCGCGGTGATCTTCGTGGACGAGGAGGACAAGGCCAATCCCCTCGGGGTGAAGGGGCTCGGCGAGATCGGCATCGTCGGCGTCGCCGCCGCGATCGGGAACGCGGTCTTCCACGCCACAGGCCAGCGCATCCGCCACCTGCCGATCACCCTCGACAAGGTCATCGGCGCGGACTGACCCGCCGACGGCATCGATGTCGATGGCGGCCCGGGAACGCACACTCCCGGGCCGCCGCGCTTGTCCCCCGGGGCCTTTGCTGCGAAGAGGGCGCGCTGACAGGGCCGGCTGAGCCGGGACGAGGGGCATGCGCCGCATTCTGCGAAACATCCGACGCCGCTTCGCGAAGCCGCTGCCCCCTCCCCCACCGCCGCCGTTCCGGCACGAGTACAAGCGCACCTGGGAGGCGCTGGCGGCGACCGAGGACAGCGCCAAGATGGCGGTCAGCGGCTACGTCGACGAGGGGATGTACCGCAGCCACGGCCTCAAGACGAAGCGTCTCTTGGAGGAGACCGTCGGCTTGCGGCCCGACGACGTCATCCTGGAGATCGGCGCGGGCGTGGGCCGGGTCGGGGCCGTGCTGGCGCCCGAGTGCCGCCGCTGGATCGGCGCCGACGTCTCCGCCAACATGGTCGGGCATATCCGCCGCCGCCTCGCGGACCTGCCCAATGTCGAGGCCGTCGAGATCAACGGCTACGACCTCGCGCCGATTCCGGACGCCTCGGTCGATCTCGTCTACTGCACCGTGGTGTTCATGCACCTCGAGGAGTGGGAGCGTTACCGCTACATCCGCGAAGCCTTCCGCGTGCTGCGGCCCGGCGGGCGCGTGCTGGTGGACAACGTGAACGCCCTCAATGACGAGGGCTGGGCCTTCTTCGAGCAACTGCTCTCCTTCGCGCCCGAGAATCGCCCGCCCTTCGTGAGCAAGACCTCGACGCCGCAGGAACTCGTCAACTACCTCACCCGGGCCGGCTTCGCGCAGATCGAGCAGCGTCAGTCCGAGCTGTTCATCGTCGTCTATGGCGTGAAGCCGTAGGGCATCGGCCCGGCCGGTGATGTCGGCGCTCGCAACCATGGGGTGGGGCACGGGAGCGGACGCGAAGCCGCCCGGATCCGGGATCCGGAACGAAGCGCGCGATCCGGGAGTGCAATTCCGGGGCGCCGCACGGACCGGGCACGGTGCCCTCCGTTCCAGGAGCCAAGCCTGCCCAGGAGCCAAGCGTGAACACCCTGCTCGTCTTCCTCGGCGCCGGCCTCGGCGGGGTCCTGCGCCACGGGGTCAACCTCGTCGCCCTGCGCCTGGGCTCGGCCTTCCCGTGGGGAACGCTCGGGATCAACGTGGCCGGCTCGGTGCTGATGGGGATCGTCACCGGCTGGATGGCGCTCCGCGGGGGGACGCCGCAGGCGCGGCTGTTCCTCGCCACCGGCGTGCTCGGCGGCTTCACCACCTTCTCGACCTTCTCGCTCGAAACCGTCACCCTGATCGAGCGAGGCGAGGGGGGCGCGGCCCTGGCCTACGTCCTGGCCTCGCTTCTGGCCGGCATCGGCGGCCTGGTTCTGGCGCTGCTGGCCCTGCGCCATTGGCTGTGAGGGTGGTTCCTTGCGCGACCTCCTGTCGTCCCGGTCTGTCCCGAGCCCGGCGTTCGCTGCGGCGATGACCGGACGGGCCCTCTGCGGCGGGCGTGGCGAGATCCGTCACCGGGTCGCACCGGGCGTGGAGCGGGCGGCATGGGCCGCCTGATGCGCCGCGGCCTCGCGGCCCTGACCGTCGCCCTGCTGCCCGCCGGCAGCGCCTCCGCATCGGAGCCGTTCGTCGACGCCGCGGGCGCCGTGCCGGGCCTCGTCGTCGACATGCGCTATGCCGGCGCGGACAATTTCGTCGGCCGCCCGATCGCAGGCTACGAGGCGCCGCGCTGCCTCCTGACCCCGCAGGCCGCCCGGGCTCTGGCCCTCGCCCAGGCCGAGCTGGCGACGGAGGGGCTCGGCCTCAAGGTGTTCGATTGCTACCGCCCACTCCGCGCGGTGGCCGATTTCGCCGCCTGGGCCCGCGACCCCGACGACGCGCGCATGAAGGCCCGCTACTATCCCGACCTCGACAAGCGGGATCTGTTCCGCCTCGGCTACATCGCCGAGCGCTCGGCCCATTCCCGGGGCTCGACCGTCGACCTGACCCTGGTCCGGCTCGCGGACGGGCGCGAACGCGACATGGGCACGCCCTTCGACCGGTTCGATCCGGCCTCGGCCACGGACTCGCCGACGGTGAGCGGGGCGCAGCGGGCCAACCGCCACCGCCTGCGCGCCGCGATGATTCGGGCGGGCTTCGGCCCCTATCCGCAGGAATGGTGGCATTTCACGCTGAAGCGCGAGCCGTTTGCGACGACCGCCTTCGACCATCCGGTGCGGTAGCCGGCCGGGCCCCGCCCGCCAAGCGGCCGGGCGGCGGGCCCTTTTCGGCGCGGCTTGAATTCTTCCAAATCAAGGGTGGCTTCACGAGCGCGCCCTTGAATTTAAAGTACTTCCAATGTTTTTCCGAAGACTTGCTTGCGGCCGATCTTCTGCGCCATCATCCGTACATGGCCCAGATCTTGATATTTCCCGCCCTGTCCCGCCGCCGATCGGCCCGGCCGTCGGCCGATCCCCGGGGCGCCGCCCCGGGGGATGCTTTCGAAACGCTCCTCGACGGGCTGCGCAGCGCGTGGTGGGACGGCTCGTCGCTCGGGCTCAGCCGGACGGGCCTTGCGGCCCTGGTCGGACTGGAGCCCAGCGACGCGACCCCGCGCCGGAGGGTCTCGGCGTGAGCCGGCATCGCGTCCCCACCCCGCACGACGCGGCGGAGCGCGCCGCCCAGACCACCCTCGAACGGGCCCTCACGGTGGCGTTCTGGCAGGTGATGGGTCGGCAGCCGATGCCCGCCATGGCCGCGCTGGAGGCCGCCGCGCGCACGGTCGGCGCCCTCTACCGTCAGGTCGCCGCCGCCCACGGTCCGACCGGCCACTGCGCCTGCGGCTGGGAGCCGGACCCCGAAGCCGATCTCGTGGTGCTGGAAGCCATGCTCGCCGCGGGCCTCGCCCATCCGCCAGCCGGGGACCTCGCCGCCATGGTTCCGGCCGGGCGGGCCTGATACGGGCTCCGCTTGATCAAAGCGGAGCCCGTATCAGGCAAGCCCGCGCGGCGTTTGAGCGAAGCCCAAATCCGCCATCCCGAAGGGATCAACCGGATTTGGTATGAGGCGGGCCGGGCCGGACCCATGCGTTGACGCTTTGGATACCGCCGCGCCCCGATCCTGTCGGGGTGCGGCGGTCGATTCGCTCCCGCCGGCCGGGAGATGTCCGATGGAACAGCTCTACCGCGGCGTCGAGACGTCGCTGCTCGTCCTCACCCTCGCCCTCGTCCTCGCGGTGGCGACCCTGCCGACCTTCCCGAACGGCGCGCCGGACGCGATGGCGGTGACGCTGCCGATGATCAGCGTCACCTCGGGGGAAGCCCCCTGACGGGCGCGGGATCGACGGTCAGGAGGCCGCGGAGACCGGCCGGCCGTCGCGGACCGCACCACCCCGGCGCCGCAGGGTGAGGAGGCCGGCGACCACCGCCACGAGCAGGATCGCGAGCTGCGTGCCGAGCGCTTCCCAACTGCCGTTGCTGAGACCCCATTCGGACACGAAGGCCGGCACGCCCTCGGTGGTGTAGGAGACGAGCTGCTGCTCCTGCACCTCCTGGAACGCCTCGCCGACCATGCGCAGGCCCATGAAGAACAGGAACGCCGAGGTCGCCAGGAAGAGGGGGCGGAGCGGCAGACGGAAGGCGAGCCACTGCATCGCCCCGAACAGCGCCGCGAGGGCCAGGGCGGCGACCGCGAGCCCGGCCAGCAGAGCGCCGTCGAAGCCGTTGCCGCCCTTGGCCAGGGCATGCACGAACAGGATGGTCTCGGCGCCCTCGCGGAACACCGCCAGGAAGGCGATGCCGGCGAGCGACACCACGGTGCCGGCGCCGAGCGCCCGCTCGGCGAGCCGGTTCAGGTCGGCCTGCCACGCCTTCGGATCCTGGCGGAGGAACAGCCAACCGCTCATGTAGAACATCAGCGCGGCGGCGGAGAGCATGATCACCGCCTCGAACAGGTCGCTGTGATGGCCGTCGTAGAAGATCTGGAACACCCAGGCGGCGACGAGGCTGGCCCCGATGGCGGCGAGCGCCCCCAGATAGACCGGCATGACCCGGTCCGCCGCGCCGGCGCGGCGCAGGAAGGCGGCGAGCGCCGCGATCACCAGCATCGCCTCCAGTCCCTCCCGGAACAGGATGGTGAAAGCCTGCAGGAACGTCGATCCGTCCGCCATGTCCGACCACTCCCGACGCGCTGCTGGAACGGCCCATCCCGGCCTCGTGAAACGAGGACCGGCCGACCTGATGATCCCAGCGCTCGACCTCAGATCCTCATGTAGAGGACAGCTTAGAAGAATTCCGAACAAGATCAGCGACCGTCGCGTCGCCGACGATCGCCAAGTGTTCGAATTCCCGTCGCCCTACAACTGTTTGCGGCTCGCCCGCAAGCGCCTCCCGGTCGCGGGGCGATCGGGCGCCAGAACCTCGACGCAGCCGCGCCGATCGAACAAATTTTTGCCGTTTTTCCGGTTGGCCGCGAAACCCAACGGTCACGTTGCGGATTGATCCCGCAAATGCGCGGCGCGCCGGACCATCAGGCGTTCGGACCGGCGCCCACAAATGCACAGAAAGCGCGTCCGCGAGGGCGCGCGGGCAGGGCCATCATGATCACGAATCTCACTGCCGCGGCCGCCTTCGGTCTTGTCCTCGCCGGCATGGCCGCCGCGCCGGCGCTCGCCGCGCCGCCGCCGGACCGGGCGACCAAGCAGGTGGCCGAGGCCGCCCAGATCCGTCCCGTCGCCGAGACGGAAACCGAGGAGGAGACGACCAATTGCAGCACGCAGCGCCGTCGCCTCTGGATCGAGAGCGAGGGCTGGATCGTCCGGCGCGTCACGATCTGCCGCTGACCGGCCCGTCCCGACCGCCCGCGTATCAGCATTCTGCATCGCTGGCGAGACGGGCCGTTCCGGAACGAGCATCGCGGGCAGGATTTGACCCCTCGAATCGCTCGTGCCCGCGCGTTTGACCGGCGCGCCCGCCCCGGAGTTCGTTCCCATGCGTCTCAGCTTCCGTCGCCGCTCCCCGTTCGGCCTCGCCGCTCTCTTCGTCGTCGGCACCGCCACCGGCGCCAGCGCCCAGACCGCGTCCTACGGTGAACCCGTCTCCGCGGCCCCCGGTTACGGCTTCGCGGGCAATGCCCTCGACGGCACCTATATCGGGGCTCCCTTAACCCGCGTGCCGAGCCCGAGCCGGATCGTGCCGCCGGCCTGGAGCTACGGCACCTACGGGATCCCGACGGTCGCCGGCATCCGCGATGCGCCGGCCGCCCGCCCGGCCCTCTACGTCGTCGAACGGCAGGGCTTGGCGGAGGACCGCCTCGCCCCGCGGCGCAAGGCCCGCGTGGTCTCACGCAGCGGGAATGGCGGCTGGAGCGATGCCCCGGCCCACGCAGCAGGCGAGCGCAGCGGCGCGCAGGTCGTGTCCGTCCGGGTGCCGGCCCGCTGAGACCGGCCCCTGTCGCATCCGACCGGCTCCTGTGACGGCCCGTTAATCAGTCTTGTGCACGATCGACCTCCAAGATCGGGGGAAGCGGCCGTGCACATCGTCATCGTGGATTCCAGCCGGGTCGTCCTGCGGGTGGTCGCCGGCATGCTGGAACCGCGGGGGCACGTCGTCACGCAATTCACCGATTCCGCCGAGGCGCTCGCCTACGTCACCGACAATCCCAAGGTCCGCGCTCTCATCACCAGCCTGGAGGTGCGCCCCCTCGGCGGCCTGGAACTGTGCTGGTCGGCCCGCCTGCTGGCGGAGGCGAACCGGCCGCTCTCGATCATCGTGATGTCCTCCGTGCGGAACGCCCGCAACCTCGCCGAGGCGCTCGACAGCGGCGCCGACGACTTCATCGACAAGCCGCCGGGCGCCGAGGAGCTGCAGGCGCGCCTGCGCGCCGCCGAGCGCCTCACGACCCTGCAGAGCGAGCTGATCCGCCTCGCCGACACCGATTCCCTCACCAGCCTCCTCAACCGCCGGGCCTTCGTCCAGCGCACCCGGGAGGCGGCCCAGCGGGCGGGCGGGTTCGGGCAGCTCGCCGCGATCCTCATCGACATCGACCACTTCAAGCGCATCAACGACGAGTACGGCCACGATGTCGGCGACGCGGCGATCCGGGGGATCGCCGCCCTGATCGCGGACGAAGGCATCGCCGGGCGCCTGGGCGGCGAGGAATTCGCCCTGGTGCTGCCGGGGCGCAACCTCGCGGAGGCCGAGAGCTTCGCGGGCCGCCTGCGCCTGAAGGCGGCGGACCTTCGCATCCGCTCCCTGAAGGGACCGGTGCGCCTCACCTGCTCGTTCGGCGTCAGCGAGTGGAGCGAGGGCGAGACCGTCGAGGGCCTGCTGAAGCGGGCCGACATCGCCCTCTACGAGGCCAAGACCGGCGGCCGCAACCGCGTCGTCTCGGCGATGACCGATATCGTCCTGGCCCGGATCGCCTGACGCCCGCGTCCCGAAACGGAACGCCGCCCGTCGCGCGACCCGGCGACCTGTCCGGGAATGCACGATTCGGAGGGGTTAAGGGGCCGTAAACGCCTGGAACGACTCTTGTTCTTTCTCTCCCGAGCGCCGCCGCACGTATCGCGGCAGGACGGAGGGGGAGCGGCATGAGTGACGCCGTTGAGGTTCTGATCGTCGACGAGCCTCCCGGATTGGACGCGACCTTGCGCGCCATCCTGGAGCACGACCCCGCCCTGCGCACCATCGGCGAGGACGACCTTGACCGCGCCGGCGACCGCCCGATCGTGGCGCTCGTCTTCGTGCACGAGACGGAGCCGGCGGAGGGCTGCGCCCGGATCGCGGCGCTCAAGGACGGGCGTCCGGGGATGCGGGTCCTCGTGACCTTCCGCGCCCTCGACGCGGGAACGATGTTCCAGCTGATCGAGGCCGGCGCCGATGCCTTCGTCGGGCGCGGCACCCCGGCCCGGGAGGTCTGCGCGACGCTCCTGGCCCTGGCCGGCGAGATCGCCCCGGCCCCGCGGGCGGAGGCGGGAACGGGAGCCCCCGACACCGCCGGCCTGACGCCGCGGGAGGCCGAGGTGCTGCGCTTCCTCAGCGCCGGCTTCAGCAACAAGGAGGTCGCCCGCCGCCTGTCGCTCAGCGTGCGCACGGTCGAGACCCACCGGCTCAATCTGCGCCGCAAGACCCAGACCGGCCGCCTCAAGGATCTGGTGTCCCTGGCCCGTCAGCTCGGGCTCGCCCCCGTGCTCGACACCGAGCCGGCCCGGGCGACGCCCCGCCACGCCGTGCAGGCGGCGCGGCTCTGAGGCGCGCGTTTGGTCGGACTAGGCCATCCGGTCAATACCGGTATAGCCCGATCTGGACTGTCTTTATCGGGATTTTAACCCGATCGGCAAATCTTCCGCGCAGGAGGACTGCCGATCGATGACTGCCCTGCACCTATCGCGTTCGCCGACCGACGGCGGCGCAATGCCCCCCGCGCCCTTGGCCTCGATCCCCGCCCTCATCGCCGAGGTCGGCCGCATGACCCAGGACAAGATCGGGCACATCCAGCGGATCACCGCCCAGACCAAGATTCTGGCGCTCAACGCGCTGATCGAGGCCGCCCGGGCCGGCGAGCAGGGACGCGGCTTCTCGGTGGTGGCCCAGGAGGTGCGGACCATCGGGACCGCGGTCGAGACCCTGGCGCGCGAGCTCGAGACCCAGCTCTCCGTGCGCATCGCCGACCTTCAGCACGCCGCCGACGCCATGTCCGAGGACGCGCAGGGCGAGCGGCTGACCGACCTCGCGCTCAACGCCGTGGAACTGATCGATCGCAACCTCTACGAACGGACCTGCGACGTGCGCTGGTGGGCGACCGACCCGTCGGTGGTGACCTGCGCCGCGCGTCCCGATGCGGCGGCCGCGGCCTATGCCACGGAGCGCCTCGGGGTGATCCTGTCGGCCTACACGGTCTATCTGGATCTCTGGCTCTGCGGCCGCGACGGCACCCTGCTGGCCAACGGCCGTCCGCAGCGCTACCCGGCGTTGCGCGGGCGCAGCGTGGCGGGGGAGCCGTGGTTCCGCACGGCGCTCGCGCAGCAGAACGCCGACGCCTATCTGGCGGGCGAGGTGCGCGCGGAGCCGCTGCTCGACGGGGCCGTCGTCGCGACCTACGCGGCCCCCATCCGCGAGCGATCCGGCGCGAATGACGGCGTGCTCGCGATCCATTTCGACTGGGAGCCCCAGGCGCGAGCGATCGTGGAGGGCGTGCGCATCGCGGCGGCGGATCGCGCCCGCACCCGCGTCCTGCTCGTCGATTCCGGGCGAAGGGTCCTCGCGGCCTCGGACCGGCGCGGCGTTCTCTCCGAGCGGCTGCCGTTCGATCCGGGCACCCGCGAGAGCGGCAGCCTGCGCGACGCCGCCGGGTCGGTCACGGCCTTCCACCGCACCCCCGGCTACGAGACCTATCGCGGGCTGGGCTGGTACGGGGTGATCGTGCAGGGAAAGGCGTAGGCGCCGCCGGCGCGCCCGGTCGCCCGGCGGCCGGTTCGGCTACAGGACCCGGCCGCCGCCGACGCCCGGGAGCCGGCAACGGTCACGGTCCGGCGTCACCCGGCGTTGACGCCGAATTGCTGGCACATCGCGCCGAGTCCGCCAGCATAGCCCTGTCCGACCGCGCGAAACTTCCATTCCGGGCCGTTGCGATAGAGCTCGCCGAAGATCATCGCGGTCTCGGTCGAGGCATCCTCCGCGAGATCGTAGCGGGCCACCTCGGCCTTGGTCGCCGCATCGACGATGCGGATGAACGCCTTGCCGACCTGTCCGAAATTCTGGTTGCGGCTCTGCGCGTCGTGGATCGTGACGGCGAAGACGATCTTGTCGACGGAGGCCGGAACCGTCGGGAGTTCGACCAGCACCTTCTCGTCGTCGCCGTCCCCCTCGCCGGTCCGGTTGTCGCCCTGGTGGGTCACCGAGCCGGAGGCGTGTTTGAGGTTGTTGTAGAAGACGAAATCGACATCGCCCGCGACCTTGCCCGAGGCGCCGAGCAGGAAGGCGGAGGCATCGAGATCGAAGGCGGCGCCGTCGGTGCTCCGGGGGTCCCAGCCGAGGCCGACCAGGGCCTTGGTCATGCTCGGCGCCGTTTTGGAGAGCGAGACATTTCCGCCCTTCGAGAGACTGACCGCCATGATGTTCGTCCTTTCGCTGGAGAATCCGAGGGATCGGCCGCTGTGCGCGGCCGGATCGCGATGTGTTCGTTCTGGCCGAACCAGGCAACGGCCGACGGCTCCGGCCGCCCCCGTACTCAGTCCTTCGAGCCCGCGACCCAGCGCAGGCCCCATGAATGGGCGCGGTCCAGGGCCGAGACGCCCTCGAAATAGGTGTCGAGGCGCGTGATCCGCATCGTGGCGTTCACGTTCTCGATCAGGGCGATCGCGCAGGCGCTCTTGCCGGGCCGGCCGTCCGTGAGCCGGACCTCCACGGGCGGCTGGTCGGGAACCAGGATGGTGGCGACCCCGTCGGTCGCGGCCCAGTTCGGCACGCCCGCATAGATCGAGGCGAAGACCAGCACCCGCCGGATCTCCGACCAATGGCGACCGTTGATCCGCATCCATTCGCCGTCCAGGCTCGCGCCGGTGCGATCGTCGGCGGCGAGCTCGATGTAGGGCGGGGCCTCAAAGGCGCCGAAGGCGTTGCCGAGCGCCTGGACGACCCGCTTCCGGCCGTCGGTCAGTTCGTAGAGGCAGCCGAGGTCGAGGTCGATCGCGGAGGCGCGGGTGCCGCCGCCGAATAGGCCGCCGAGGCCGCCGGAGCGCCGAGCCGGGCCGCCGCGGTTCCAATTCAAATTCAGCCGGATCTCGCCGAAGCTCGCGGCCTTCTTCGCGAGGTCGATCTTGGGCGCCTCCTTGGTCAGCGAGATCTTGGACAGGCTGACGGGCTTCGGAGGTGGCGGAGGTGGCGGGGGTGGCGGGGGTGGCGGGGGTGGCGGGGGTGGCGGGGCAGCGTGCGGCTCCGGTGCGGCCACGTCCACCCCAAACCGCTTCGCCATCGGTTCGAGGCCGCCCACATAGCCCTGGCCGATCGCGCGGACCTTCCAGGCGCCGTTGCGGCGATAGAGCTCGCCGAGGATCAGCGCCTGTTCCGTCATGCCGGAGGTCGGACCGTCGAAGGTGATGGTCTCCGCCCCGTCCGCGATCACGAGACGGATCCACGGCATCGCCGCGAAGGCCACCCCCGTCGGCAGCGTCGCGGCCACCGCGATCCGCTCGACCGCGTCGGCCAGCGCCGGCAGGTCGAAGGCGAGATGGGTCACGAAGGCGTCACCCGCGCGCTCCGCGAGCGGTCCCAGCGATACGCCTTCGGTCGCGGGATTGTTGAAGAAGACCATGTCGGCATCGCCGCCGACCTTGCCGTCGCCGCGCAGGATGAAGGCGGACACGTCGAGATCGGCCGCGGACGCTCCGTCCGCCGACCACACGACGCGTGCGCGCGGTGTCCGTGTCGCGATCGGCGCATTGCCGCCCCGGATGAGATCGACCATGTCGACGCTCTAACCGGCGGTCATGGCGGGCGCCGTGCCGCCCGTTGCCAAATCACCCACGACCCTCGGCCAAGACGCACCACGGCGAGGTGACGCGACGGCACGCCCACGGGGAGGGCTGAAGCGGATCATGCGCCGACGTTGTCCTCGCCCTGGGCGGCGCCCTCAATCCGGAGCGACCGCAATTTATACTTGCAGCGAGGATGAGAGAACCCGCACCGCCTGTCAAGGCCGGGCGAAGGCGCCCCGATCCCGTCAGCGAGCGGCCGAGGCGCTCGTCCCGCCCCGTCGCTTGGCCGGCGTGCCCGTCGTCTTCGTCACCCGGCCCGTGCGCCCCCCGGTCTGGCGCGGCGGCGTCTCGGCCGCGGCGGCGACCCCCGCGAGGCGGCCCCGCAACAGGCTCAGCACCGCCGCCTCCTCGGGGCGCAGGCGGTCGAGCGCCTCGGTGAGTTCGCCCTCGACCGCGTCCTTGATCTGGAGGAGCAGGCCGCCTTCGAGGTAGCAGCCGAGGATTTCCGGGTGGATGTAGCATTTGCGGCAGATCGTCGGCGTATTGCCGAGGCGCGACGCCACGCTCTCGATCGCCGCGCGGAGGTTCTTCTTGGCCCGGGCATCGGAATCGAAGGCCTCGAACTCGCGCAAAGCCAGCGCCGCCAGGACGGTGCCGGCCCAGGTCCGGAAATCCTTGGCGGTGAAGTCCTCGCCCGTGATCGCGCGCAGATACGCGTTCACGTCGGAGGAGGTGACGTCGCGGCGCGCGCCGTCGTCGTCGATATACTGGAACAGCTCCTGGCCCGGCAGGTCCTGGCAGGCCTTGACGATGCGGGCGACCCGCCGGTCGCGCACCGAGACCGACCATTCCTTGCCGCTCTTGCCCTTGAAGCGGAAGCGCATCTCGGCTCCCGCCACCGTCACGTGCGGGGTGCGCAGGGTGGTGAGGCCGTAGCTCTTGTTGGTGCGGGCGTAATCGTCGTTGCCGACGCGGATCAGCGTCGTCTCGAGCAGGTGGACGACGGTGGCGAGCACCTTCTCCCGCGGCAGCCCGCGCCGGCCCATATCGGCGTCGATGTGGCGCCGGATGCCCGGCAGCGCCTCGGCGAAGGCCATGATGCGGTGGAACTTCGAGGCCTCCCGCGCCTCGCGGAAGCGGGGATGGTAGCGGTACTGCTTGCGCCCCTTCTCGTCGCGGCCGGTCGCCTGGATATGGCCGTTCGGATGCGGGCAGATCCACACGTCGGTATAGGCCGGCGGGATCGCGAGGCTCTTGAGCCGCTCGATCACCTTCGCGTTGCGGATCGGCGCGCCCTTCGCGTCGAGATAGCGAAACCCCTTGCCGCTGCGCTTGCGCCGCAGGCCGGGCTTGGTGTCGTCCACGTAGCGCAGGCCCACCTCCCGCGCGGCCTCGCGCGGTTCGACCATCCCGGCCCCGGCCTCGTCCGACAGCATGCCGCCCTCCCGTGACTGCCCGCGAGGCATCAACCGGACGGCGCGGCGCCCCGTTCCGGAGGCGCGGCTCCTTGCCCGAGGCGCGCCGTGCTATGGCCCTGGCGATGAGCCCCACCGCCCCCGCCAAAACCCTCGTCTTCGTGGTGACCGAGGACTGGTTCTTCGCCTCGCATTTCCTGCCCATGGCCCGCGCCGCGGTGGCGATGGGCCTGTCGGTGGCGGTGGTGACGCGGGTGCGCGACCACCGCTCGGTCATCGAGGCGACCGGCGCCCGGGTGATGGAGCTGGACGCCGAGCGCTCGAGCCTGAACCCGATGGCGGCGGGCTACGCGGCGGGGCAGCTCGCCGGCATCCTGAAGGCCCTCAAGGCCGACATCGTCCATTGCATCGCGCTGCGCGGCATCCTCGTCGGCGGCACCGCGGCGGCGATGGCCGGGATTCCGCGCCGGGTCTTCGCTCTGACGGGCCTCGGCCTGCTGGGTGCGCGCGAGGACGCCAGCGGCCGCCTGTCGCGGCTCGCCCTCAAGGGCCTGATCCGCGGGCCGCTGGCGAGCCGGGACACCCGCTTCCTGTTCGAGAACCCGGACGATGCCCGGGCGCTCGGGCTCGACCCGTCCGACACCGCCGTCACCCTCGTCGGCGGGGCGGGCGTCGACCCCGAGATGTTCGCGCCGCGCCCGCTGCCGCCGCCCGCCCCGCTCCGGGTCGCGATCGTGGCGCGGATGCTGTGGTCGAAGGGCATCGACGTGGCGGTGGAGGCGTTGCGCCGGGCGCGCGCGGACGGCGCGGCGGTCCAGCTGTCCCTCTACGGCGCCCCCGACCCCTCGAACCGCCGGGCGATCCCCGAGGAGACCCTGCGCGGCTGGACGGGCGACGGCGTGACGTGGCACGGCCCCACCCGCGACGTGGCCGGGGCCTTCGCCGCCCATCACGTCGGCTGCCTGCCCTCGCGCGGCGGCGAGGGCCTGCCGCGCACGCTGCTCGAAGCCGCCGCCTGCGGGCGCGCCCTGCTGACGAGCGACGTGCCGGGCTGCCGCGCGCTGGTGCGCGACGGCGTCGAGGGCCTTCTCGTACCGCCGGGCGATGTCGGCGCGCTGGCGGCAGCGCTGACGCGGCTCGCCGCCGATCCGGAGGGGGTCGCCCGGATGGGGGCGGCAGCGCGGGCGCGGATTCTGGAGGGTGGCTACACCGAGGAGGCGGTCGCGGCGGCCGTCGCCGGCCTCTACACGGAGCTTCTCCGCCCTGCGTGATGCAGGGCGCCGATCCGAAGCTCAGCCCCCCACGCCTGTCGGAGACCGGATCGCCCCTGCGGGCTTCGCTCAGGCGCACGCCTTCGTCCCATTCCTCCGGGCGGCTGAGCCGCACCGCGCCGTTGGTGCCGAGGCGTGCATCGTTCCGGTCTCGGACGTCCGGCGGTTCGAAGCCGGCGCGGCCGGATGATCCGAACTCTCGCCTTGTGCCCGATCTCCGCCCGGGCCAATCACACTCTCCCGAACCTCGATGGGGCTGGAACCATGTCCCTCGCCCGCGATCCCCTCGCCTTCATCCGCGCCCATACCCGCCTGCGCCCGGTCCCCCACGCCCCGGAGATCGTGCTGCATGTCGCCGACGAGGCGACCGACCTCTGGCAGAAGACCGAGGACGAGTTGCAGGCGATCGGCCTGCCGCCGCCGTTCTGGGCCTTCGCCTGGGCCGGGGGGCAGGCGCTCGCCCGCTACCTCCTCGACCATCCCGAGACGGTGGCGGGGCGCACGGTGATCGATTTCGCCTCGGGCTCGGGCCTCGTCGCCATCGCGGCGGCGCGGGCCGGCGCGGCCCGGGTCCTGGCGAGCGACCTCGACGCCTTCGCGCTCCACGCGATCGCCCTCAACGCGGCGGCGAACGGGGTCGCGGACCGCATCGCGATCACCGGCGAGAACCTGATCGGAAGCGCGACCGCGCGGGACGCGGACGGCGTGCTCGCGGCCGACGTGTTCTACGAGCGCGACCTGGGCCAGGCGGTCGGCGACTGGCTGGCGGGGCTGCATGCCGCCGGCCGGACAATCTTCATCGGCGATCCGGGCCGGGCCTACTTGCCGAAGGACCGCCTCGTGCCGCGCGCGACCTACCAGGTCCCGGTCACCCGCGATCTGGAGGATGCCGAGATCAAGACATCGTGCGTGTGGACGTTTCGCTGAGGGCGGACCGATCATCCCGAAATTGCCGAACTTCGCGTTCAGGGGGCATTCAAGCCGCGGGTTTCCAATGACGCGGCAGCGACCCGGAGGGCGAAGCGTCCACCGGGCAGGAGATGCGTCCATGTCCTGGTCGTCACGGTTTCTCGCAGCCCTTCTCTGTGTGGTCGTCGGCCTCGCCCCCGGCCTGTCGGCCTCGGCGCAGGAGCCGGCGCGCAGCCAGAAGCGCATCGCCCTCGTGGTGGGCAACGCGGCCTACGAGGCCGGCGCGCTCGCCACCCCGGCCAACGATGCCGGCCTCATCGCACAGACCCTCCAGGCCGCGGGCTTCGACGTGGTCGGCGCCCGCGACCTCGACGAGGACGCCCTGCGCAAGGCCCTGCGGGACTTCACCGACAAGGCCGAGGCCTCGGGCCCGGACACGGTCGCCTTCGTCTATCTGGCGGGCTACGGCCTGCAGCTCGGGGGCGAGAACTACTTCGTCCCCGTGGACGCGAAGATCGCCAGCGCCGCCGACGTGCCGGTGCGGGCCCTGCGCCTGTCCGACTACACCCGCCAGCTCGCCGCCCTGCCGATGACCGCCCGCTTCGTCGTGCTCGACGGCGCCCGCACCGCGCCCTTCGCCAAGACCGGCGACCCGCTGGCCGGCGGCCTCGCGCTCACCGAGGCCGAGCCCGGCTCGCTCGTCGCCTTCAACGCGAGCCCCGGCACCGTCGGCCCCGACGAGAAGGGGCCGTACGGCGCCTACGCCCAGGCGCTGGTCGAGATGATCCGCGAGGGCGGGCTGGCGCCGGCGCAAGTCTTCGACCGGGTGCGGCTGCGCGTCGACGAGACCACCAAGGGCGCGGAGGTGCCCTGGCACGCCTCGCGGATCGAGGCGCGCTTCGCCTTCTTCGAGCGTGCCGCCGACGCGCCCCCCGTCGGTCGGCCGGAAGAGGTCGCGGCGTTGCGCGCGCGGCCGCTCAAGGAAATCGGCGCCCGCGACGCCTACGCGGTCTGCCTGCAGCGCGACACGATCGACGGCTACCAGGAATTCGTCCAGGCCTATCCCCGCGACGACATGGCGAAGCGCGTGCGTGCCCTGATCGCCGCCCGCCGCGAGGCGGTGACGTGGCGGCGGACCTGGACCGCCGACAGCCGGGACGCCTACTGGTCCTATCTCGACCGGTATCCCCGCGGCCCCCATGCCTGGGATGCGCGCCGCCGCCTGCGCCAGCTCGCGGCGGCCCTCGAGCCGCCGCCGCGCTTCGCCGCCATCAGCTACGACGTGCCCCCGCCCCCGCCGGAGGAGATCGTCTACGTCGCGCGGCCCGCGCTCTACCTGGACGATCCGATCTACGCGCTGGCGCCGCCGCCCCCGCCGCCGCCGTTCTTCCTGCCGCCGCCGCCGGCCTACCTCGTCGAGCTCGCGCCGCCGCCGCCGCCGCCCGTCTACTACGCCCTGCCGACACCCGACTTCGTGCCGGTGCCGACCTATGTCAGCGCGCCCGCCTACGTGGCGCCGCCGCCCAACAACGTGATCTACCAGAACATCCACAACGTCACGGTCATCAACACCATCAACGAGCGCAACGCCGCCTATGCCCGCGATCCCGAGGCGGCACCGGCGCTCTCGCCCGGCCTCGCCATCGGTGCGGGCGCCGTGGCAGGCGCTGCGCTCGGTGCCGCCGCGGCCCGCGTCGCCCTGCCGCCCGCGGTCGCCCAGAAGGCGGCTCTGCGCGGCCCGAATCCGGGCGCCAATCCCGGCGGGATGCCCGGCAGTGCCTCCGGACTCTCCGGAACGGGCCCTCGCCCCGGGCCGATGGGGACCATGCCGGGCGGCCCCTGGCCGGCGCAGCCGAACCCGCAACAGGCCGGCCGCCCCGGCGCGCTCACGCCCGGTCAGCC